>JAGBHE010000096.1 GCA_017935675.1 Clostridia bacterium | reverse complement strand
GTCAGGCTACGATTTCGCTATTGCTTCCTCTCTCCCACATCTCGCGATATGAAACTTGCAAGTCGCTATCGGGTTCGTCGGTAACTACGCCCCTTGGGACTTTCACCCCAGACTTACGGCATGCCCGTTATACTAAAAAAACAAACTCGCTTTGGCGAGTTTGCACAATACCTCTTCCTTATTCACTATTACTTATTACTTCAAAAAATCGACATCTTTTTAGGGAAGAGTGAATAGTGAAAAGGTAATAAGTAACACAAGGGAACCGTCCCCTTGTGTTCGCCCACGGGCGCTATGTTTAATCTTTTCCGTTAATATGCTTTATATAGTCACTCGGCGACATTCCGGAAAACTTTGTAAATATTCTTGACAAGGTAGCACTCGTGCAGCCCACACTGCCTGCAAGCTCCATTACCTTTATTCCGGGATTGGCTTCAATGAGTCTTATCGCCTCATCGTACCGGTAACGCATAAGATATTCCTTGAAATTCTGACCGACTAAAAGCTTAAATTGCCTGCTTGTATACTCGACCGAAAAGTTAACGTTCTCGGCAAGATCCGAAAGAGAAATATCTCTGCTGTAATTATCAGAAATGAACTGCAGCATTTCCTGCCTCAGATTATTATCGCTTGCAGACTGCATCTGCGCAATAAAATCTATAAGAACATCGGTCAGCTCAATCAGCTTATTCTGAAGCCCGGCCGGTTCACTGCAGGATTTCAGCTCTAAATAAATAATAACGTCATCACCGAAAATCTCCGCGGAGGTTCTGCTGATAACCGACAAAACACGGTTAATTGTGTTTGTTGCCATCATTATAAACTGGGCAAACTGATTTCTTGTGAAAAATTTATGTTCAAAATTAGCTTCAATAAGTGTTCTGATAAGACGGGCTGCATTGTCTCTCCGGCATGAGGAAACACTGTCAATGTATGCAACTTCAGTTTCAAACGGATAATAAATACTGTTCTCATTCAAAGCCATGCTGTCTTCAAAAGTACAAATGGTATTGTATTTCATACCGAATATCCTGTTTTCAGCAACTCTCATAGCATTTGAAAAGGATTTTCTGATATTTTGAATACCCTTTTCATATGACCCTATCGACGCGATAAGTTCAAGCTTCATTTCATTATTAAGCCCAAGCAATAAATGATGAAGCTTATTTTTAAAAGAATTATATTGGTGTGTGCTGACTATAAGACTGTAGCGCATACCGTCTATACCTATCAGCTTAACAAACTTTTCTTCGCTGAAGCAGGAAATAATTTTTTCTGCCGCGGCACGGTAAAAAAATGCATGAATATCAGACCTCAGAAAATCCGACTTCTCTCTCAGCTCTATTACGGAGCATACAAAATAATCCGAATCCTCAAGCCCGTATTTTACCTTTAAGGCGTCGGTTTCATCCTCGTCAGACATGCCGTATATAAGATTCTGAATACTTACAAGCTCAGCCTTTTCCTCAAAGCTGTTTCTGGATTTTGTCAGAGACAAAAACTCATTTTTTATAAAATCAATCTCGTTACCTCTCCGCTCACGTCTGTCAGCGTCAAACAGATTTAAAAGATCGGCAATGGGAGAATATGTTTTCTTGGTCATTTTATATATAATAACAAGGCTTCCCGCCAGAATAATTATTGTCAGAAGACTGATTAACACAAGCATCAGTATCAGCCTTGAATGATACGAAATTCCCGATATCGCATAGCTGTAGACTATTTCAGCAGGGAAACCGTATGTATGGGTTGTTATGGAATATGTTTTTGAAAGTCCTTGCTTATCGGGTACGTTACTGTACAGCACATCATCATCTATTGCAACCGTGATAACTGAACTTGTATTTGCAAGCATGCTTCTGACAGGTATTGTAACAATCGGGAAAATCGGAGTTGATGATAAAGACTTACTGCAGGTACACATTATTACAGTACCCTTATCCTCGGAAAGCGTAAAGCTTACAACACCGTTTTGTTTTTTCAAAGCGCTGCCTGTCAACTCATTAAGGGCATCATAACCGATACCTATGCTTTCAGCAAAAAATTCAGGATACATGCTCCCCTTGCTTGAAATAACAATATTATTTTCAAAGTTTATTGCAGCGATTACGGTATTCTTTGCATGGGTAACCATTGTTGACATATATTCATTTGCATTGATTTTTGCATATTGTTCCGTAACCGTATTGTTTTTAATGCCAAGATTTTTTATACTGCTGCTTTCAGCCATGGTGAACATTGTATTTATTGACCTGGAAATACATCCGTCAATATAATCCGAGGTCTGACTGAGTATCGTATCAGCTGCCCGTTCATTTTCAATATTTACCGAATGAATTGTAAATGAATATGCTATAACCGCGAAAATAAACATAAAACCGACACATATCAGCATATTATTTTTCAGCATTTGCCTAAAGAAAGTCATCAGTATACCTGTCCTCCCGTTTAATATCTATGCCAATTATAGCAAAGAACCTGATATTTGTCAATACGAATTCCATGACTGCACAATCAAATACCGGTATTCGTGCATTTGCAATATACCGGTATTTGACTGCTGAAAATATTAAGCATCCATTATCAGATTTAATATATACGCCGCCTGTGCGCGGGTTGTTTTTCCAAGCGGCTCAAAAGCTCCGTTGTCCATACCGTTGATTATACCTGCCTCAAACAGCTTTGTAACCGCTTCAAGCGCATAACCTCCGATAAGCTCCTCATCTGTGAAGCCCTGATATTCTCTGACAGCCTCCGGCGCCTGAACCGCCCTGTATATCATAACAGCCATATCCTGTCTTGAAATCAAGCTTCCGACACCGAAAATATGCGCGCCTGTTCCGTTGATTATGCCGCTGTCGGCAAGTGCATACACCGCCTCACCATACCACGCGTCCTCCGCTACATCGTCAAAGCTTGTTCTCGTACGCTCTGCGGATTTCCCGAAAGCCCTGTGCAGCATAACCGCAAACTCTTCCCTTGTGACGCTTCTCTCAGGTGCGAACTCGCTCTCTGAAACACCTGCTATTATTCCCTTTTCATATAACCTGTTTATCGCATCGGCAGCCCAGAAGCCCTCCGGCACATCGGCAAAGCCGTTGCTTTTTACAGTCTCCACAGGCTCCGGAATTTTCACCGCCGCCATATTTTCCGCAGAAGCAGTTACCGTCGCCCTGTAAGAGCTGCCGCCTCCGCCGCCGGATCCGCTTCCGCCGCCCTTATCTGATGATGCTGTCTTTTTTGTAACGGTAAGCCTGTATTCTCTTTCACTTCCGTATTCAGACACTGCCTTAAGAACTACAGGACCGCTGCAGTCAAGCCTTGAGGTGCCTGAAATAAGCTTTTCATTTCCATAATATAAGCTTGCCCCGTCCGACAGCTCAAAGCTTACAAGCAGTCCGCTGAGCGTGCCGGAGCTTATCCGGGCTGTTATTTCCGCACCGGAGATGCTGCAGCTGACACCGCCTGCCGACATGGAAAGCAAGCTGTTTTCATCAAGAACCTTGTACCTGACGCTGCCTTCCGCCGCACTTCCGGACAGCGCTCTTGCACTGTATGAATATTCGCCGTCTGCTTCCTTTACCTTGCCGCAAAAACTGAAAAGGCCGTTGCTGTCACTTTTTGCAATTCCGATATACAAGTAATCCTCCGGACTTTCCGAACCTATACTTTTTCCGTTATCAGCAAGCTTGCATACAATATATCCGTTTTTAACGGAGGATGCTCCCTCTGCCGTAATAAGCTTATCCTTGCACTTCACATCGGTAAATGATAATGCGGTGTCGGGATATGAATATCCTCCCTCAGCTTCACCGCTGATATACGGCTCGGCAAGCAGAATACCGGATTCAAGACTGTCAACAACAAACAAGCATACATTTTCCCCGTCTCCGCTGCAGGAAACCGTTCCCGAAGCTGCCGATACCGTGCCGGCGTCTGTCATAACCCCGTTATCATCATATGAAACAAGAACCGCCTCTCCGCTTCCCGCAAAATCAAATTCCGCTGTTACAATTCCGCCGCCGCTGCTGATACTGACATCCGAAAGCTTCCCCGAAAAAATGCTTCCGGTTGTGAAGGAATAGTCCTCACCTGCGGCGGGCGCTTTCCCGTAATCCGAAATAAGCCTCTCACTGAATTTTACTGTATATTTTTCCCGGTTTTTTAATCCGCCGGGGAATTCCGCGCTTACGGTTCTGCCGTCCTCCGAAACGGTAAAATGGTCTGCACCTGCACTAACACCCTGCGAATCGGTAACGGAAATCAATTCTGCAAGCTCATCCTTCCCATAGCTCACCGAATCGTTAAAGGTTACGGAAAAGCCTGTGTCAGCAGCGACACCGGCAGCGTTTTTTGCAGGAACACAGCCGGTTACCGCTAAATCTTTAATTGCTCTTGATACGTCGTCGCCGATATAAAGATTATCCATAACCATATATTCGTTTCTTGAATCGTATCTCGGATATTCCGCCGCCACCTCCGGCGGAACCTTGGCAGTTGTCAGAACGGAGAAAAAGTGTATTCCGCCTGTGAACGCCGGGTCCCTAAAGCCTTCAACCTTTTTCACGCTGTCAAAATATATATCTATTACAGCACCCTCCGCAGATGAAAGCTTATATACAACACCGATATTATGCCATTCATTTTTTTCAACACTTCCAAGCTCAACACCGGCGAACACAGCTTTTCCGTCCTCGACAATAACAGCGCTGTCAAAGCCGTGAGCTGCTGCACTCTTCCCCGGCACTGCAAGACCTGCAAGCATATAATCTCCCTTCAGCAGGAAGTCATAATCGAATAAAACGGTTGTGTTATTTACAGGCGCGGTAAGATCCCCCTTCAGTATATTCATACCGTTTGTATATTTGTTCAGCACCGTTTCCGGTCCCGAAAAGCCGTTACCTATACCGTCAAGGAATGTAAATGCATAATCTCCCGCCTCGCCGCTTTCACCGGCGTCCGAAGCAAGTGTCGGCACGTTTTTATTATTATATGAGAAATAATCGGGAAGCAGCTTTTTATCGTCAAAGCTCCAGAACATATTAATGCTTTTCGGAAAAGCTGCCGTAAGCTCATATTCCGTTTTCCCGGTATACTCAATACCGTCATCGCACGAAATATCCTCCGCAATGCGTATTGTATATACATTGCCCGGGGTCATCGGCTCGTTAAGAACCACAACAGCTGTTTTCCTGAGCTCATCCCATTTCGTTTCCGCAATCGTGAACCCGTCTGCCGTGACAGGATTTTCAATACTGCCGGAAACACTGCGGTTAAAGGTTACAATAAACTCGCTGAGCGACGCTCCCACAGCCGCACCCATGCATCTGAATTCCCCGACAAAATGCTTATCGTTTATTCCCGCATAATAATTGTCAAGCTGCAAAATCTCCTTTCTTCCCTCAAAGGTTCTGTTAGCAAGAAATTCAGCAGTTGAGGTTGCAGGTGCTGCAAGCACGGAAAAGCCGGTTATATCCCCCATGGCATAAGCCGCGCCGGAGCCGCCGACATTCACGCCGTCCAGGTAAATACTGACATTTGCACCTGTTTCCGTTTTCTTTATTTCTGCGCCTACCTCATGCCATTCGTCAGCTTCAACAGCGCCGATTTCAGTTTCACCGAAAAATATCTTGCCGCCTGAAAGTGTCACCAGCGGCACAGCCGTGCCGTCAGCCACCGGTGCAATAAGCCACGCACAAAGATTTGAATTTTCAATAAGAAAATCGAAAGAAACAGCAATTGTACCGTTCGTACCGGAAGTAAATGAGGATGTGTCAATATCAACACCGCAGCTGTCATTTGTCACAGCTCCGTTTCCCATCCCTATACCTGTACCGGCGGAAAATCCGAATGAATATTCCGAACCGTCTGCGCCGACATGATTGTTGTATAAGGTAACTGTCCTGCCGCTGAAGGAAAATCCCTCCGGCATACCGCTTTCCGCATCAAAAGACCATACCGCCTCAAGCTCAGCCGCCCTGACAGGCAGTCCGGATGATAAAGCAAAGGCAAGCACAAGTGCGGCAATTCTCTTAATCCTCATATATTATTACCTCCTGAACACCGTTTCTGTTTGTTCTGACAACAACCTCCGAGCCGGTCAGCCCCGTGTTGTAATTTGACGCGATTATATCTCCCCATTCTCCCGGAGAGACTATTTTGTCGGAACGGTTCACACGAAATACCAAAGCTGACGCGCTCACATCAGTTGCCACGATATCGCTTCCGCATTGAAGCGTAAGATATTTTTCCGAAACAAACCTCACATAGCCGTGATATACAGAGCATTCTCTTGTTGTACCCTGACCGTTGCCCCAGCTTGTAAACTGCTTGAAGATATCCTTGCATAGCGAATCTGAATAGGCAAAGGCGTACGAAGAAATTTCACCGGCACTGTTTGTCTGAAACAAAAAAACATCTCCGATATCAGCATTTTTTATATCATATTCAAATGAATGCTTCTGGTCGGTAAGTGATCCGTTTGTAACAGGAACACTCATCTTTTGACCGTCCTTATAGCCTGAAAGCACCGTTACCGTTTCATCATCGGCATTGATTCCGAAATATCTCTTTTCCACAATCATCAGACCGGAGCTGTAGTCCGAAATACTTGAGCCGCCCTTTGACCGCACAAGAATTGCCTTTGCCTGACCGTCAAGCCCCACATCATAGAGCTTGAAGCCCGAGTATCTTGAACCTGCACTGAAATAGCCGCCCGTTTTTACCTGACATTCCTCATCTGAATATTCTTCATCGGGAGGAACAATAAATGTTATACTGCTGCCGTAGCCAACGCCGTCGATAATGCCGTAAGACGCCTGAACGCTTGAGGTCACGTCCTTATAAAGAGTAAACCTGCCCTCGTTTGACATAATATCCCCGCTGTTATATGCATCAGGCAAAGTTATATCCGTTACGGCGCCGGCTGAATCGGTATCGATTATAACAACTGAAAACAAATATGCCTTAAGCTTTTTTTCAAGAAGAGACGGGCTGATACTGCTGTGCTCATCTCCCTTAATAAGCGTTATTTTCTTCGGGCCGGCATTGCCGAAATAAATCTTTCCGTCTGAGGCAAGATATTTTATAATGCATATATCCTCATTTTCAGTATCTGTAACGGCGCGCAGCAGCACGGCGTAATTATCCTTTGCTTCAACAGCTGAGAACTCCGCAATATATCCCATAAAATCAAGGCTTATTTCATATGTACTGCCGATTTCCGCCGTAGAATATCCGACAGCATTTTCCGATATCTTATATTCCGCTCCGCCGACAGTTACGGTTTCATCCTCCGGGGAAAATGCCGTATACCTTCCCTGAAGCTTCTTTTTTGATATATAAACAGTGTAGGTATCGTCTGCGCCGGATGCATAAAATACACTAATTACACTTCCCGGCTTAACTGCCGATAAATCGGCAGGCGAGCCGTCTTCAAAAAGCTTAGCTCTGATGTTTTTGTCAGGTGATAAATCAATATAGTTTTTTCCGTTAAAGCCGCCGCTTTTTAAGTATATTTTCGAGTCAGCGGCGCTTACGGAAGCAGCAACAAAGCTTTCAAACTCGTTTATAAAAACAATACCGTATGAACCGGAGCCGGAATTTGAAAGAAACGTTACACTTCCGAGCTTTATATCGAGAAGTCTGTAATCGTATCTGACAGCAATTCCGTTATAAACCATGCAGATATCTGTCCGCAGACGCACGTTTTTTCCGGCGCCGTAACGAAACGCAGAATCTGTCACCTCTGTAATATCCTCAGCATCAACCTTAAGCGTTTTGTTTTTCCGTGAAGGAACTGCGCAGACAACCGTGTCCGTATCGCCCGTATCGGTACAGATGGCTTCAACATGATAACCGAGATAATTGCCAACACCGGAATCACCGGCAAAGAATTCAACATCGTCAATAACTGCATTTCCCGGGCCTGCGGGCTTACCGGAATAATACAAAGAGCTTTTGTCATTAGCAGTTACCGTTCCCGATGCCACCCTCATTCCCATAAATGAAAGAGCAGTCTTGTCCTCATCTGTTTCAAAAACCGCATTGCTGCCGGTGCTGCCGCTCATTTTAGGAATATTGCAGTAAAACGAATTGTAAATCAGCTTTGCAAGCTCTCCGCGTGTTATTGTCTCTCCGCCAAAGCTCAGCCCGTCAAGAAGCCCGATTTCCGCAGCATACGCCGCAGCGGTTTTCCCTGACATATTGTAATATATCCTGTAATTCATACCTAAAAGCATAATACGGCAGGCAAGCTCTGCCGTTGCCTTTTCCTCCGGCATGAACCTTCTGCTGTCATCAGCTTCAATAAGCCCCGAGCAAACGGCGCTGTCAATGGCGTCAAAGGCGTAATAATCCTTCGGTACATCAACAAAACGCTGCTTGCCGTCCCCTTTATCCGTGCCGAAAAGTCCCATAACCGATTTCACAAGCTCAGCACGGTCAAGCTCATCACCCGGAAAAAATTCAAGGCTGTTCTCTCCGTCCATAATTCCAAGCTCTGTTACTATATTTATTTCATGGGTATATAAATTTAAATCCGTAAAGGTCCGGGCATATGCCGGTACATTTAAAGCCACTGATGCGGCACAGAGTAAAACAGAAATTAACTTTTTAATTTTCAACATTGTATACCTCACTAAGTAAATATTCCGTTATTTCAGAGCCAATCTCAAAATCAACTCCCGTTTCATATATAAATGTAATTCCGTTTTCATCCGTATAAATGCTTTTCCCGAGCAAATCACAAAGAGTCTGAAGCGGAATATATGAAACACCGTTATCGTTTTTCATATAAACACCGAATTTTTTTATATCTCCGTCAACATTAACCAGATTATCTCCGACCTTATATGATATTTCATTCCCTGCCTGATTTGTCACCGAAGCAATTCCTGTCGCGTCATCATAATCAACAGTTCCGCCCATAACGGACGCTGCAGCTCTTACCGGAACCATAATTCTGCCATGGTCCGTATAAACGGAAAATTCCTGTGAAGAAGAACCTCTGTACAATCTTCCGTCATCGCATTTAAAGAAAACAAGACCTCCAAGAAGATAGCTCTTATCATTTCCCCTGATAACAGGCACCTTATACACGGCTGTGTTCCATGTAACAAAGTAAGCGTTTCCGGTGGAATCAAGCCCTGCAAACTGCGGGATTTCTCCGTTGATTTCCGGGCACTGGGCTACAATTTCAAGAGTTTCCGGATCGATTATGGCACCGAGTCTGAAAAGATATCCGCTTTTTTTATCAAATACCATTTTGTATTCGTGCCAGACCTGGGAATTAGCTCCTGCGTTTACCTCAAAGTCTGTTCCGTATACATTATACCTTACTATATCAAGCGTTTCCGGATTCATAACAAAATCAGCACCCGCGACAGCACCGTACAGCATACCGTCAGGTCCTATCTTTACGCCGTGCACCGCGGAAATATTGCCGTTTATACCGGGAATTTTAATTTCAGTGCTGCGAATAACCTTTCGCGTATCAAGGTCAAAGGCAAACACAACGGCGGCATTTGCTTTAGGTGTTGAATTTGCACCTCCGGTTACGGTAGTTCCTCCGTAAATTATATTATCCTTATGGGTAACCGAAAGCAGCCCCTGATTTTCTATAACATCCTTGTACACGTCAGATTCATACGTTTCCAGATCGATAACCGTTAAGGCTCCGCTTATTTCATTAGACTTTGCAAGCGTACCTACAATCAGCTTATTATCCGCAATATCCATTCCGAACGGTCTGTCCTGGTTTTCCCCCACGTATCCCCAAAGACGCGGATTTGTGTCTGAATGGATATCTCCGGCAGTTTCGGTATAATCCCTGTCCGAATCCATCTCATAGATAAAAGCACCGGAATAATTGCCGGTATATATTTTGCCGGTCTCCGGATTTGATGTAACACCCTCGCCCTGACCTGCGGTATAATAATCTATACTTCCGTCAGTACAGTCAACAGCAGCCCCTCTTGAGCCCTTAAAGCTCATTACATATACTCTGTCATCACATTCCACCGACGAAACTCTCCGCTCCTGGGGAGCGCCCTTAAGAGTCACGTCAAGGCGCTTAAACTTACTTGTCGTAGTATTAAAGATGTAAATATTTCCGTTATACTGTGCCGTAAGGAATGAATATCCGGGAAAATCCGGATCATCATACTGAATAAAATATCCGTTTCCCCTGAGATGAGAACCGTATCTCAGATCAGGATAATCAACAATCTCAAGAGTTTCTATATCTATGCTGTGAAAGCAGTCATCCCAAAGGAAATAGTATTTCCCCTCAAATATATCGGTCAGTCCGGAGGTCTTATACCTGAAGGTCACATCCTCCCACGCCTCTGTTTCCGTATTCCAAATGTAGTTTACACCGTCCACATCTGCAAATATATATTTACCTGCTGTATAAAGAGAACCGACCGTATGAATCGGAGTGCTGACCGGATCGGGAAGCGCTGTCATCTCACCGGAGGACTTATTTAACCTGTATACATGAGTTCCGCCTCCGTCACTCTTTGAATATGTGCCTCCTATATACAGATACTCGCCGAGAGACGCCGGTCTTGAAGTTGAATAGCACTCCGGATAAAGAGTTGCAACTGTTGTCATTTCATGATTTTTCGGGTTGCATCTGAATATATTTCCCGTATTCGGAACGCCTCCGTAGAGAACATCCTCCTCCTCATCCCAGCTCATTCCGTTGATGTTGGAGCTTCTGTAGGTTGGTGCAGTACCGAGAAGCACAGGAACCTTTTCCCGCGGATCGTACTGAACCACCTTATTTCCGACAGTATAATAAATTACGCCGTCCTCGCTTACACATCCCCAATAACAATAGCCGGTAAAATCAAGATCAAAGGTATGAATTATTTTCTCCGCATTAATATCGATTATCTGGGTTATCGCCTTATTGGCAGCATTCACGGAAACAAGCGCTATAGGTCTGCCGTCCTCATAGCTTGTCAGTGACCTTTCGATATATGCTGCTGTCAATGCCGGCCCCGATAAAAGCTCAGGCTTGCCGTAGCGGATTTTGTTTTCCTCTTCGGCATACGCCATACCGGAAAGCATTAACACACTTAGTATAATACAAAGAATCCTTTTGAATATTTTCATTTCATTCTCCTGTTCCGTTTTCTCACCTTGCATCTGCGCACATAAGCGGCTTCATGTCCGTCAGATTTGTCCATACAAAGCATTTGCCGGGACTTTGGGCCGCAACTGCTTCGGTAGTTCTCGGAGCGGCATATGTGCTGATTACGGAAACCTCCGTAAGACGGCCGCCTTCATATTCCGGAACTATTATATCAGCCCGGGTGCCGTATGCGCCGCCGTTTATATAAACAGCCTCCGCATCCGTCCTGTATGACGGTGCCGTACCTTTGTTATCCTCAAGCTGTCCTATATAAAGATTATCGATATACAAAATCTCCTGCCTGCCATCAAATCTATTGCTTATATTATATGCCTCGTCACTTGTATCGGCATTTATAAGTATTCTGAAATATGATACCCCCGCACGGGTTACATTTGTATTTACGGATATGTTTTCCGCAGCACATTTTTCGTCGAAATAAACATCATATGAAACACCGTTTTCCGAAGAAAGCCTGTATACAGCCGAAACATTGTGCCATTCGTTTTCACCGTAGCTCCCTATCTCCGTACCGTTTGTATACAATCTGCCTCCCGCCATGCTTACGTACGCGGCAAACTGATCCTTTCTGGCAGTAAAATTCGGATTTATAAGATTCGCTGTCATTTCAATATTTTTAACCATAAAGTCCATACTGACAACTATTGTCGTATCATTTAATAAATCTTCCCCTATCTCATTTTTCAGAAGATTAAAGCCATTTGAATACTGACCTATAGCAGCATTTCCCCGGCCGTTCCCGATGCCCGTAAGCCATCCGAAGGCATAATCTCCGTTTTTTCCGGAGGCACCCGGTTCATTAAGGTATCTGGGAATATCCTTGTTGTTCAAAGTAAACTCATAAGGAAGAGAGCTTCTGTCATCAAAGCTCCAGATAATTCCTCCGGATTTGTCGGTCATAAGCTCAGCGCTGTAAATATCGGTATTGCCGTCCACAAAATACGCCCGGCTTCCGATAACTCCGGCAAGCTGTGCACTTGTCGGTGCCGAATCGATAATTTGAAGAGAATTCCTGTCGGCAATTTGTGCGCCGCAAAGCAGAAAACCGTCATAAAACTCCATATAATGCTCATGCCACAGCTGTGTTGTGCTTCCCGTAATCTCTTCAATGCCGCCGTACACATTACTGTTTTCGAGCTCAAGAGTATCGGGACGCATTCTGAATAAAATTCCTCCCGCACTTCCGTACAAGGCATCGTCATCAGGTGAATATTTAAGACCATGAACGGCGCCCACCGTCTTATTAACACCCGGGACGCTGAATTTCACATTTCCGATAATCTTTCTTGTATTCATGTCAAAGCTCACCACATGAGCCTGTCTGTCATTTTCGGCAACAGCCCCAGCACCGCCGCTTGCAGATGTCCCGAAATATACAACGCTGCCTTTATGCGTCACCGTAAGCACCGACTGCTCAGGTATAATATTCCTGTAGGTCTCACCGCTGTATGTATCAAGGTCAATGACCGTCAATGCTCCTCCCGTCTTTCCGGCTGAAGGAAGCGTACCCACAACGAGCTTTCCTTCACATATATCCATTCCGAAGGGTCTGTCCTGGTCATCGCCGATATCATATACAAGCTTAGGATTTGATTTGTCATAGCCTTTTGTCATGTCAAGCTCATAAATAAGCGCCCCGGGATAAACGCCGATATACATTTTGTTCCCATAGCAAACGGCACCCTCACCCTGCCCTATGCTGAACGCTTTTTTTTCTTTTGTCTGCGGATTATATGATGCGCCGGAAGACCCCATAAATCCCGTTACATAAACAGAGCCATCCGTTCCCACCCTTGAAATACGTCTGCGCATGGAAGCCTCCTCAAGGCTTACATTTATCCTTCTGCATGCACCGAGTGCAGGCGAAACAACATACAGATTTCCGTTATACTGACTCTGTACAAAGCATTCGCCAGGGAAATAGCTGCATGTCAGGGGAAGTCCGTTTCCGCGCTGAAAATTCCAGTTAAGAGACGGATATTTGGTAACTTCAAGAGTTTGCGTATCAATTCCGTAATATGAACCATTACTGATATAAAACAGCTTTCCGTCACATTCATCAGTCATGCCGTTGCTGTCAAAATCAACTGTTTTATCAAGCCAGCAGCCATCTTCCGTATCATAAAAATATCCGTGTGTCACACCCGAATATCCTGTCAGCTGTGCAATTATATACTTGCCGCAGCTATGTACAAATCCCACTCCGCTTATATTTTCACCGAGTGGATTTGAAAGCGCTGCCGGCTCCCCGGTATCCGGATTGATTTTATACAGATATGAAGAAGCACAGTCGGCTCCCGAATACCTGCCGCCGCTGTACAAAAATCCGTTATTATATGCAATGCCGCCCATAGAGCTCACTCCGGGAAGCTGCGTTAAAATGCTTATTTTATTATCACGGCACGCATAAACATAGCCGTACGCGCTTGTTGTTCCGAATGCAGTGCCCGGAAACGGTGCGATTACACTGTTTGAATTTCCGCTTAAGGTAGTCGGAACATACCCGGCATTTGTTACCGTCTTATCCTCCGGGGAATAGATTACAAGGCTTCTTCCTATGGCGCAAAACACCCTGCCGTCGCTGTCTGCAGCACCGTACCACATCGTCCCTGCAATACCTGTATGAAATACGTGAATAAGCTCCTCCGTTTCTACGTCAACAACCTCAAGAAGCGTTTCGTCCGCACCTTCTACCGCCGTAACTATTATTCCGTGACCGTCTTCGTATGAAGAAACGGCTCTGCATATATAATTAACGGTTATTCCTCTGCTTTCAAAGCTGAGCTCGCCGTAAGATAATTTCCCTTCGAATCCCAACGCCGTTCCCTGCAGCATTAATGCCAAAAAAACAATAAAAGCAATAATTCTTTTCACACCGTTCATCCTTTTAATTCCATATCAATACACTAACAGGAGTAATTGTAAAATTGCTCCTGTCAGTGATACGCGTTTATTTTATTTTACAACAGGATTTATTGCAGGTATCATATCAGACGCACCGTTCCAAATGAAATATTTTATAACGTCATTTTCTTCGGCTGTGCCCAGTGATACATCATATGCTGCTTTTTCCGTACGGTCAAGCTTCATATCGTAAAGCTTTATGCTCTTAAGCTTTCCGTCCGCGCCGTATCTTGCAGCCGCAACAATTCCGCTCTTGCCTATTGCACCGCCGCTGACAGCTGCAGCATCACCTGCGAAAGAGTATTCAAATGCTGAATTTGTATACGTTTCGTCTGCGCTGATATAAAGATTATCTATATGGAAATACTCGCCGCGGCCATCCGGTCTTGGGCTTATTGCAAAATTTTCGTCCGATGTGTTTGCCGTAATAAGCGACGAAATTCCGGTAATACCGTTTTTATAGCTGTTGTACAGAGCCTCAACCTTAAGCTCTCCGTCAAGATATACATCTGTTACCACTCCGCCTGTCACAAAATGGTATACAGCCGAAATATTATACCATTTTTTCGGTTCTATAGTTCCTATTTCAGTTTCGCCGGCAAAGAGCTTAAGATTATCAAGCAATATAAAGTTCGGGAAAGCGCCGTCTCTTCTCGGTGCGATAATAAATCCGCACAAATCAGGATTTTCGAGCATAAAATCCATGTTTACATTTATTACACCTGTTTTAAACGTTCCTAATTTCCCGTTTAAAATATTGTATCCGTTCATATATTTGATTTTGGATGTATCTATACCGTTATGTCTTGCACTTCCCACAGCCGTACACCACTTAAAGTCAAAATCCTTACCGTCCGTATCATATCTACCCTGCTCGTATTTGCGGGCAATATCCTGATTGTTTTTCTCAAAATATTTCGGATATGTGTTCTCAGTCTCGTCCATGCTCCAGAAATATTCAAGCTTTGTTTTGTAAGCATACGCATTTTTACCTGCCGCAGCGTCGGAAAGCGTTGAGATATAGTAAGTAACTGCCGGCTCAATTTCAGAATCAAGTGTGAGAACAACCGTCTTATCATCCGTCCATACCGAACCGGTCACATTCGGTCCTGCCGCTCCGCTGGTAAGGGACAGAAGAAACATGTCATTTTCGTAAGCAGCTTTTGCTGCATCCCGGTTGTACCTGAGAGTAAGCTGCTTTTTGTCTGTCGGATTTTCCGTAACCCTGCTTATTCCAAGCTCATAATCAACCCTTGTAAGGTCGTCGCCTATATAGAGATTGTCTATATAAAGAGTCTCGTCACGCTCGTAAGCACGAGTCAAGCCGTCGGTAGAATTCCATTTACTGTCTGTACTTGCAAGGCATGCCGTTCTGAAAGCGATCGGAAGTGTTTTCTGATATTTGTAGTATATATCATCGAGCATAAGCTCACCGTTTACATAAACATCAGCCGACGGATGATTATCAGCCGCGTCAAAGGTGTACTTAACAGCTACATTATACCATCTGCCCGGCTGAATATATTCACTTATGCAATTATCCTGATAATTTGTCGAACCGGTACAGGTGAGACATCCATCATCGCGAATTCTTATTCCGAGAAAATCATTCCATCTTGCCTCTCCATAAAGCGGACATATTACATATCCACGTGCCCCGTCGCTTTTTCTCATAAAATCAACGGAAACAACAATCGTCTTTCCCGCAAGCACGGTTGAATCCGAAAGTACATCACTCAGAAAATTTATGCGCGGCGCACTTTTAAGCTCTGTGACTCCGGGACGCCGGTAAGCACTTGCATGGGTACCGTAAGAATTATCTCCTGCAGCTCCGCTCGCACCCGGATCGGTTACGACTGCTGTTTCTCCGGCATCGTCAAAGCTTGCATGCGCCACATCCTTCGGAGCCGAAAGTCCGTCAAAGCTCCAGAAATAACTGAATCCCGTGTCCTCTGCCGCTGCGCCGGGAATAAGAGAAGCCATAATCCCTGCCGACAGCAGCACCGATAAAAGTTTTCTCGTCTTTTTCATTTCCATTACCTCTTTCTTTTAATTATTGATATCTTACTCAGATATGCTTCTTTTATATGATTCTTTGTTTACCCTTGTCAGCTCGTCATTTCCAAGGCTCTTAAGAGTTTCGAGATAGCTGTCCCATGTTGCGTTTACATCCTCTGCTCCGAGTATCCATTTCTGAATCTGCTCATTATAGAAGGTAGTGATATTTGTTTCATTTGCGTCAATAACCTCCTGCTCACTCTCAGTGAAGCTGAGCGGCGGCACGGAGGGGCTGACCCATCCGTTATCCTTATATTCATTAAAGCCGCTGCGGGCTGTTTCATTCATTCCCGCAAGCTCTGCGTCTATTGTATGAATTGATCCTATTTCAATAAGCGCTCCCTGATTTCTGAGATATGAGGGAACACCGCCGTCACCGTTTAAAACCTCGTCGGTAAATTGAATCTGACCGTCCTTCATATTATAATGAACACCCTCAACACCGACGCTTGCAAGCTTTGTACCTTCCTCGCTAAGCCAGAAGTCGAAGTACTTTATCGTTTCCTCCGGATGCTTATTATCCTTTGATATACCCCAGCCGAGACCGTGAAGAATAGATCTTCCGAAATCCTCTTTAACAACGCCGTTTATATCGGCCGGCGGTGCCATGGGCACAAAGTTCAAACCAAAGCCCGTATATTTTGAATTATACGATGCGGTTGATGAAAACCAGTCATGAGTTGAGCCGCCGAGATCAGAGCTCAGCAGCTGTTCGCGCGCCTGCTCTCCTCTTGTATAAAATTCCTTGTCAATCAACCCTTCCTTATACCACCTTGCCAGGTTTTCAACAGCCGTTTTCAGCTCCGGCTCCGTTTTGCCGTCTGTATACTCTCCGTTTTCATTTATGTAGTATCCCTCATGAGCTCCGAAAAGCTGATACAAATCAGCAATGCTTCCGGTTCGCTTAAAATACGGCACTTCATCATTTTTTCCGTTACCGTTCGGGTCTTTTTCCTTAAATGCCTTCAGAACATTGTAATATTCATCAACTGTTTTCGGAGTTGACAGCCCAAGCTTGTCAAGCCAGTCCTGTCTTATAAAGAAGCCTTGAGACGGCAGGCTCTTCTGATCGATGTCAGCAAGTGTTCCCGGAATGTAATATATATGTCCGTCGCTTGCGGTAGCCGCAATCCGCGCATCGGGACATTCCTCAAAATATTTCTTTATGTTGGGAGCGTGCTTTTCAATAAGATCATCAAGCGGAATAAGCGCTCCCTGAATACCGATTTTTTTAAGGCTCGTTCCGTCGTAATGAATAATATCAGGCAGGGTTTTATCCGCCAGCATGGTTGAAAAAGCCTGACCGCTGTCCGATACCGTCTCCACAGCCGTTCCGCGAAGCGTCACACCCGTAAGCTCAGCCGCCTTCTTAAACACCGGCCATTCATCATCGAAAACACAGTATCCGTAGAAATGCATATGAACTGAAAGCTCCAGATTTCCTTTTTCGGATGCGCCCTTCTTTTCTCCGCAGCCCGTCATAATCCCGGTCATAAGACTTAATCCGAGAAAAAGTGCTGCAATCCTCTTTAATTTTGTCATATTTATCCTCCTTTTACGGCGTTTGCCGTTTTTTTACATCTCTAACCCTTAACCGCGCCAATCATTACACCTTTAACAAAAAATTTCTGAATAAAAGGATAAATAATCAGCATTGGTATAATTGAAATAACAATTGTTGCATAAATAGTGGTTTCCCTTGAAGTAACCGTATAATCTATATTGCCTCTTTCGGAATCGTTGGCAGTCATTTCAACAACCAGCTTTTTCAGGTGAACCTGAAGCGGTATTTTATCGGGATCCTTCAAAAGAATCATTGACCAGAAATATGCATTCCAGCGTCCGACGAAATAATAAAGTGCAATCGTTATGAGCGCTGAACCGGATAACGGCAGGAACACCATTCTGAACACCTGAAAATCCGCAGCTCCGTCAAGCTTTGCCGCCTCCTCCATGGAATCCGGCACCGACTCAAAATATGTTCTCATAAGAATAAGATTAAATGCAGTTACAGCTCCGCACAGCAATATTCCGAGCCGTGTATCAATAAGTCCGTAATTTCTGAAGGTTATGTACTGCGGCAGAATTCCCGGGCTGAACCACATTGTTATAAGTATCAGTGTCATAAACAGCTTTCTGCCCATTAACCTTTTCTTTGAAAGGGCATATGCACCCGTAACAGTCAGAAGCATATTCAGCATAGTTCCCGCAATCGAATAAAAAAACGTGTTCCCGTAAGAAATCCATATTTCCTTATTTGCGAAAAGCTGCTTGTATGCCTGGAGCTCAAAATTCTTTATCCACCATATTACATTGCCGTTTGTTACCTCAATTCCCGAACTGAGAGAGGCTATACATACATACCATACAGGATATAATGTCACAAAGGCTGTCAAAAGCATAAGCATAACATTAAAACAGTCGAACACTTTTTCTCCAAAGCTTCTTTTCAATTCCGTTTCCTCCCCTTTACCATATTCCGCTGCCGCCGATTTTTTTCGACAGCATATTTGAAATGACAACAAGCACCAATGAAATTATGCCGTTAAACAAATCCACAGCCGCCGCATAAGAATAGTTTGATTCAACAAGACCGTTTCGATATACATAGGAGCTTATAACGTCCGCTGTTTCATATGTTATCGGCTGGTAAAGCAGGATAATTGATTCGGAACCGACGGATAGCAGACTTCCCATGCGGATTATCAGCATAACCGCGATTGTAGGCATGATCCCCGGCAGCGTTATATGTATAATGCGTTTCCATCTGCTTACACCGTCAACAGCCGCCGCTTCATATAAAGTATTATCTATGGAGCACAGAGCGGAAGTATATACTATTGTTCCGAAGCCGATTCCCTGCCAGCCGCCCATAGCCACAAAAATAGTTCTGAAATATTCCGGCTTGATAAGAAAATATATTTTTTCCATTCCCATTTTTTCAAGAACGGTGTTTACTATTCCGGCAGTAGGCGAAAGGAATGAAACAACCAATCCCGCAACAACAACGGTTGAAATAAAATACGGCAGATATGATATGGTCTGTACCGCCGTCTTAAACCATTTGCATCTCAGCTCATTGAACAGAAGTGCCAGAATAATTGTGAGCGGAAAAGTAAATATCATGGAGTAAAAGCTTATCAGAAAGGTATTTCGTATTATCCTGAATGCATAAGGAGATCCGAAAAAGCTTTTAAAGTGCTTAAGCCCCACCCACTTGCTTTGTAAAATACCTACGTACGGCTGATAATCCTTAAAAGCTATCTGAATGCCGTATACCGGAACATAATAAAATAAAATGTAATACAATATGCACGGAAAAAGCATCAGATATAATTGTCTGTCCCTCAGCAGATTCCTTTTAAACCTTGAGCCGTCTGTATTCAGAAGCCTCATGAAGCATTCCCCCTCTATGCTAATAATTTTAACTCATAACCGGCATGAAATCAAGCATCATTTTTTGACATCAGCCCATGATTAGCCTCTATTTTTTGATATTCATAACAATAGAACTTGATTTGACGCACAATATATCAGAGATAAAAAAAACAAACTCGCTTTGACGAGTTTGCACAATACCTTTTCCTTATTCACTATTACTTATTACTTCAAAAATCGGCATCTTTTTAGGGAAGAGTGAAGAGGGAAGAGTGAAGAGGGAAGAGTGAAGAGGGAAGAGTGAAGAGGGAATAGGTAACAAAATGAGAACGGTTCTCTTGTTACTGCTCTCTGATTCCTATTTCCTTATCCTTGAGTTCTGTCGGGCAAAGTCCCGTCTCACGCTTGCAGACCGATGTAAAATAGCTCTGACTGCTGAAGCCGAGCTTCTCTGCCGTCTCGGTAACGCTGACCCCCTGCCGCAGCAGCCGCATGGCAATACCGATCTTTTGCTTTATGAAATACTTATGCACACTCATTCCCGCAAATCTGCCGAAGATATTTTTCAAGCTCGTCAGACTTACACCGCACTGCGCTGCAATCTCGGGCACCAACAGGTTTTCGGAAATGTTTTTTGACATAAACGCAACCGCTGCCTCAAATATCACTGTGTCCGGCAGGTCGGAAACGGGCGAAATATCACAGTCCGTCTCGTAAAGCAACATCATAAGCATGTATATATACGCCGCCGCAATATCGGGATACGTATCCTTTCTTTTACACAGCTCGCCGAGCATCATCCACGTATCAAGCTTCCTCCACATATCCGCAGCTTTCTCTCCCGCACTCTCCGACATAACACCGTGAGTAAATTCCAGGAATCCGCACATTGCCGCCTTGGCATGACCCTCCAGACGGAACACCCTGTTTTTAAAAAAATTGACGGCCTCGCCCGATGCGGAAAATGCAAATATAAAAAGCCTTGCCGCCTTACAGTTTTCTACATTATATTTATGAATCTCCATAGGCTTGTGAAAAATAATATCGCCCTTTGTAAGATGATAAATTCTCCCATCCCCCGACACACAGATGTTTCCGTCCTCCACATACACACATTCCCAAAAATCATGCGCCTCACCCGGAAAAGAATATTCCTTGCTGCGCTCGGCCTCAAACAATGAATGAAGGCTGTGTATTTCCAGTTTTTTATTTACCGGATACAACTTATACATTATTATCACTCCCGCAACTAAAATCATATATTTTATGTCTTTTTTTGAATTGCAATATATTTTGGCTGTTGTATAATGTTATTATACCACAATTGAAACTAAATGTAAAGCTAAATATTTCACGCAGAAAGGATGAAAGGATGAAAACAGTCAAGACAGGTCTTATAGGTATGGGAGCACGGGGATTTTCTCTGACGAAGGATCTTCTGACGGAGCTTGATACCGTTAAAATCACGGCTGTATGCGACGTCTACCAAGACCGTGCCGAGCAGGCAGCAAAGCTTGTTGCCGAAAAGCGGGGCTATACGCCCGCCGCTGTGACGGATTACAGAGACGTCCTTGCAAACGACGAGGTTGAAGCCGTTGTTATTATGGCGTCCTGGGAGAGCCACATTGATATCGCAGTTGCGGCAATGGAGGCAAAAAAGACAGTTGCTTTAGAGGTCGGCGGAGCGTATTCCGTTGACGACTGCATAAAGCTGGTCGACGCATACGAGAAAACAGGAACTCCGTTTATGTTCATGGAAAACTGCTGCTTCGGACGGCGGGAGATGATGTGTCTCAACATGGAGCGCAGCGGAGTGTTCGGAGAGGTTGTTCACTGCTCCGGCAGATACGGACACGACCTGAGAGAAGAGATAGCAAACGGAAAAGAGAACAGGCATTATCGCCTTAGGAACTACAAAAACAGAAACTGCGAAAATTATCCGACTCACGAGCTGGGGCCCATTGCCAAGCTGCTCCGCATCAACGCAGGCAACAGAATGGTATCGCTGACCTCAACGGCGTCAAAGTCGGCGGGGCTTAAGGAATACATAAACCGGAACAAGAGCGATGATACAGAGCTGATGAACACCGACTTTAAGCAGGGTGACATTGTTACAACCGTCATAACCTGCGCTGGCGGAGAGACAATCGTTCTCACGCTCGATACCACACTTCCGAGGTATTACTCCCGCGGGCTTACCGTGCGCGGAACAAAAGCAATGTACGATGGATTCACCGACTCCGTTTTCACGGACTGTGAGACTGACCGTGCAAAGGACCATGAATGGAAAAGCGAGTACGGTAATTCCGAAAAATATGCCGAAAAGTACGAACATCCGCTATGGCAGTCCTATCTTCAAAGCGGCGTTCAGGGCAGCCACGACGGTATGGATTACCTTGAGTTTAATATTTTCTTTGACGCGGTAATTAACAACAAGCCTATGCCGATAGATGTGTACGACGCCGCCGCGTGGATGGCGATAACGCCTCTTTCGGAACAGTCCATTGCCTGTGGCAGCACACCCGTTGCCATTCCGGATTTTACCCGCGGCAAGTGGATGCTTAAAAAAAGCTTTAAGTTTGATAATATAAGCCTGTAACCTACGCGCAGAATTCAGATTTTTAAAAAGCGCTTGAAATTAATTTTAATCTCAAGCGCTTTTTATTGCTTTCAAGGCTGAATTCAGCTATTGTTTATCTGTAGACTACAATCGTATTCGCTCTTCTGTCGTTGACAATTATAAATATTCTGTCTGAAGAGTTCGGATTTTGTTCAATGCTTTCAATATCAGCCGCTGTAATCAGGCTGATTTTTTCTGACTTCCCGGCGTTTTTATCATACCTGTAAATAGCGTCAATCGAGGCTTTATAGAAATAGTTCTCATTTTTTGAAACTATGTCCTCTCCCGTCTGCGGATCAAGAGCATCAATCTTCATATAATCTCCGTCAATCATCTTGACCTTGCCATATACAAATACCAGACTCGCGTCCATATTGGCGCCATAACCCGTTTCGGAATCGCTAAACGCGTCAAGGGGCGTTACTCCGTCATTTTTAAGAGCAAGTCCAATGCTGCCGTTAAACACACGCTGTATGCCTACAACCTCATCCCCTCTGAAACCAAGACGGATAATATCACCCTCGCCGATGTCCTCGCCTATACCGTCAATCAGCTTATAAGATACTTCCTTGCCTGCCACATAGCCCGAAACCATTCTCATTGCTTCACCGTCAACCTCGCTGTACTTATAGTAAACGCCTTTGACAAGCATCTGCGGAGCTTCTGATGAGATAGTACCCTTGAAGCCCTCATTCTTTATTACAATAACATCCGATAATATGTCCCCCTCGTCAACAACATAACCTGCCGCGTTATCACCGTATACCCTATAGCTTTCAAGTTCTCCCGCCTTATATGCAATATAATTTTTTTCGTCCGCAACAACATCGGCATTTCCATTTTGAGCATCCGCCTCGGGAACGGAAAAGATCACCGTATCATTATCAACAATTACTCTTGCACCAAACATTTGCAGGGATTTATCATATCTTGACAGATATTTATTACTCTCGTCTTCAAAGGAGGAAACCTTTCTGAAGCCCGAAACTGCATTTTCGCTGTTATCCGGAAGTTCAATATTTTTAAGCTCCCCGCTGTCATTCAGCTTATATCTGACAAGAGTTCCTGCGTTGTTATACTTAGACAATTTAGAGATGAGCTGCTCGCCCGTAAGAGAACTTTTTTCACTGCCGTAAATAACCTTGTTGGCAGATACTACCGTAATGAATACTCCGTCAGCTGTAAAAATCTTAAGGGATGCTTGTGTATCCGAATCGCCGTCCGAAGCTGCGATCCTTGTAAGCCATCCGAAGCTGAAATCCGTTTTCTTCTTCTCGGCGGAAACAGCCGCTATAAAGCCGGTGCTGTCAAGAATAAATACATAGCTGCTGCCCACATTTATAGTATTCTTTTCGGAAACAGCTTCATAGCCCGCAACTGTTCTGTACGTTTTTCCGCTGCTGTCTCTGAAAGAAATATAAGAATTTCCGTTTTCCGTCTCCGCACTGTAACCTGCGACATCTGTTGAGAGCGTTTCCCGGCATATGATTATTTCGATATAACTCTTATCGGGCTTCGCATATACATTCAAAACCGTATCCGCCGTAATGTCGGTATTCGCGAGAACATTGCCCTCTGTATCCTTAACGACATATTCTTCGTATTCATCAAAATCAATTACACGAAAGTCCATATCTGTCGTATGGGTGTAAATTCTGAGAGAGTCGCTTGATACATCCGTCACATAAAGAAGCTTGCAGTCAAAAACAAATACAACATCATATAGCCTGTCGCCGTCTTGGTCTATCAGCTTGAATGTTCCGTGTGTCGGAATCGCAAAGTCGCCGGAAACAATCTCGCGGGTCCAATTCCGCAGTGTAACGGCTGTCGGCGATATCTTTTTCTTCAGCGAACGCCTATCACCATCGGCAGAATACTCAATTGTTCCGCTTGCGTAAGAGGTTACGCTTCCTGCTCTGATTTCAAGCGGCGCATCATTAAGAACCTCAATATATACAATTTCGCGATCCAAATTGTCCTCACGGTAATAAGCCTCTACCTTGCATCCCAAATAATCTCTGTAGCTGTCCTCTGTATAATAAGCATAATTGTCGATTGAAATTTGCCCGTCAGGTAGCGGGTTATTGCTGTAAATGCCCGCATCCCTGTTGGCGTCCAGAATACCCTCTGTTTTTTTGATATGGAAATTTGTATCAAGAAGCGTTGTATTTTCATCAAAATAATATTCATTCGGACCGATTGCCTTCGTTGCACCGGCTTCAAGTGCGTTGAATATCATCTGAGCCGCGTCCTTTGCTATAATATCATTTCCCGAAAAATTAACATCCTTCAAAAGCCCATACCTTGAAGCAAACTCGAAGTACCCCGTAGGATAACCGCCGTTTTGCATTGCGATCATATCCCCGCCCAGTGCGCGAACACACATAACCGCCGCGTCCATATAGCTGAAGGGTTTGTCAACCCCAAGATTTCCGTCCTCCTTGCCGGTTATTATCCCCAATTCATACGCCGTCTTTACATATCCCGCGTATTCATGCTCCTGAGGAACATCAAAGAAAACGATCCCCTCGGCATCCGGCATCATTTCATCGCTTATACCGGCAAGATTAACGAGCATTGCAATAAATTCACCTTTAGTTATGCTGCTGTCAGGCTCAAATGCTGAATCTTCATCTATTATATCAAGAATTTTCAGCATATTAACAGCCGTACTTTGAAAGGTCTCCGCGTTCACCTCTGCTTGTGTATCTGTATCCTCTGCATATCCGATAGACATACAAATTGAAACAAGTACAAATGCCGAAATTAATGCAGTGAGTTTTTCAAAAAATGGTTTCATAATTCGTACTACCTCCTATGTCAATGCATATCCCGTATGCTATCTGCAACGCTTATACCCCTCGTAAAGCATCTTTGCTGCCTCTGCTCTCGTAGCGAACGCCTTTGGCATAAACTGCTCTTTTTCATTACCGTTAACAACGCCGCTCTTGGCAAGTTCTTTTACTGCATCCTTCGCATAGTCAGCAATAAAATCCTCGTCCGAAAATTCTATATACATTCCGTCATCGTTAACAGCTTCTTCCGCCCTGAGAATCCTGCAAATTATTAATGCCATATCTTCACGCGTAACGGGCTGTCCAACGCCGAATGTGCCGTCGTCCATACCGACGACAATGCCGTTTTGAACCGCGCTTGCAATGTACGGATAGTACCAGCTGTCCCGGGCAGCATCCGTAAAGTTGCAGACCGCCTCCGGATTATTCATGTTGAATGCAAGAACGGTCATCTTAACAAACTCTTCACGGGTGATTATGTCGCCGGGAGCAAATATTCCTTCTGATTTACCGTTTATTACCTCCATGGCGGCAAACGCAGCAATGGCCTCCTTCGCCCATTCTACGCCTGCTAAATCGCTAAATGAAGTGCTCTTCATTGCAATGGTCTCACTCGGCTGCGCAGGTCCGTTTGTCACAAACCCTCCGACATTTCCGCTGTTATTGTTTCCGCCACCGCCGCCTCGGTTTCCGGTACCGCCGCCTTGGCTTGTGCCGCTGCCCTGTTTGTTTGCATAAGCAATTGCATTCGCTATGGCAGCTTCAAGACTTGCAATATCTGTTACGGTTTTGCGGTTTTCATACAGGTTAACCGCCGCATTATACGGACCGGAATTTGAAAGTCCAAGCATGTCGGACGCATTGCTTATCTCGTTTTCATACTTATTTAATGCTTTCAGTATATCATCGGTTGACGCGGCGCCGTTTACCGCACACACAAGATCAAGCTTGTTCAGCAGCTTGCTTCCGAAATCGCCTACATTATATATGGTAAGCTGAGGAATGTCGGTCAAAACATTCTTTACCGTTTCTGTAATGTTTATATTCGAATTTTCGGAAGCCTTCTGATAGATTGCTCCGTCAACCAGAAGCTCTCCCTTATAGCGTTCAAGGGTTGCCGCATCCTTTTTCGCAAGGATTTCATTTATCGCTTCCTGAGTATCTGCAACGCTGTATACAGTAAAGGATGAGCGAATCGCGGGAGAAACAGCATTTCCGCCAACGACATACTTGAATTCCGAGCCTTCACCGTCATTAATATATGAAAGTACAGCTTCACCGTTCCCGTCTGTATTGATAACATTAATATACTTTATTATATCTTCAGCATTGCCGTCCATACCGGACATATCTGAAAAGTCCAGTCCGTCCTTAAGAATCGCGACAACCGCTTCTGAACCGGCTTCACCTTTTATGCCTATATTGACCCTCTGTACAGCCGTGCCGTCATCCGAAATATATTCCGCCCATATTGCGGCGCCTGCGCTCAATGTACGCGTTACGTCTTGCAGTGACTCGTTTTCCGCGCCGATAACACATTCATAGCCGTTATACATAAGCGAAAGCGTATCTATCGGTGCAGCAGACGTTGCCTTAAACACCGCGACCTTTACCCACATATCGGCCTTTTCATCCTCGGTGTATCCGCCGAGATCAATTGTATTTGTAAGTCTTGCGCTGTCGCCTGCCGGGATGTGAGCTTTTGTGCAGCTCATTTCAAGAAGCTTGCCGCCTGACACCATATCGTCCTTTTTGTAAAGGAGCGCCATGGCATATGCTTCTTTATCCGATGAGTAATCAACAAACACATCGGAGTTTACAGTAAGCTTGCTTTTCCCAATCAGGGAATCGGATGAATATGCAGCCGCATTTACGTATTCGGAAACTCCCGCCGCCGCCATTTCGGCAAGTGCATCAAGCCTTTCACAGCAAAGTAAAACAATCTGTGTCTGCTCCGAAATTTCCTCATTCGCAGCATTGGTATCAATAGCTGTATTTTTTGCATTCTCAAGCTTTGCCGTAATGCCGGCTTTTTCTTCCGGAGAATAATTACCGTCCTCCAATCTTGCCTCTGCTGCTGCTATATTCCCTATGAGTCTGTCCTTGCTTACATAGGGAGCCGCGTCTTGGGAATCGACCTTTGTGTATCTCACAGCGGTAAGGTTATCAAGGTAAAATCCTCCCTCTGATGCCTTGTTTCTGCTGTCAAGACCGAATCGGAAACCGCCTATATCTGTTCCTGCTGTCAATATGTACTCCGGGCTCAGGGGAGTCATTTTAACTCCGTCAACCCATATTTCCTCGATTTTTGCGCCGCCGTAAGTATTTCCGTTTTCATCGGTAAGACGGAACACAAAACGAATTCGCATATCCCGTCCGTCATATGAGGTATAAGGAACCGCACACAGGTTTGTTGTAAGCTTTTCACTCAAATCCGTGGCACTGAGTCCCATTGCTCCTTCCTTGTTTAAAAATACTGCATTTGTTGCATTTTTGCCATCAGCATCGCACAAATACATTCTCATAAACCGCAGCCTGTCATTCTGCGCCGCAACAGCAGCATCGGAGGTAATATCAAATTCAAGCTCCGCATATGTATTGGCGTCTCCCGTGCCGTTTGTGCGCCATGTGTCTCCAAACGGTATAAACCACGATCCGGCGATGCTGTCTTTCGAATCCGCTGCCTGACCGCTGTCATACATCGTATCGAAAACATGCAGCTGATAATTTCCCCTGTATTCGTTATTCCCGGCGGGAACAATTTCACTTACATATGCCGCAACATTTTTCGTTATACCAAGCTCTTCCGGTGTTTTTCCATCTTCAAAATCGTATGTTGTCATCGCCTGAATACCGTAAACACCCTTTATTGTCAGCAGTGCAATCTCAATATCTTCAAGCTGTGCAAGCGTAAACTGTCCTGCTGTTATCGCGTTGAAATCCGCAACTGTGTTTTTTGCTTTTTCACTCTCCTCCTGCGTCAGTCCGGCAATAATGCCTTCGATTGCCAGAAGCTTATCGCTGAGCGTCTTCGCAGAAGCAAGGACATTCGCGAGATTTACGACATCCTCCGTTGTAAAATCAGTGTTTGTGCCGTCTACAATAGCCTTACATACGTCAACCGTTTCGGCATATGCCTCAAGAGCCAGCACCCGCGGGTCAACGCTGCCTAAAAGCTCTTCTATGCTGCCCAACGCTTCATATCTTTCAATTATCGCCGTAAGCCCCGTCAAAATATCTCTGAGCTCCTCCTCCGTAAAGCTGTCGGAGTTATCAGTATCAAGTATCTTTTTTGCTTCGGGCAAAAGCGTACCCGCCGCTGCCTCTATCCTCGGATCGGAAATGCCGTTCACAAGCTCTCTGAGCTTCACAACCTCTTCGCTCAAATCCACAGCCTGCATACCCGCCACAATCCTTTCGATTGTCGCAGCATCATAATCCACAACGGTTCCGTCCAATATCGGATCTATGTTTTCAGCGGCGTAAGCCCTGAAGTCCTGAGCTTTTTTCGCAGCCGCATCAACTGCATTATACGCATCCAAAAGCGGCTGCCTTATTATACCCTTCTCCTTGCAGCTTTCTATATACGTCCGAACGCTGTCGTTTAGCATATTCTCCGACTCATCCACGTCGCTTTGCGATACTGCGATATTATTGAGTATTTCAAATGCAGCATCAATATCGCTTTGAACTCTCTCTTTTTCCGCCGGAAGAAGATATGTCATATCATTGGAAATGTCCCGAAGCGTATCTCTGAATGAAAGCTTGTCTGCAAGCCTCGGTTCATCATCCCCGAGGTTATCCTTTAAATACTCAACCGAGATTACCCTTTTTATATTAATGCCCGCAGGGTATTCCTTATTGTACCAATTCATACCAATAGAAATACAATCCAATTGGTTTCTTGATGAATACTTTTGTGCCAATACAAGCGGCTCGCTTACACAATCAACGCCATCCACAAAAAGATGATGCAGCTTTGCTCCTTTAAAATAAACACCGTTTTCATCGGTAAGCTGAAAAACAAATTTCAGGTTTATGTTCTTGCCATCCTCAAGAGTTATTTTATCAGCACTTGAATAATTCACCATACCTTCAAGCGTTCCTGCCGACGTATCGCGATCCCTCTTCAAGGAAATGTTTGAATTTTGAAAAATCCCTCCGTCATTAAGCTTATTTAAGCCAATATCCAAATATCTCACCGAGCTGCCTTTCTTATAAAAATCGACTGTCTCAATATCCATTTCAATCTCAGCAAATCTGTTGGCGTTACCTGCGTCCGTCTCCCCGGTTACCGATATCGGATTTTTTAACTTCCAGTCGAAGTGCGGCATATTGCTTTGACTTTTCTCTGAAGCCCACATTCTGAGCCCCATGCCAAAAACGGGATCCTCCGTATCGTAATATGTCAAGCTGTGTGTCGGGTCGCTGCCGATAATGAAATTATCAAGCATGTAGTTCTCACCGACGCTGCCCTCTTCAAAATCATATATTTCGCTGTTCAGGAATATATCCGCCGGCTCAGCCGCAAGCGAAACAGACGGTACAATTGCCGTAATCAGTGTGACAACAGTACAAATTGCTAAAAACCTTTTCATTGTATTTCCCCTTTCGCAATATTCCGGTCTGTAAAATGTTTCTTCACACTCAGTGTCAAGGCGCCGCCAATGTAGGTCATACCTAAAGCCGCTGATGGCAGCAAGCTGCGCCGCTTATCTTGTTCCATACTTAACCTCAACGGTTATGGGCACTGAATAGCCGTTGCTCAGCCTCAGCATGACAGCTGCGCGCCCTCTGTCTACACCGTATCTCATCATGCACTTTGAAAGATCGCCCTTCAGCTTGAACCTGACGTCGGTGTTCGGTTTTGCGGCAACATTCTCAATACCGTCCTCTGCCGTGACGGTAAGCCAGTCAAAATCTTTGTTTTTGACTATACTGTAGGTGAGCCCCTCGCCTATATCTCCTAAATGCACTACACATTCTCTTTCCTCGCCGTCGTACATCTTTTCCAATGCTCTGTCGGTGTATATATCCGCCGGTCGGTACGGCATCAAGCCCTTGTAATTAAGCTCGTCCGGGTAAGCGCCCAGCTTGCCGCCCTCAAATTCCGCAAAATTATCTATCCAAACAGAACTTTTCGCCCCCGCGCTGTCCTCCGTCAGCCGGTAATTTCCGCCGTCATAATCCTTGTATGTGGGCATATCGGTGATATTGTGCGTCCCATCGCCTTCTTTGACCACAAAGGGAGTATCTCCAAATGTGGCGGTCAGGTCATAATCGTTGTCGCTGAACTCGTCGGAATACTTATTTTGAAACGCAATTCCGGTGTTCCTTGTGACAAAAATATTGTTTCTTGAAACCGAAATATAATAATCACTCGGCTTCGATATCCCCGAAAAGCCTATATTTACGCATCCGTAGCCTCGCTCCGTATCGAATGTATTGCTGAAATAGTACTGTGTGCCGTTCAAATCATCCCCGGAGTTGCCGTTTTTAATCATTGCTCCGCCCTGTCTGCTGTATTTGTTGCCGGGGTCTAAATTTGATATCTGATTATTGAAGATATATGCAGGTCCAAGTGCGCAGGGAGCCGTCGAAATGCCGCAGAGAGTATTTTCAAAGCGGTTTTTATAAATGCGTACATTCATCTGGGGGCCGTCGCATTCCATAGCGTCGTCGCGTCCGTATATAAAATAGTTTCCGTAAATATCGGAATCCGTACCCATTGCTGCATATTGCCGCGCTCCGTTGCTTTTTCCTTCCATAACATCGTTAAATCTGTGAATGTCGCTTCCGACCAAATCGCAGTAACGAATTACTATTCCCTGTGTACCTCCGCCTACAATCGCCGCGCTGCCCGACGGATGAACACCGAAATATTGTTCACCGTCCCAGTCGTTCGACTGAAGTCTTGTGTCATGGATATAGCATCTGTCAATCACAAAATTTGTACAGAATTCATATGAAATACCTGCCTGGAGATTTCTGCTGAGCCAACCTGCCGCCGACACGCGCCCCAGTCTCTCGTCAAGCTCGCCGGGCAGCGACCATTCGGAAATATCGCAGTTGACTATCCGCACCTTATCGGTATCGGTCACCGCGATGCCGTGAGTTTCTCCGCCCTTTACCGTAATACCCTCAAAGATAAGGTTATTGCAGTCCGCAATGGTGACTGCCGCGCAGGGCAGACTTCCGGCGTCTATCGTATTGCATTCTTCATCGCCGACTATCTTTATCCATCCGTCGTCCGTCCCGTGAAGCCCTGCCAATGCAAGCGAACCTCCCGGCTTATATATTTCCGAAAGCTTTATTTCCTGCGCGATAGGTACATTCTCTGCCCATGTGGTAATCTCGGCGGTTTTTGTCTCGCCGCCGACGGTAATCCGAACCTCATAGGTCGTATTTTCCCTGAGGTTTACTATGCTGCCCCGGAATTGTCCGGCCAAGCTGTCGCGGTATGGCTCATACGCCTTTTTCCATTCGTCCGTACCCTTGACACGGTATGAAACCTCAGCAATTGCAGCCGTGTCCTCACAGTCATAATAATAGCTTATATTTTCAAAGGTTGTTCTGAGCAAAAGCTCGCCGTTTGTTCTTGGGGAGCTGTCCGCCCACGATGTAAATGCTGCTTTCCTCTTTTTAAAATCCGGGCGCACCAAATGCTTGGCTGCAAATGTATCCGTCTCTCCGTTTTTTGTAATCTTCACCTTAAAGCTGCATGGCTCATTGGCGTCACAGGAAATGCCGCCGTGAAACGCCCCGTCTCTGTATACCGGATCGGAGACTCTGAACCAGTAACGGTACAGGTTGGTGTATTTGAGCTTGTAATTTATTCCTCCGTCCTCAAGCAGGTTCATGGAATCCCAATTCTGAGCGGATAAAAACGTCCCGTCGTTTATATCATATTTAACCCAAACCTCGCACTTTGCCGTCGGGTCGTCGCAGGGGATCTCATATACTAAACCGCAGTCGACCGCTTTTGCGGTGATTTCGCCGTCTCTGGCGATGCGGTAATGCTCCTCAAGCACATAGAACACGTTTACGGTGCCTTCCTCTTCGTTAAGCTCGTAATCTATGCCAAATGCCTTTTTTACGGCATTTAAGGAAACCATTACAATATCATCACTGTTTTTGTACATGCTCATTTCAGCTTCAGAGGCTTCCCCGTTTATGACAATTTCATTGCTGTTCATAAAGAACTTGAGATAATCACTGCCGCATCTCGCAATCGCCCAATCGCCGCAGTCTTCAAATTCAATACCCATACCTTTAAACAGGTTTGCCGCCGGCACAAGAATATCCCCGCTGCCCAAAACATATGCCGAATCCGCATGATCTCTCACATTATTGACCTTGATTTTAGGCATATGCATGGCGGCAGCTTTTGCTTCGAGCATCTTATTGTCGGGAATTATCTTCTCACCCGGAAGAGAGCCTCTTCCCGCAGGCGAAAAGCCCGATACATCCGTGAGAATCAGACAGTCGATTTTCTGACCTGCCTGCCTGTATTTTACATTGAGAGTATGCCAGCCCGGCTCTAAGCAATAGCCGTTTGCGTATGTCCACCATTTCCAGCCCTCAATGTTTCCTATATCGATTCTCTGATAATTCGTATCGTCAACAGAAAACCATGTTGATTTCTGATTGCTTACCGGCGTGCTGTATCGTATGCTGAGCCTGTAAAGACCCTTTCTCGAAACATGGAATTTAAAACGCATATGTATGATATCGACAGAATTGGGGTCGTCAAGCTTCGGATTTCCAAGGGGCGCGTACCAATACTTTCCGCCGGACGCGTCAATATCCTCGTCTATCGCCATCTTGTCCGATAAATTTCCCTCCTCCGCTTCAAAGAAATAGCCCCCTATCTCATCCGGAACTTCTATTATGGGTAAATCCTTAAATGCCTCGTTTCCGGGCAGAAAATTATTTACAAGAGAATAGTCGTTTCTCACAAAGGCATCTCCGCCGTCAGTCTGATCTCCGCCGTCGTATGCGATAATAATTTTATCTATTTTCTGACCTTTTCGAACATTTGAAAGACTGACAGTATATTTCCCGGCAGAAGCTGCCCCGTAATAAATCCGTGTTTTATTCCATTTGCCGAGCTCATAATCATAAAGATTGTAGCTTTCAAAATCGTTTATCTTTATATAGCTGAGGTTTTCGCCCTCTCTCTCAGCCATATGCACTCCGTAAATTGTGAAATTGTCCGCTTTTCCGTTAAGCGTAAGCTCATAGCTTACGTGCAGGTTCTTGTCTCCTTCTCCGACAATGCACCGCCCGCCGGAGGCAGCCGCGTCCTCAATAACTTTGAAGCCCTCGCCGACAAAGTCTTCCGCCTCTATCTCCACTACATGCTGTGTGGGATTCCACTCATTTTCGATAAAATTGTGAGTATAGCGCTCGTCAGAGTATAGCTTCACTACCTTTGACGCTTTCGGTTCTAACTGCTCAGACCAAACCGTCACAAGCAATTTGCCATTTGCTTCAATTTTTGTCGGAATTTCAAGATTAATGGGAATCTGAACGCCCTTTGTGGTAATTTCCGTTGTGCTTTTCTGTACCAACTTGACAGCCTGTAAGAAATTATTCTTATCGTAAATCGCAGCAATTATATAAATCGGCTCTGTCTCGTCTGCCGCCGCTTCTCTCGATACTCTGAGGGTTACTTCTTCAAGAATATCGGTCACATTCATGACAGACGGTTCGTCAATAAGAATTTCAAAAGGCGTCTCGGCCGCAAATGTGATATAGCTGCTCAGCAGCGTTATTATAAAAAGATATACGCAAAAAATTTTCAGAGCTTTTTTCATCATTACCACTCCTCAGACTCAAAATATCAGCGTGTTTTGATTCCTCAAAAACCGCTTCCGTTTTTTCGCAGCATCAGGGCGTCACATCAATGCTTTTGTAATTAACCTCAACGGTTATGGGAACGGAATAGCCGTTGCTGAGCCTCAGCATAACAGCTGCGCGCCCTCTGTCTACGCCGTATCTCATCTTACACCTTGAAAGATCACCCTTAATCTTGAATTTGACATCGGTGTTCGGTTTTGCGGCAACATTCCGAGTGCCATCCTCTGCCGTGACGGTAAGCCAGTCAAAATCTTTGTTTTTGACTATACTGTAGGTAAGTCCCTCGCCTATATCTCCCAAATGCACTACACATTCTCTTTCCTCGCCGTCGTACATCTTTTCCAATGCTCTGTCGGTGTATATATCCGCCGGACGGTACGGCATCAAGCCCTTGTAATTAAGCTCGTCCGGGTAAGCGCCCAGCTTGCCGCCCTCGAATTCCGAAAAATTATCTACCCAAACAGAACTTTTCGCTCCCGCGCTGTCCTCTGTCAGCCGGTAATTTCCGCCTTCATAATCCTTGTATGTGGGCATCTCGGTGATATTGTGCGTACCATCGCCGGCTTTAACCATAAAGGGCGTATCTCCCAATGTGGCGGTCAGGTCATAATCGTTGTCGCTGAACTCGTCGGCATGCCTGTTTTGAAACGCAATTGAAGTGTTCCTTGTGACAAAAATATTGTTTCTTGAAACCGAGATATAATAATCCCTCGGCTTCTCTGTCCCCGAAAAGCCTATATTGGTGCATCCGAGACCTCGCTCTGTATCGAATGTATTGCTGAAATAGTACTGCGTGCCGTTCAAATCATCTCCGGAGTTGCCGTTTTTAACCAAAGCTCCGGCCTGTCTGTTGTATATGTTGCCGGGATCCAGATTTGATATCTGATTGTTGAAGATATATGCAGGTCCCAGTGAACAGGGAGCCGTCGACATGCCGCAGAGAGTATTTTCAAAGCGGTTTTTATAAATGCGCACGTTCATCTGTGGGCCATCGCCCTCAATAGCGTCGTCGCGTCCGTATATAAAGTAGTTCCCGTAAATATCGGAATCTGTACCCATGGCCGCATATTTCCGCGCTCCGTTACTGCTTCCTTCCATAACATCGTTAAATCTGTGAATGTCGCTTCCGACCAGATCGCAGTAACGAATTACTATTCCCTGTGTGCCTCCGCCTACAATCGCCGCGCTGCCCGACGGATGAGCATTGAGATATTGTTCACCGTCCCAGTCGTTTGACTGCAGTCTCGTGTCATGAATATAGCATCTGTCAATCACAAAATTTGTACAGAATTGATAGGAAATACCCGCCTGGAGGTTTCTGCTGAGCCACCCTGCTGCCGACACGCGCCCTATCTTCTCGTCAAGCTCACCGGACAGCGACCATTCGGAAATATCGCAGTTGACAATCCTCACCTTATCGGTGTCGGTTACCGCAATGCAATGAGTTTCTCCGCCCTTGACCGTAATACCCTCAAAAATAAGGTTATTGCAGTCCACAATGGTAACTGCCGAGCAGGGCAGACTTCCGGCGTCTATCGTATTGCATTCTTCATCGCCGACTATCTTTATCCATCCGTCGTCCGTTCCGTGAAGTCCTGCCAGCGAAAGCGAACCGCCCGGCTTATATATTTCCGAAAGCTTTATTTCCTGTGCAATAGGTACATCCTCCGCCCATGTGGTAATCTCAGCGGTTTTTGTCTCGCTGCCAACGGTAATCCGAACCTCGTAGGTCGTATTTTCCCTGAGGTTTACTATGCTGCCCCGGAATTGTCCGGCCTTACTGTCGCGGTACGGCTCATACGCCTTTTTCCATTCATCCGTACCCTTCACACGGTATGAAACCTCAGCGTTTGCAGTCGTATCCTCACAATCATAATAATAGCTTATATTTTCAAAGGTTGTTCTGAGCAAAAGCTCGCCGTTTGTTCTTGGGGAGCCGTCCTCCCACGACACAAATGCGGAATTCCTGTTTGTAAAATCCGGGCGCGCCAAATGATTGGCTACAAATGTATCCGGCTCTCCGTTTTTTGTAATCTTCACTTTAAGGCTGTATGGGTCATTCATTTCACAGTAGATAGCGCCGTGAAACGCCCCGTCTCTGTATACCGGATCGGAGACTCTGAACCAGTAGCGATAATTACTGGTGTATGTGAACTTGAAATTTGCGCCTCCGTTCTCAAGTGAATTCATGGAATCCCAATTTTGAGTGGATAAAACCAACGCATCGCTCATATCATATTTAGCCCAAACCTCGCACTTTGCCGTCGGGTCGTCGCAGGGGATCTCATATACTATACCGCAGTTGACCGCTTTTGCAGTGATTTCGCCGTCTCCGGCGATGCGGTAATTCTCCTTAAGCACATAGAACACATTTACGGTGCCTTCCTCATCGTTAAGCTCGTAATCTATGCCAAATGCTTTTTTTACGGCATTTAAAGAAACCATTACAATATCATTGCTGTTTTTATACGTACTCATTGCCGCTTTTGAGGTTTCCCCGTTTATGACAATTTTACTGCTGTTCATAAATAACTTAAGATAATCCCTGCCGCATCTCGCGAATGCCCAATCGCCGCAGTCTTCAAAATCAATACCCATACCTTTAAACAGGTTCGCTGCCGGCACCAGAATATCCTTACTGCCCACAATATATGCAGAATCCGCATGACCTCTCACATTATTGACCTTGATTTTAGGCATACGCATGACGGCAGCTTTTTCTTCGATCATCCTATTGTCCGCAATTGCGTCCTCGCCCGGAAGAGAGCCTCTTCCGGCAGGCGAAAAGCCCGATACATCCGTGAGAATCATACAATCGATTTTCTGACCCGCCTGCCGATATTTTACATTGAGAGTATGCCATCCCGGCTCTAAACAATAGCCGCTCCCATATGTCCACCATTTCCAGCCTTCGACAGTTCCTATGTCGATTCTCTGATACTCCGTATCATCAACGGAGAACCATGTTGATTTCTGATCGCCTCCCGGCGTACTATAGCGTATACTAAGCTTGTAAATACCCTTTCGTGAAACATTGAATTTAAAACGCATATGTATGGTATCGACGGAATTAGGGTCGTCAAGCTTCGGATTTCCAAGAGGCGCGTACCAATACTTGCCGCCGGACGCGTCCTCGTCCTCGCCTATCGCCATCTTGTCGGACAAATTTCCCTCTTCCGCCTCAAAGAAAAAGCCGCCCGGCTTATCCGATGATTCGATTATGGGTAAATTTTTATATTCTTCGTTTCCGGGCATAGAATTTTTAACAAGCGAATAGTCGTTTCTCGTAAAAGAAATTTCGCCTTCAGTCTGATTTCCGCTGTCGTATGCAATAATAATTTTATCTATTTTCTGACCTTTTCGAACACTTGAAAGACTGATAGTATATTTTCCGGCAGGAACTGTCCCGTAGTAAATCCGCGTTTTATTCCATTTGCCGTAATCATAATCATAAAGATTGTAGCTTTCAAAATCGTTTATCTTTATATAGCTGAGATTTTCGCCCTCCTTCTCAGCCATATGCACACCGTAAATTACAAAATTGCTCGCTTCGCCCGGAAGCTCAAGCTCGTAGCTGACGTGCAAATTCTTGTCTCCTCCACCGACAATGCACCGCCCGCCGGAGGCAGCCGCGTCCTCAACAACTTTAAAGCCATCGCCGACAAAGTCTTCCGCCTCAATTTCAAGCGTGTTCTGCGTTGGCTCAAACTGCAGTGCAACATTCGTAAAATTATGATTATAGTTTTCCTCAGCGTATACACAGCAAAAAGCAAGTGTAACTGCTGTTATAAGACTCGAAAAAGAACGAAGTATTTTTCTCATGCCCTGTCCTCCCAAAATCAACTTTTCCGCAGCAAAACGTATTTAAATTGCAATAGGGCGCGTTAGTTATTCGGCGTTTCAGCGTGGGACAACAGCTCACGCCGAAACGCCGAAAACAAATCCACAGTCCGGTCTCAGAACGCTTTACCGTGCAAGGTAACGATCCAGCGCCGCCTGTTTTATTTCAATTGCCCGTTCAATCTTAAGCTCCTTTAAGACCTTGCACACTTCATCAAATTCGGAAATATCTCTCGTTCCTTGTATGAAAGCGTTGCGCGCCTCATTAGCATATTTTTCTACCTCCGTCATAATTGAAGCATATTCATCGGCTTCCTCCGCCGTCAATGTAATTGGGGGATATTGCATATCCTTTACATCGTCATACTGCTTCAGCCAGTTGTCCAGCGATGCCTGCTGCTGCGGACGGAAATAATACTGGTCTAAATAATCCTTCGACTGCACAAACGGTCCCTCCGTACTGGAACGGAAATATGAAGACATCGCCTGGGTCATAGTAAGGCCGTCAGGGTTATTGAAGATTACATCCGTATATGTCGGTTTGCCGTTCTCCATAGTATAGCTGACGCCTTCAATTCCGAAGTTATACAGCATATAGCCTTCGTCACTGTAGCCGTAGTCAAGTAATCTCATAGCAAGCTCGGGATTGGAGGATGTCGCCGAAATTGCGCACGAACCGCCTCCGGGGTAATTCGATACATAGTAATTATACGGCGTCTCCACCGCGTCGGTAACCTCCGGATTTGCTATTCCCTGCATTTCAAATTTTTCACCTTTTTTTGATTCGACCCACCGTCCGAGATCGCCGCCGCCGGACGCAATGGTAAGACCTGTCCGGCCGTTCAGAACATTTGCGTCAAGAATCTTGGCGTCTACCGAAACAAAGTTCGGATCCAAAAGTCCCTCCTTGAACCATCTGTGCAATCTCTCGCAGGCATGTTTATAATTCTGCTCAAGGGGACCGTACTGCACCTTTCCGTTATCAACATAAAAGCTTGTGGTGGCGCCTAAAACCTGCAGAGCAAAATCCGTATGATAGTTCTTGAACGAAAACGCAGCGTCAGCGCCCTTCTTGTTTTTAAATTCCCTCAGTGCGTTCTCAAGATCGTCAACGGTTTTCGGCTCTTCAAGACCGAGCTCCTTCAGCCAGTCGACACGCATCATAGGTCCGGTGCTCTTAAGCAGTCTCGCATCCGATCTTATAAAAGGAAATACATAGTAATCGCCCTTATCTGTTTTTACCATTTTGTCAAAGTCCGGATTCTCACTCAGATACTTCGTTAAATTCGGTGCATGCTCCTCCATTCTGTCGTTAAGCCGCAAAATGATTTCATTGTCAATGCTTTTTTGCGGTCCGCCCTGATAGTTATACCAGTTGTAATGAACTATATCCGGCAGCTCGTCCGAAGCCACAAGCAATGACAGCGACTGCTCCTCCTGCCCCGCTGCCGGGTGTATATACTCAACATGAATTCCGGTTCTTTTTTCCAGCTCCTTTGCAAACGGAGTTTCGCCTGTGTTCGGATATATTGTCGCAAGGTCGCCGCCCATTGGCGCCCAATATGTCAGAGTTTCGTCCGTGTCCATCGGATAGCCCTTAAACTCACCGATGCTGTTTTTTGCGGTGTCTTTTTCGCCGCATCCGGAAAGCGCTAAACTTACTGCCGCCGCAGCAGCAATTACAGCAAATTTTTTCATATTCATATTATCTCCATTCCGCCGCTGAAGTGTCGGCACAAACAGGAATGAAAGTGCTAAGCAGCGGCTATTTTTTTACTGCTTTTCATAAATTTTCAATAAGGAGCAAAGCCCCGTCATTCAACGTTTCAGTGGGGGATTGTACCCCCACTGAAAAAAGTAAGCGGAACCCGCCGCCTATAGAGGCGGGGGACATCTTGCTTTTAGTTATTTGTACCCTGCTATCTTGTTTACCAAAGACTGCTTTCGTTAACTCGTTTATTTATATAGTTGGAGCCTATCAGGAAGATCAGGTTTATCACCGAGTTAAAGAGACCGACCGCCGAAGAAAAGCTCCAGTCAAGATTTATCAGTCCGCGCCTGTAAACATATGAGGATATAACGTCTGCGACGCTCATTGTGGAATCGTTATAAAGCAGGATTATTTTTTCAAATCCTACATTCAGTATGCTGCCGAGCCTTAAAATCAGCATAATCACGATTGTCGGGGCGATTCCCGGCAGCGTGATGTGCAGAACCTGTTTAAAACGTCCTGCCCCGTCAATTGTCGCAGCCTCATAAAGGGTGCTGTCCACCGCAGACAGAGCCGACAGGTATATTATCGTCCCCCAGCCTACGCCCTGCCATATGTCCGATATAATGTAAACCGGAACAAAAAACTCGGGGTAATTCAGCAGGGTTTTCGGCTCTCCCCCGAATATTTCCACCAAATTGCCGATTACTCCGTCATTCATCGTAAAGTCCTTAACAAGACCGCATACGACAACCAGCGATATAAAGTGCGGAAGATATGTAATATTCTGAACGACCTTTTTGAATTTCATGCTTTGCAGCTCATTCATCAGAAGCGCCAGCAAAATAGGCGCCGGAAATCCGAAAATCAGTGACGAAAAGCTTATTCTGAAGGTGTTGCCAAGCAGACCCCAGAAAGACCTTGCGGTCACAAAATTTATAAAATGCTTTAATCCTACCCATTTGCTTCCCCACACGCCGAGCTTCGGACTGTAATCCTGAAAGGCCATCAGCGCGCCGTACATCGGCAGATATTTAAAGAGAAGAAAATACACCAGAACGGGAATCATCATAATATATAAATTCCGGTTTATTTTTAAATCATGTAGCAGAAACTGCCTTTTACTTGTATGTGTTTCCTTTTTGTTCGTTTGCATTTTCTTAATCATCCCTTCACCGCTCCAATCATAACGCCCTGAACGAAGTATTTTTGCAAAAACGGATATACGCAAAGGATAGGCACCGTTGCGAAAATAATAACGGAATATTTAATTGTTTCACCGACAGATTCCTTATCCATATCTCCGACTCCGCTTGCCATCTGCGTCGTATCGTTTGTAATCAGTATTTCCCTGAGGAAAAGCTGCAGCGGATAAAGCTCTCTGTCCTTAAGATATATCGACGCATCGAACCAGGAGTTCCAATATCCGACACCGTAATACAAAACCATAACCGCGATAATCGCCTTTGACAGCGGAATTATTATTCTGAAAAGAATGGTCCATTCACCGGCGCCGTCGAGCTTTGCCGATTCCTCCAAGCTTTGCGGAATCCCGGCAAAGGAGGTTCGCATTATCAACATATTGTAGACGGAGAGTGCATTCGGCACAAACAGCGCCCAGAGAGTATTATTCATATGCAGCGTCTTACTGACCACCAGATACGTGGGAACCAGACCGCCGCCGAAAAACATCGTCAGAATGATAATGCGGCTGAACAGCTTATTCCAGTACACATTTTTCCGCGAGAGAACATACGCGCAGACTGAGGTAAGAAGAATGCTCAGCGCCGTTCCCGCCGTCAGAATAATAAGAGTGTTTTTATAGCCTGTAATAAGCATCGAATTTTTAAACATCATTTTATAGGACAAAAGCGTCGGCTCAAGAGGTGCCAGCAAAATCCCTCTGTACCCTATCAGCGCCTTTGGATTGCTGAAAGATGCACAAAACACATGCCACATCGGATAGAACATTATCACGGACAACGCAATCATAATAAGTACGTTAAATACATTAAAAACCCGCTGCCCTTTTGTAATCGTAAGTCTGCTGCCGTTCGCCCTGTATTTCACCGGCAATCCGCTCCTTTCATACCCTTCTGCCGAAATCTCCGCCCGCAAGTCTTTGCGCTCATCGCGTGAAGATAACGGTAATTTCTTCGTGTCTGAATTACTATGTACAATATTTAAATATTAATGTGTTTTAATACACGCTCAAAAGTCTTTCCAACTCACAGCACATAAGCGTAAACGCCCCCATACCGTGAAGATCATTTACCACCGTGTCTCTGTGTATATAGAAATCATAATCTCCTACACCAGTTCCAATACAAATTCCGGGAAGAATAAGGGACCCATCGTCATTCATTGTTATCGCTGATATGACCCCTTCGTACCCCCGCAATGCGTATTTTGCATAACCTTTATCGATATACGAAAGTCTTGCCGCCTTCGATATTCCGTAAGTAAACAGTGACGAGCACGAAAGCTCCGTCCAATTTCCCTTGTCATCGCCGCGGTTGACCACCTGATACCAAAGTCCGCTGCTTGCATCCTGATACTTAACAAGAGCTTTCGCCAGTTCTGTCAAACAGCTGATTAAAAAGTCCCTGTTTTCATTGTCCTTTGGAATGTAATCAAGCATATCGCAAAGCGCCGTAATATACCAACCAATCGCCCTGCCCCAAAATTCGGGAGAGCAGCCTGTTTCCGGATTCGCCCAGGGCTGTATTTTTTCGCAGTCCCACGCGTGGTACATAAGTCCCGTCCCAAGGTCACGGTTGTGGCGCCACATAAGCTCTGCCTGTCTGACTGCCTCATCGATACAGCCCGCCTTGCCGAACCGTTCTTCATACATTGTCAAAAACGGTCCCGCCATATACAGCCCATCGAGCCACATCTGATCCTTATCACAAAACTTATGCCAAAAGCCGCCCTCTTTGTTTTTCGGCCAATCTGCAAGGTGTCCATAGATTGTGTGCATAGGCTTTTCATACCTTGTATCCTTCGTCCTGTCATACAATCCGAAAAGGAGTGTCCCCGAGCGCAAATCGTCAAGGGTCTTTTCGTTGTAAGCGGTTATTACGCCGTTTTCGTCAATGATGCTGTCGACCCAGCCCTTTATATAATCGCTGTATTTCTGCTCTCCCGTACACAGATACGTCTGCTCCATGCCCGACAAAAAGACTCCCTGGTGATAGTGAAATGCCCCTGCAGGCGGAAGTGTATTCGGGTCTGTGAACTTATTCATTAACGTGTCACACGCCGCCTTTGCATACTCTATGGGCTTGCAGTCTGTGCCGCAATTAATCATATATTTGCTCTCTCCCCATTTTTTTAATTCGGAATTCGGAATGCGTAATTCGCAAGTTTAGAAAAACGCAGTTTTCAACCGAAATTTTCCATTTTCAATTATAATGTCAAGCCCGCGCGCCGCAGCGCAAACTGCGCTGCAGCACACGGCACATTGCTCTTATTGCACCGCCGTATAATCCTTAAGACAATCCTTAAGACCGTCCAGTGACGAATGATTGCTTTCTCTTATCAAATCTCTGATAAAGCCCGCATAGACCTCGGCGCCGTAAGTATTAAAATGCGTCACGTCACCGTTGCCCATATAAAGCTTTGCGGCTTCTGTCTCTCCCAAGCTCTCAAGATAGGCAACCGACTTCTCAAACATATCAATGCACGCTGCGTTCTTATCCTGTGCAACAGCCTTTGCCGCATCAACATAAAGCTGCATATTCTGTTCGTTACGGTTTATTTTTCCGTCTCTGAATACACATCTTGTAATAGAGGTCAGTATAACCGGAGTTACACCCGCCCTGCGGGCGTCATCTATGTACTTTCCGAGGTACTCCTTGTACTCCGACTCAGAGCTTCCGTTCTTCCAATCGTTATGTCCGAACTGGATAAAGATGTAATCTCCCTTACTCATAACGCCTTTTATTCCATCCTGATAGAAGCCTTCCTCATAAAACATCTTTGCGCCTCGTCCGCCCACAGCATTATTTTTAATAGACACTCTCTCAGTATCAACGAACTTATCAAACACCTGTCCCCAGCCTGTCAGGGGAGCGCTATCCGCACCGTAGGTCTGCGCTGTCGAATCACCGGCTATAAAGATTCACGTATCGCCGGCAATATAATCATTCACATTGTAAGTGCTCACCTTCATTAAAGGAGCTATGGAATCGAAGTTCCATACGAACACCTTGATTGTGCAGCCTGCAAGCTCCGTTGGCAGAGTAATATTCATCGGTGCGCTCAGCGCTTCGTCTGCTGCGGTCGGTGTTATTTTATTCATGCCCAATGTGTACAATGTGTTATCTGCGGTATAGACAGCCGTTATAACCGTCCCCGCTTCGGTGCCGCGGCTCAGTACCTTGACATCGCTTACTTTTCCGCCGCTTCGCGGAACGGTCGAAACCTGTCCGTCCCCGTCGGTAAAGCCGAGCCCACTGAACGAGAAAAGATCCTTATTCTCTGCCGCGTCGTTTAAAATTGTGACAACGAACGGCACCTCAACGCGAATATCGGCATACTGACCCGATACAAGTGTCGCGGTTAATGTTACCTGTCTGTCGCTGTAAGGACGTATTACCTTACCCGTATCCGATAAGAAGGTCTTATCCGATGAGCTCCATATAACATCAAGGTTGCCGACAGAGCTTGCAAACGTTGTCGGGAGCGTCAAATCTTTTGTTACTCCGTCTATGCTCTGATCGCTGCTTACCGCATCCCAAGTGAATTCCCTGCGAATAAGCTCTTCAATTGCATTGTCAAGCTTTGCAGCTGCCGCATCTACCTGAGCCTTTGAAGCAAGCGGATTGTTATATAGCTCAACTGCCGCATTCAGAGTTTCGGCATCCGCCGTCCCGGCATTCTTTTTAATCGCCGCCTTAAGCCCGCTCTTGTCAACATACGGTGATGTTCCGTCGTTCGACTGATAGCTGATGAAAGACAAGTTATCTATGTTAAATCCTGAACTAATATTCCTGCTGTATTGGCTGAAGGTTATTCCCAGCTTATCAAACGCACGATTAGAACCCCCTGTCCTATTCCACACCAATAAATCAGGGTCGCTGCTCATCGTCATCGCCTGTCCGTTAATATAGATCGCAGTCACCTTTGCTCCCGGCTGGTGCAAATTGGTTTTTAAATTGGTAAACGCGTTACCGTTTTCGTCATACAGCTGAATGACAAGACGAATATTCAAATCGGCACCGTCTGCATCCGTTATACTCTCATCCCGGAGCGTCGCCAATTGATAAGCCTCATTCTCAAACACTGATGTAGTGTCGTTTGCGTTATAGGAGTTGTAGAATGTAAATTGACCCTTTTTATAAACCAGATGCAAAAAACCTGCTTTAAGCTGATTTGCATCGTCTAGCCAATTAGGAATAAGACTCAGCTTTATAAGCTCTCCGCCGCCGGACTTTATAATATCATTCGACTTGAAGTCAAATGCAATTTCCGTATAGGTGTTTGCCTTGTCAAGGTTGGGTTTACTAAAATTGGAATTGTCAGCATCGCTATACCAGGTTTCTCCCATAGGGAATGCAATATAAGGAGGATTCTTTCCACCCGTTTCGTCTGACACCATATACGGGCTCGTGTCCGTAACCTTAAATTCCTTTGTCCCCTTTACGTACTTTTCCTCCTCGACAACGTTGCTGAGTTCGAATGCAGCGCCCCCATCATCGATGTAAGTCTTGATTTTGAGAGATTCAACACTATCGTTTGCTCCCTCAAAATTATAGAATTTCTTGTAAGCATCAAGAAGGGTTTCGGCTGTCTCAACATCAGCTTTTGAAGCAGCCGGATTGGTGTACACCTTACCTGCACCCTTCAGAAACTCAGCATTCACCGTTCCTGCCTTCTCTTTAATCGCAGCCTTAAGCCCGCTTTTGTCAATATACGGCGATGTTCCGTCGCTCGACTGATAGCTGATGACGGACAAGTTGTCAACGGTAAATCCCGCATTAATATTCTCGTTGCGATGACCGAGGGATATTCCCAGCTTGTCAAACGAATGGTGATTTGTGACGGTTCGCCCGTTCCATACCAACAACTCAGGATCGCTGCTCAGCGTCATTGCTTTTCCGTTGATATAAACTGCAGTCACCTTTGCACCCTGCAAAGAATTTTTCCCTGTAAACGGTTTCCCGTCTTTGTCATACAGCTGAAGGACAAGGCGAATATTCAAATCCTCTCCGTCTATGCCCGTTATACTGTTGTCATTGAGCGTTGCAAATACATGGTCCGGATTGTTCGAGAAGTCGCCTGCATTGAAGGTTGAACCATAGTTATTATAAAATTTAACCTGCCCCCCTTCAAAGTTCATATGCAAATAACCTGTTCCAAAGTCAGGAGTATCCTTCCAACTGGACACAAGACCAAGCTTCATGATTCGTCCGCCGTTTGATTTCAAAATATCAAGGGATTTGAAATCAAATGCAATTTCCGCATAGGTGTTTGCCAAATCCGTTCTGTCTCCATACCCTCCGAAATACCATTCATCTCCAATTGGAATCGCAGCATAAGGATAATTCTTTTTCGTGTTTACCCCGTCAATAAACGGATTCATATCCATAACCTTAAATTCTTTTGTTCCCTTTACATACTTTTCATCGTCGGAAACAGCGCTGAGCTCAAATGTGTCACCCGGGTCGCCGACTGCCGTCTTGATTCCGAGAGATTCAACACTATCGTTTGCTCCCTCAAAATCATAGAAAGCGCTCTGTTTGTAAACAGGAACCTCTTCGGCGGATGCCGCAGACAAAGCCGTACAGAAACAACCGGCAAGGATTGCAACAGCCGAAAAACCCGATACAAATCTTTTTGTGTTTGTGTTCTTCATTTTTCATACCTTCTTTCCGCGAAAGACACCGATGCGGTCATAACCCAAAACCGCCGCCTTTCGACTGTAATTAATAAATTTTGTTATGCTGCTCTTTTCCCCTATCACTGTTAAGATACGATTATTATATAACAGCCCAAATAATAATTCAATTCAAAAAAAGACATAAAATATATGATTTTAGTTGCGTATATTACAATAATGTATAAGTCGTATCCCGTTAGTAAAAGGTTGGAAATACTCAGCCTTTATTTATCATTTAAGTCCGATCACAGCCGCATAATAATTTGGTTTTATATTTGCTTTTTCTTCCAATAGCCAATAATCCCCACACTCCTATCCTAAAAATATTAGTTAATGTGTTTTGATTTTAAGCAAATTTTACATTAAATAAACGTAATGTTTGCTTTTACTATATAATATCACAAACAAACTCTATTATGTTGTCATGTTTCTTCAAAAACCTCTTGAATTTTGTCATAAAATATGTTATACTTAATTTTACAGACTGTAATACCTGTGAAATAATAAAAAAACTGAAATTTAAAACGGGAAATGAGGTTAAATTTATGAATAATGTTGTGAGATATGATGATAATTATCTGGATTTTTCCATAGAATACAGAAGCATAAAAACAATTAATATAGTAAACCACTGCCACGAAATCTACGAACTTTACTATTTAATGGGAGGCTCGCGCATTTTTATTATTGATAATAAAACATTAAACATTCTGCCCGGGAGTATTATTTTAATATCTCCTTATGTTCCTCACCAGGTTATGCATGCCTCGGAAACAACTTATAAAACCTTTATCGTTAATTTTTCGCTAAATACCGTACCGGCCAACCATCATTACAAATTCAAAAAGCCAAATTCATTTTTTAAAAACAACTACTCCCTGATACCGCTCTCCAAGAATGAACAGAATATATACGAGTCTTATATTGAGAAAATTTTAACCGAGATGCATGATAAGAACGCTGAATATGAGCTTGCCGTATACGGAATTGTTCTGCAGATGCTGTCCTTTTGCCAGCGCAACTATGATGCCCAAACCAAAAGCCCCTATCTTGCCCCGCCGGTACCGACGCGCAGCGACTCTGTTATCACGTATATAAATGAACACTACCGTGAGGAGTTAAGCCTTACACGGCTGTCGGAGATTTTTTATGTATCTCCGGCGTATCTGTCAAGAAGCTTTAAAAAGGACATCGGCATATCGCTTGTTGAATATATAAACTCCGTCCGTATTCAAAAAGCAATTGCGATGCTTGTCTCCTCAAGCTACAGTGTAGTACAGATCTCAAAACGCTGCGGCTTTACAAGCACGCAGAATTTTAACCGCGTATTCAAGCAAATCACCGGAAGTCCGCCGTCCTATTATAAGAAAAAGGATGTTCTGTCTCAGATTCAAATGGATTCTCCCTCCGACAACATCGAAATTACAAAGGAATAAAGTCATTATACCCGCAAAAAGAACAATAAAAATTCTGCAAAAATTTCCGGATTAATTGACTTCTCACGCAAAAGGGTGTATAATAATATTGTTAATTCCGCTAAAACAATTGAGAATATTTGCCGGCAACTGCAACGGAAGGCTGACTTAAATCCTGAATCAGCATACAAGAACAGCTTTAAGGAGTGATAAATATATGCATGACACAGCTATAGAAATGGCGAAAAGGCTATTGGTAGACAGTATATGGAAATCCGCCAACCTTGAGGGATTGGGAACAACATTCCCAAAAACAGAAGCCATCCTTGCCAATGCTCCTACTGAAACAAAATCAGAAGAAGTTTTGTTTGTTATTAATATGAAAAGAGCTTGGCAATTCCTTTTGGATAACCTGGACAGTCCTGACAACGTGATGTTATTGAGAGAATATAATAAGGTTGTCGGAGAGCTGTTATTCAGAAACAACGGCGAAATAAGAACATTCCCTGTTCAGATTGGCGGTACAGCTTGGGAACCCGAGCTTCCTGACAGTGCTGTCATTAAATCAGACCTTCAGGAGATAGACAAAATTAACGATATTGAATTAAAAGCTTTAAAGTTTTTCTGTTATACGGCAAGAACACAAATGTTTACAGACGGAAACAAAAGAGTCGCACAGCTTATAGCAAACAAAATCTTAATTGAAAATAACATAGGAATATTCCAAATACCTATTGATAAGTTAGAGCAGTTTAAAACCTTGTTGCTTGAATTTTACGAATCCGCCGATGACTCCGCCATTATAGAGTTTATGAAAGAATATTGTATAAAGCGGTTAAGGGGATAAATATTGAACCCCGCCCCGTCAAGCAGACAAACTAAATAACAAAAATTTCCAGATACCGTGCCTAATTTTTGGGTACGGTATTTGTGCATTCTGTAATCTTATAACACAAGAGGACGGTTCTCTTGTGTCATGAATCAAAAAAGGATGCTGAGTCAGCATCCTTAGTTTTTCCGTATAGCTTTCGGAATTTTATTGCTCCATAGCAACAGTTTATCAGCCGGGCAGGCATATATCGTGAATGTTTCATTCTCATCGCCTTCCGCGCCTGTTGCAGCACATTGGTTCGACAGTATAAATGCGGGTAATATTTGACGCTTACGGAAAAGTGCACAGTGAAAATATGTTTAATACTTTGTCAACCATTTTGATCTATGCCAATGATTCCCATTATAGCTTCTTAGTCCTATAGAAAACACTAATTTCTCTGTTCTTCTTAAAAGCTTTAATACAATTCTATTTTCCCCTTTTTTTAACTTTAC
>JAGBHE010000095.1 GCA_017935675.1 Clostridia bacterium | reverse complement strand
TTGGAAAAAGATAAGCGGCGCATCTCACCGCCATCAGCGACTTGAAGTATAAACATACGTCGGCGTCGCTTCCGGTGGCAATCTGCTTGCTTCTCTTTCTCCAAACGGCATTGGTGAAAGGAGTTCGGAATATAAAAATGAAATTCAAAACTATAGGAATGAGAATTTGGGTTATATTTACCGCAATGATTCTTTTAATCGTTTCGACTATACTTATATTGTATTATGTGGTGTTCAGCTTTGTAGACAGCGGCATGAAGGAAAAGGATCTTACGATTGTGCATGAGACTATACTTGAAGGAAATTATAGCCCGTCAGTGCAGTTTGATACCTTCCAGAATCTTCGCGGAAGCACTCATTTTGTATTTAAGGACGGTCAGTGCTTAAATATTATGGAATATAACAGAAGCAAAAGCGGCGATTCGGCAGCTGAGCATGAAAACAGCCGTAAAAAGAATAACAACATGATGTTTCCGCCCGGATTCGACATGAGAAAAATTGAGGAAGCCTTTGCGGAGCTTGCCGAGCCCGGTGCAGATAAGCTTACGGTCAGGGAAAAGGTTGAGGGCAGAAAATTTATAGTTGTTGTAAGTGAATATGACGGCGGATACCTTATTTCAAGCGTGCCGTATGATTATGATAACAGGGTGTTTTATCTGATGCTTATAATAAGCGGCGTTTTTATAATTATCGGTTTCATTGTTTCTAAAATTGTTGCAACATATATTTCAAAGCCGATAAAAAAGCTTGAGGAATTTACGGGACGGGTGGCGGTAAAGGATTTCAGCGAGCCGCTTTCTATGGGAAATACCGATGAATTCGGACGTCTTGCTGATTCGATGAATAAAATGCAGGACAGTCTGCGCCGCGCTGAGGAAGAGGAAAAGCAATTTCTTCAGAGTATATCTCACGATTTGAAGACTCCTGTAATGGTTATTATGAGCCATGCGGATGCAATTATTGACGGTGTTTATGTTGACAGTGTTGAAAACACGGCTCAGATTATAAAGGATGAGGCCGTTGAGCTCAATAAAAAAATAAGGGAGCTTCTTTATTTTAATACCCTTGACTATGTGCTTGAAAATCAGACGGAAAATGATGAGATTAATCTGTCAAGAGCGCTGTCCGGCATTGTGAACAGACTTCGGCATGTACGCGAGGATATAACCTTTGAAACAAATTTTGAAAGCTGCATGATGACGGCTGACCCCGAAAAGATAACAACAGCCTTTGAAAATATAATTGAAAATGCAATACGCTATGCAAAATCTACTGTTTCAATCAGCATAAAAGAAGAGCAGAGTGGAAAAATATGCATTGATATATTTAATGACGGTGAGCCTATAAGGCTTAGTAATATAAACAGGATTTTTGACAACCTTTATAAGGATAAAAAGGGTAATTTCGGGCTGGGACTTGCCATTACAAAAAAAATTATCAGCTTTTATGACGGAACTGTTAAAGCTGAAAATACAGACGGCGGTGTTAATTTCAGAGTTGTGCTTTAGCGCTTGTTTCATTTTTTATAAAGAGATGTTATATTGAAAGAAAAACCGCAGATAAAAAATACAAAATGTTGACACAAAGAATTTATTGTGATATAATGGTATTGATAAATAAGGTAATATTATCAGGAGGCTTGGATAAGGCGATGAAAGCTTATCTTGACGGGTTTTTTAAGCGGTTTGATTATTCTGAAGAGGATTCTGCTTTTTTGATGGGTGCATATGATAAAATTATTAAAAATGCAGAAACAAAAAATATATGGGAGAAATCAATATCTATTTATGATGAAAGTATTGACTGCGATTACAAAGAAATTTTAATGCTTGCCGATGATGTGGCTTCAAAGCTGTATTTGCATGAATATACCGTGGAATTGCTTATTTTCATCTGTCTTTCCAAAAGAACGCAGAAAATATATGAAGAACGCGGTATACCGGATGAAATATTTTATAACAGTATGCTTGATTTAAAATATAAAACAGATGAATGTAAAATTGTTAAGGGTATTGTCGGTTCGTTTGTGGCTGAATGGTTTGTGGGATTTTTCAATTTGACGAGGTTTGCTCTCGGCAGACTGCAATTTGAAATAAAAGATTTTGAAGAGCATTATGAAAAGAACGGTAAGAGATTAACCCCAGAAAGTAAGGTTATAAATATACATATTCCGAGAACCTTAACTCCGCTTGATGAAGAAAGCTGCAATGATGCTTTTCAAATGGCAAAGCTTTTTTTTGAGAAGGAAATCGGTCCTGCTTGTGCTTTTGTCTGCTATTCATGGCTTCTGTATCCGGAGAATAAAAAAATACTTTCCGAAAATTCAAATGTTTATCGGTTTATGTCGAAATTTGATTTAATAAAATCCGGTATAAGCAAAAACGGTGACGACCTTTGGCGTATATTTGATACGGATGAGAGAAACTGTAACAGGCTGCCTGTGAACACATCTATGAGGAAAGCATATGTAAATCACTTAAAAAACGGCGGTAAAACAGGCTGGGGATATGGTGTATTCTTTTATGATGAAAGATAATAGAGGTACATATGTTAAATTTATATAGCTTTGAAGATAGTATAGATTCCGATGTTCTGAAGCGCGGTTATGATTATTTTGTTTTCGGTCACGTACAGAATATCGCTGTTTCTAACGGTACGGCACATATTAAAGTAAGCGGAAGTAAAAAATACGACGTTTACATTAATTTTGATGAAGATTATAATATAATATCATCAGACTGTGACTGTCCGTATGAATATGGGGTGTATTGCAAGCATGAAGTTGCTGCCATGTACGCACTGCGCGCTTATATTGATTCCGGAAAATTAAAGGCAGAACCTGATTTAAGAGAATTGCTAAAAAAACTGAAAAAAGGCGATTTGGTAGATACGATATGCGAGCTTGCAGCGCCGGGGAGCAATGCAGAAAAAAGGCTTTTGTTAAAGCTTGGTCCGGAGGGAGAAAGCGTTGACAGTTATATTGATACTGTTAAGCAATATATAGACCTTGCAATTGTGGATGATTATGTAACCGGAGAAACATTGGATGATGCTCTTGAGGGTGCTTATCTTGTTATCGGCAAGGCAGAAAAGCTCATACCGAAGGATTGTTTAAAAGCAGCGGAAATCTTAGCCGGTGTGTTGGAAATTGTCAGCGACTTAGAGGTCGAGATATCAGAAGAAGGCGATTTCTACGGCGAATATTATACATTCCAGGTTGGATATAACATTCCGGATTATGAATGTCCGGACGAGATATATGATGTGATTGAATCGATATATGAGATGTTTGAGAAAATTGCACCGTATGATGAAAACAGGTGCGTTTTTGATATGCTATGCAAGAAAATGAGCAATAGTATCAATAGCTGCTATTATGATGTATGTGAGAGGTTTTGTAAGGATCCTGAAAACCGCAAAAGGTTTGAAAAAATCCTATCACGCATTAAGGACGACGAAGAGCGATTAACACGTACATATCAGCTTATAGAGAGCCATGACAATGATGAGGAGCGTGACGGCTTTTTAGATGAGCATTTGGAAATTAACAGTTTCCGGGATATTTCTATTAATAATACAATGAAACACGGAGAGTACGACAGGGTAATTGAGCTTGCCCGCAATGCCGACGTTTCATCACATTACTTTTCCGATATGTGGAATAAAAAAGCATATGCGACAAGTAAAGAAACAGGAAATGTAAAGCTTCAGAAGGAATATCTTGTTGAGTTTATAAAGCACGGTGAAATTGAATATACCGATAACCTGCGGAAAATATGCAGTGAGGATGAGTATGCTGAATTAAGAAAAGAAATAAGTGATTACTTAAAAGACGGCAACAGACACAGATATGTCGAATTTCTAAAGCGCGAGAACATGACAGATGAATTGTTCGCATTATGCGTTGATGATGAAAAAAATATCTTAACGCTGTTTGAATATTTTACAAAAAAACACAGAGCGGAAGCGATAGATATGTTTTACAGAACTGTTATGGCAGAGGCTGACAGGATAAACGGCAGACCGAATTATAATTCCCTGTGCAATATAATATTACAATTCGGGGCCTTCTTTGGCAATGATGAAAAGCAAAAAATAATTAATGAGCTGAAAATAACACAAAAAAAGCGTAGCGCCTTTATAGATGAATTAAGCAGAATTGAAAAGATCGAGAATATCCAGCCGCATTTTATTTGATAAGAAATGTGGATTTTAACATAAAAGAGAATGCCTGTGCTGCATTCTCTTTTATGATTATTTTTTGATAATAAGGACATCATTCAATGTGCTGTAATTCCATATGCACAGGCAGTCGTCGCCCTCGGTTAAATCCTCGAAGGAACCGGGTCTGACCTTTTGCTTTGCGGAGTCTTCATAAACATAAACGGTTGATGATGATGACGGGCGGCAGTTAACGGTGCCGTAATACATATTGATGAAAAAACTGTTTTGAAAAACCTTTTCTGCGCGGGCATAGCCTATTGCAAGGGCGCTGTGGGGAATGTTTTCCGTCCACCATCCGTATATGGCAGTTCTGTAATAATCCTGCTCTTTATTTTCAAATGCGACAAGGTAATCCCTCAGATATCCTGCGCTGTCGGTATGATACGAAATGACGTCACCGGGCTTCAAATCGGTAAGGCGCAGGTGTGTTGTTCCGAAATTATATCCGCCTATGGCATCACACTGAAGATTTCCCTTGGCATAGATTGTTTTTTCTGCTCCGGCTGTGTAAAGGACGATACCTATAAGCTTGTCACCGGATTCATTCACCGCTTCACAGATGTTTTTTACAATGCTTACTCTTCCTTCATATATATTCGGTTCCTTATAAAGAACAACTACACCGGCTTCAAGAGCTTCGGTGCTGTCATATACAGCTACAGTATAGTCTTCATCATCCATTAAAGCTCCGTAGGGCTTCAGATAATAGCCGTCAAGGTCTTCTCTGTCCGCCGGAATAAAAAGCTGCTTTGTTTCGGGGGTTACAATATACCTTGAATAGAAGGAGTTATAAACCTGCTTGCAGTTTTCCTTGTAAAAGTTAAGTTCAAAGCTGTCAGCGACCGTGGGATTAACTCCTGAGCTGTCCCGGGGCAGACAAATTTTTGTCACAATATTGTTTTCATCTGTTCTGCATCGGATAAGCCCGGTATAATTCCCGATACTGTTCCAAAGCCCGGTAATGCTTTTGATTTTTTTTACTGTGTTACCTGCTGAATAGTCACAGAAGCTTGCTTTTTCGCTGACATATGCTTTAAGGGGTCCTTTTGAAAACGAGTACATCCAAAGAAGGAGCGACGGCTCCGAGCCGCTGTCACTGTATACCGTCTTGACAAGGTATGCATAATCATCGCTGTTGTGTGGCTCGGCATATATTGCCTTAAATGCGCTGTCAAAGTATATTACAGCCTCCGTCCCCGGCCGTATGCTGTCAAGATTACCTGCATTTTTATACCTTTTGTAAATATCTGAAGCTATCTGAATTGTGTTGTCATCAATTGATTTTATTTTCCCGGTTATGTTATTCCCCGGTGAAAGTATAACCTCCGTGCTGTCGTCATCGTCCATAGAGTTAAAAAGCTTTAAGACATCATATTTTTTTATCTTATCGGCTGATGCAGTTGAGCCGTCCTCATATCTGAATACAACATTTTCTGCTTCAAGATAAACAGATTCTCCGCTTATAAGATCAAAAACCTCGCCGTTTGATGGGTTAATCCTGCCCGCAAGCAAAATTCTGCACCTGCGGATAAAAACAAAATCAGCTTTATCCGAGCCGGAATTAAATACAAGCGTAACATCGCCCTCATTTATGTCAAGAAGCTCCGATGAATACATGGCTTCATCTGCCAGACATAAATATTTGTTGTTATAAATAATTTTTGCTTTTTCTCCGATTGACTTGCGGCGCCGTGCGCCGTTCATTTCATATGCGACAGAGTACTTACTTTCCGTTTTGTCAAGCTTATCCGCCGTAATTGTTATTTCATCGGTTTTTGTTTTGTATATATAAACAGGTATGGATAAGTCGCTGCCCGGGCTATCCGTATAATAGCATTTTACAAATCTGCCCGTTATTTCATAGTCTGTGCTTTCGAGAACAATATCATTAATAACAAGCTCGTTTTCAGGTATTTCCGGCGTGCTGACATGTGTTTCGGCTATTCCCGAAACGGTTTTTACATTAAAAAGCTTTTCGAGAATGGAATTGCCGCCGAGATTTCGGATATCATTCTCATATCTGTCAAGCTCAAGAGTGCGCAGTATCATAACACATGCATCGGCATATGTGAGATATTCATTTTTAATATCACGGGTGATGCCGAGCCTTGCCGCAGCAGCTGTATAGCCTGACGGATATCCTCCGGCACTTTCGGCGTCGTTTTTATATCCGGCAGCGTCAACAAGAACCTTTGCGGCGTCATAAGCTTTTATTTTATCGGAGGCTCCGAAAAAACCGTCTCCTGTACCTGACATAAGACCTGCATCCGAAACCGCCCTTGCATAGGGGCTTGAAGTGTCCTTATACACTGCTGAGGCGGAGGGGAGGAGCTTTACCATGGCACATACAGCTTTTGCAAAATCAAGCCTTGTAATATTATCTGAATAGCTGTGCCCTGACGCTTCGGTATTAATAATACCGAGAGCTGACAGGACGCCGTAGGCAGCCTTATGCTCAGTATTTTCCATTACCCGGGATATATCTGAGGAAAGACCCTCGGCAGCTATATTGTTTACAAGGATTCCCGTTCCCTTTTTGTAAATCCCGAACGCTCCCTCCATATACTGTTCGTCAAATACGGATATAATATCGGAGTTATTTAAGGAGAAGGTGAGCTTCTCGCCCTCGGCTCTTGCCGAAAAAAGATTATATTCTCCGCTTTTAATACGGCACGGGGCATAGGCAAGAGTTTTTAATGAAGAGTCTCCTGTTGATTTTTTTATATATGCAAGCTCGCCGTCCGATAAAAAATAATATCCGTTTCTTAAAATGAGGCCTGCTTCTGCATTTATAAAGGATGAAACCTTAATATTCGCGCTGACGCGTATGTTTTTTTCTTCGCATTCAAAAACGGCAGCTGCCTTTTCTGTTCCTTCGGCGCAAAGCTTTTTTGCACCGCCTTCGGTTGACAGCGACATCATTTTTAAATTGTCAAATCCGGCAGGAGACGCCCATGTACCGATTCCGACGCTTCCCGCCGGAATGTGTCCCTCGGTGCATTCCATAAATGCTTCTTCACTGTTGTTGACGTAAGCGGAAAAAGCACCGTTTTCTACAGCTATTTTAAAATGAACCGTATCTCCGTCTTTAAGGGCGCTTTCTTTTGTCAGTATGTCAGTGCCGTCACTTCGGCGGAATACCGCGCCTGCATATGAGTATTCAAAGGTATAATATCCGTCTGAGTTCATTCCGAGAAATACGACAATGGTTGCAGCACCGTTTCCGGCTTTTGCGTCAAATTCAAGGGAATAATTTTCATGCGCCCCTTCAATCATGGCTCTGCTGACTACAGAGTCCGGGGAGGTTTGATTGTATAAGCCTCCGGAAATGCTGAAATTTCCGCCGACTGGCGTTAAGCCGTCTGATTTGCCATCGTCAAAATTCCATTCCCCGATAACCGGCAGGGGCTGTTCGTATATACTGAAGCTGCCATCGGTGACGGTAAGGGGATTACCCTCTGAAAAATCTGTCTCAAATATTTTTTTTGACCCCGGAATTGCTTCCGGAGTATATATTTCCGCATTAACGCAATGCATGTTCATGTACATTATAAGAAAAAGAAATATAAAAAATCGTTTCATTGAAGCCTCCGAAATAAAGTTTATACAATATATTATATCACCGGCAGGAAATTATTTCAATATAATTTATATTTCTTTTATGTTAAAATTCTGAAATTTAATATGCGAATAAATTATTTCAAAAATTTTAAGAAACATTAAAAAAAAATCAAGTGACTAAATTCTTTAAGTGATTTATAATTAAAAGCAAGATGTCCCCCGCCTCTATAGGCGGCGGGTTCCACTTGCTTTTTTCAGTGGGGGTACAATCCCCCACTGAAACATTGAATGACGGGGCTTTGCCCCTTATTGAATAACAAGTGATAATGTAAGTGATTATACGCGAAGATATGGGAGGTTCGTATGAAGATTAAGAAGATTATTGTATGCTTATTGACTGCATGTTCGGCAATGTGCGGTATTGCAAAGGCAGCAGACGCGGGAATCTTGATAAAAGACGGTGATTTTGAAAACGGAATTGACGGCTTCGGAATAACCTACAGCGGACGGAACGATACGACACTTCCGTATATTTTTGAATCTTCCGATATAACTTCTTCGGGAAACGGTTCACTTCAGTTTGTTGCCTCATCAACATTAACAGAAAAAACGAGCACATCCGGGCAAAGCCTTGGTTTTGCATATCAGGGGATTTATAATGCTGATTATATTTCCGTTGAGAGCGGACTAAGCTATACAGTGTCGGCTGACTTTTATACAGAGTGCAGCGGTGTGAAAATGCGGTTTATTGAAATGGACGGAAATAAAGCGGTTGCCATGTCACCTGAGATTACGCTTGAAGAGGGCATATGGCAGACAGAAGTATATAAATGGGATTCCGATATTTCAACTGATAAAAACAGAGTCAGAACAGTTTTTTATAATATTCAGGAAAATGATTCGGTGTATATAGATAACTTTGCTTACAGAGCTGATTATATATCGGATTCTTCATGGAAGGCCGATACGAACGGAAGGATTGACAATGGGGAGAGGGGTATTTCATATACGGCTTCATCAAGCAGCTTTGAAAAATACTGCGGCATTTATGCAAGCATAGATAAAGACGCTTTTGAAGCAAATAAGGAGTATGTTCTGAGCGGATATGTGGATTCGGATATGGCAGACGCCGCATTATGCGTCAGTGTGGACAATATAGATAATTGCTTTTCTGAGTACATAATAACACCGGGTAACAGAGCATATGTAAGCCTGTGCTTTAATCCGTCAATGTGCCCGGATGATGAGATAAGCTTCAGCTTGACAGCAACAGGTACAGCTGGCGGCTCGGAGGGCAAAATAAACTTTTCCGGTATTCAGATAAACGAGGCTGATACTTTTGTTAAGGCAGTACAGAAAAACGGTAAGCTTCTTATTTCGGGAAAGCTTCGCAGCGGTAACGAGAATAAGGAATTGAATGTAAGCGTAACCGGTATGAGTGACCAGAAAACGCTGTCAGACGAAAACGGTGAATATTCCTTTGAGTGCGATTTACCTGAGGTTCAGACAAGCAGAGAAGTTTTTGTTTCAATAAGCAATGTTGGCGGATATGAGGATCTTGGCGGTGTTATCAACGGTTATACCGTAATTTACAATGAGGATTACAGGAACGATATTGCAAAGGAGGCAGACGAAAAAACGTCTTTGGAAGCTCTTAAGGGTGTATTGACAGATGAGGCGTTGCAGAGTACCGGGATTTCGAAAATAAAGGATTTCCGCCTTGCTGATAAGGATTTTGTATTCGGCTATCTGCTTGACGTTGACTTTTCATCATATGAAGAGCTTGAAGACGCAGTAAAAGCTGGTTCGGTCCTCAGCGGTCTTTCAAACAGAAAAATCAGCCTTACGGATTCTGTTTCAAAATATGAAGCAGAGCTTATGCTCGGATTTGTACCGGCGTATAAAAACGAGTATGAAAAAGCGGACAAAGCTGCTGTCGAAAGTCTGTTTAAGCAGTGTACCACAAAAATAGATGGGTTAGAGGATTTGCATTACGTACTTACGGAAGTGCTGATAAAGGAAAAGGCGGCTAAGGCTGTAAACAATTCTGAAATAATGAGTTATATCGAAAAATATGCCGATGATTTATCCCTTGATTTGTCAAAATACAAAGCTTTAAATCCGACACAAATCCGATATGAAGTTACAAACAGCTTTGCATCATATTTAAAGAATGCCGACAGCTTTAAGACTTTGCAGAGCAAGCTTGACGAGCTTATAAGCAATGCCGGAAACGGCAGAGATCAAGGCGGCTCCAAGGGCGGCAGCACAGGCGGCGGTTCCTCCGGGAAAAACGCCTATGAAAAAGTCAATGCGGCGCCTGCCCCGAATGAAACAGCAGATGAAAAGCCGGAATTTAACGATTTAAGCAATTTCTCATGGGCAAAAGACGGCATATATGCCTTGCTTGAAAGAGGCATTATAAGCAAGAGCGCGGACGGAAGGTTCAGACCCTCCGATAATGTTACAAGAGCAGAATTTGCCAAAATGATTTCGATTGCCTTTGATTTTAAAGCTGCCGGATCAGAGCCGGTATTTGATGATGTAAATAAAACAGATTGGTATTTTGAATACGTAACGGCAATGTATGAAAATAAGATAGTAAACGGCATATCCGATAATTATTTCGGTGCGTATGAGCCGATTACCCGTCAGGATATATGCACAATTCTGGGACGGATTATGGGAATAAATGATAATGCCGATATAAATGATGCAGCGTTTATCGATATGGCTTCTGCCTCTGATTATGCAAAAGGGGCTATTGCCGAAATGAGCAGTAAGGGGTATGTAAACGGCTATGATGACGGGAGCTTCAGACCCCACAATAACGCAACGCGAGCAGAAGCGGCAAAATTGATTTACAGCATTACCGAACAGAAATAAGAACATGTTTGTCTTTACGGACGGAAAGGTATGAAAATTTATGATATTCGGAAAAAGAGCTTTATCCTTGTACTGTGCACTTTTAATCTTATTCACCGCTGTTAATACTATCTTTGCGGAAGATGTGTCGGTTCAGGGTGCGGTAAGCGAAGAACACAGAAGGAAAACAGAGGTTTTGAATTCTCTTGGCATTACAGATGTGCAGTTAAATAATTATTCCGCAGAGGCAGCTGTTACGCGTGAGATGTTCTCTGAAGGAATAGCCGCAATGATGTGTGATGATGTTCCCGGCGCCGGAATAGAGCCTGTGGGCGATCTTGATGCTGATGACACAGGAATGCTCTATCTTATGTCAATGGGTATTATAGACGGTACTGAAAAAAATGTTTACAGACCAAACGATAATATAACCTTTGAGCAGGCGGCGAAAATTGCAGTTTCGGCACTGAACCTCGATAAAATTACTGGATATAAGGGAGGATATCCGTCAGGCTATTTGGCGGAAGCCCAGAGAATAGGATTGTTTGACGGGATTCACGCTTCTTCCGCAGAGCTTTGTATGTCGGATTATATAAATCTTCTGTATAATCTTCTTGATATTGATGTTCTGAAAGCTGACGGATTCACAGGCGGAAATGTATCATACAACAGAACAGAAGGAAATACTCTGATTTATGTTTACAGAAATATAGAAAAAGGCGAGGGCCTTGTAAGCGCAAACAGATATTCCGGATTATACACAGCCGGCGAGGCAACGAATAATGACGGTGTTGTGATTGACGGAGAATACTATAATGTCGGAGAAACAAACGCTGAGGATAGTCTTGGCAGTTACTGTGAGTTTTATTTTCATGATTCTAAGACGGATTCCGAAAAAACACTTTTGTACATAACGCCTGCAAGGATAAACAAGAGATTATTTGCACAGAGCGATGATTTGAGTTATGATGACGGTGTTTATACGTATACGGATGAAAAAGGCAAGAGCAAAACAATTACGATTCCGGATGATGCAGTAATAATGTACAACGGTGTTTTTCAGCCTCTGCCCGACAAATCGAAATTTGTTCCGCCTTACGGAAGCGTGGAGTTTATTTCAAATGACGGTGATAATTCATATGAGGTTATAAAAATTATTGATATAACCGTTACGAATGTTTTGTCCGTTTCCTCAGACGGCACTGTGATTTATGATAAGTACGATGCGAATAACAATATTGACCTTGAGGAAAAGGATTATTCGGTGACTCTGCCAAACGGCAATGAGGGAACTGTTTTCAATATAAACAGTGATAATGTTGTTGAAACCGTTAAGATAGAAAACGGCAGACAGTCATACTATAAAATCAAGGTTGTGACGGACAGTGTAACCGTAACGGCTCAGAGAATTGAAAGCGAGTCGCGGGAAGTATCGGATGAGACAGTATCCGTTGCAAATGAAATTTATTCTGAGGATAAAATGTACATAGTTTCCGAAAGGCTTAAAGATCTTTTGGCAAGCGGCAAGCTTGTAAATCCCGCTCCGGGCAGGACATATGTGTTTTTGCTCAACAGCAGGGGAGAAATCGCTGATATTTCGGACAGCTCCGAAAAATCCTTCAGAATCGGCTATTTCAAAAGACTCACGGTTAATGAGGATGAAGAAAAACGTATTGTAAGATTGTTTGACGAAAGCGGTTCATGGGAATACTATGATTTAGCTGAAAGGATAAAGCTTAACGGAGCATCTACCGAAGCGGATAAGATAAATGACCTTGATATGTATATAGGCAAGGTCTGCAAGTATGAGATCAATGTAGCAGGTGAGGTCACTTCACTTTATTTCCCGTCAGAAACGGACGGTAATTTCAGAACCGTATACAGCATGGAGAATCCGTATTTCAGACGATATTACGGAAGTCCGGTATTCGGTCCGAAAAGCGAGGACGACGGAAAAACCTGCTCTATAAAATCAACGTCCGTTATCTTTGTTATACCGAATATTGCGGAAGACCTGGTTAATGAGAAATCGGAGGGATTTAAGTATGCGGTCATTCCATCAAGCAAGCTTCCGAATTATATTACTTACGGAAATGTTGAAATTTACAATACCGAGGGCGATATAGGCATTGGCGATGTGGCTGTAGTTAAAATGAAAACCCACGGTTATGTTTTAAACGAGAATTCTACAAGGCTTGTGCTTATAAACGATATTCGCACAATCTGGGACGATGATGAGGTAAAGACAGAGGTAGTCGCTATTTCAAACGGAAATGAAAAACGGTTCTTTGTTGAAGATTTAAGAACGAATAAGGGAGAGTTACCCTTCCAGCCGGGAGATTTGATTTTTTGCTTCCTTTCATATGACAGGACGCTAAGGCTTTATGATGATGCAAAATACTACCATATTCTGTTTGATTATGATGATGAAAACCCGGTATTTACAAAGGCATTTAACTGGTCTGCCGGTTCTACTATAGGAATATCGTACAGATCGTCTATGGCGGCAGATGTAAGAATAAGATACGGTTCGGTATACAAAATGGACGGAGAGTATCTGTGGCTTAACACATCGGATAATCCTGCGGACATTTCATCTGTTGAGGCAACAAAATATACTTCCGCAAAAATATATGTATACGATAAAGATACCGAGGAATATAAAATCGGTAAGGCGTCGGACATTGTGGGATATACTGCCGATAATGTCAATTATTCAAAAGCTGTTGTAGTTTACTGTGATAATTATGCAGAGATAGTTATTTATTAAATAAAGAATGGAGCTTGCCGATATGATTGAGGTGCAGTCTGTTACAAAAAAATACGGAAAGCTGACGGCTCTCGAGGACTTTTCTTTTGAATTCGGAAAGGGTGACATAGTCGGATTTATCGGTCCGAACGGAGCGGGAAAGTCAACTATGATGAGGATAATGACAGGGTGTCTTGCACCTACGAGCGGAACGGTAAAGATAAACGGCTTTGATATTGTTGATGATCCGATAAAAGCAAAAGAAAATATCGGTTATCTTCCCGAAAAGCCTCCGCTTTATCCGAGATTCACCGTTAGCGAATACTTAAATACGATATTTGAAATAAAGCAGATAAAGGGGAACAAAAAGGAACGTGTAAAGGAAATAACAGAGCTTACGGGACTTTCGGAGGCAGGGAAGAGACGGATCGGAAATCTTTCAAAAGGATATTGCCAAAGGGTTGGTCTTGCACAGGCAATTTTATCTTATCCTTCGTTTCTGGTGCTTGACGAACCGACTGCCGGTCTTGACCCCGGACAAAAGAAAGAGATGCTTTTGCTCGTTAAAAAGCTAAGCCGCCGGAGCGGAATCATTTTAAGTTCACACATACTTTCTGAAATCGATTCCGTCTGCAACAAAATTCTGATGATAAATAAAGGACGGCTTGTGAGCTTCGGAGCAAGGGATGAGATTGGAATAAAAAGGGACGCCCGCGGGCAGGAGCTTGTTTTGAGGTATGTTATTTCAGGTAAAAAATCCGATGTTGTGAGTGCAGTTTCGGACATGAGTGAAATCAAGAAATTGACAGCTTCCGAGAAAGACGGAAATACCGAATGTACAATAACTGCGTATTCCGATATACGAAAAAAGCTTTTTACGCGTTTTGCACAGCACAGCCTGCCGATTATGACCTGCTTTGCAGTTAATAACACACTTGAAGCTGCTTTTCTTAATATGACAGGCGAAAAAGATAACAAAATGCAGAAATAACGAGGTATTCAGGATGAAAGCAATTTTCAATAAAGAAATAAAAGCATATTTTTTATCCGTACATGCCTATATTTTCATAGGCGTGTTCCTGCTGATTTCGGGTTATTACTTTGTTGCTTATAACCTGATGGGGGAAAATGCCGAAATAGGCAACATGCTTGATAATACAATCGTATCATTTGTATTTCTGATACCGATTCTGACGATGCGGCTTTTTGCTGACGAGAAGCATACGGGAACAAGCTCGGTTTACATGTCGGCGCCTCTTAAAACATGGCAGATTGTTATCGGAAAATATTTTGCGGCATGCGTTGTTTTTACGGCGGCGGTGCTTCTCAGCCTTTTTTCGGGACTTGTAATTATGGCGGAGGGCGTACAGACAGCAGGTGAAATCTTTACGGTTTATGTGGGATATCTTTTAATCGGTTATTGCTTCATTTCTGTAGGAATGTTTGTGTCATCGGCTTCCGAAAGCCAACTGACGGCTGCGATTATTTCCTTCGGAGTATGCTTTTTGCTCTATCTTGCCGATTGGCTTAAGGAAGCCGGGGGCGGAAAGGTTCTTGATTTTATCGCTGACATTATCAGTGTGGCAGGGCATTACGAAAAATTTCTCACAGGTGTGCTTAGTGTAGCTGATATATGCTATTTTTTAAGCTTTGCTGCGTTATTTGTTTTCTTCACTGTAGTGAAAACAGAAAGTGAGAGGTATAAATAATGGACAATTTCAGTAAACGCAGAAATAATAAAAAAGCAAACGCATGGATTACGGTTATATGTGCCTCAGCAATATTTATTGTATTTAATGTTATGCTCAAAACATTGGAGGAAAAAATACAACTGAGCTTTGACATGACTCCGAATAAGCTGTTTGTTCTTTCGGATGAGACAAATGCTTATCTGGAAAATTTAAGCGAAGAGGTGAGAATGTATTACCTCATTGAGCCGGGAAGCGAAAGCCCGTATGTTACCGAGGTTATAGACAGATTTGAAAAAAAATCCGATAAAATTACAATAGAAAAGGTTGATCCCGTAAAAAACCCCGCATTTGTTTCAAAATATGCGGCGGACGGCGAGGCAATTCAAAAGGGAACTGTTATAGTTGAAAGCGATAAAAGATATACTCCTGTCGATCCCGGCAGCGCACTTACGATCATTCGCGACAAAAACGGGAATGTATCCCGTTCGCTCGGATTTTCCCTTGAGCAAAAGCTCACAAACGCTATAGATTTTACGGTTCGCGGTAAAAATGTTACGGTCAGATATTCAGACGGTCACGGCGGCATACCGTTTTCGCTCCCGGCGTCAAAGCTGAGGGCGGAAAATATAGACGTCAGAAAAACAGTCCTGTCCGATGAAGAAATTACTGCCGAAAACACAGATTTGCTTGTGCTTTTTGGATTTATGGAGGATTTGTCGGAGGCGGAGGCTGAGAAGGTCAGAGAATATTTAAAAGATGGAGGAAACCTGTTTATAACCTTGGACCCCGGAGCACGGCCTGCAAATATATTAAAAATTGCCGAAGATTACGGCATTATTGTGGAAGACAATATTCTTTCCGAGGGTAATAAGGGAGAGGTAGTAGGCGGAAATGAGCTTTATCTTATGGCTGTTTCCGAAGAACATAAAATCTGTGAAAACCTGAAACAGGCAAACATCCTGTTCTCGTCGGCAAGCTCTTTGAGTATTGCGGAAAAAGGCGGAATCAGCACCTCTTATCTTATGAAAACCAAAGACTCGGCAAAGTCAAATGAGCTGATAAACGGAGAAATGGGCAGAAGTCTAAATAGCGGAAGCTTCGGTGTGGCGGCAATGGGTGAGAATGATTACTCAAGGGTATTTGTCGCCTCGTCAAGCAGGTTTCTTGTTCCTGATGATTCAAAGATAGATAATATTTTGAATGTAGTTGATTATCAGAACCGTGAGTTTTTTGTTCAGACAGTGAAATATATGACTGACAGTGAAAATCTTCTTGTGCCTGTTGCCGCAAAAAGCATTGACAGCAGAAATCTGATACTAAGCAATAACAAGAAATTTGTTTATATTATTTTATTTGGCGGGATACTTCCCCTTGCGGTATTTGTTTTCGGATTGGTTCTTTGGCTTAAAAGGAGAAATTTATGAAACTGAATAAGAGTTCCGTTGCGGCAATTTGTGTGTTGGCCGTAATGCTCATATGCTGGTTCGCGATTGAGAAAATGAGCGTAGAGGATAAATACAACAATGAAGGTGCAAGATCTGAAATCATAAGCCTTGAACGGGGCGAGACTCAGGAAATCGCGTTTAAAAACTCCGAGGAGGATTTTACCCTTGTAAATAAGGGCGGTTCGTATTTTATAAAGGAAAGCAATGTTGAAGCAGATGTTCAGGCGGTAAGTCAGGTACTTGACAATATTCTGAAAATCGACGGAAAGCTCCTTGAAAAAAAATGCAGCGATATTGCGCAGTACGGGCTTGATACCCCGAAAGCCGTCGTAAGCTTTACAGCGAAAGGGGAAAAGACCACATTAACTCTCGGAAATCTTACTCCTGCCGAAACGGAATATTATCTAATGAATGATGACGGCGATGTCTACAGCATTTATACAAACGCCGGAACAGCGCTGCTCTCAAGAAGATGGCAGTTTATGGATTTGACGCTGTTTACTTCCGCGTATGATGACATATCAACAGTTTCGGTAAAGGGTGAAAACAGCTTTTCGGCAGAAAAGGAAACGGCGGGAACCTGGAAAATAGAAAGTGAAAAAGACGGCGAATACGAGATATCCGATGAAATGTTCCGCGAAAAGATCGGACTTTATTTTGAAAATATGTATGCTAAACGTCTTGTGGCAAACACTGCGGAAAATCGTGCATTATCTGGACTTGATTCCCCGGAGGGGACTGTAACAATAACGAACAAAAGAGGAGATAAAACGGAGTTTAAGGTTTTCCGGGATAAAGAAAACCGGGAAGCCGCCGTTATAAAAAATGACGGAGAGGATATTTTCATTACAATCGACAGCTATTTTGATATGCTGGACGTAAAAAAAGATAATTTGAAATAAAGGAGGAGTTTGAGATGAACGGAAAAAAGCGCATAACGGCTTTGGCTGCCGCATTGGTTATGCTAATTATGTGCATGCCCGGCGTGGCTTTTTCTGAGGGGTCATTTACGATTTACAATACCTCTTTTGAGGATGAGAAGCTGTCGTTTGACTTAAAAGGCGGAGAAACGGAATATGTTACGGAGAATGTTCACTCAGGAAGCAGAGCTGTAAGAGTTTCCGGATATGCGCAAAAAAGCTCTGTCCCAAGGATTCATCTTACTGAAATGAACAAGGAGGCAAGATCCGAAATATCGGTTTGGATTAAGCCCCTATTAACCGACGGCAAAGCAAAGCTTACACTTTTGCTTTTTACACAGAATGAATCGGGAGAAGAAAAGGTTTATACCGTCGCCACACAGGATGCGGCAAGCGGAGGCTGGACGAAGTTGTCCGGAAAAATTTTTACCAAATATATGACTATGAGCCAAAGCCCTCAGATTGCTGTGACAGCCAAATCAGCAGACGGATATATAAGCTATCTTATGGATGATCTGACGGTTACCTCCGACAGGGCGCCTGCCGGAAGCGATAATCCTCCACCTCCGGTAGCATATGACGGCAAATATACTATGCGTGCCGCGTTTGAGAATAATACATATGAAGCCTTTACAACAAAGGATACTGCGGAGTTTGTAATAACCGATGAGGTGCCGGCACATACGGGGCGGTACTCAATGAAGATTACTCACAGGACGGCGTCAGACGGTACAATGATGATATTTTTCCCGGGAGTCGCAAAGAACGCTAAGATAACCTTCTCCTGCTGGGTGAGAAATAAGGCGGGTGACGCTTCACGGAACTATACGCTTCAGGGAATTATTCCGACAGGCGAAGGAAAGAAGTGGCCTATTGTATCGAGCGCTACGCCGGCAACGGATAAAGGCTGGTCTGAGGTTAAGGGAACGATTGACTGCAGTCAATACAAGGTTACGGGTGATGTCGGCATTCAGATAGTTGCCGGGACAAAGGCGTGGCAGTATTATGATTTTTATGTAGATGATGTTCTGGCAGTTGCCGACTGTGACGGAGAGCTTTATGACGATACGCTGTATGTTCCGAAGGAGCTGCCCGATAATATTTCCTCAACTCCGAATAAGCAGGTGCCGGCTTATACGGAAATTCAGGAGGACATACCGTCGCTTAAGGATGTGTTTAAGGATTATTTCAAGATAGGCGGTACGATTGCAAACCGAACGGAATCCGACACGTCAAGATACGGAAGGCTGCTAAAAAAGCATTTTAATACTACTGTACCGGACGGACTTTTTAAAATAAACGGAATGCTGAAGGGCACCACCGAATTTAATTATGACTTTAGCGATGCAGACAAGGTGATGGATTTTGCAAAAAGAAACGGAATGGAAATGATTGGTCACACGCTTGTGTGGGAGCGCAGCTCCGCTAAAAAGTATTTAACAAAAGCGGACGGAAACTATATAGACAGGGATTCGGCGCTTAAATTCATAAAGGAGTACGTCACGAAGATTATGAAGCATTTTGAAGGTGACGGGGATCCGGAGGAATATACGACAGGCGTTGATTATTCCGATTGGCATCTTCCGACCTGGGATGTTGTGAACGAAGCTGTCGGAGGCGTTAACGAGGACGGAAGCCTTCAGTACAGAGATCTTGGCTCGTGGCATACTGTTCTCGGACCCGACTATATTGACTATACCTTCAAATGCGCTGAGGAGGCAGGCTATAAAGATATTGCTTTAAGATATAACGATTACGGTGAGCAGAATGAGAATAAATGCGAGGCGGTATACAGGCTTGTGAAGGGCTTAAAGGAGCGCGGAAGGCGCGTTGACATAATCGGTATGCAGTCGCATTATACGATTGATATTGTGCCGAGCACCGTAAGGCGTGCAATTGAGAAATATTTGGGGCTCGGTGTTACCCTTGATGTTACCGAGCTTGATTTGACCGCTTATTCAAGGAATGAAAAGGCAGCGAAAAAGCTTTTATACGAGGAAGGGCTTCCGAAGGAGGTGGAATTTACGCAGGCAACGGCATATGCAGAGCTGTTCAAGATTTACAGACAGTATGCTGAGCACATAAACCGTGTTAATTTCTGGACCTTTGCAGACCAATACGCGTATGATAACGTAATAGCATCATTCCCGAGGGTAGAATACTGCGGAATATTTGACAGAGCTTATCAGGCAAAGCCCCAGTATTGGGCGATTGTAGACCCGCAGAAGTATTACAATGAGATACTTAAGGAGGATAATTCAATCCTTCGCATAGTTTATAATTCCGTTATGGCGGAATTTAAGAATAAGGATACCGCGGCCCTTGAATCAAACGGTATTCAGTATGTTGACGCCGGAGAGCTTCTTGATATATTGAAAATTCAGTATGTGCAGCTTGGAAGCAAGGTAAGCTTTATAAAGGACGGAGTTTTCTATGAAGTGAATGAGGGAAATGTAATCAAGCGCGGATTTGCAGATTTCTTGCTGAATAACAGCGTTATAACAAACAGCGGAAGGACGTATTTGCCGGTTGCTGAGTTTGCTGAGCTGCTCGGATATGAGAGCGATTACAACGAGGACAGAAATATGATGAATATTTCGGAAAAGACAGCACCGGATCAGTCCAGCAATTAATTGGGCTAAGATATATTGTCATAAACGGACATGGAGGTCAGATATGAATAAAAAGATAATTTCCGCATCGGTATCGGCGGCGCTCTGTATGTCTCTTGCAGTATCCGCAGCGCCCGTATCCTTTGCGGCATATATCGGGAACAGTGCCGCGGCGCTCAGCGTAACGGCAGGTGTGGATTTAATCAGCGCTGACGGAGGCTTCAGCAGCGATATGGAGGGCTGGACAGTCACCGGCGGTGACGCTGATGTGTCTGACGGAGCGGTAAATGTTACCGCAGACGGAAGTGCGGCGCTTACAACCGACATAGGAGCAGGCGTGTACAAAAGCGCATCAGGCAAAGATTTAGTCTCCTGGGACTTTGAAACAGATGATGACATTGCAAGCGATGTTGATCTCAATAAAGAAAGTGATATAGGAAGGTGGACTTCTGCAAGAGCGTCAACGCCGTATTATACGGAAACTCAGGACATGGTTGAGCCGTACAATAAGCAATACAAGGAAGAGGGAGGAACGGCTTCTGTAGTAATAAACTGGCAGGACGGCGTATCTGAGCTTCTCCCGCCGGAGGGGAGTGAACGGTGTCTTACGATTTTTAATCCGAAGAATAAAGCGTGGACTGACTATATGGGTATAAGAGTCAGACTGTCCGACAAAGTCCTTCGGGTCGGTGAGACTTATACACTTTCGTTCTGGATGATGGAAAGCTCTCACAGAAGAGCGATATACTGCGGAAGAACTCCGTATGCGGATAACGAGCTTTCGGTTAACACCGACAGCGAGCTGAAGAACGGCGTTCTTGATTACCAGGATAATACACATAACCTTGTAATGGATAAAACAATTAAGCAATGGGCAAAGTACTCAACTACATTTGTTCCTGCGGCGGAGGAGTTTAACGAGGAGGGCTACACAACTCTGTGGATAATTACAACAGGTAAATATAAGCCCGGTACCGCCAATCTTTCAAACAGAAATAATATTTATATATATGAAAAGTTTTATTTTGACAATATCAGCCTTGAGCGCGAAATTGACGGAGTAAAAACAACAAATTATCATTTCGGCGCCAAGGTCAAGGGCGAGGCGGGGAAAAACATTACTGCAAAGGCTGAAATTGACGGCACAGACAAGGTGTTTGAGGTAACAAAGACATTTGAAAACACGGATGAGTGGGAAAGCCTGACGTCGGATTTCAGTATAAGCAGTGATATTCCGTATCTGAGCGGCAGTGAAAAAGGCTCCTGCTTTGCTTCCGATAATCCGCGGATTAAGCTTTCCGTGAGTGCTGACGGCAGCTTTTCGGCAGATGATATTCATATTATAGAAAATATTGAAGGCGGCGATACAGGCAGATATTCGGGGCAGCCGATACTTCTTGCGGCGGAGGTTATGGGATATGATAATATAGATGATGTAACCGCCGTATGCAGGGCAGACGGCATAACCGTATTTGAAGAGCCGGCGGCTTTAGCAAAGGGAATCAATGCATTTTCATTTGCCGGTGAGATACCGTCTGGCGCCGGCGGTCTTATGACCTTTGATATGATAAAAGACGGCAGTTCAATATTTGATAAGCAAAACATTGTAACTAAGTTCTATAAAAACGGAACAAATGTGTATCCGAGCATTGAGGCGTTGAAAAGCTTCGGCGCAGGGCAGTATCTTGTAGAGTTTGACGTTGCGGGAGCAGCAAGAGGAGATACGGCAGAGGTTTCAATCGGTGGTGTTTCCGAGACGGCAGACGTATTCCCGGACGGTACAGGTGTGGCTGAAATTCATCTTACGGACGAAGACATTGAAGGACTTTCGGGCACTGATGAAATTACCGTAAGCTCTCCTGAGACTGTGAGCAATATTACCGTGAAGAAAATAAGCAACGCCGTAAAACAGTAAACCGGAGACGCGGAAATATTAAAATCCGCGAAGCTCTGTAATAAATAATTAACAGGCGGTATAACCGTCTGAATAAAAAGAGGAGGATCTATTATGAAAGGTTTTTGTAAAAGGATTATTGCACTTTCCTGTGCAATAATGATGTCCGCGGCATGCATTAATGCGGTGGGAGTATCAGCCGCCGGTAAGACGGCAGCGAAGCCTATTGTGTATGCATGCACGGAAAACGGTACGGAGTATCCGCGCACGGCAAGCTTGAGTATCGGTTATCCGGGCGGAGCGGGGTACAACGGAAATTATTCCCTGACAGCTCTGTACGACGTTGCCGATAAGCTTGTAGGCGTAGGATACGGCACGATTGACATTGAGGGAAAGGCGAGCTACGACCTCTCTATTGAGTCTGCGGACGCCGCAAATGTAAAGTTCTTTGTATGGGATGATTTCAATACAATTAAGCCGAGAATTCCTGTATATGAAACAACATATGCGGAATTAAAACAAACGACGGTGCCGGAGTTTGTTGTTCCCACTACGGATTTAGGGATAAGGAACTCCTTTGAAAGCGGTCTGTTCCATATTTTCCAGAACAACGGAAAGTATAACGTAGAAATAGCTGAGGGCGAAGCGTATACCGGTACAAAATCCGCAAAGATTACAGGCAGAAACAATATTGAAAACAGTACGCTCAGAACAAAGCTTTTGGGCACAGATATTCAGGACGGAACGAAAATAGATGTTGCGGCTTATATGAAAAAGCCGGTTTCCGTTCAGGAGGACGCTGAGTTTTATATTAAGGTTCTTCCTGTAGGCCATTCTCAGTACGCCAAGTCAAGCACGCCTGTAAAAGCGACAGACAACGAATGGCATAAGGTGGAGTTTTCTGTAGACTTTTCAGCACTGAATGGCGTGGGGGACGGCATAGTTGTTCAGCTCGGTGCTCGCACAGGCTCTGCCGGCAGCTATACACATATAGATTATTACGCGGACGACTTTACCATAGTTTGCCCCGGAGTCAGGGAGCCGGCGGTATTTGACGATACAAAGATCGGCAAGCTGAAATGGGATTTTGAATCGGGAGTAACAAGTAATTATGTAACCGAAAACAGAAAAAGCAGCAGTAATGTGAAAGACGCGTTTAAATGGACGAGAGCGCTGGATCAGCAGAAGCTTACCGTTGTGGATACAAGCGCGGCAGAGTTTTTCAATACAACCACAGAAAACCCTAATGTGCCAAAGGAATTGCAGGCAGGCGCGAGGACAACGCCACCCGAAAACAGCAATAAGATGCTTCAGATAGAGGCTGTACAGCCCGACTTTGCAAACTCACATGTATCGGCAAGAGTTAAGCTTTCAAAACTTGATTTTATCCCGGGCAAGACATATAACCTGTCCTTCTGGGCCTTCGGAAATACAAAAACAAGAGGGCTTTATGCAGGTATTATCCCGCATGATGAGTCAACTGGTAATCCGCCGGCATTTACAGGCGAAAGCAATCAGATGGATCCTAAGGGCAATAAGGTTGAAGCCAAGTACTTGGCAGGCGGAATAATAAATTATTCAGATGCAGAAGCTGAGTATATGACAAACTGGGCTGCTCAGATACAGAGATTCTGGAGAAAATATGAGGTGAAAATTATTCCGCAGCCGGGTGATTTTAACGATGAAGGCTACTGTGAGCTTTGCTTTGTTATGACCGAGGATCGTTCGGTTGCAAATGACTGGTATTTTAAAGCCATATATAAAGGTGAGAAGCTGTATCTTGATGAAATTGAGCTTACAGAGGCAGCTCCCGAAAGCGATATTGCCGCACTTGATAACGACGGTCTTTACACCAAGAGAGCAACCTTTGAAAACGATAATATGGATATGTTCAGCCCGCAGACAAGATCAAGCGTTGTGCTGACGGACGCTGAGGCGAATACGGGTGACTACAGCGCTGAATTTTCAAACCGCAAGGATAACTGGACAGCTCTCGGTTCAAGCATAAAGGGCGCAGATTTGTCGTCTACGATAACAGCCTCCTGTTACTTAAAAAAAAACAGAATTCCGGCGTAGTTAAGGCAAAATTCAGGCTGATTATTACGGGAGAAAATAAAATTCTTGAGTTAAGCGACCCGGTTGAGCTCAGCGACAAGAATTGGACTAAGCTTGAGTGGACCTTTGATTTGAGCAAGTATCCCGATTTAACAGAGACTAATATCAATAAAACTTATATTTATGTTATAACAGAGCCGATAGCCAGCGCCTACTACGTTGATGACTTTATGATGAAGTCGGATAAAAAAGGTGACGGAACATTTATTGACGACTATAACTTGCCTGCTGCTGCCGGCGGCATTTCGCCGACAGCAACAGGGCAGACATACTTTTCCGCCGATGCTGTTGACGTGGACACAGGAATTACGGCACTCTATAAAAAGTATGAAGATAAGTTTAAGATAGGCGGCACTATTGCAAACAATCTTATTACCCAAAGCGGAACGAGAAACATAAAGATTTACGAAAAGCTGTTTAAAAAGCATTTTAACTCTGCTACTTCGGACGGATATTTTAAAATCGAAGGGATATTAACAAATCCCGATAATGTTGATGTTTACGACTTTAAAAATACCGATAAAATTGCGAAATTCTGTATGGATAACGGAATTGAAACTATCGGTCATGCCCTGATATGGGATAGGCAAAGGATGGAGGATTATCTGTATGAGGGCGGAAAAGCGAAATATACAAGAGATACGCTTTTAGCATTTATGAGAGACTATATAACAAAGGTTATGAATCATTTTAACGGTAAGGGAGATGCTGCTGAATATACCGTTGAAGGTTATACAGGCGGTGGAGTTAAGACCTGGGATGTTTTGAATGAGGCATGCGCCGCTCCGGGACTTTTTGATTTCGGAGATTACCAGGTTAAGTCTTATCCGTTCCAAAGGATTATAGGCGATGATTACGGAAGATATGCGTTTATGTATGCTCATGAAGCGGATCCTGAAGCGGAGCTTCGGTACAACGATTACGGTGAACAAGACGCGTCCAAGGCAAAAGCCGTTGTTTCTTATGTAAAGTCTCTTGTTGACCCGGAGGATTTAAAAACATCGTATGTTGATAAAATCGGTGTGCAGTCGCATTATGATATTGAAAGCGATATCGCGACAATTAAATCGTCTCTTGATAAGTATGTGGCAACAGGTCATGACCTTGACATAACGGAGCTTGATATTAAGGCGTACACCTCTAAGCAGCGTGATAATAAGAAGGCAATTTATGAAAACGGTATCCCGAAGTCGGTTGAATATAAACAGGCTAAGCTTCTCGGCGAGCTGTTTGATAAATATTCAGCATTGTCCGCGCATATTGACAGGGTGAATTTCTGGACCTTTACGGATTTATATGCATACGCGAACACAGAAGGGTTTGATCATAAGGAATATGCCGGTATCTTCGACCGCAAGTTTGCGCCTAAGCCCCAGTATTATATTCTTGTCGATACAAAAGAGGAATTCAGTGCAAGGTATCCTGACTACAGCAAATATGTTACCCAATAAGAGGAGATAGGAAGATGAAAGTATTAAAAGCAGCTGCCGGCGTGATTTTTGCGCTTCTTGCCGTTATGACATCATGGGTTTTTGCAGCAGCAGCGCCGACAGAGGTAAGCTACGCATCCCCTGTTATAGACGGGAAAAAGGACGCTGTTTACGAGCTGTCAGAGCCGATTGAGACAAAAAACGTAATAGCCGGCGCAACGACGGAAAATCCAAGCACGGCTAAGGTATGGCTTGCATGGGATAAAAGCGGTCTTTACGTCTATGCGGAGGTGATTGAGGCAACACCCGCAAATGAAGCGAGTGAGGAATACAAGCAGGACAGTATTGAGATATTTACGGACGAGGACAACAAAAAATCAACCGTTATTGACTCAAACGACACGCAGTACCGCGTTACATCTCTTGGCAGCAGAACCCTTGGAAATGCGGCAAGCAGCAGCTTTGAAAGCTCTGTTTCGACAATCACGGACGGATATACCGTTGAGGTTAAGCTTCCCTGGCTTGAAATACTGCCGGCAGACGGAACGGTTATCGGATTTGATGTTCTTGTAAACGACGCCCTCGGCTCTGTAAGACAGGGAATGAAAACATGGAACACCACTGATAACACAAACTTTATTTCAACTAAAAATTACGGTGAGATAAAGCTTGTTCTCGGCGAGGAATATGTCCCGTGGAACGCAGCAAACCCGCTGGCGGTTTCGGTAAACGGTTACAGACTTGACTGCGGTGACACACCGCCTGTCATAAGAAATGACAGAGCCCTTGTTCCGATGAGAGCTATTTTTGAGGCGCTGAATTGCGGAGTAGCATATAATGAAGCGGAGCGCGCCGTTTATGCAATCGGGAGCGGAAAGCTTATTAAAATTATTATCGGCAGTGACGTTGTGTACGTAAACGATGAACCGCAGCAGCTTGAAGCTGCGGCGGAAATAATAAATGACAGAACAGTCGTACCGCTCAGATTTATTGCCGAGTCACTCGGCGCAGAGGTTAATTACGATGAGCGGCAGGGCGCAATATTTATTTTAAAACTTTAAAAATGACATGATGAGGGAAAAGAATATGAAATTTAAAAAATTAAAACAAGCTGCGTCAATTATAGGGGCGGCGGCAATACTTCTTTCCGGCTGCGGAAATAAGGATACTGCGGTTGAAACCGTACAGATTGACGACAATGTAACAGAAGCAGGTCAGCTGCCGGTTGTTAAAGAACCGATTACTCTTAAGGTCGGAATACAAAGCTCGTCTAAAATTACGGATTTGAATACAAACGCATTTACAAAGTATCTTACCGAGAAAACCGGGATTAATCTGGAGTTCTATGAATTCCCGGCAAGCGGAGGAATGGAAAAGCTTAATGTAATGCTTGCCTCCGACAGTGAGCTTCCCGATGTAATTTGCGGATTCAATATTTCAAGAACAACCTTTCTTGAGTACGCGGACAGAAATGTTTTCGTTGATTTAACTCCGTATATGGAAAAATACGGCTATTGGATAAAGGATATGAGCGAAAAGACAAAGGTTAAAAATTTTGAAAGCTTTTTAACCGCAGAAAACGGTAAAAAATATTTTATGCCGAATGTTGTTGAGCAAACCGGAAATATGTACGGCGGCAAGGCGTTTATAAACAAGAAATGGCTTGATAAGTTAGGGCTTAAGGTTCCGGAAACAACCGAGGAATTTGAAAACGCGATGATCGCATTTGTGACACAGGATCCCAACGGAAACGGTCAGAATGATGAAATAGGCTTCACGGGAAGCAAGGACGGCTGGCTTGAGAAACCGAGTAATTTCCTGATGAATTCCTTTATATTTGACGATTACAGAGACGGCTTTGTTGTTGATGATAACAAAAAAATATCCGTTAATTACACAAGTGATAAATATAAAAACGGTCTTGCTTATCTTTCTGATTTAGCAAATAAAAAAGCGCTTGACCTTCAATGCTTTACTCAAAGCTCATCTACGCTTCGTTCGCTGTGCGCAAGAGATGAAGAGGTTATAGGAGCTTTTGCAAGCGGCTCACCGGATGTACTGTTCAGCGATAATCCCGAACGTCTTCAGGATTTTGTTGCACTTCCGCCCCTTAAGGGTCCGGACGGAACGGCGTATGCGTATAAGAGCGAATTTACGGTTGCCTGCGGCGGTGTTATTACCAAGCATTGTAAGTATCCGGCAGCAGCTTTCAGACTCCTTGACTTTATGCTTTCTGAGGAGGCTTCTCTCTTCGGACGTTACGGTGTTGAGGGAACAGACTGGAAGAAAGCTGATGAAAATGCTCCCGCACTGTTTGAAAGCATAGGCGCGGAGTCAAAAATACTCCCCATACTGCCCTATGGCTCTATACAGAATTCGCATTGGAACCAGTTTAATCCGTCATTCAGGTCGATAGACATGTCCGATACCGTTGCATGGGACGGCGATCCGTTAAACGGTGAGTACTTCAAGGCACAGGCACTTTCCGCATATATTGATAAGGGACCGGAAAACACCTTTACAAGAGACAGAATGATACTTAACCTTGATGATATGAGAGAATTCGGCGACATTTACAATTCGATTTCGACATATGTAAAGGAAACGGTTTCACTTTTCATATCAGGTGAAAAGAATTTAGATAAGGATTGGGAGGAATTCCAGCAAAGCCTTAAGAATCTTGGTATAGAAAGATATTTAGAGCTTGCGCAAAAGGGTTCTGACGAGTTCCTCAGCAAATAGTAATCTGCATTTAAAAACAGGCTGTTACAGGAAGTTAAATTCCTGTAACAGCAGTTTTTAATCGTCAAAGGCATCCGGAAGGAGAGATGATAATGAAACAAAAAAACGCAGAATATTCTTTGAGCATGAAAAGCCGCAAAAGCAGAACTTTAAAAAGAATTGCGCCGAATTGGGATTTGTATATAATGATATTGATTCCTTTGATTCTGCTTTTGGTATTCGCTTATTACCCTATGTTCGGCTTACAAATTGCTTTTAAGAGATATTCTGCATCGGGAGGAATTTGGGGCAGCCAATGGGTTGGATTGGATCAGTTCAGTAAGATGTTTAATACCCCAAAGTTTGTCCAGGTGTTCTTTAATACTCTGAAAATATCTGTTTATTATATACTTGTTAAAGCTGTTGTAACTGTTTTTTTTGCAATGCTTTTAAATGTTGTAAGAAATAAGTATTACAAAAAGACCGTTCAGATGATAACTTATATGCCGTATTTTATTTCAACGGTAATTATGGTCGGTATTTTGTCTCAGCTTTTAAATTCAAGAATAGGCTTGTACGGCAATATATGCAATTTATTCGGGATTGAGGCGGTGGATATATGGTCAAAGCCTCAGTATTTTGCCCATATTTATGTATGGTCCGGTATATGGCAGAACCTTGGCTGGAATTCGGTTATATATCTTGCCGCGCTGTCGAGTGTGGACCAGGAGCTTTATGAAGCCGCGTCGATTGAGGGCGCAAGCAGGTTTAAACAGCTCATACATATTGATTTCCCGTCTATCATGCCGACGTTTGTTATACTGTTTATTCTGAGTGTCGGCAGTATGATGAGTCTTGGCTACGAAAAAGTCCTTTTAATGCAGAATCCGCTTAATCTTTCTGCAAGTGAAATAATAAGCACATATTCATATAAGGTTGCTCTGCAGACCGGAACGGATTATTCGTACGGTACGGCAATCAGTCTTTTTGATTCGGTTATCAATCTTGTTTTTATGGCTTTTGTCAATCAGCTTTCCAAGAAGGTTACCGACAGCAGTTTATGGTAAGGGGAGGACGAAGATGAAGAAGATAGTTTTTGGCAGAAAAGGATTCAATAAACTGTCAGCAGATGACAAGGTGTTTTTCTTATTTGTAGACGTAATGATGTTTGCAGTACTGCTTTTGGTTGTTCTGCCTATGTTAAATGTTATTTCATCGTCTGTTTCCGACCCCAATGCCGTTATGCAGGGACGGGTATTTATATTCCCGGAGGGCTTCAGTCTTGCAGGATACAAGGCGGTTTTAAAGGATTCAAAAATACTCAACGGATATCTGAACGCCATATTATATACAGGCGCAACAAGCTTTTTAGGCGTAATAACTACAATTTTGGCGGCATATCCGTTATCGCGGAAGGATTTTGTCGGCAGAAACGGATTTATGATGCTATTTACATTTACCATGCTTTTTTCGGGCGGACTTATACCGAGCTATTTGCTTATACGCGATCTTGGTCTTATAGACAACAGACTTTCGCTTATTCTGCCCGGTCTTGTAAATACCTACAACATAATCATTACAAGAACATTTTTCCAGTCGAACATTCCGGACGATTTGCTCGACGCTGCCAGAATTGACGGCTGCGGAAATACGAAATTTTTTATAAAAATAGTTATCCCGCTTTCAAAATCGATTCTTGCGGTTATAGCGCTTTATTTTATCGTTGCAAACTGGAATGCATGGTTCAAAGCATATTTGTATTTGAACGACAAATCGAAATTCCCGCTGCAGCTTGTAATAAAGGAGATACTGTTTGCAAACAGCATGAATGCGGCTGACGGAGCAAGCGCGGCAAGCAATGAGGGAGTTAAAATGGATGCGCTGTCTGAGGTTATAAAGTATTCGTCTATTATGGTTTCCTGCATCCCGTTATGGTGTATTTATCCCTTTGTTCAGAAATATTTTGTAAAAGGTGTTATGATTGGCTCAATAAAAGGGTAGACTTTTTTGAAATTTTGTGTTATACTGATAGCATGAGCCGGTAGGTTTATATATTTTATGCGCTGATGCTGGAACGGGTGAAAAAAATGAAGAATGAAAAAAGAGATTTTTTCAGAGATATGTCTTTTTCCGGAAAAATGATTGTGATATATATTATGTGCGTTATTATTCCTATGATAGTAGTCAGCATATTTTATTACTTTATCACAAGAAGCAAGGTCAATGCTCTTAATGCCGAGGAAGTGGAGAACTCTGTATTGCATGCAAAAGGCTCAGTCCAGGCAATTATCGACAGAGCATTGCTCGTAAGTGATTTAATTTACTCAGATGATGATATATATGATAATTTATCGCTTTACGAGGGCGACGGAAAAAGTCAGATTCGTTCTGCAGGTGCGCTTGACAGCAGAATTCTGTCTTACATAATCGCAGACACTCTCGAAAGAATAGAGATTTACAGCAGCAATGAATATCTGTACCGGAGTACCGTGCTGAAAAAGATGTCTGATGTTAAAGGCGAAAAATGGCTTGGAGATTTTCTTTCTGCAGATAAAAATGCTAATATGCTTGCATATTATGATGACAGCATTAACCGCTATCAGATTTCCATACTCAGGAAAATGAACAAGAAAAAGCATGACGATGAATCTAATATACTGAAGCTGGATTTATCACTTGCTGATATTTCCCGGGCGCTTTATATGTATTCGGAAAAATGCAATATATATCTTGTAGGCGGCAGTAATGTAATAGCTTTAAGAAAATATGATTCCTCATTGCCGGAATATGAATATAATATAGGTGACGAGCTGAACACAAATGATAACAATATTATTTTCCGGGAGCTTGATTTCCCGTCAGGATATAAGGTGGCGGCGGTTTATAACCCGAAAAACGCTCCCGGCATGTTTGCAGCTGAAACAATAACGTTTATTGTGATTATATTCTTTATTCTTTTTCTTTCATCTATTGTAATTGTAATGATTACCAATTCGCAGACTACGAAGCTGAACAGGCTTACGGAATGTGCGCTTAAAATTCAGCAGGGGATTTTTGAAACCGTGGATGATAAGGATATGGGGAAGGATGAGATAGGAACTCTTGCGCGGGGAATCAATGATGCAATTGTTAAAATCAATTCTCTCATAAACGAGGTTTACAAGGAAAGAATTAAAAATACTGAAATTGAAAAAGCACATTACAAAGCGAAGCTCAGCGCACTTCAGGGACAGGTAAATCCGCATTTTATGTTTAATATTTTTGAAGTCATGAGAATGAATGCTTTAAGGAAACGCGACAGGGAATTAGCAGGGATTCTTAAGAATATCTCAAAAATGTTCAGGCGTTTGATATCCTGGAAGGAGGATATGATAACGCTTGAAGAAGAGATGGTTTTTGTTAATGCTTTTATTGACGTGCAGTCATACAGTATGGACGACGAGGTAACTGTTAATATATCTGTGGACGATGAGGCAAAGCAGTGCCTTCTTCCGAAAATGTCTGTTCAGATTTTTGTTGAAAATGCTTTCCTGCATGGTTTGGAGAGCATAAGTAAAAATAAAATGTTTTCATTAAACGCTCATGCATCCGGAGACAGGCTGTGCATTGAGATATGTGATAACGGTGAGGGATTTGATAAAGCATTGCTTGAGGCGATAAATTCCGGCTCCGTTGATAATTATCCGGAAAATACCGGCGTCGGAATTAAAAATGTAATTACCAGGCTGAAGCTTTATTTTGATAACGAATTTACGCTGCACGTTTCAAGTGCTGCTTATGAAAAAACACAGATAAGGCTTACGTTGCCTGTTAAGTATCAGTAAACTGTTTCAAAGGAGAGAAGAGCTTTATGCTTAAGGTTGTATTGATTGACGACAAAAAAAGTATAGTCGAAGGCATGAAATACCTGATAGAATGGGAACAGTACGGATTTGAAATTGCGGCTGCATTAAGGTGTGCGGCAGACGCTGTAAGCTTCACCGAGCAAAATCACGTGGATTTAATTATCAGTGATATAAGAATGCCGGGAATGTCGGGACTTGAGTTGATAGAAGAAATAAGAAAGATAGATCCCCGTGTTAAGTTTATAATAATGAGCGGATATGCAGAATTTGAATACGCAAAAAAAGCACTGGATTATCAGGCAAACGGATATTTGCTTAAGCCTGTAGACGAGGATGAATTGATTGGACTTCTTCAGCGTGTTAAGAATGAAATACATGACGAAAATAAATACGTTAAGCATCAGCGTGACAAGCATATACAGAAGCTGCTTTCAGGCGATATTGAAAATGAGTTCAATGATAAATCCTTTGAAAACGATGCAGGGCTGAGGTATGTGCTATACGGATTTTTAATGAAGAAATCGTTGTTTCGGGTTCTAAAGCCCATTATTCCGAAGCTGTTGAAAAAGTATTCGAAATGCTTAATAATTTTGTCGGTGAAAACAATTCTGTTTATGTCTCAAAAAACGATAATGGGTTTATTGAGCTTATTATCGGTTCCCTTATTTACGGTAACAATATCAAAAGATATTGCATGAATATAGAAAACCAAATCAAGAATGCTATTGATAATAATTATGTAATTCTTGTCGGAGAAGAGGTTGACAGTATAAAATCTGTCAAAAGCTCACGGGACACTGCTTTAAAAACGGAAGCCGCGGCTTTTTATGAGTCGGAAAAGCATGTTTTTATATATGATTCTGTCAGAGATATTTCTTTTTCCGAGAAGCTTTCTGACGATTCGTTTTATATAAATATATCGGATAAAATAAAAAATTCCGATGCTGAGGATATTTTGGAGGCTGTGGATGAATTCTGCAGCCGGATAAAGCAGGAATGCGTAAATCCAAACATGGTGTTTGTTTATATCTACAACATAATTTTTGATATAGGCAATAAAGCAAGCGGCATGGGCGGTGATGTTGTAAAGTTTTTTTACAGGTATTCCATGCTTAAAAATTCCGAGTTCGTAAATTTCAGCATAGTATCCTCGTTTTTAAAGGAAAATGCTGTTGATTTGAATAAGTTTCTCGGTGAACTGAAGACAAAAAATTCTCTCGGTGTTGTCGGCGAGGTTGTAGATTATCTCAAAGAACACTATATGGATGAGGATCTTAAGCTGCAAAAGATTGCAGATAATTATTATATAAACAATGCTTATCTTGGTAAAATGTTTAAGGAGCGTATAGGGATGAGCTTCAATGCATATCTGCTTGATATACGCGTTGAGGCGGCAAAGGAACTGCTGAAAAGCAGTACCGGTAAAATATATGAAATAGCACATGAGGTTGGATTTAATGACCCGAATTACTTTTGTGTAAAATTTGCCGAAAAGGTAAAAATGACTCCTGCCTCCTACAGGGAGAGCTTTAACAAGAAAAATAATTGAGAAATCGGCACAGAAGGAGTAAATATATAATGATTTTAACGGATAGGGCAAAAGAAGTAAGAATAAAAAGAGCAAATACAGACTGGTGGATAAATGAAAAGGCTGTTGTCGGAGCAAACGGCTTGACTTATATAGCATATGTTACAGACATGGGTGAGATACATGTCAAGGAGCTTGACGCAAAATGCAGCAGAGCGCTGAGCCATGATGTGCGTGTTTGCAGAATGAACTGCACATATGCCGATGAGCATAACGCACCGTCACTTTGTATATTAGAAAACGGAAGGATTATGGTAACATATACGGGTCACGCTCAGACTCATACGCTTAGCTACAGAATTACCGAAAAGCCTTATGATATTACATCCTTCGGAAAAGAGCATGTTCTTACATATGAAAATAATGTTACATATGCTCAGGTGTTTGAAAATACGAAAAGACACGAAATCTGGATGTTTGCACGTGTTAAATCGGTAACGTGGGAGTTCAGGTTCTCAAAGGACGAGGGCGCTACATGGAGTGAGCCGACAACCTTTTTAAAATCAGATGCCGGAGGACTGTTTTATTTTGACGTCAGAAAGCAGCTGATACCGACAGCAAGCGGAACAGGTGAACAGTGGTTTTTTGCGCTTTACGGACATCCGCGCATTTCAAAGGACCATACCGTAAGGAGCGGTGTGTTTGACGCTGATGGCTGGCTTCTGACATGTGACGGAAAAAGAACAGAGGTAAATCTGTTCGGCAAGGGGAAATCGGAAATTGAACTTGAAAAACTTGAGACTGTTTATGAATCGCCTGAGGGAACAACCGTGAGGCTGCTTGCCGTATCTCCCGTAATGCCTTACAGAATAGGCTTGGCAGCTTTTACGCTTGATAATGCAGACTCAATTGTATATTACGCCGCAGAGTACGGCGGTGGAAAGTGGGTATTGTCAGAGCCTGTTGCAAAGGCGGGTGACTTCCTTGCACCGAACCAGACAGACGGTTCACAGACATATGTTGGCGGCATGGCGTTTTACTACGGTGCCGGCGAGGCAGGCTTTAATCCTGCGGACGGCGGAGTAATTGACACAAACCGCATATACCTTTCCCGCGCTGACGGAGAATTTTGGTATCTTGAGAGCTATGTATCCCACGACTGCGGCAAAAGCTATAAATTGGAACAGACTATAAGAAAAATTTCAAAGAGCGAAAATATAAAAATATGGAGACCGACAGTACCTATATATGCACAGGACAATTTGCCGGTATATTGGCATGAGGGAAGCTATTCCGCCCATACCGGAGGCTGGCATTGTGATGCGGTAATGCTTGTGGAATACGATGATTAGGATTTACCGGAAGATTATCTCTTCATGCTAAAAAACCAATAAAGGAATGAATGAGTTTATAATGAATAAAAGTGAGTGTATTAAAAAAATAACATTTATAGCCGATCGCATGCTGGAAACACGTCCGCGGTCATCTGTTGTTATGCGTCCGTATATCAAGCCGGATTTTGTTTCTAAAAGACTTCGGCGGGGAGTACATATTGATTTGGCAAAGTTTTATACGGAAGCTAAAAACGGAGATTATGCTTATGTTTCGGTTAATCTTATGTGTCAGCATGCTTCAAAAGCGGCACTTACTGTAAGAGGAGCCGTTTCTTTTACAGTCAATGGCGAAGCTTACACCGTTGACGGAAAAGGCTGCTTTAAAACCTGTCAGGACGGTGAGATATTTCATATTCACTTGAATGAGGGTGATAATTCGGTTGTATTTAAATGTGTATGCGCAGATGATGTATTTGAACTTTATTATAATTGCGCCCATGTTTATTGGCCGGAGTATTGGACATGTGATTATCTCCTTTGGGTCAGGGATACGATCCCGGCAGAGGAATACAGCGGGGAACAGGGATTTTGTATTTCTGAGCTTATAGAGGCAGATGAAAGCAGGGATTATACAGACTGCGGAGTTTCGTTCCCGAAGCCGTCTGTTCCGGGCAAAATAATTGATTTTGAAAAAATTTACGGATGCGAAAGCGGACGATATGCCCTGGCGTATTCCGCTGCCTGCTGTGACGGAGTTCTCAGAATTATACCGCACAGCAGCTGCACAGTATATATAAATGATCAAAAAACAGAAAATTACAGCCTGAAAAAAGGCGATACAATAAAAATAATATGCGAAAGAACAGATGGCGGCTGGGGATTTGAATGCCTGTCGAATGATATCTTATCCTGCCCCGATTTCAAAAGCAACAGGGAAAACGGCTGTACATGGCTGCTGCTCGGCTCGTTTAACGGAGCGGATTGCCCGAAGGTACAATTTAAGGAGCCTTACAAAAATGCTGATGGCAAAGTGACATTCTGGTGTTTTTCGGACGGCATTTCATATCTGAGACCGTATCTTGATACAAGCTTTTTCGGACAATGGTTTTATGCGATTATGGTTGGAGAGCTTGGGCTGTTATATTGCTCGGAATATAAGTCGGAATACGGGGATTATTTTCGTGACAGTATGCATATTCTGTATGAATATTATGAATATATGCAGTATGACGCGGGAGTTTTCGGAGACGTTCCATTCCTCAAGCGCAGTGTAAGAAAAGGCGATCTTGATTCAATAGGCACAATCGGAACAAACTTGTGCGAGCTTTATTTAAGAGAAACAGATGCAGCTGAAAAGAAAAAGATTATGGGCGTGCTTGAAAGTCTGATGAAAAGCATTTACACTAACATTCCGAGAATGGAGGACGGCTGCTTTTACAGGATTGATACCATGTGGGCGGACGATACATATATGAGCTGCCCGTTTCTTGTCAGAATGGGAAACCTTACGGGCAGTGAAAAATATTACCGCGAGGCGGTAAAACAGTTGCTGATGTATACGCAAAGACTTTATATCGAAAGTGAGAACATATTTTCTCATATATTTTATCCTGATAAAAACCGCCCCAACCTTGTGCCGTGGGGTCGCGGAAACGGATGGGTATATCTGACGTTTATTGATGTCATAGAGCATCTTCCGCATGATTTTGACGGCAGGGAGAAGCTTATTCAAATATATTCAAAGGCTGTTTGCGGTCTTGCCCGGCTGCAGGGAGAAACAGGCTTGTGGCATCAGGTGCTGAATATGCCGGCGTCATACCCGGAAACCTCCTGTACGGCGATTTTTTCAATAGCGATTTCAAGAGGAATACGCTCCGGAATACTTGAAAAGGCAAAGTATTTGCCTGTAGTTGAAAGGGCCGTTTGCGGACTTCTTGAACATTCGGTTGACGAGCATGGCGATGTTGTCGGCGTTTGCAGAGGCTCCGGCAGCAAGGATGACCCGAATTATTATGCCCGGCTTGAAACAATAAAAAATGACGACCACGGAACCGGAATGGTTCTTCGGGCTTTGCTTGAGTTATCAGAGCTATTGGATTAAAAATCGTATGCATATCGGCGGTGCATAAAGACAGCGGAAAGCTTCGTCGCTTCCCGCTGTCTTTTATTTTATCATAAAAAATCGTTAAAATTAATGTATGAGTTGACTATCCGTTTTTTTTGTGCTATAATATGTAATGGGTAAATTTATTATATGGCAGATAAGGAGAAAAACATGGGTGAAATAGTTCGGCTGCAAAAATATATTTCAATGTGCGGTGCGGCTTCAAGACGTGAGGCTGAAAGGCTTATCGCAGACGGAAAGGTTTCGGTTAACGGAAAAGTTATCCGCGAAATGGGAATAAAAGTCGAGGTCGGCGCGGATAAGGTCAGTCTTTCGGGGGAAGAACTGAAGCCTGCAATGAAAAAGTATTATATCATGCTGAATAAGCCTGCCGGATATGTAACAACGGTAAAGGATCAGTTTGAAAGACCGACAGTTATTGATCTTATAAAAAATGATATAAGTGCAAGGCTTGTGCCTGTCGGGAGACTTGACTTTGAGACTGAGGGGCTTTTGCTTATGACAAATGACGGTGATTTTAATTTTCATATAGCACATCCTAAATTTAACACATCAAAAACATACTATGTTGAGATAAACGGAGGAATTACAATTAAAGGTATAAAGGCCCTTCGTCACGGCGTGCATATTGAGGATTATGTAACAAGTCCCGCAGAGGTGGAAATGCTGAAAGCGGAAAAAGGCAGGACTACATTTAATATTACAATACATGAGGGCAGAAACCGCCAGATACGTAAGATGTTTGAGGCTGTAGGCTGCAAGGTGACTTATCTTAAGCGGATAAAAATCGGAAATGTTGAGCTTGGCAATCTCCCGTCCGGTCATTGGCGTCATCTGACCTCCGGTGAGATAAGCTATCTTATGAATTCATAAACGAAAGGAATGTATTATAATGAAAATTGGTTTTATTGGAAGCGGAAATATGGGAGGTGCGATTATAGGCGGCATTGTCAGCTCCGGGCTTGCGCCGGGAGGGAATATTATAGTATCAGATAAAAATGACAGCACCTTGAAGCGTATACATGACAGATATTCCGCTGAAGTGACAACAGACAACAAAGCCGCGGCGGAAAAAGCCGATATTCTTTTCCTTTGTGTCAAGCCGAACGTTATTGCTGAGGTTATGAAAGAAATAAACAGCTTCGTAAAACAATCCACAACCGTTGTGTCAATTGCGGCAGGCATTAGTCTTGCAAAACTTGAAGAGGGCTTGGGCAATGATAAAAAAATAGTGCGTGTAATGCCGAATACCCCTGCGCTTGTAGGAGAGGCGATGAGTGCTGTATGCGCGAATAAGCCCGGAGCGGAAGGACTTAAAGAAGTAACGGAAATACTTGAAAGCTTCGGAAAATGCGAGGTTGTTTCTGAAGGTCTTATGGACACTGTTACAGCGGTCAGCGGTTCATCACCTGCTTATGTATTTATGATGATTGAGGCTATGGCAGACGCGGCAGTGCAGGGAGGAATGACGAGAGAGTCTGCATACAAATTTGCGGCACAGGCGGTTCTCGGAAGCGCGAAGATGGTACTTGAAACAGGAAAGCATCCCGGAGAGCTTAAGGATATGGTTTGTTCCCCGAAGGGAACAACAATTGATGCTGTGGCAAAGCTTGAAGAGCTTGGTTTTCGCAGCAGTATTATAGAAGCAATGGCAGTATGCCGTGATAAGTCATCTTCTATGGCGTAAAAGTGAAAGGAGCTGCAAATATGGAAACAAGAAAACGTGATAAATCATTAAGGTTTGGTGTAAGAGGGCATGATTTTGATGCTGCCGGTTTTACGGAATTATCAATAAAGTGTGCCGAAACGGGAGTTGAGAACATACAGCTTGCAATCAAAAAAAGCTTTCCTGATTTCAGAAAGGGGCTTTTTACTCCGGCATATGCAAGAAAAATGAAATCCATTCTTGATATGAATAATATTCATGTAAGTGTTCTGGGAGCGTATATACGCTCTGTTCATTTTGATGTCGAGAATAGGTTTAATGAGCTTGATTATTTTATCGAACAGCTGAAGTATGCAAAGTTTATGGATGCTGATATGGTTGGTCTTGAAACAACCTTTGTCGGAGAAGACAATTCACGCTCGAGGAATCAGACTGAAAATGCCTACAGATTTTGTCTGGAAAGTCTCGGCATTCTTGTTGAAGCGGCTGAAAAGCTTGGAGTTATGATCGGTATTGAGGGAGTTGAACAACACATTATAAATACTCCCGAAAAAATGGCAAGACTTGTAAATGATCTTGCGTCGCCTAACGTCGGTGTTATATTTGACCCTGTGAATTATATTAGTGCATCGAACTATACAAAGCAGGCGGATATGATGAAGGAGCAGTTTGAGCTGCTTGGTGATTTGACATACGCTGTTCATATAAAGGACTTTAATATTTCCGATAATCAGATGCACACACTGCTTGCAGGAGACGGTATTTTCGACTTTGATACGTTGTTTTCTCTTGTAAAGCAATACAAGCGTGAAATTCCGATGATTTTTGAGGGTGTGAACGAAGCCGAGTACCACATACGGTCTGCTAAACTGAGAGAAATATATGACAGGGCATAACCTACGCCTTTCAAAAAACCGCGAACACATGGCGTATTCGCGGTTTTTTTCAGTTCTCCTGCATTTTAAGAAGAAGCGAAAGCATTTTTGCGGTTTCAGCTCTCGTTGCGGCTTTATTCGGTGCAAAGCTGTTATCACCGTGCCCTCCTATTATTCCTGATGCGTGCATAATCGCGACGCATTCTGAGGCGTAATCCGATATTTCATCTTCATCGGAAAATGCCGTGTGCTCTGATGATGATTTCAGAGTTATTTTCGAAAAGTCTGCAAATCGCTTAAGCATTGCAGCAAGCTGTTCTCTTGTGATTTTTTCATCAGGCGAGAAGGTCTTTTCCGATGTTCCGTTTGTTATGCCTGCATTGTATGCAAACGCAACGCCGCCGCTGTACCAGGCGTCTGAGGGAACATCCTCAAATACGTTTGCGGAGGTATTTTCAGAGCCTGCGGCTCTTGCCAGCATTACAACGAATTCGGCACGTGTTACATACCCGTCCGGGTCAAATTGCGTTTCTGTTCTTCCGCTTAATATTCCTTTTTCGGCAAGAAAATTTATGTATTCATGTGCAAAATGAGTCTCCGGCACATCATCAAATGAAAAATCCGGCAGCGGGGCTTCAATTTCCGGTTTTTCCGAGTCTTCATCTCCGTCCGGATTTTCCGGAACTTCCGGCTGCAGCGGCTTTTCAGTTATCGGGACAAGAGCCTCTATCTTTTTAAGAGCCCTGTCAACTGCGGTTTGTGATATGTTTGATTTTTCCAGAACAATCATAGCGTCATTGTATTTTTTCTGATTATCCGCATCTGAAAGCAAGAGCTCAAGATCATTTTTTTCGTTCACGTCCGCCATCTTCCAAAGAAGCTCGCCCTTGTCGGGAAATCTTGAAATTGTAGCTTCTGAATTATACTTGCCTGCTCCCACATCCGCGCCGTTGCCGTAAATTGAAAACTGCCATCTGAGCACGTCCTCGTCAAGGACCGGAATAGCTGAGGCGCTTACATTCGGAAATTTATTATTAACTGAATAAACAAAGCAGCTTTCATCTGTATAGTCGCCTTTTCTGATATAGCCCTTATTATCTCTCTGTGGGAGATATTTACCGACGTAGTTTGTCAGGTAGTCGGGAACATCTATTTCGTCATATTCATCATCTCCGGTATCAATATACGATTCATAAACTCCTGTCAGTTCAAAATTGTGTTCAATTGTTCCGGAAGCTGAATACGGATTTCTTGTTACGCCGTCATATTTTTCGGTCAGAAAGTCGGAAATAACCTGAGAAGCGCGTTCATATTTCCTTACGCGCACGAAGCCGGGTAAAACAATAAAGCCTTTATTTATTGTAAGCTTTTCCACAGAAACACATACCTTAACGCTGCCGCCCCTGTGGTCGATACCGATCATGGTCTCTGCCGCACTGTTCAGTGCAGCATATGCCGAATCAATATCTTCTGCCGCGTCAATTGCAGCAAGACCGCCCATATATGCGTCTTCAAGAAGCGCCCAGTTTTCAGCCGTATAATCATACTCATCATAAAGCTTTTTAAGGCTTTGCAGTTCAGCTTTTGCTGATAGCACATCATTTTCCGCCGCTAAAATATGTGCCGGAAAGAAAAGATTTGATATTGCAATAATGCATGCTGTAATCATTGTTAATGTTTTTTTCATGTAAATCATCTCCTGTCTGTAATTAATGGATAAACATCGCGTCCCCGAAAGAGAAGAATCGGTATTTTTCGCGGACGGCAGTTTCGTACGCGTTCATTATATTATCACGTCCTGCAAGTGCGCTGACCAACATTATAAGCGTTGATTCCGGAAGATGAAAATTGGTTATCAGCGCGTCTATAACATTAAATTTTTTGCCGGGGTAAATAAAGATGTCAGTCCAGCCGCTGCTTTCCTTGAGCGGGAAGCCGGAAGCGCCAACGGTTTCAAGCACCCGCGTTGCGGTTGTTCCGACAGAAATAATCCTTCTTCCGTCTTTTTTTGCATTGTTAATAAGGTTTGCGGTTTCAGAGGAAAGAAAATAAAATTCTGAGTGCATTTTGTGGTCGGTAATATTTTCTGCCTTTACGGGTCTGAAGGTTCCGAGACCTACGTGCAGCGTAACATAGCCAATGCTCACGCCCATGGCTTCAATTTTATCAAGAAGCTCCGGAGTGAAGTGTAATCCGGCGGTTGGCGCCGCTGCCGAACCGTCATTTTTCGCATAGACAGTCTGATATCTGTCAGGATCATCAAGCTTATGCGTTATATAATGGGGAAGAGGCATTTCGCCAAGCTTTTGAAGAATGTTTTCAAATACTCCTTCATACTCAAACCGCACGATTCTGTTACCGTCATTTACGATGTCAATAACCTCAGCCTTAAGCTCACCGTTACCGAAGGCAAAACGGCGTCCGGGCTTTGCCCGCTTTCCGGGCTTGACGATAACCTCCCACTCATTCAGGCTTTTTTTGCTTAGCAGGAGAAACTCAATTGCTCCGCCCGTATCCTCGCGGCAGCCGTAAAGCCTTGCCGGTATTACCTTGGTATCATTCAGAATAAGAACGTCACCGGGGTGCAGCTCATCTGTAATATTATAAAAATGACTGTGCTTTATTTCGCCGCTTTTTTTGTCAAGAACAAGAAGCCGCGATGAGCTTCTGTCTGCAAGGGGCTCCTGAGCTATCAGCTCCTGAGGCAGGTCATAATAAAAATCGCTTTTTTTTAACATTTACTGTGATTTCTCCCATTCATTCAAGTCTGCAGCGCGCTGCTGTTCGAGCTCTGTCCTATTTTCCGGTATCGCAATTTTTTCGAGTGCTTTTACAATACCGGCAGCAATGCTGTCAGCAGTCTTTTGCTGATATGTTTCGTTGCACATATTAGCCAGTTCGTCGGTGTTGGAAATGAATCCTACCTCTACCAGGGCCGCAGGCATAAGTGAAGTCCGTGTAACAACATGGTTTGCTTGTTTAACACCTCTGTTTTTTGAACCAAGGTTTTTTATAAGCTCATCAAGAATGCATTTTGCAAGGTAACTGCTTTTTACACCGTAAGAATCCTCATTGTTGATTGATGAGTAATAAACCTCCGTTCCCGATGCTGTCGGAGCTGATTCAACAGAGTTTATATGTACGCTGACAAAGACGGCGGCATTTGACGCGTTGGCAAATTCGGAACGTGCGTTCAGCGTCGGATATTCATCGCTGTCACGCGTCATAGCAACATTGTAGCCCTTTGCTGAAAGCGTATCCCTGACCTTTTTCGAAATTGAAAGGGTCAAATCCTTTTCAAGGACCGTTTTGCCGTCAAGACTGCCTTGAGCTCCTCCGTCACTTCCGCCGTGCCCTGCATCTATCACTATAAGCTTCTGTGAATTGGAATATTCTGCATGGGGTATTTTTTCAATGCTTGCTGAGGAAGTATTATTTTCGCCGGAGCTCGGCAAAGCCGGCTTGCTTGGCGGCGCTGTTTCTGAAGGCAGTGCTCCGGATGCAGATACTTCTATTATTACAGCGTTATTTTCCGTATATACCTTGGTATCGGATATTTTCTCTGCATCTACTACAATTCTTGTTCTGTTATTTTCATGGCCGATTCTGATTTTTGATATTCCGGACACTCCGACATCATATGAGGTTTGAGGCGTATTCATCTTACACTCTGAAAGGTCAATGACAAATCTTGTGGGATTGCTGAGCGCAAAGGAATTTGTTTCAGGTACAGTACCTGATATGGACGCCGTAATTACAATTCCGGATTCCCCGGAAGAGAGAAAGCTTATTCCGGTCAGAGCGGAGCTTCCGCCGCCTGCAGCCGGGTTGTTATGCGTATTTCCCGGCGTAGGAGCGGGAGTGTCTTCCGGTTCATCGCCGTTTGAAATATATATGGTGTTATTTCTGAAATCAACATTCATATTCAGACTTTCGGAAATAAAGCGGACAGGAACCATTGTTTTGGCCGATGACCCAACTATGTTTATAAGCTTCGGCACAGCTTTGTCGGGAATTGCAGTCTTCTTGCCGTTGATGTACGCGGAAGGATTATTAATATACAGAGAAACCGTATTTCCGTAATAGCTGATGTTAACACATTTTGTTTTCTCTTCATAGACTACCGAAGCGCCAAGCTCTTCAAATATTTCACGAACCGGAACAAGGGCACGGTCATTGAAAATAATAGGCGGAATAGGCATTGAAACAGATTTTCCGTTTACTTTGAGGTCATAAACAGAACCTGTGTATTCTTCGGTTATTCCATCATATTGAATTGTCATAGCATGCGTGGAGGTGTTGAAAAAAAATGTAATAATGCAAAAAACTATCAGATAAGAAATTTTTTTCATCATGTATTACCTCCTTCAAAGGGTATGCCAAGATGCATATAAGCTGCCGGTGCGGCAACTCTGCCGCGGGGAGTTCGTGTGATAAATCCGATTTGAAGCAGGTACGGCTCATAAACATCTTCTATTGTTGACGGCTCTTCGCCGATTGTGGCAGCAATGGTGTCAAGTCCTACGGGACCTCCGCCGAAGTTAAAAATCATTGCTTTAAGCAGACGATGGTCTGTCTGGTCAAGGCCGAGTTTGTCAACCTCCATTCTGCCGAGTGCGTCGTCTGCAACTTGGCACGTGATTTTTCCGCTGTATTTTACCTCTGCAAAATCACGGACTCTTTTAAGAAATCTGTTTGCAATTCTCGGAGTACCGCGGGAACGTGAAGCAATTTCTGCAGCACCGTCATCGGAAATGTCAACATCAAGCAAAGACGCAGAACGCTTTACTATTGTTTTAAGCTCTTCCGTGCTGTACAGCTCAAGTCGTGAAATAACGCCGAAACGGTCGCGAAGGGGTGCGGAAAGAAGACCGACTCTCGTGGTCGCTCCGATAAGAGTGAATTTCGGCAAATCAAGTCTTATTGAGCGGGCAGAAGGTCCTTTTCCTATTATAATATCAAGAGCATAATCCTCCATTGCAGGATAAAGTATTTCTTCAACCGTTCGGGACATTCTGTGAATCTCATCGATGAATAAAATATCGTGCTCGGACAGATTTGTAAGAATGGCAGCAATATCTCCCGCTTTCTCAATAGCAGGACCGCTGGTAATTCTTATATTAACACCCATCTCGTTTGCGATAATTCCGGCAAGCGTTGTTTTGCCGAGTCCCGGAGGCCCATGAAGCAGTACGTGGTCGAGAGCTTCACGGCGGTTAAGAGCAGCCTTTATGTATATTGACAAATTATCCTTTGCTTTTGTCTGACCGATGTATTCATCAAGTCTTTTTGGCCTGAGACCTGTTTCTATTTCGTTGTCCTCAGCAATAAAATCACTTGTAACAAAGCGTTCCTCATCGTTAAACAAAATAAATTCCTTCTCCTTTTGCTTCAGACTGACTGCTACTTCAGCATAGCCTTCAGTGCATTCTTTATGATTTCTTCGGTTGTAAGCCCGCAGCTGATATCCTTAACAGCAGCTTTCGCTTCAGCCTCTGTATATCCGAGAACAAGCAAAGCACTGAGCGCCTCGCTTCTGTTATCATCAGATTCGGGAATGAAAGGCATATCGTCAACATTTATCTCTATTCCCTTGAGCTTGTCCTTAAGCTCCATAACAACACGCTGTGCAACCTTCGGACCGACACCCTGAGCCTTTTGTATCAGCTTTGAGTCGCCGTTTAAAATGGCAATAGCAATGCTTTCGGGGGGGGCAACGGATAGAATTGAAATTGCAGCCTTCGGACCGACACCTGAAATTGAAATAAGGTGCAGAAACATTTTTCTCTCCTCCTCGGTTGCAAATCCGTATAAATCCATTATCCCTTCGCGGAGATATAAATATGTATAAACCGTTATATTGTCCTTGCTGCTGAATCTTCCGATTGTATTCAGCGATGTGTATATAGTATACCCGATTCCGCCTGTCTCGACAACAATAAAGCCGTCACCGGAGCATATGTATTTCCCTTTAATATAATTGTACATGAAATTTTCCCTTTCGTCAGAATAGTACAATAATATAATAACTTATATTCCTTCTGATGTCAACAGATAATATATTAAAAATATATTAAAATATTACAAAAGCATTACATTTTATTGATATTAAGCCTGTCGTTCAGGTTGCTGGAATGGGCATGACATATTGCTACCGCAAGAGCATCCGCTACATCATCCGGCTTCGGGACTGCATTCAGACCAAGCATCATCTTTACCATTTGCTGAATTTGTTTTTTTTCGGCACGTCCGTAGCCTGTTACAGACTGCTTAATTTGCAGCGGGGTGTATTCATAAAGAGGTACGTTCTTGTTTACGGCTGAAATTATTATGACGCCCCGTGCCTGGGCAACCTGTATTGCTGTTTTTTGATTTGAATTGAAAAACAACTCTTCAACTGCAACAGCGTCAGGCTTGTATGTATCTATACATAAATTCAGCTCGTTATATATTTTTTGCAGGCGCTGCGGCGTCGGCACGCCGGCTTCCGTTGTAATTGCGCCGTAAGAAATTGTTCTGAATTTATTGCCTTTATATTCAATAACGCCGACTCCGACTATTGCATAGCCTGGGTCAATACCTAAAATAATCATATTTTTTCTCCTTTGGTATGCATAATATACAAAAATAATTGCATATTTTTAATTTTATATAAAAATAAACAAAAATTCATACATGGTATTGATTTGCCTCAAAATATAGTATATAATATTTAAAAGAAAATTTCAAGAGGAAATTTTTATTTTTAGGAGGTTTTTATTATGGCTAAGGAAAAAGTTGTTCTTGCATATTCCGGCGGACTTGATACGTCTATTATAATTTCATGGCTCATTGAAAATTATGATTACGAGGTTATAGCCGTTTGCGGTAATGTAGGTCAGGGAAAGGAAACCGACGGTCTTGAGGAAAGAGCAAAGGCAGCAGGTGCATCAAAGGTTTATATTGCGGATCTTGTTGATGATTATGTGAAAAACTACATATATCCGACTGTGAAAGCAGGCGCTGTATATGAGGGTAAATATTTGCTCGGTACATCTCACGCCCGCCCGATAATTGCCGAAAAGCTTGTTGAGGTTGCTTTGAAGGAGGGTGCTGTTGCTATATGCCACGGCGCAACCGGCAAGGGGAATGACCAGGTAAGGTTTGAGCTTACAATCAAAGCTCTTGCACCGCACCTTAAAATAATAGCTCCCTGGCGTATATGGGACATTAAGTCACGTGAGGATGCTGTTGACTACGCAGAAAAGCATAACATAAGCATACCTGTAACAAAAAAAGAACTTTATTCGCGTGACCGTAACATCTGGCATATAAGTCATGAGGGTATGGATCTTGAAGATCCTGCAAACGAACCGCAGCTTGACAGCCTTCTCAAGCTTACTGTTCCTCCGGAAAAAGCTCCGGATAAACCCGCTTATGTTACAATTTCATTTGAAAAGGGAGAGGCTGTTGCCGTAAACGGCGAAAAGCTTTCACCTCGCGGCGTAGTGGAAAAGCTTAATAAAATCGGCGGCGAAAACGGAATTGGTATAGCTGATATTGTTGAGGACAGGCTTGTCGGAATGAAATCCAGAGGCGTTTATGAAACACCCGGCGGTACAATTTTATATGCAGCAGCTCAGGAGCTTGAGTATCTTTGCCTTGACCGCGACACGCAGAGCTTTAAGCGTCAGGCTGCCATAAAGTTTGCAGAGCTCGTTTATGATGGTAAATGGCATACTCCGCTGAGAGAAGCTCTTTCCGCTATGTTTGATTCAATGACTGAAACAGTGACGGGAGAGGTTAAGCTTAAGCTTTATAAGGGAAGTATATCTCCTGCCGGAGCAACAAGTCCTTATTCTTTGTATAACGAGGATATTGCAAGCTTCGGAGACAGCCATGAGCTTTACAGCCACAAGGACAGCGAAGGATTTATCAATCTGTTCGGACTGCCGCTGAAGGTTCGTGCAATGATGAAGGCTAAATGTGAAAAATAAATATTAAAAGCGGCTTGTTTTACAAGCCGCTTTCAAAAAATTAAGGAGGGACTGGTTTCGCAATGGCAAAGCTTTGGGGAGGAAGATTTAGTAAAAACACCGATGTTAAGGTGGATGACTTTAATTCATCAATCAGATTCGATAAAAGGATGTACAGGCAGGATATCCGCGGAAGTATTGCTCATGCAAAAATGCTCGGGAAACAAAACATTATTCCTGCGGAAGATGCCGAAAAGATAATAGAAGGACTTCAGGGGATTCTTGAGGATATAGAAGCCGGGAAAATAAGCTTTATGATTGATGCTGAGGATATTCACATGAATATTGAGACAATACTGACTCAGCGTATAGGTGATGCCGGGAAGCGGCTTCACACCGGCAGAAGCAGAAATGACCAGGTTGCGCTTGATATACGCATGTATTTGTCGGATGAAGCGGCTGAAATTTCAGAAATGCTGCTTCAGCTGAGAAGCACTCTTATTTCTCTTGCAAAGGAGCACACGGAAACTGTTATGCCGGGATACACTCATCTTCAGAAGGCGCAGCCCGTAACGCTTGCACATCATCTTATGGCATACTACGAGATGTTTAAGCGTGACTGCGCAAGACTTGAGGACTGTGTGGGACGAATGAAGGTTATGCCCCTTGGAAGCGGCGCACTTGCCGGAACTACTTATCCTCTTGACAGAGAATTCGTTGCCGGGGAGCTTGGATTTGAAAAAATTACCGCTAACAGCCTTGACGGCGTCAGTGACAGGGATTTCTGTATTGAGCTTGCCGGATGTCTTTCTATTATAATGATGCATCTCAGCAGATTTTGTGAGGAATTAATTCTGTGGTCAAGCCACGAATTTTCTTTTGTAGAAATGGATGACGCGTATTCAACCGGCAGTTCAATAATGCCCCAGAAGAAAAATCCTGATGTTGCCGAGCTTATACGCGGAAAAACCGGGAGAGTTTACGGGCACTTGATGGGACTTCTCACAACAATGAAAGGTATACCTCTTGCGTACAACAAGGATATGCAGGAGGATAAGGAGCCTATATTTGACTCTGTTGACACTGTAAAAATGTGCCTTCCTGTTTTTATAGATATGCTTGCCTCCATGAAGGTTAAGAAGGACAAAATGCTTCAGGGCGCAAAGGGAGGCTTTACAAATGCCACAGATGCGGCGGATTATCTTGTGAAAAAGGGCGTCCCGTTCCGCGAAGCTCACGGCATTGTCGGCAGAATGGTATTTTACGCTATTGAAAATGAAAAGAATCTTGATGATTTTACTATGGAGGAATTCAAAGAATTTTCAGAAAAAATAGATGATGATATATATAATGCCATAAGTATGGATACCTGCGTGAACGAAAGAAAGCTGGTCGGCGGACCGGCAAAAGAGGCAGTAAATTCCGCTATCGCAGCTGCTGAGGCGGAATTAAAGTAAGCTTTTCCTTTTTAAATCCTCCGGGCTGTTCTATACTCTTATGTTTTTTCATAAAATCGTAATGAGTAATGAAACGGAGTGATTATTTTGAAAAAGCTTTTATTGACAGCCGCAGCTGTATTTTTGCTGTCTGTGTCCGCGGAGGCTGCACCTCCGGAAATATCCGCAATGCATGCCTGCCTGATGGAACAAAAGACCGGCAGTATAATTTATGAATATAACGGGTTTGAAGAATATCCTATGGCAAGCACAACGAAAATTATGACAGCTGTTGTGGCGCTTGAAAATTCAAAACCTGATGATGAAGTAACCGTCAGTAATCTTGCGGTTATGCAGGAGGGATCGAGCGCTTATCTGAGACAAGGGGATAAAATACCCATGGGCGAGCTTCTTTACGGCCTGATGCTTAATTCCGGGAATGACGCGGCGGTTGCTGTTGCGGAGCATGTTTCCGGAAACATAAGCTGTTTTGCGGAGAAGATGAATGAGAAGGCTGCTGAAATCGGCGCAGTGAACACATCCTTTAAAAATCCGAGCGGTCTTGATAGTGAGGGTCATTACACAACAGCAGCCGATCTTGCGCGGATTTCGTCATACGCTTTAAATAATGAAGAATTCAGAAAAATTGTTTCGACACGGATACATAAAACTGATTATTCCGCAGGAACACTGTATTTTTCAAATCATAACAAACTGCTTAATTTATATGACGGCTGTATCGGCGTAAAAACCGGATATACGAAAAAGGTAGGAAGGTGTCTTGTGTCGGCAGCAGAGCGCGATGGTGTAACCCTTGTCTGTGTAACACTCGGAGACCCCGATGACTGGAGGGATCACGCTGCTTTGCTTGATTACGGCTTTGAAAACATACGGTGGAAAACCGTTCTTGAAACGGATAAGGTTCTTAAGGAGCTCAAAAGCCCGGACGACATCATTATTCCCGTAAAAAGCAAAGAGGATTTTTCTTTGGCTCTGTGCAGGGGAGATGAGTCAAAGCTTGAAGTTGTCCTTCATACGGTGCCGGAGGTTGACGCTGATGTTGAAGAAGGGGATAAGCTGGGCTTCTGTGAGGTAATCTTTGACGGCAGAGTAGTAGCTGAACATGAGCTTGTTGCCGGCAGAGAGTATATCAAAAAGAAAAATTTTGCGGAAAAATTTATCGGTTTTTTTCAAAAAGTCTTTAATTTTCATTAGGGGGTGCTGTTCCGATACATCCCTTAACGGATGAGGGCAAAAAAAATATCCTTTTTGTTAATATGATACATATTTGTTCGGATTGTTTATTAAAACGTTACAAATATTTTCGATTACCATGATATTCTTACAAAAAAACCATTGACTTATTGACAAAAAGATGATACAATAGCTACATAGACATAAATGCTTACGTCTGTGTCTTGCTGCTTTGAATGTTTTTGGTGGGCGGACGAGGCAAATTATTTAATCTCTTAAGGAGGATAAAACATGAAACGAAAGTTTTCACTTGTACTGGCAGCTGCGTGTCTTTTCAGCAGCCTGTCATTTGGCGGCATTGTAAAAGCCGCATCTACATCGTTTTCCGATGTAACAAGCTCTACTCAGTACAGCAGTGCTATTATTACATTGTCCAAGCTTGGAATAATCAATGGCTATGATGACGGCAACGGCACGTTTTCATTTAAGCCTGAGGGCGAGATTACGAGAGCGGAGTTTACAAAAATTATCACTGTTGCTCTCGGTATTGCAGATTCAGCTGCTGCTGATACGTCATCTTTTACAGATGTTAATGAGCACTGGGCAAAGAAGAACATCATCCTTGCAAGCGGCAGAGGTATTGTAAACGGTTTTGAGGATTCTACTTTCCGTCCTGACGAACAGGTTACATATGAGCAGGCTGTAAAGATGATTGTCTGCGCTGCAGGTTATGAACCGGCTGCAACAGCGCTCGGCGGATGGCCTAACGGTTACATTGCTGAGGCTAATACTCTCGGAATTACAAAAGGCGCTGTAAATGCAAATCAGTCCGGCGCCGCATCGCGCGGAATTGTTGCTCAGCTCATTTATAATGTGCTTGAGGTTGATGTACCTGTGTACAACGCAACTACCGGAAGGCTTGAATCCAATCTTGAGACCTTTATGGAAACATATATGGGTATCGTTAAGGAAAAAGCTACTATTGTCGGTATTGAGGACAAGGTTACAGCTGATTTTGCGGATACACTTCTTAACGATGAAATGGCTGTTCGTTTGAAGGGCAACGAGATTGTTAAGATGGATTACACCACGTATACAGAGGACAAGTCTGTTATTGAAAACCTCCTCGGTCAGCAGGCTGTTGTATTTTACAAGGAAGGCAAGGGCGGAGATGTAAATACCCTTGTTGAGCTTGACCTTGAAACAGTTAAAAATACCATAACCACAATCAACAGTGAGGACATTGATTCGTTTAACGGTTCTAATATCAGATATTACACGGAAGACGGAAAATCCAAGAGCATTTCCTTTAAACCTGAAGAAATATCTGTATATTATAACGGAAAAGCGGTTACTGATTTTGAAAGCCGTCTTGATGACTGGCTCTCTCCCGCAAGCACCGGATTTATTTACGGCGAATTGAGACTCACGGACAGCGGAAGTGACAACTCTATTGATATTATAGAGATTACCGACTATGAGTTTATGGTTGCAACAAAGACACCGTCAACAGTTGACTATACAATCACGAATAAGGTGAAGTTTAAAAACGGTAATCCGGACGGCTATCTCCCTTCGGTTGTACTTGATCCCGATGATGTTAAATATACATTTACCATAACAAATGCTTCAGGCGCATCAATTTCGACGACATCCATTAAAGCCAATGACGTTGTTCTTGTAGCAGCAAGTCTTGACGGAGATATGTATACCGTTAAGGTTAATTCAACGCCTGTTACCGGAAAAATCACAGCTTATTCTTCAGACGAGAACAAGGTTACAATTAACTCAAAGGATTATAAGATAAGTGATTTTGCACAGCAGTATTTTGACGAGAACGGTATAAAGATTGAATCCTCTACACAGGGAACCTTCTATGTTGACAATTATAACACAATTGTTTACGGTACTCTTTCCACAACCGAGGTTACATATCCTTATGCTTATATCGTTAAAGCTGTTTTAAGCGATGACCAGGACAGCGCTACCGTTACGGCTTATGTTCCGTCAGCAGGCGGTGTTAAAACATACAGTATACCGGAAAAGGTAAAATTAAATGGTGAAAGTATGTCTGTCGAAGGCGCTGTTGAGATACTTAAGGATGTTGATACAATGACTTTGCCTGATGCTACACGTTTCTCATCGGTATCAACAACCGGCGCTAATGTCAGCAAGATTGCAAGAATTTCTGTTAACGGTACGGAAATTGATGAAATAATAACTGTTGATGAAACAAAGGAAGGAACAAAAACAGAAGATTCTTCTGCAATGATTTTATATGACAGCTGTATTGGTTCTGACGGTAAGCTTGCTTATACAACATATAAAGGTTCAAACAACTTCGACGGCAAGTTCATTGTTAACTCGTCAACAACCTTTATTTATGTTCCTTCAGACAGATCAAAGACATCATCATACAGCAAGCGTACAATGTCATCATTTACTTCGGATAGCAGGTACCTTGTTCAGCCGTATAATGTAAACAATTCTAAGATTGCTAATCTTGTGCTTTTATTCGGCTCGGAATCTTCAAGCTCAAAGCCTGTAAACAGCAGCAATCTCTGGCTTATGTCGGAAAACATATATCCTACTATGAAGAATGATGAAGAGGTTTATGCTGTTAACTTCTTTAACAGCGCAGCAACAGCTGTGAACAGAACTGCTGAAGCAGAAAATATAAATCTTGATGATGAGGATGTAAACTATAATCTGGTTGATGTTGCAGATCTCGGAATCGGAGATTTGTTCAGAGCCGGCTCTGATTCTTCGCAAGGCTTGATGAATGCAGAAATTGCAATTTCTTATAATGATGTGAAAGAAGTTCTTGCCGGGGATGAGTATGACTTTACCGACAGCAAATTTGAATGGTATTCTTCATATAAAAAGGATGGATCGGTTTTAACTCCATATGAGACAAGCTCTTACGGATATGCATATGCCGCAAACGTTGTAGAGGTTCTTGAGGACGGCGGAAAGTATTCACTTCGCTTAACGCGTGACGGATTTGTAAATGGTAAGCTGCCTGAAGATATAAATGAAAGCATTGTTTCAATTGAAGACAGCACAATAATTTATAGATTCAACGATGCAGGAAACAAGGTTACTCCTTATCTTGAGGGCTCTACCACAGAAAGAGTAACTGCTGATGGATTAAACGGTGCAGTTTTCTATGATACGAAGTGCAGCAAGGTTGCAGTATATATGTATGGAACAAAGGGAACTGACAGAAAGTGCAAGATGATTCTTATTTATGAATAATCTTTAGCTTTGAAAGCTTAAGGGTCTGAGCTTATGACCCTTAAGCTTTTTTTGTTAATTAAAATTACATATGTTTTTACAGACAGTTAATCACAACTTAATAATTTTATAGTATCATGTACTTATAGAATACTTAAAGCGGGGGATTGCTTTGGAGGAACTTTTGTACGAGGAATCAAAAATATATGTAGAGGCTGCCATTGTTGAGCTTTTATCTTGTATGACAATAATTAAAAAATACATGAAATCAAGGCGTGGCAGGGATTGTATTGAAAGTATGAGAAGCAGGGTAAAGACAAAGGAAAGCGCTTTTGCAAAGCTTAAACTGCGCGGCTTGCCGCAGACAGCTGAAGCAGCTCTTGAAAATTTGTATGATATTGCAGGAGTCCGTATAATTTGTTCATATATTGATGATGTCTATTCCGTTGCTGACATGATACGGGCAAGACGTGATATAGAGGTTATTGAAGAAAAGGATTATATAAAAAAACCGAAGCCCAACGGCTACAGAAGCTATCACATGATTGTGAGGGTTCCTATTTATGTTGCGGACGAAACACACATGGTTAATGCAGAAATACAGCTGCGCACGATTGCTATGGATTGTTGGGCAAGCCTTGAACATGAAATGAAATATAAAAAGAATATCGAAAACCAGGAGTTTATAGCCGGTGAATTAAAAAGCTGTGCAGATGATATAGCTTCAACGGATATAAAGATGCAGGCAATACGTGATATGATAAAAGGTGAATTTGACTGAGAAAGGATAAGGATTATTTTGAAGGTTTTATATGCAGAGGATGAAAAGCATTTATCTAAAGTAATAGCGGCAATATTAACTCATAACGGATGTGAGGTTGACGCTGTTTATGACGGCGGCACAGCTCTTGAATATGCTATGAAAAACGAATACGATATACTTGTTCTTGATGTAATGATGCCGGTTATGAGCGGTATTGATGCGATGAAAAAAATACGTGATGCAGGTATAGACACGCCTATTATAATGCTCACTGCAAAGGCAGAGCTTGAAGACAGAATTAATGGTCTTGACGCAGGTGCAAACGATTATCTCACCAAGCCCTTTGCGTCTGAAGAACTTCTTGCGAGAATGCGTGCGCAGACGCGCATGCTTGAAAAAACAAAGCAGACAATCTATTCTGTAGGTAATGTTGTGGTCGATACAGCTCAGCTGGAGATAAAAAACGATGACTCCGCCCTGAGACTTAACAATATGGAGTGTACAATGCTTACCATGCTGATTTCTGAAAAAGGCTATCCTATTACATCAAAAACCTTTTATCATAAAATATGGAATGATGTCGGAGATGAACTTATAGTTCGTATGTATATTTCTTACATAAATAAAAAGCTTAAGTCATTAAATGCAAATGTATATGTAGAGGAGGATAACGGATATTTTCTTAAGGAGCTGAGTCAGGTATGAAAAACCTATCAATCAAGGTCAGACTTTCCATCTGGTATGCAGCCGCAATGCTGATTCTCGGCATTATAATAACAATTCTCATGATAGTATCAAGCAAGACGCTTATCGAAGGAGATACAAGAAGAATGCTTGCAAGTCATGTGAGTGATAATTCTGCAAGAATTGACGTTAATCACGGTGATCTTTATTTTCGTCCGAGCTTCAGATATTTTGATGAAGGCGTACATATTTCGGTATACACGGAAGACGGAAAACTTTTGTACGGAGAGCTTCCGCCTGATTTTGATGCGTCGGCAGAACAGGTATTTCATAATAATGTTATTTCTGAGGTTTCCCGTGCCGGGCAGAATTACTATGTATATGACCGCCTTATCTGGGTGGGGAATACATACAGGGTCTGGGTAAGAGGTATTATCAGCAAATCAAACGCGTCAATGATTGCCGGTTCTTCTTTGCTTGCAAATGTGCTGATGATTTCTTTGCTTATAATTTTTGCTTCCTGCGGAGGTTATTTTATATCAAAGCGTTTGCTGAGCCCTGTAGAAAAAATAACTGAAACTGCGCGTAAAATTTGTGACAGCAACGACCTCTCGGAGCGCATTGGGCTTGAAAGGGGAGATGATGAAATACATCGTCTTGCATCAACCTTTGATGATATGCTTGAGAAGCTTCAAAAAAATTTTGAAGCGGAAAAGCAGTTTACCTCTGATGCATCTCATGAGCTTCGCACACCTGTAGCAGTAATTATATCAGAATGTGAGTATATGCTGAACTGCCCTTGCAGTGAACATGAGTATAAGGAAGCAGCGGGAGATATAAAGGAGCAGGCGGAGCGGATGTCAAAGCTTATTTCTGAGCTTCTTGCAATGTCAAGAATGGACAGGGGTGTTTTCAGGCTTTCTTCGGAGGAAACGGATGTCTCCGAGCTTTTGAGTTTTATATGTGACGATCAATCGGAGGTTTCAAAGCGAGGTATACGCCTTGAAAAGAATATTGAGCCGGAGATTATAATTTTTACAGACAGGGTTATGCTTACACGCGTTTTTGCCAACCTTATCGGCAATGCGTTTAAATACGGACGTGATAACGGAAGCGTTTCTGTTTCTTTAGAAAAAAAAGACGGAAATATTGTTTTTTCTGTTACTGATGACGGAGAAGGTATTGCACCTGAGCATATTGACCGTATATGGGACCGCTTCTATCAGATTGACACCGCAAGACAACGTGACGAAAGCGGAAGCACGGGACTTGGACTTTCCATGGTAAAGGAGATTGCAAAGCTCTTTAATGCCGGACTGAACGTTGTAAGCAGCCCCGGCTGCGGCAGTACCTTCACCTTTACCATGCCGATTGATACTATCCCTGACGAGAGCCCATAAGAGCACCGAGTATGCCGCAAATTGCTGCAATGAGAGCCAACGTATAAAATCCGCCGTTTGACGGAATCCCCTTGTTTGCAACAGAGGATACCGTAAGCAATCCAAGGATTGTTGCAGCGGCACTTATGATGCCTCGCAGCGACTTATAAGACTGTGCTCCTTTTGAAACAAGCAATGAACCGATAAATACACAAAGACCTGCCATTGACCACAAGACAGTTTTGAGTATTGCATCGGGAATTTCGGCAAACAGCGAAATTGCAGCGGCTGCAGATGCAATAACAGCAATTGAAATAAGTGAAAAAAGCGTTCCCTTTACTATGCCCTTCATAAAATCACCTCCGGAATTTTAACGTAATCAGTATTTCTTTTACAGTGTATGATAAGATTTATTGATTTATGAATTTATGACAAAATAATAATTTGCAGAAAATAAATTGTTGTGATAATTATACTTTTTTTATGAAACAGCTTGACATTTGACAATTATCGTGGTATTATAATGGCATAAGCGGATATATTTTTAATTTACATATTTAATCCGTATTCTGCATACAGGAGGATATTTCACAATGAAGTTATACAGCTTTACAGCTCAATATTACTTTACAGGCTTTTATTTTTACTTTAGAAAGCCTGTTTGTGTTGCGTTGTAAAGTTTATAGCATTTTGTTGAATATACATAATGTATTATAAGGGTTACAGGTAACACAACATCCTGTAATCCTTTTTTCATGCACAAGCCGTCGCGCGAAGCTTGTGTTGATAATTTTAATCAAGAAAGGCTGAAAAATATGATACTCGTATTAAACGAAAACTATGAACAAAAACAATTTGACAACCTTATTTCGTGGCTTAAATCCAAGGATTTTGAGCTTCATGTAAGTAAAGGACTTGAAAGCACGGTAGTCGGGTTGATTGGTGACACATCATCACTTGATACCGATATGATGGAATCGCTTGACATTGTTAAGCTTGTTAAGCGTGTCAGCGAGCCTTATAAAAGTGCTAACAGAAAATTCCATCCCCTTGATACGGTTGTTGAGGTGGGTGATGCCAAAATCGGCGGCGGTAATTTTTCAATAATTGCAGGGCCCTGTTCCGTTGAATCCGAGCAGCAGCTTTGCTCTATTGCCGAAAGCGTCAAGAAATCCGGTGCAGGATTGCTTAGAGGCGGCGCATTTAAGCCGAGAACATCACCGTATGCGTTCCAGGGGCTGCGTCAGAAGGGAATTGACCTGCTCATGGCAGCAAAGGAGAAAACAGGTCTTCCCATTGTTACTGAGATTATGGATATATCACATTTGCCGCTTTTTGAAAATGTTGATGTTATTCAGGTCGGAGCCAGAAATATGCAGAACTTTGAACTTCTTAAAGAGCTGGGGCATACCGACAAGCCAATACTTTTAAAAAGAGGCTTATCAAGCACCATTGACGAGCTTCTGATGAGTGCCGAATATATTATGGCAGGCGGAAATGAAAAGGTTATACTTTGTGAGCGCGGAATAAGAACCTTTGAGCAAAAGACAAGAAATACGCTGGATCTATCGGCTATACCGCTTCTTAAATCACTGACACATCTTCCGATAATTGTTGACCCGAGCCATGCAACAGGAATTGCAAAGCTTGTTGAACCGATGTCCCTTGCCGCTGCTGCCTGCGGTGCGGACGGACTCATAATTGAGGTTCATAACGACCCGCCGCATGCATTGTGTGACGGACAGCAGTCTCTTACGCCTGAAGCGTTTGATGACTTAGCGAACAAAGTGAGGGCGATATTACCGTATGCATATAAATAAAATCGGAATAATAGGACTTGGTTTGATAGGCGGTTCGATGGCAAAGGCTTTAAAGAAATATACCGATTATTCTGTTACAGCCTATGATATTGAACCTGAAATTATAACCTCTGCCGTGTATGACGGTACTATTGACGGTGAAATGCTTCCCGAGGAATGTGATATGATTATTTCTGCATTATATCCGGAAGCAACGGTCAGTTACCTTGAAAAATTCTGCAAGCGTATTAAAAAGGGTGCTTTGGTTTGCGACTGCGGAGGAACAAAAAGACTTGTGTGTGATAAATGTGTTCCGATTGCCGAAAAATGCGGATTTAAATTCGTAGGGGCTCACCCTATGGCGGGAACCGAGCATTCAGGCTATGGGTTTTCAAATGCTGATTTGTTCGGCGGCGCGTCGCTGATAATTTGTTCCGCTGAGAAAGAGCCCGTTATGGAAGAGGTATTCGGAAAAATCGGTTTTAAAACCTTTAAATACACTACGGCGGAAAATCATGATAGCGTTATTGCTTTTACTTCCCAGCTTGCGCACGTAGTGTCAAACGCAATGGTAAAAAGCCCGGAATATCCGAAGCATCCGGGGTATTCTGCGGGAAGCCTTAAGGATCTTACGCGTGTTGCATGGCTTAATGAAAACATGTGGACTGAGCTGTTTCTTGAAAACAGGGATTTCCTTTCCGCTGAAATTGACGGGCTTATTGAAAATCTGAAAAAGTATTCCAAAGCAATAACATCAGGCGATGATGTTGTTTTAAGGGAGCTTTTGCGTGAAGGACGAATGATTAAAGAAAAAATTGACGGAAGGTAGGGACTATGGAAAGAATAAGAGTTAACGCTTCTGCAGTGTATGATGTTGTAATCGGCAGCGGTATACTTGATAAATGCGGAGAGCTTACAAGAGAAGTCACAGCTCCGTGCCGCGTATGTATAATTTCCGATGATGCAGTGGCCAAGTTGTATCTTGATACTGTAAAAAAATCCTTTGAGAAAAGCGGTTTTGAAGTAATAGAATACGTATTTAAAAACGGAGAGGCATCAAAAAATATATCAACTCTTACAGACATGCTTGAATTTCTTGCCGAAAATCACTTGACAAGAAGTGATATTATAGCGGCTCTCGGAGGCGGAGTAACCGGAGATATGGCAGGATTTGCGGCTGCGGTGTATCTTCGCGGAATAAAGTTTGTACAGCTTCCTACGACATTTCTTGCCGCCATTGATTCTTCGGTCGGCGGCAAAACCGGCGTTAATCTTAACGCCGGAAAGAACCTTGCCGGTGCATTTCATCAGCCTTCACTTGTTGTATGCGATACGGACTGCTTTAAAACACTGACGCGTGAAATCTTTCTTGACGGTGTCGCTGAGGCTGTTAAATATGCGGTTTTAAAGGATAAGGAAATAACGAAGCTTATTGATACGGACATTGCGGAAACTGTCAGACGGTGTGTGGGAATAAAGCGTGATGTTGTTGCCGATGATGAATTTGATACCGGCAGCAGGCAGTTTCTTAATCTCGGACACACTCTCGGTCATTCAATTGAAAAGCTCAGCAGCTTTAAAATTACTCACGGTCATGCCGTTGCAATCGGAATGGTGTTGGCGTCAGGCGGCGGTGAGAAAGAGGGGATAACTGAAAAGGGAACCACAGCTGAGATCATTGATATTTTAAAGGGCTTCGGATTGCCGGTTTCGTGCAGCTACAGCGCTGCTGAGCTTGCGTCTGTCGCACTTGGTGACAAAAAACGTTCAGGAAATACAATAACTCTTGTAATACCCGAACGAATCGGGAGCTGTAAGCTTTGTAAAACAGATGTGGCGAAGCTTGAAGAATTTGCTTCGGCAGGTCTTGAATACGGAGGGCAGTCATGAATGTAAGACTTACTCCCAGGGCACTTGGCGGCTGTGTTGAAGCACCTGCTTCAAAATCCTTTGCCCATAGATATATAGTTGCCGCCATGCTTTCTGACAATAAGACACGTATAAATATTAATGCCTACTCGGATGATATTTTAAAAACGCTGTCATGTGTTGATGCATTGGGCGGAGAATATTCGCGTGCCGGCAGCAGCGTTACAGTCTCACCGATTCATGCATTTGCCGAGAATGCATTAATAGATTGCGGTGAGAGTGGAACAACTGCCAGAATTATGCTTCCCGTTTGTGCCGCAGCAGCAAAAAGCGCGGTTATAAGCGGCAGCGGCAGACTCCCGGAGCGACCTTTTTCCGAAATTGTCAGAGTGCTGAGGGAGGGCGGCGCAAGCCTGTCATCCGACAAGCTCCCGATATCTGTATGCGGCGGTCTGAAAAGCGGTGATTATGAGATAGAAGGTCATATCAGCTCACAGTATATCACCGGACTTATGTTTGCGCTTTCAACCCTTGATTCGGGAAGCAGGATAGTGCTTAAAACACCGCTGCAGTCTGCGGCATATGTGGAAATGACCCGTGATGTCTTAAAGGAATTCGGAATTGATATACAAAAAAAATCTTACGGCTATGATGTCCCGGCGGGAAAGCTCAGAACACCGGGAGAGGTTTTTGTAGAGGGAGATTGGTCAAATTCAGCTTTCTGGATTGTTGCATCGGCACTCGGAAATGAAGTTAAGGTTGAAGGGCTTAACTATTCCTCCGTGCAGGGTGACCGGAAAATAACAAAGCTGCTTGATAAGGATAAAATCGATGTGAGTGAAATTCCCGATTTGTTTCCTGTATTGGCTGTATTGGCAGCCGGAAGGCACGGAGATACCATGCTTTACAATGCCGCGCGGCTCAGGCTTAAGGAAAGTGACAGGATTGAAGCAACAGATTGTCTCATTCGTTCTCTCGGCGGAAAAACAAGCAAGGGAGAAGATTTTCTTGTAATACATGGCAGCGGTTCTCTTTCGGGAGGTACGGTTCACGGCTTCAATGACCACCGTATAGTTATGTCTGCTGCGGTTGCAGCTTCAATATGCAGCGATGCCGTTGAAATAGTCGGTGCTGAAGCTGTAAATAAATCGTATCCGCTGTTTTTTGAAGAATATAAGAAGCTTGGAGGTGAAGTTAATGTCATTTAATATAGGAAAGCTTTCTGTGACGATCGCGGGAGAATCACATGCCAAAGCGCTCAGCGTTATTATTGAAGGTATTCCTGCCGGTGTTAAAATAGACAGCTTTAAGCTGAGGGATTTTATGAAAAGACGAGTGCCGGGTCAGAATAAATACTCTACCTCCAGAAATGAAACGGATATACCGATTATTTTGTCGGGAATAAAAAACGGGTTTTCAACCGGTGCACCGATAAGCGCTATGATTGAAAATAGCGATACAAGAAGCAGAGATTACGGCGAAAGGCTTGATGTGCCGAGACCTGCTCATGCCGATTATCCGGCAAGTGTAAAATTCGGTGAGTATTTTGATTTTTGCGGAGGAGGCCAGTTCTCCGGCAGGCTCACGGCTGCAATGTGCTTTGCAGGCGGTATAGCTAAGCAGCTTCTTTCCGAAAAAGGAATTGAGGTTTGCGGTCATATTGCCTCAATACACGGAATCCGTGATGAAAGCTACAGCTCTGAAATCTCAGATGTAAGCGGTAAGGAATTCCCGGTTATATCTGACGCTGCAGGCGAATTGATGAAGGCTGAAATCGATAAGGCGCGTATGTCCGGTGATTCCGTAGGAGGCTGCATTGAATGTGCGGTGACCGGTCTTAGCCCCGGTATAGGCGACGCTCTTTACGGCGGTCTTGACGGCGAGCTTGCGAAAGCAGTATTTGCTGTTCCCGCAGTTAAAGGTGTTGAATTCGGTGCAGGCTTTGATGTATGCGGAATGCTTGGAAGTGAAAACAACGACGCGTATTATACGGACGGTACTGACATTAAAACAGTTACAAACAACCATGGAGGAATTCTCGGCGGTATGTCCTCGGGTATGCCGATATTGCTTCGTGTTGCCATGAAGCCGACGCCTTCTATTGCAATGAAGCAGAATTCAGTCAGCTTGTCAAAGCATAAGAATGTTGAGCTTGAAATTATCGGGCGGCATGACCCCTGTGTTGTTCCGCGAGCTGTTCCATGCATAGAGAGCATGTGTGCGCTTGTGATACTCGGAAAAATATTATGAAATGAGGTATTTAAGATGGAAATTGAAAAAATCAGACAGGAAATTGATGAAACGGACAACGAAATAATTAAGCTTTTTGAGAAACGGATGAAAACCGTAGCAAAGATAGCTGAATACAAAAAGGAAAATAAAATGCCCGTATTCAGCCGCACCAGAGAAAGGGAAATAGTAAACAGACTTTCACAGCTCGTAGATGATGATATGTCTGTATATACGAAAATGCTCTATAATACCATATTTGATATAAGCAGATCTTATCAGAGCAAAAAAATCAATGAGATGTCCGAAATATCGAAAAAAATTGAAGAGGCTGTTGCCAGAACACCGAAAATGCTTCCTTCTGACGCCATGGTGGCGTGTCAGGGAACGGAGGGGGCATATTCAGAAATGGCTGCCGAGAAGCTTTTTTCCAATCCGTCCATAATGTATTTTAATAATTTCCGCGGTGTATTTGAGGCTGTAAATCAGGGAATGTGCCGTTACGGTGTTCTGCCGGTGGAAAACAGTATTTACGGTTCTGTTACAGAGGTATCGGATCTTATGGCGGAATATGATTTTAATATAGTAAAGTCTGTAAAGGTTCAGATTAATCATGTACTTCTTGCTAAAAAAGGCACTAAGACAATAAAAGAAATTTTCTCACACAGACAGGCACTGGGACAGTGCGAAAAGTTCTTGAAGTCATTGAAGGATGTTAAGATAACAGTATGTGAAAATACTGCTGTTGCGGCGAAAATGGTTGCTGAAAGCGACAGAGATGATATTGCTTCCATTTCATCCGCCATCTGCGGTGAGCTGTACGGGCTTCAGATAATTAACTCAAATATTAAAGACAGCGATAACAATTATACGCGTTTCATATGCATTTCAAAGGATATGGAAATATATCCGGGTGCGGACAAAATAACTGTTATGCTTAAGCTGCAGCACCAGCCGGGAAGTCTTTACAACCTCATTTCCAAGTTTGCAAGCGTTGGTGTAAACCTTACTAAAATCGAAAGCCGTCCTATCTGCGGACTTGATTTTGAGTTTATGTTCCTTCTGGATATGAATATTTCCGTATATTCCGACGAATTCCTTGCTCTTATAACAGAGCTTGAAAACAGCTCAGCCGGATTTGTATTTATGGGAGCATATACCGAAGGCTAATGCTATTGCAGCATGATTGGTGATGTGTAAAAATCCGAACCGCATCGCCTGTTGCTTTCGATTGAAGCAGACAATGCATGAATGTCTGTAGAAAGAATATCCTTTTTAAAAAGGGTATTCTTTTTTTTGTAGGCAGAAACCTTTGTTATAATATCTGTACATGAGTTTTCTTTAATCCGTGATAAAAGCTTCTGCCCGTTTGATGAAGCGCCGAGAACTCTTATATAATTCGGCTTAATAAAGCACATTTCCCTTGTTATTCCGAGCATTGAATTCAGAATTATCCTCCTGATTTTTGCTCTTGTATAGCGTTTTGTACAGGCTGCATCGGATATTTGTTCAATATCCGAATAGCTTTGTGCGGCAGAATAGATACGGTTTTCCAGCCCTTCCGTACATTCAAGGCATGACTTAAGAGCATCGGGGCCGGCAGTTCGTATAAAATACGCAGCTGCTGTACCGAGATTTTTAAGGCTGTATTTCTCTGATTTTGTTAAAATATCAAAAGAGCTGTCCGGCATATATGCTTTTATTTTTTCCGGGGACGCAAGATTTGCCCTTATGGCGCTTGCGCTTGCAAACCGGCATTCCGGAAGCTTTGTATCAAGATATCCCGAGCCTGAGCGCTTGTGCGTAACCGGGGATATACGGCTTCCGGTGAGTAAAAGCTGCTTTATATATTCTATTGCAAGAATGTTATTTGGCTTGCTTAGCAGTTCCCCGGAGATAATTCCCTTATATGCCTCTGTGCGTGCTGACGCGTAAGAAATGCCGGATTTCATTAGACTTCGAATATTATCCTTTACTTCCTGTGTTTCATCTGCGAGCCTTTCTGCGGCTTTTGTCAAAGCAGAAATGTCACCGCATTCCGAGCCGAAAAGCAGTGCGTCTGCGCAGCCGATAGCTTCTAAAACACTTACTCCGCCGCATGCAAATCTTTCGGCGGTGCTGACGGCATATACTGCCGGAAGCTCCAGAACAAGGTCAGCACCTGCCAAAAGTGCGCACTGCGCCCGCTGCCATTTATCAATTACCGCCGTGTCACCTCTTTGGGTAAAGCTTCCGCTCATTATTATAACGATTGAATCGAAATGCTGCCGTGCCAGCTTTAACTGATATTCATGTCCGCAATGGAGCGGATTGTATTCCGCTATAATACCGCAAACCTTCATTTTTAAGCTCCTTCTGTAATTTATCGAACAAACAGATATTTTTAACATATATATTATACAATAAAAATTTGAAAATGTATATATTTTTTTAAAATTTCAAATAATATTTTTTGGTTTTTGAAATTGTCTTGACAATCGGTGTAAAAAAAAGTATAATATATTATAAGCACCCGGAAAATTACGGATACCGAAAGGGATGATTGATTTTATGGAGCATAATATATATCTTGATAATAACGCTACCACCAGGTTAAGTGAAGAGGTGCTGGAAGCAATGCTTCCGTATTTCTGTAATAATTACGGCAACGCTTCATCAAGGTTTTATAAGATTGGCAGAGATGCGCAGGATGCTGTTGCTGAGGCAAGAAGCAAGGTTGCATCCTGTCTCGGTGCAAAGCCGAATGAAATCTATTTTACAGGCTCCGGCTGTGAAGCAGATAACTGGGCTTTAAAAGGAATTGCTTTTGCAAACAAGGGAAAGGGAAATCACATAATAACATCTTCGATTGAGCATCATGCAGTGCTTAATACATGTAAATGGCTTGAGAAACAAGGCTTTGATGTGACATATCTTCCGGTTGACAGCGAGGGACGTGTTTCGCCTGAAAGCGTTGAAAGCGCCATTAACGAAAATACGGTGCTTATAAGCATTATGACCGTTAATAACGAAATCGGAACAATACAGCCGATTAAGGAAATCAGCGAAATAGCTAAGTCGCACAAGATTCTTTTTCACACCGATGCTGTTCAGGCTGTCGGGCATATGCCTGTAAATGTTTCTGAGCTCGGGGTTGATTTGCTGTCGCTGTCCGGACATAAATTTCATGGGCCGAAGGGTGTCGGGGCTCTTTATATCCGCAACGGCGTTAAAATTGACAATCTTATTCACGGCGGAGGTCAGGAGCGCGGCAAACGGGCTGCAACAGAAAATGTTGCATATATTGTCGGACTTGCCAAAGCACTTGAAATTGCCTGCCGGGATTTGGATAAAAACACTAAGTGGTGCAGTAGGCTTCAGAAAAAGCTTATTGACGGTATTGAGGAGAGAATTCCGTACTGTATTCTTAACGGACCGCGCGAAAACAGATCAAGCAGCAATGTTAATTTTTCTTTCAGATATATTGAAGGTGAATCGATTCTTATGCTTCTTGATATGAACGGTATTGCAGCATCAAGCGGCAGCGCGTGCGCGTCAGGGTCTCTTGATCCGTCTCATGTGTTGCTTGCAATCGGACTGCCGCATGAAATTGCGCACGGGTCTCTGAGATTAAGTGTCAGCAACGAAACAACCGAAGAGGATATTGATTATGTCCTTGAAGTGCTTCCGCAGATTGTGCAGCGCCTGCGGGATATGTCACCGCTGTATGAAAAAATAGCTCATGGAAAGGAATGAATGATATGTACAGTGAAAAAGTAATGGATCACTTTGCAAATCCGAGAAATGTCGGAGAAATTGAAGGTGCAAACGCCGTAGGTGAGGTTGGAAATGCAAAGTGCGGCGATATTATGAAAATATATATGGACATTGAGGATGACATTATAAAGGATGTTAAGTTTAAAACCTTTGGCTGCGGAGCTGCTATTGCCACAAGCTCTATGGCAACTGAAATGGTTAAGGGCAAAACCGTAAAGGAGGCTCTTGAGCTTACAAATAAGGCTGTTATGGAAGCTCTTGACGGACTGCCGCCGGAAAAGATACATTGTTCCGTGCTTGCCGAAGAAGCCATCCGCAGCGCAATAGAGGACTATAATAAGCGTAAGGGTATTGAATCGGAGGATTCATCAGGATGCGGCTTTTGCTGTAAAAAATGTTATAAAAACGAGGATTGATACAAAAGCTTAAAACTAAAGAACGAGGAATGTAAATGAAAAAAAATAAATATTTTCTGACAGTCAGAGCGTGCGGTTTGTCGTATCTGGTTCAAGGGATTTTAAATAATTTCATCCCTCTTCTTTTTTTGACCTTCAGGCGTACTTATGGTTTGACTCTTGACCGGATATCCTTTCTTATAATGGTAAATTTCGGCGTGCAGATGCTTGTTGATTATTTAAGTGCAAAGCTTGTAGATATTGCCGGATACAGAAAAAGCGCAGTGACCGGGCAGCTTTTGTCTGCCCTTGGCCTTCTCGGGCTGGCATTTTTGCCGGTTGTTATGAAAAACGCCTATTTGGGAATAATAATATCTGTTTTCGTATATGCTGTTGGAAGCGGACTTATCGAAACTGTGGGAAGCCCGATAGTTCAGGCGTGTCCGATAGAAGATAAGGATGCGCAGATGAGCATGCTGCATTCTCATTATTGCTGGGGGCATGTTCTTGTAGTCCTCGGCTCAAGTATATTTTTCGCTTTATTCGGAACTGATAGCTGGCGTTTCCTATCGTGTATCTGGTCGCTGTTTCCGATTGTCGTAATGTTCATGTTTATGAAGGTGCCTATGCGCAGTCTGGCAGATGACGGAGAAATAATTTCCGGAAGAAAAATGTCGGGGATGCGTACCTTCTGGATACTTATTGTTCTTATGTTTTGTTCCGGTGCTGCCGAGCAATGCATAAGTCAATGGATTTCTACATTTGCCGAATCGGGTCTGGGGATTGAAAAAACAACCGGAGATTTAATCGGAACATGTCTTTTTGCGGTTTTCATGGGTAGCTCAAGGGTATTGTACGGGAAATTCAGCAGAAAAATCAACCTTGCAAGGTTTATGCTTTTTAGCGGAAGCTTATGTGCTGCATTATATGTTACAGCGGCAGTTTCTCCGTCCGCCGCAATTTCTCTTGCCGCTTGTGTATTGTGCGGAACATCAGTCGGCATCATGTGGCCCGGAATTTACAGTATATCCACAGAAGTGATTAAAGGCGGCGGGACGGGACTGTTTGCATATCTTGCACTCGCCGGAGATATGGGATGTGCCGGAGGACCGGCTTTTCTTGGATTTGTGTCAAGTGCGTTTAACGATAATCTGCGTGCAGGTATATTTGCATCAGCTGTTTTTCCGATTCTTTTTGTGGTTATGCTTGCTGCATTAAAAATAAATCTGTTGGAAAGGAAGTAGGGCATAATGAAAATAATACTTGATGCCTTTGGAGGCGACAATGCTCCTCAGGTCCCTGTAAATGCTGCATTTACGGCTGCAAAAAAACTGGATACCGAGATAATACTTGTCGGCGATGAAAAGCTTCTGAATGAGTATATTCACTCAAAAGGATATTCAGACGACAGAGTACATATTGTTCATGCATCTGAGGTTATATCCAACTCGGAAGCGCCTGCGTCTGCAGTAAGAACAAAGAAGGATTCCTCAATAGCAGTAGCTGCCGGGCTGCTGAAGGACGGCAGGGGCGATGCTCTTGTTTCAGCCGGAAGCACCGGAGCAGTTCTGACTGCGGCACTTACGATAGTCGGAAGGATAAGGGGAGTAAGAAGACCGGCTCTTGCAAGCGTGCTTCCTTCGGCTTCCGGGGGAACATTGCTTCTTGACTGCGGTGCAAATATTGACTGCAGAAGCGAGGACTTGTATAACTTTGCGATTATGGGCAATATCTATATGAAGAAAATTATGAAGATAGAAAATCCGAAGGTCGCTTTGCTTTCAAACGGCGAGGAAGAAGGAAAAGGCAATCAGCTTGTAAAGGAAGCATATGAGCTTCTGTCCGAAGCACAAAATATTAATTTTACGGGGAACTGTGAGGGCAGGGATATTATGCTTGACGGTGCTGATGTTGTAGTATGCGATGGTTTTGTCGGAAATGTAGCCTTAAAATCTGTTGAGGGAACAGCTAAAATGCTCAGCGGATATCTCAAGAGTATGCTGCTTGCAAGCGTAAAGACTAAAATAAGCGCAGCTCTTATGTCAGGAGAGCTTAAAGAGTTTAAGAGAACCTTTGATTATCGTGAATACGGCGGAGCGCCGCTTCTCGGTATAAAGAGACCTGTAATCAAAGCTCACGGCGCTTCTGATGAAAGAAGCATGTTTTTGGCACTTGCGCAGGCTCAGAAGTGGGTAAACGGCAATGTCAATGATGAAATTGCAGAGTTGCTTGGTAAAAAAAGCAACAACTGATAATATAAATTAAAAAACATTGCTTAAATCACCTAATTATTCATTCTGATTTTAAATAATATTGACGTTTTGGCTGTAATGTGATATATTATTTATGACTTATCTTTCTATAAGAAGGGGGTGAATGGATGTGGGAGTGTTTGAACGCATTAAGAAGGTAATCAATGAGCAATTAGGAATAGATGAAAATTCAATTACTCTCAATACTTCTTTTGCAGATGATCTTGGAGCGGATTCGCTTGATATAGTCGAATTAATAATGGGATTTGAAACGGAGTTTGATATTGAAATACCGGACGATAAAGCTGAATGTATGATTACTATCGGAGATGCCGTAGACTATATAAAAGAGAACATCTGATTGTGCGGCTATGTGCAGTTTGCAGTGAATTGTACATAGCTTAGTTTTCTTATTAAGCAGCTTCTCATGTTTTGAATTTGCTTTGCATTTCCGGAACAAATTCAAAAAACGAGCAGCGATAATTATTGAAGAGGTGTGGTAAATGGTAGAATTGGAAAAAATACAGAATAAAATCGGGTATCAGTTTAAAAATACTTCATTGCTTGAGAGAGCAATAACTCACAGCTCCTATGCGAACGAAAACCATTGTGACAATAATGAGCGTCTTGAGTTTTTGGGGGATTCAATTTTAAGTCTTGTTATCAGTGATAAATTATTTCATAAGTTCGGTCATATTGACGAGGGACGTCTTTCGAAGATGCGTGCTTCACTTGTATGTGAGCAATCACTTAATTATATTGCGGAAAAAATAGATCTTGGAAATATTATCAGGCTCGGAAAGGGCGAGGAACGCACAGGCGGAAGAAAACGCGCTTCTGTGGTTTCCGATGCTTTTGAAGCGCTGATTGCCGCAATATATCTTGACAGCGGAATAAGGAATGTAACAAAATGGATAACAGCTCTTTTCAAATCCGAAATAGAGGCTGTAGAGCATCAGAAATACTTTGGTGATTATAAAACCCAGCTTCAGGAGATGCTCCAGCAAAACGGCGGCAAAACGGTAACATATGTGATACTTAACGAGGCCGGAAAGGATCATATGAAGGAGTTCACCGTTGCTGCTATGGTCGATGATACTGAATTGGGACGCGGCTGCGGCAGCAGTAAAAAAGAGGCTGAGCAGCACGCGGCAGGTCAGGCGGTGTCAAAACTTATCAATGAAGCATTATAATATTCCTGTATTTGTTCCCCATATGGGATGTCCCCACGATTGTGTATTTTGCAGTCAGAAGAAAATTACGGGAATTACGCAGAATGTTACCGGAGAGACGGCACGGAAAATAATTGATGATTATCTGCAGGCTGTCAGACCGTCAGGCAATGTTGAAATATCTTTTTTCGGCGGAAGCTTTACCGGCATACCGAAATCGGAGCGCAGAGAGCTTCTGTCTGTCGGGTATGAATATGTTAATCGGGGCTTGGCTGACGGTATACGGCTGTCAACAAGACCCGATTATATTAATGTTGAGATACTTGATGAATTAATGTCTTACGGCGTTACTGCCATTGAGCTTGGTGTTCAGTCAATGGATGATGAGGTGCTGAAACAAAGCGGCCGCGGTCATACCGCAGCCGATGTAGTGCATGCTGTAGGGCTGATTAAGAAATACCCCTTTGAGCTTGGTCTTCAGATGATGACGGGGCTGCCCGGCGACACCCCTGAAAAATCTGTTGAAACTGCGCTGAAAATTGCAAATCTCAGACCTGATGCGGTGCGTGTATATCCTACACTTGTAATACGCGGAACAGAGCTGGAACGCATGATGCAGTGTGGAACATACATTCCGTGGACAGTAGAAGATACAGTGCCTGTACTGGTAAAAATAAAAAGAATTTTTGATAATGAAAAAATTAAAATTATCAGAATGGGTCTGCAGACAACCGAGGAGATTTCTCCGGGCGCGTCTGTTACGGGCGGACCCTTTCATCCTGCCATAGGTGAGTTGACCGAAAGCGAGATTTTTTATGAAAAACTGCTTGAAATATCAGACGGTCTTGAAAATTGTACATTAGCAGTTGCCTGCCGCAGGGAGGAAGTGTCGAAGGTTATCGGACATAATGCCGTAAATCGAAAAAGACTTGAAAATACACGAAATATACGCTTAAAAACACAAATCAATGAAACCGCAGCTTGCGGAGAATTAATAGTTATTGAGGTGAAAAACGATTGTTCTTAAAAAGATTGGAGCTGCAAGGCTTTAAATCCTTTGCTGATAAGACCGTTCTTGAATTCGGCGGAGGTGTTACTGCCGTTGTCGGACCGAACGGAAGCGGGAAAAGCAATATTTCCGATGCCATACGATGGGTTATGGGCGAAATGAGTGCAAAATCACTGCGTGGCTCAAATATGCAGGATGTTATTTTTGCCGGAACGGAAAAAAGAAAACCCTTGAATTATGCAGAGGTGAGTCTTGTTCTTGATAACAGTGACCGTGTCTTTAATGTTGATTATAATGAAGTAATAGTTACCCGCCGTGTTTTTCGTTCCGGCGAAACCGCATATCAGATAAACAGGGTGAATTGCCGTCTTAAGGATATTCACGAGCTGTTCATGGATACAGGTCTCGGCAGGGATGGATATTCAATCATAGGTCAGGGTAGTGTGGCTCAGATTTTGTCAACAAAAGCTGAAGACCGCCGAAACCTGTTTGAGGAGGCTGCCGGAGTATCAAAATATAAATATAAAAAAGAGGAATCCGAGCGAAAGCTTGTGCAGGTTGAGGAAAACCTTGTCCGTATAGGCGATATTGCAGCCGAGCTTGAAGGTCAGCTTGGGCCTTTGAAAAATCAATCGGAGAAAGCAAGAAAATATCTTCTCCTTTACGATGAGTACAAAACTCTTGATATTAATATTTCCATGCTGTCCCTTAAACGCAATGAGGCAACCGAGGAAAAGGTAAATGCAGATGCGGCTTCCGTTAACGGTGAAATAGAGGATATCAGAAGCAAAGAAAGCGATACAGAACAGAAAATATCATCGCTCTATGAGCAGAGCAGGCAAAAAGACGACGAACAGGCAGAGAAAAACGAAAAGCTTGTTGAGAACCATTCAAAAATAATGGAATTAAAAAACGAAGCGTCTCTTTCCGGGAACACTGTTCAAAGTAATTTATTGATGATACAGCGTCTTGAAAATGAAATTAATGATGAAGCATTAAAATCGGCGAATATGAAACAAGCGGCTGCGGAAGGTGAAATCAGACTTGAAGAAAAGCATGCTGAAATGATTTCTCTATGCGAAAAACTGTCTGATTCCCAGGCGCATGAGCGTGAGATCGGGGAAAAAATTTCTGATAATGATAAGGAAATATCACTTCTCCGTTTCGAAGCAACCGATATACTCAGCAGCATATCATCGGAAAAAGCTAAGGCTGCAGGTATTGAGCAGCTCAGAGAAAGCTTTATATCCAGAAGAAATTCAATTTCTGAGGAGCTTGAAAGCTTTAAACGTAATATTGAAAGCACCAAAATTAAGCTTGAACAGCTTGATGAAAAAAAATCTGCGCTTACTGAAAAGCATGAAAAGCTTACAGCGCTTATAAAAAAACAAAATGATTCCATGTTTGAAAAGCGCAGGTTATTGCAGGGTCTGAATGATGAACAGAATTCCGCTCAGATTGAATACCGTTCAAAGGCTTCGAAAAGACGTATACTTGAGGATATGGAAAATGAGTATGAGGGCTACGCAAAAAGCGTAAAAACTATTCTCCGGTCTGATGAAATGAAAAAACTTTCAATCTACGGTACGGTTGCGGGACTTGTCGAGGCTTCGGCAAAATACGCGGTTGCTGTTGAAACAGCCCTTGGAGCAGCTTCTCAGAACTTAATTGTTGAGACTGAGGAGGATGCCAAGGCTGCTATTGCATTCTTAAGAAAAACAAATTCCGGCAGGGCAACCTTTCTTCCTGTCTCATCGGTAAATGGCAGAACCCTTGACAATATAGGAGAGGTTTCCAAAGCCCCCGGCTTTATTGGTATCGGCTGTGAGCTTATAAAATATAATCCTAAGTATGACGGGATAATGAAGCAGCTGCTGGGAAGGGTTGTAGTAGTCGATAATATAGATAACGGAATCGCTCTGAGCAGAAAATTTTCGTACAAATTCCGTGTTGTTACTCTTGAAGGCGATATCATGAACGCAGGCGGTTCAATGACTGGAGGAAGCACAGGAAAGACAGGAGGTTTTCTATCGAGAGCCGCTGAAATAAAAACGCTCAGATCGCAGCTTGCCGAGATTGAACGCACAATGAAGATTCGTTCCGAACATGTAAGCCGCGAAACATCTCAGCTTGACGGAATGAAGGAAAGATTGGATTCATATCTGCAAATGCAGAGAGAGTATGAAAATGAGCTGCTTAAAAATGAAGAAACCCTTCGTCATCTCAGTGAAGCAATCGGAGGAAGCGGCGGCACTGAAGAGGGATTTGAAAATGAGCTTAAGACTATTGAGGAAAAGCTTTCTGAAACCGGAGAGCAGATAGCCGTAACTCTGTCCGGAATCCGCAGTCTTGAGCTTGAAAAGAAGAATACCGATGAAAAGTGTGCGGCTCTTGAGGAGGAGCACCGGAAGCTTCTTTCGGAAAAAGAGAATATATCAGCAGAAAATATGAATATTACACTTGAGCTTACTAATGTCCGGCGTGATATTGAGGAGCTTTCGCGTCAGATAAAAAGCTTTAAGGAAGGTATGGAGCAAGCTCTGGAACAGACCGAGAAGAAGAAAAAGGATATAGAGGACATAAAAAAATCAAATGAAGCTCTCATACTAAGCGAGGAACAGAAGCTGAAAGACGCTGAAGAGCTTGAGACTGCCGGCGAGGAAATCAAAGCCCGCATCGAGCAGATTACCGTTGAAAAATCAGCTATTGTGGCAAGGCTTAAAGAAATCCAAAGCTCAAATAAGGAGCTTACCGACAGATTAATAACTTTGCAGCAGGAGCTTTCCCGCATAAATTCAAAGCAGGTTAAGCTGACAATGGAAAAAGAAAACATAATCAACCGTTTATGGGAGGAATATGAGCTTACATATTCTGATGCAGAGGAACGATTTAAGGAACCGGAAAACGAAAAGGAGGAGTCAAAGCGTCTTTCTGAACTGAAAGGGCAAATAAAAGCTCTCGGAAGCATAAACATGGATTCCATTGAGGAATATAAAAATGTTTCCGAAAGATATGATTTCCTTTCGGCGCAGAAGAAGGACCTTGACGATTCAAAGGAAAATCTTGAAAAAATTATAATCTCCATGGAGGAGCTTATGAAGGAGCATTTTTCCGAACAGTTTTCGGCGATAAATGAAAGCTTCGGATTTGTGTTCAGAGAGCTTTTCGGCGGAGGACGCGGAAGATTATATCTTCAGGACCCTGAAAATATACTTGAAAGCGGAATAGAAATTGAAGTTCAGCTGCCCGGGAAGGGGCTTCAGAATATTAATCTTTATTCCGGCGGAGAAAAGTCTTTTATTGCTATAGCACTTCTGTTTGCAATACTAAGGGTAAAGCCTACGCCATTCTGTATACTGGATGAAATAGATGCTGCTCTTGATGATGTTAATGTTGCAAGATTTGCAACGTATCTGAAAAATTATCTTGACCAGTCTCAATTTATTGTTATAACTCACCGCAGAGGTACAATGGAGGCTGCAAATATAATGTATGGTGTTACTATGCAGGAAAAAGGAGTGTCAAAGCTGCTTTCGCTGCACATGGATGATGTTGATGAAACAATGGCTGATTAGAAGGAGAAGTTCATGGGATTTTTTGATAAGCTAAAGCAAGGACTCGGAAAAACAAGAAGCGCAATTTCCGAGCAGGTTAATAATGTTTTTAAGGTGTTTGTAAAGGTTGATGATGAACTGTTTGAAAATCTTGAGGAGGCTCTTATAATGGCAGACCTCGGTGTTGAAACCTCAACATTTATAATCGAACAGCTCAGAGATGCAGTGAAAACAAAGAGAATTACCGACGGTAATGATGTTAAGGAGGAGCTTAAGGAAATAATCGCTTCGGTTCTGTGCGAAAATGACACGGGCATGAAGCTTTCAACAAAGCCCTCTGTTATTCTTGTTATCGGTGTTAACGGAGTCGGAAAAACAACAAGCATCGGCAAGCTTGCAAGCTTCTATAAATCGCAGGGAAAATCTGTTCTTCTTGCGGCTGCCGATACGTTCAGAGCGGCTGCTATAGACCAGCTAAACGTCTGGGCAGAGCGCAGCAGCTGTGATATAATAAAGCATCAGGAAAACAGTGATCCTGCGGCTGTTGTCTTTGATGCCTGCAATGCTGCAAGGGCGAGGGGAACCGACATACTTATTTGTGATACTGCCGGAAGACTTCATAATAAGAAAAATCTGATGGCTGAACTTGAAAAAATCGGCAGGGTGATAGACAGGGAGCTCCCGGGCAGCGACAAGGAAATACTTCTTGTTCTTGATGCGACTACGGGTCAGAATGCTGTCAGTCAGGCAAAGCTCTTCGGTGAAGTTGCGGGCATAACAGGAATCATTCTTACAAAGCTTGACGGTACTGCTAAGGGCGGAATTGTTGTTGCAATTTCGCGTGAGCAGCAGATTCCGGTGAAATTTATAGGTGTCGGCGAGGGAATTGATGACCTTCAGGAATTCAATGCACCTGATTTTTCACGTGCATTATTTGAGGATTGATTGATATGAAACCAAAAATCAATGTAATTTTTCCTCTTATTACAAATCCGGAAATAGGCGAAATTCAGGTTGAAAAAATGTGTGTATCGCGCCAGCGAAGAAAGGTCTGGCTGACCTTCGGCAGTAAAATGCCCGATGCAACGGCAGATTTGCTTGTTTCGGAGCTTAAAAGAGTATATCATCTTGACAGTGTAAATATTTCTTTTATTGCTGAAGGCTCTGAAAATACAGCGATTCCTGAAACTGCCGATATCAGTGTACATTCTGAAAGCGCAGCTCATGCCGATTTGCAGGCACCGCTTTTTCACTCTGAAAGAAGGCACAGAACAATGCATCGCGTTCTGGCAAATGAAATGATTTACGGGAGAAGTATACGTGACAATCTGACCCCGATTTGTGAAATCAATGAGGATTCGGGCAGAGTTGTCTTCAGAGGCGAAATTTTCGGTGTTGAGACAAAGGATATAAAAAGCCGCAAAAACGACAAAGAATATCATCTTATTTTATTTGATGTAACTGATTATGAGGATTCAATCTCCGTACAGCTGTTTATTAACAAAACAGATGAAGACGATGTATATAAAAATGTGAGCGCTCACATAAAGAAGGGCGCATTTGTAATTGTCAGGGGACGCGCACAGTATAACGATTATGCCAGGGAAGTTATTATTTCGGCTGATTCAATAGCTCAGACCGATGATTTCAGACCTGTAAGATCTGATAACAGTCCAGAAAAACGTGTTGAGCTTCATTTGCATACGCAGATGTCGGCGATGGACGGCGTTACTTCGGCAAAGGAGCTTATTGACAGAGCCATAAGCTGGGGGCATAAGGCGATTGCAATTACCGACCATGGAGTTGTTCAGTCATATCCCGACGGCATGAAAGCATCCTCCAATAATGAAAAAATCAAGGTTCTGTATGGTGTGGAAGGGTACCTTGTCGATGACAGCGCGAAAATAGCATATGATTGCAGCGGTGTCTCGTACGACAGTACATTTGTTGTTTTTGACCTGGAAACAACAGGACTTAATAAAAATAGTGACGGAATAACGGAAATAGGTGCCGTTAAAATCAAAAACGGTGAAGTTATAGATAATTTTTCAACCTTTGTTAATCCGCAAAGACCGATACCGGAAAAAATAACTCATCTTACCGGTATTTCTGATGAAATGGTGCAGAATGCACCGACAACGAAAGAGATACTTCCGGAATTCCTTGAATTTTGCAGCGGTTGTGTTTTAGTGGCGCAGAATGCCGGGTTTGATACCGGATTTATTAAAACCGCATGTAAAAAATACGGAGCCGAATATAATTATTCCTGCCTTGATACGCTTATTCTTGCCAGATGTCTTAATCCTGAGCTCCCAAATCATAAGCTTGATACACTTTCAAAGCACTACAATGTAATTTTGAAAAACCATCATCGTGCTGTTGACGATGCGGCTGCTACAGCAGATGTATTTATTAAAATGCTTGAAGAATTGAAGGAAAAAGGGATTGATGACTTGTCATCGGTAAACGAGAGCTTTGATCTCAGAAATGCGGCAAAGAAAAACAGGGCACATCATATCATATTGCTTGCAAAAAATCATCAGGGAATAAGAAATATCTATGAAATGGTGTCAGAATCGCATCTGAAGTATTTTTTCAGAACGCCGAGAATCCCGAAAAGCTTGCTTGAAGAAAAACGAGAAGGCCTTATAATAGGGTCTGCTTGTGAAGCGGGAGAACTGTTCAGCGCACTTGTCGGCGGCGCAGACGAGGATGAACTGATAAAAATAGCGGAATTTTACGATTATCTTGAAATACAGCCGATAGGAAATAACAGCTATATGATCCGTTCAGATGAGCATCCGAATATTACATGTGATGAAGATTTGCGGAATCTGAACAGAAAAATAGTTGAGCTTGGAGAAAAAATGAATAAGCCCGTTGTTGCAACCTGCGACGTGCATTTTATCGACCCGGAAGGGGCAAACTACAGAAAAATACTGATGCATTATAAGGGCTTTAAGGATGCCGATCAGCAGGCTCCGCTGTATTTTCGCACCACTGAAGAAATGCTTGAGGAATTTGCATATCTCGGCAAGGAAAAAGCATATGAGGTTGTTGTTACAAATACAAATCTCATTTCTGATATGATTGAGAATGTCAGACCGATTCCGAAAGAAAAATGCCCGCCGGAAATTGACGGTGCAGAAGAGGGGATTGTAAATGATTCCCATAATAAAGCAAAATCGATTTACGGAGATCCTCTTCCCGAGATTGTTCAGGAGCGGCTTGATAAAGAGCTTTATTCCATAACAACCTATGGTTTTTCTGTTATGTACAGAATAGCGCAGGAGCTTGTTCGTAAATCCTTGCAGGATGGGTATCTTGTCGGCTCAAGAGGTTCGGTCGGTTCATCATTTGTTGCTTTCTTATCGGATATAACGGAGGTTAATTCCCTGCCGCCCCATTATATATGCCCAAACTGCAAGAATTCTGAGTTTATTCTCGGAAAGGACATTTCAGGCTGTGATCTTCCTGATAAAAAATGCCCCAGATGCGGTGCTGATTATAATAAGGACGGTCATAATATTCCTTTTGAAACCTTTCTTGGCTTCAAGGGCGATAAAGAACCGGATATTGACCTCAATTTTTCCGGTGAATATCAGCCGGTTATACATAAATATACCGAAACATTTTTCGGAGAGGGACATGTTTTCCGCGCGGGTACCATTGGTACCGTCGCGGAAAAAACGGCGTACGGCTATGTCAGAAAGTATTCCGAAGAAAAAAATATACCCATAAGAAATGCTGAAATGAAGAGACTTGCCGCAGGCTGCGTAGGCGTTAAAAGAACTTCGGGTCAACATCCCGGCGGAATTATAGTGGTTCCGTTTAAAAATGATATACATGAATTCTGTCCGATACAGCATCCGGCAGATGATGTTAATTCAAATATAGTTACAACACATTTTGATTATCATTCGATTGACCAGAACCTGCTGAAGCTTGACGAGCTTGGGCATGATGATCCGACTGTTATCAGAATGCTTACGGACCTTACAGGTATTGATCCGCAGCAAATACGACTTGACGATCCTGACACTCTAAGTCTTTTTACAAGTACTGACGCGCTTAATCTGAGCTGTGATATCGGAACAACTGTAGGCACATACGGTGTTCCGGAATTCGGTACAAAATTTGTTCGTCAAATGCTTGTTGACACAAAACCAACCACATTTTCCGAGCTTGTGCGCATTTCAGGGCTTTCTCACGGAACGGATGTGTGGCTGAATAATGCACAGGAGCTTATTCAGCAGAATATAACAACGCTGAGTAATGCTATATGCTGCCGTGATGATATAATGCTTTATCTTATAAATCAGGGCGTTGACCCCGGACATTCATTTAAAATAATGGAAAGCGTTCGCAAAGGCAAGGGATTGAAGCCGGAGGATGTTGACGCAATGCATGAAGCCGGCGTCCCCGAATGGTATCTTGATTCGTGCAGAAAGATAAAATATATGTTCCCGAAGGCGCATGCTGTTGCGTATGTAACAATGGCATTTCGTATAGCATACTGCAAAGTGCATTATCCGGAAGCATTTTATATTGCGTATTTTTCTGTTCGTGCTGATGACTTTGATGCATCAATTATGGCAAACGGAATGAATATTGCGCGTCAGGCTATGGAAGATTTAATTGAAAAGAAAAAGGATAACAGTATTTCTCCTAAAGAAGAAAACCTGATTCCTATTCTTGAAATATGCATAGAAATGTATGCCCGCGGAATTAATTTTGTGCGTGTTGATTTATATAAATCACATGCTACGGATTTTTTGCAGACACCGGAGGGAATACTTCCGCCTTTGAACGCACTTCCGGGAATGGGAGAAAATGCCGCCAAAAGCATAACCGAGGAACGGGAAAAGGCTCCGTTTAAAACAAGGGAGGAGCTCCGAATTAGGACAGGAATAACAAAAACAGCAATGGAAATTCTTGAAAACAATCATTGCCTTGACGGCATACCGGAAAAAGACCAGGTTACAATCTTTGATTTACAGTAATTCAGAAACAGGAGAGAACTATGAAAATATTTTGTGTGGGTGATGTTGTGAGTCGTGTGGGGCGTGAAATGCTGCATACTCACCTCAGAAGGGTTATAGATGAAAATGATATTTCCCTGACTGTAATTAACGGTGAAAACCTGTCGCACGGACACGGTATGTCACGCAGGGCGTATGAGGAAATGACGGATTGCGGTGTTGACGGATTTACTTTAGGCAATCATGCATGGGATTGCAAAGAAATTGTAAACCTTATGATGTATAATAAAAATATAATCAGGCCTGCAAATTTCAGCGACCGCTGCCCGGGGAAAGGCTCAATGCTTCTCACGGCAAGGAACGGACAGCGCGTCGGTGTGATAAATCTGTCGGGGCAGACATATATGAATCCATGCTCGTGTCCGTTTGAGGCTGCCGAACGTGAAATTAAAAGCTTAAAAAAAGAAACGGATATTATACTTGTGGATTTCCATGCCGAAGCAACCAGTGAAAAGCAGGCTATGGGCTGGTATCTTGACGGCAAGGTGAGCGCAGTTTTCGGCACGCACACACATGTTCAGACCGCAGATGAAATGATTTTGCCTTCAGGTACGGGATATATTACCGACCTTGGAATGACAGGAGCTGTTTACTCAATACTCGGAATGGAAAGAAAGCCGGTCATAGAAAGGTTTATTACCGGAATGCCGCAGAAATTCAGCGTGGCTGACGGCGAGGGAAGGCTTTGCGGCTGCATTTTTGATATTAATGATAAAGGCATAACCGAGAATGTAACTCGGATAAGCATTATGTAAATAATATATTTTTCCGCGGAAATAAAAATAAAATACAGAAAATTGCATAAAATTTAAAATTATTGTTGTATTTTATTACAAGTTATTATATAATTATTCTTGTAACCTTTTCGGATGTATTTCACATTATATATTAATTGTTGTTTTTAATATCCGAATTTAAGGGGAGGTTTTATAATTTGTCTTTATTTTATGATATACGCGCCGTCCTGGAAAGAGACCCTGCTGCAAGAAACGGACTTGAGGTATTGCTGCTGTATCCCGGACTGCATGCTGTAATATGGCATAGAATTGCACATTTTTTTTACAGATTTCATATGAAGTTTATCGCAAGGCTGATATCGCAGTTCGCACGGTTTTTGACCGGTATAGAAATTCATCCGGGTGCGAGGATTGGCAAAGGTCTTCTTATTGACCACGGTATGGGTGTTGTGATCGGCGAAACTACCGTAATCGGTGATAACTGTACCATTTATCAGGGCGTGACGCTGGGAGGCACCGGGAAGGAAACCGGAAAGCGCCATCCCACTCTCGGTAATAATGTGATGGTGGGGAGCGGCGCAAAGGTTCTCGGACCGTTTACTGTGGGTGATAACTCAAAAATTGCGGCAGGAGCTGTTGTTCTCAGTACCGTGCCGCCCGATTCAACATGCGTCGGTGTTCCGGCACGGATTGTAAAGCAGGACGGAAAAAAGGTAGACAGTCTTGATCAGGTTTGCGTGCCTGACCCTGTTTCTTTGCAGCTGTGCACTCTTTCGGTGCATGTCAGCAATTTAGAAAAAAAGATATCCGAACTTGAAGCTGAGCTTAAGAAGAAGGACTGAGGTGTTAACATGAAAATATATAATACGATGACAAGAAGAAAAGAGGAGTTTGTTCCGATTGTACCCGGTGAGGTAAAAATGTATTCCTGCGGGCCTACTGTTTATGATTTTTTTCATATCGGAAATGCACGTCCGTTTATTGTTTTTGACTGTCTTCGAAGATATTTTGAGTACTCCGGATATATAGTAAAATTTGTTCAGAATTTTACTGATGTTGACGATAAGATGATAAACCGTGCAAATAAAGAAGGAATAACCGTCAGTGAGCTCGGCGAAAAATTTATCGCTGAATATTTTAAGGATGCACAGGCACTCGGTATAAAAAAGGCTACCGTTCATCCGAAGGCGACAGAAAATATTGATGCTATAATCGATATAATCAAGAAGCTTATAGACAAAGGTTATGCCTATGTAGTCAACGGTAATGTATATTTTTCAACAAAGAAATTCAAGGAATACGGTAAGCTTTCCGGTCAGCCGATGGATGAGCTTGAAGCCGGCGCCCGTATTGACGTGAACGACGAAAAACATGATGCTATGGATTTTGCTTTGTGGAAAAGCCGCAAGCCGGAAGAACCCTTTTGGGAAAGCCCGTGGGGAGAGGGACGGCCGGGCTGGCATATTGAATGCTCAGCAATGGTAAATAAATACCTTGGCGAGACAATTGATATACATTCCGGCGGTCAGGATCTTGTTTTTCCTCATCATGAAAACGAGATTGCTCAAAGCGAATGTGCAAACGGAAAGCCTTTTGCACATTATTGGATGCATAACGGATATATCAATATTGATAACAAAAAAATGAGTAAATCCCTCGGCAATTTCTTTACGGTAAGAGATATTTCTCAAAAATATGATTATGAGGTAATAAGATATTTCATGCTGAGCGCTCATTACAGAAATCCCATTAATTTCAGTGATGCGCTTATGGAACAGGCAAAATCTGCTGTTGCCCGTGTTTATACATGCATTGATAATCTCGAATTTTTAATGGATAACAGCGAGGACAGGGCTCTTGGCCATGATGAAGAGGCATACAGCTTAAAGCTTGATGAGCTTAAACAGAAATTCATTGATGCTATGGAGGATGATTTTAATACCGCTGATGCGATATCTGTTATATTTGATATTACGTATGCGGCAAATACAACCTTGTCAACCGAAAAAATGAATGCTCGTTCGGTGGTTAAGAAAACTCTGGAGCTTATTCGTGAGCTTGGAAATGTTCTCGGCATATTTACGCGTGAAAAAGAAAAAAATATTGATTCCGAGGTTGAAGAACTGATTGCAAAACGAGAGGAAGCAAGAAAGGCGAAGGACTTCAAAACAGCTGATGAAATCCGTGACAGGCTCAAGGCTATGAATATAGAACTGAAGGATACTCCTATGGGTGTGAAATGGACAAAAACAGAATAGAAAGACCTGAGCTGCTGTCGCCTCTTGTACTTGCGTACATTGGTGACAGTGTGTATGAAATTTTTGTCCGGCATGAGCTTATACTCATTCATAGTAATATGCCTGTTCACAAGCTGCATGTTGAAGCTGTAAAATATGTCAGAGCTCATGCTCAATCAAACAGCGTCCGCGCTCTTGAAGGAATACTGACCGAAGAGGAGGAGGCTGTTTATAAGCGCGGGAGAAATGCGAAATCTCCGACTGTCCCACGGAATGCTGATGTAAATGAGTACAGGCGGGCTACGGGCTTTGAAGCTTTGATCGGATACTTATATCTTGCCGGAAGGCAGGAAAGACTTAAGAAAATAATGAGAGCTGCATTTGATTCGGCTCTTGATTAATTGTAAACGGAGGTATTGTAGAAATGGAAGAAAAGCGTCTTGCAATTATTGCAAATAAAATCCGCAAGGATGCATTGACGGCAGTTCATTCCGCTAAATCCGGTCATCCGGGAGGTTCACTTTCAATTGCTGACCTTTTAGCGCTGCTGTATTTTGAGGTTATGAATGTTGATCCTGCAAATCCCAAAATGGAGAACAGAGACAGGCTTGTTCTGTCTAAGGGTCACACAGCTCCCGCACTTTACGGAGCATTGGCTGAAAGGGGATTTTTTCCCATATCAGATGTTCCTTCCTTCCGTCATTTCGGAAGCTATCTTCAGGGTCACCCTGATATGAAAGGCGTTCCCGGTGTTGATATGTCAACAGGTTCACTGGGACAAGGTATCAGCGCTGCCGGAGGAATGGCGCTTGCCGGAAAGCTTGACAACGCAGACTATCGCGTGTATGCAATTTTGGGCGACGGTGAGCTTGAAGAAGGGCAGGTCTGGGAACAGGCGATGTTTGCTGCTCACTATAAGCTGGACAACCTTACAGCTTTTATTGATTTTAACGGTTTGCAGATTGACGGTGATATTACTAATGTAATGAATCCTACACCCATTGATAAAAAGTTTGAAGCCTTTGGATGGAATACTGTAATTAGCGACGCTCATGATTTTCAGAGCCTGCGCAGTGCAATAGATAATGCTAAGAATACAAAATCGAAGCCTACGGCAGTAATAATGAAATCGGTAAAAGGAAAAAATGTTTCTTTTATGGAGAATAATGCTGCATGGCACGGCTCTGCACCGAATGATGAGCAGTATGCTCAGGCAATTGATGAGCTTGACAAAATCATAAAAGAATTGGAGGGTTAACGGTTATGGCGAAAAGAGCGACAAGAGAATCCTACGGTGAAGCGCTTATGCTTTGCGGTGAAAATGAAAATGTTGTGGTTTTGGATGCCGATCTTTCCAAATCCACCAAGACAGAAGTATTTAAGAAGAAATATCCTGAGCGTTTTATAAACATGGGGATTGCTGAAGGTAATATGATGAGTGTTGCTGCAGGTCTTGCTGCATGCGGAAAAATTCCTTTTGCTTCTTCGTTTGCAATGTTTGCTGCGGGGCGCGCATTTGAGCAGATAAGAAACTCTATCGGATATCCTCACCTTAATGTTAAAATCGGTGCGACCCATGCCGGAATATCAGTTGGCGAGGACGGCGCAACACATCAGTGCCTTGAAGACATTGCGCTTATGAGATCCATTCCCGGGATGGTAATAATAAATCCGGCAGATGATATAGAAGCAATGCAGGCTGTACATGCGGCGTGCAATTATGACGGACCTGTATATATGCGCTTCGGCCGCCTTGCAGTTCCTGATATTAATGATGAAAATTATAAATTTGAGCTTGGCAAGGGCGTTCAATTATCGGACGGCGGTGATGCAACGATTGTTGCAACGGGACTTATGGTAAATGCTGCGCTTGAAGCAAAGGATATGCTTAAAAAAGACGGAATTAACGCAAGAGTTATTAATATCCATACAATAAAGCCTATTGATGAGGATATAATAATAAAGGCGGCTAAAGAAACCGGGGCAATTGTGACGGCTGAGGAGCACTATATAATGGGCGGTCTCGGCAGTGCTGTTTGCGAAGTTGTATGTAAATCCTGTCCTGTGCCCGTAAAAATAATCGGCACGGATCGCTTCGGAGCTTCCGGGAAACCGGCAGAGCTGTTTGAGGCATACGGTCTTACTGCGGAAAATATCGCAAAGAATGTTAAAGAAATATTAAATTTGAAAAAATAACTTTTTGTATCCGGCATAATAACGGCTGCTGCAATGTTCGGATGGAACCATAATAATCGGGGAGGATATTTACATGAACAGATTTTTTATACTTATACTTGCAATTTCTGCAATGCTAATGTGCGGCTGCGATAAAAAAGAAGTTGTTGTTCCTCCCGTTATGCCTACGGATATTATTTCCGAAGAGGATGCCAAAGCTGCAATCGGAGGAAAATATGAGCTTAAGCTTAATTATGATGCCGTGGTCAGCATTAACGATAATTCATATAAGGCTTCTTATCTTGCAGAACCGCTCGGCAGCGGAGACCCTGTTTTCGTTACTGTTACCAGTCCGTCTGAGGAGCTTCCCGAAAGCTCGGTAAAGGAACTTTATGAGTCCGGATATGAGGGCAGAACAAAGAAAAAGAAAGTTGAGGGATTAGGTAATGCGGCATATATTGCTTTTCCCTCTATTAATATTTATCAGAACGGATATCTTATCGTAATTACTGCGGGCTCCGGAGATACTCAGGAGCAAATTGATTTGCTGATTTCCCTTGGGAAAACCGCGGTTGAAAATCTTGATGTGTTTTTACAGCAATATGAAAAATAGGAGTTAATTTTCAGTGGAATATTTTTTATTAATAATCGGTTTTGTTTTGTTGATTAAAGGTGCTGACTTTTTTGTTGACGGATGTATTTCTGTGGCAAATAAATTTCACATTCCGCCAATGGTTATCGGGCTTACAATAGTTGCGATGGGGACAAGCGCACCTGAAGCTGCGGTAAGCATTGCAGCGTCAATACAAAAGGCTGCCGGAATTGCAGTAGGAAATATTATCGGTTCAAATGTTTTTAATCTGTTAGTTGTTATCGGCATATGTCTTTTCTTTATAAAAATGGACGTTTCCCGCATAACCTTAATACGTGATTATCCGTTTTATATTTTTTCTCTGGTACTTTTGCTTGTGTTTTCTGTCGGAGGTGTTTTGGGAAGATTTGAAGGTATTGTTCTTCTTTTGTTCATGACCTTTTACATGTTTATTCTTGTTCGCAATGCAAAACAAAATAAAGCATCTGCCGCAGAAGATAATTATGTTTCTTTAAGCAATGTCAAGACTGTTTTATATATTGTTATAGGTGCTGCCGCAATTGTTGTCGGGGGTGAAGCTGTGGTAAACGGCGCTAAAGAGATTGCTCTGAGCTTCGGGCTTACCGAACAGTTTATAGGTCTTTCGATTGTCGCCGTCGGTACCTCGCTGCCTGAGCTTGTAACAAGTCTTGTGGCTGTAAAGAAAAATGAATGTGATATAGCTGTCGGAAATATAATCGGCTCAAATATATTCAATACGCTGTTTATTATCGGAATGGCATCTGTTATTTCTCCGGTTGCTGTTTCCGCAGAGGCTTTTTATGATATTATAATATGTATTTGCGGAAGTCTTGCAGTATACGGCTTATGTTTGCATAAGAAAAGACTTACCATGTGGAAGGGCAACTGTATGCTGCTTATGTATGCGGTATTCTTTGTATATATTTTAACAAGATAGGAAGGTTTTTAATGGACAAAAAAGAAGTTGCTTTAAAAAAGCATGAGGAATGGAAAGGGAAGATAGAGGTTATATCGAGAGCGGAGGTAAAAAACAGGGAACAGCTGGCAGTTGCGTATACTCCGGGCGTTGCCCAGCCGTGTCTTGAAATCAGTAAGGATACGGAGCTGTCATATAAGTATACGAGGCGCGGAAACCTTGTTGCGGTAATAACAGACGGAACGGCTGTTCTCGGGCTTGGAGATATCGGACCTGAGGCAGGAATGCCTGTTATGGAGGGAAAATGTGCGTTATTTAAAACCTTTGCCGATATCGACGCTTTCCCTATTTGTATAAAATCAAAGGATGTAGATGAAATCGTCAGAACGATTTCATTGATTTCCGGCTCCTTCGGCGGAATCAATCTTGAGGATATATCCGCGCCGCGCTGTGTTGAAATAGAAAGGCGGCTTAAGCAGGAATGCGACATTCCTGTCTTTCATGATGACCAGCATGGAACAGCTGTTGTTGTTCTTGCGGCACTTCTTAATGCGCTTCGTGTTGCCCGAAAAAGCATTGAGAACATCACTGTTGTAATTAACGGTGCAGGTGCTGCGGGAATGGCAATAGGAAACCTGCTCTTGTCGCGCGGCGTCGGAGAGCTTATTATGTGCGATAAGCAGGGTGCTTTGTATTCCGGAATGGACGAATTAAATCCCGAGCAGTGCAAAATAGCGCAAAAATCAAACAAAAAATGTGTTAAAGGAACCCTTGAAGCTGCTTTGAAAAATGCAGATGTATTTATCGGCGTGTCTGCGCCGGGCGTTTTAAATGGAGAATGGATAGGCACAATGGCCGAAAATCCCATTATTTTTGCAATGGCAAATCCTGTTCCGGAAATTATGCCTGAGGAAGCGAAGGCGGCAGGAGCGAGGATTGTTGGTACCGGCAGATCTGACTATCCTAATCAGATTAATAATGTTCTTGCGTTCCCGGGAATTTTTAAGGGCGCACTTGCGGTCAGGGCTCGTGATATAAATGAGGAAATGAAAATTGCAGCGGCGCAGGCGATTGCTTCAATTATTTCCGATGATGAATTGAACGAAGAATACATAATTGCTGATGTGTTTGATAAAAGAGTAGTTGACTATGTTGCTGACGCGGTGGCTGATGCGGCAAGAAAAACCGGCGTTGCGCGAATTTAGTCATAAAAAAACAGGCTGTTTTAAATGAACCGTTCTGACTTTTGGGAGTCGGTTCAAAAAACAGCCTGTTTTTTTATATATAATTTTATTTCAGTTTATCAACAAGTGCCTGAATTTTCTGGACAGGATTTAGCAGTTCGCTTATTGTTGCATCATGATTCATGGTGTTTATCAGAAGGGATACGTATTTTGCCATTTCAACCTCACAGTACCATTCGCGGTTCTTGAGACCCGGCTGACGATAAATAAGGTTGGTGGTAAAAACCTTATCAAGAATTCCTTCCTCGTAAGCTCTGTCAAAGACTTCAAGCCCGTTTGTGAAAAGACCGAAGGATGTGAAAACGAAAATTCTTTTTGCGCCCTTGGATTTAAGCTTCCCGGCAACATCAATCATTGATTCTCCGCTTGATATCATATCGTCAACGATAATAACATCCTTTCCCGAAACATCACGCCCGAGGTACTCATGTGCCTCAATGGGGTTTTTACCGTCAATGACTACGCTGTAATTTCTTCTTTTATAGAACATTCCGAGATCAAGCTTAAGCACTGAGGAATAGTACATTGAACGCGACATACCACCCTCGTCGGGGGAGATTACAACTGTATCATTCTTATCGAGCGAAATATCAGGTATGGCACGTATAAGAGCCTTAATCATCTGATAGGTTGGCTGAACATTATCAAATCCGGACAGGGGGATAGCATTCTGGATTCTCGGGTCGTGAGCGTCAAAAGTGATTATATTTGAAACGCCCATGCGAACCAGCTCCTGAAGCATTAGTGCGGCATCCAGCGATTCGCGGCTTGCTCTCCTATGCTGACGTCCCTCATAAAGCATTGGCATTACAACTGTAACACGTCTCGCTTTTCCGCCCATTGCTGCTATTATTCTTTTTAAATCCTGATAGTGGTCATCCGGGCTCATGTGATTTTCAAAACCGTACATCTTATATGTAACACCGTAATTAAACATATCACATATAATGTAAACGTCATGACCGCGCACGGTTTCATTAATTACACATTTGCCCTCTCCTGTGCCGAATCTCGGACAGGTAACATGTGTCTGATAACTTTCTTCGTCCTCAAAAGCGCGGAAGCTTTTAAGATATCTGTCAATTTTTGCGGTAATATCTTCTGTGCCTCTCATGCTGATGATGCTGAGTTTGCCGTAAATAGGCATGCTTTCTAAACTTGTTGCCATTTCCTATCCATTCCTTCCTTAAATACCATATCGGATGTAAGTTTACCATGAAGAAATAATGTATACTTCATAAGCAAAATTATACAATATAACTATAACACAAGTTCAGCTTTTTTTCAAGTGCTATTTTTAATTTATTTATCGCTAATTTTTGCATATATTTTGTGCTATTTTTATAATAATTATTTCAATAAGGGCTGAAATTCGTCATTCGTCGTATTTAGCGCTTTGGTTATTTTTCAACAGCAGGTGATGCGTTCATAAAAAGTTAAATAAATATATAACAAAAAATACTTGACAAAATATAAAAGAGGCTGTATAATTTAATTAAAGGTCAAGGAAAGTCAAAGTTAAAATGACCGAAGGTCAGTAAAGGTTAGATTGGGGTGATTGCCAAGTGGGTATGAGCGACAGAATAGAGGCTTTTATATTGCAGCTTCTGAATGATGAGGACGGATGGATTGAATTAAAGAGAAATGAGCTTGCGTCCGTATTTAACTGTGTGCCGTCACAGATAAACTACGTGCTGTCCACGAGATTCAGCGAAGAGAACGGATATGTGACCGAATCAAAGCGCGGCGGAGGAGGATATCTCAGAATACGCCGTATGACCGGTGCCGGAGCTTTGGCTTCATATATCGGACTTATCGGAGCGGAAATTGACGCCGGCGGAGCAGTATCGCTTCTCGGCTCGGCAGTTTCAGCCGGCATAATATCACAGCATGACGCTTTGCTTATCGGAAGCGCTGTTTCCGATAGAAGCATTCCGATAAATCAGCCGTATAAAAACAAGGTAAGAGCCTCAATATTAAAAAACACATTATCAAAGCTGACAGAAGGGACGGAGAATAAAAATGTTTGATATTTTTGATTTATTTAATGATTCTGATTTTTTTCAGATTCCGACAACCTACAGAGAAGAAACGCATTGCCCTGTTTGCGGCAGAACATACAGCGATTTTAAGAAAACAGGCAAGCTTGGCTGTTCGGAATGCTATAAAACCTTTGCAGCACCTCTTTCGGCAGTTCTCAGACAAATTCATCAGAATCCTGTTCATACAGGAAAAATTCCCGGAAATATGCGCATGAAGCTGTCAAAGAAGAGAAGACTTGAAGAATTGAGGACAAAGCTTCAGGAGGCTGTTCGAAGCGAGGATTATGAGACCGCGGCAAAGCTGCATAAGGAAATACGGGATATTGAGAAAGGATGAGCGAATTATGATTTGGTATAAAGAGAAGAATCCGGATATCGTGATAAGCACACGCGTCAGACTTGCCAGAAATTTAGATAAAATTCCGTTTCCGGGGGCTTTGGATAATCCGGATGAAGTGATTAAAAAAATAAAAGATGCCGTTTTTAACTCAAATTCAACCCTGTCGGCAGATTTTGAGGATATGAAGCTTTCAATGCTTTCAAAGGAAGAAAAAATTCGGCTTTCGGAAAGCCATCTTATCAGCAGTCAGATGCTCAGCTCCGGCAGCCATGAATGTCTTATTAATAAGGACAGAACCATGAGTCTTATGATAATGGAGGAGGATCATCTGAGAGAGCAAGTTATCCTGGGCGGTTACAAGCTTGATGATGCATTTGAAATATGTGATAAGGTGGATGATGTGTTAAGCGAAAACCTTGATTTTGCATTTGATGAACAAACAGGTTACCTTACCGCGTGCCCGACAAATGTCGGAACGGGCTTAAGAGCTTCTGTGATGATGCATCTTCCCGCACTTACTCTTTCGGGAAGCATGAATCGTATTATAGCTTCGGCAAGCAATGTCGGAATAACCGTACGCGGATATTACGGAGAAGGTTCGGAGGCTGAAGGCTTTTTCTATCAGATTTCAAACCAGATTACCACCGGTGCAACAGAAAGAGAAATCATAGACAGAGTAAAAAATGTCAGCGATCAAATAATAGCGTTTGAAAAAGAAGCGAGAGCGTCTTTATTGAAGAATAATAAAACTGCTGTTGAAGACAGAGTCTACAGGTCGTACGGAATTTTGAAGTACGCAAGAAGTATTTCTTCAAAAGAAGCTATTTCTTTGATATCTGATGTTTTGTTTGGCAAAAATATGGGAATAATTAAAGAGGAAAGCAAAATATCACCAATGGAAATGATTGTTTGCTCCGGACCTGCACATATTACAGACGGCTCGGCAACGCCGGATGTGCGTGATATAAAACGTTCGGAGTATATACGCGGCAATGTATAAGGGAGGTCTTTATTATGTTGAATTCTAATTTTACGGAAAAAGCAAGAGAAGCGATAACGCTTGCCCATCATGCAGCTTGTGAGATGGGGCATGGATATATCGGAAGTGAGCATTTGCTTCTCGGCCTTATAAAAGAAGGGAGCGGCGTTGCCGCAAAGGAGCTTGAAAAAGCAGGAGTAACCTATGAGATGGTCGGCAATGAAATAGCCAGAATAATAGGTACAGGAGTGCCCCTTGATCAAAACAGTGAATTGTCTCTGACTCCGAGAACAAAAAGAATTCTTGAAATAAGCGCTCTTGAGGCGCAGCGTCTCGGTCACGGTTATATCGGAACAGAGCATATTCTTATGGCGATAATTCATGACGGTGACGGTGTTGCGGCAAGAATACTGCGAGGGCTCAATATAAACACCGGTTCATTCTACAATAATATCGTTTCGGCTGTTGACGGGCCTGAAACAGATAAAAATCAGCGCAGTCAAAGAAGAAGCGGGAATACAAAAACTCCTATGCTTGACCAGTACGGGCGTGATTTTACCCAAATGGCATCAGAAAATAAGTTTGATCCCGTAATTGGCAGAAGCAGTGAGATTGACAGAGTCATACAGATATTGTCAAGAAGAACAAAGAATAATCCCTGCTTAATCGGGGAGCCGGGTGTTGGCAAAACGGCAGTAATTGAAGGACTTGCTCAAAAAATTGCAGCCGGCAACGTTCCCGAACCGCTTCTTAATAAAAGACTCGTATGTCTTGATTTATCCGGAATGATTGCCGGAGCAAAATACAGAGGTGAATTTGAAGAGAGGCTTAAAAAGGTTGTTGAAGAGGTTGTAGGGGCAAAGGATGTTATACTGTTTGTAGATGAGGTTCATACAATTGTCGGAGCGGGAAGCGCTGAAGGTGCAATGGATGCATCCAACATTTTGAAGCCGACACTTGCAAGAGGCGAGCTCCAGCTCATAGGAGCAACCACTATTAACGAATACAAAAAGCATATTGAAAAGGATGCTGCACTTGAACGCCGTTTTCAGCCGGTTACGGTAGGAGAACCGACAGTTGATGAAACTATTAAAATCTTAAAGGGCATAAGAGACAAATATGAAGCTCATCACGGCGTATCAATTACCGATGACGCCCTTGAAGCAGCCGCAAAAATGTCGTACCGTTATATCAGTGACAGATTCCTTCCGGACAAGGCAATTGACCTTATCGATGAAACCGCTTCTAAAAAACGGCTTTCCGAGCAAACCCCCCCTGAAGAGCTGAAAACTCTCGAAAAAAGGCTTGAAGCGCTTCAGAACGAAAAACAAGAAGCTATTACTGCTCAGGATTTTGAAAAAGCGGCAGGTCTTAGGGACGAGGAAAAAGAACTGAGTGAAAAGCTTGAAAAACAGAAGGCGGACTGGAAAGGAAACAATACCTCCGGCAGACTGACCGTTACGGCTGATGATATTGCTTCGGTTCTTGCCGAATGGACTAATATACCTGCCGGAAAGCTTCGAGAAGGCGAAAATGAAAGGCTTAAAAATCTTGAAGCTGCTTTGCATGAACGTGTTGTGGGACAGGATGATGCGGTAAAGGCGGTTGCAAGAGCGATAAGACGCGGCAGGGCAGGACTTAAAGACCCGAAAAGACCGATAGGTTCATTCCTGTTCCTGGGTCCTACCGGCGTCGGTAAAACCGAGCTTTCAAAAGCACTTGCGGAAAGCATGTTTGGTTCTGAGGATGCTATGATCAGAGTTGATATGTCGGAGTATATGGAAAAGCATGCCGTTTCAAAGTTTATCGGTTCACCTCCGGGATATGTAGGCTTTGAAGAGGGAGGACAGCTTACGGAAAAAATAAGGAGACATCCTTACAGCGTGCTCCTTTTTGATGAAATTGAAAAAGCTCATCCTGACGTTTTCAATATACTTCTTCAGGTGCTTGAGGACGGGATTCTGACAGATGCTCAGGGCAGAAAGGTTGATTTCAGGAATACAGTCATTATTATGACATCGAACCTCGGCGCAAAGAACATTCTGAATCCTCAGGGGGCGAAGCTTGGTTTCTCTAAGGAATTAAACTCGGAAGATGCTTCGGAGGATAATAAGAAAATACGTGAAAAAGTTATGGAAGAAGTGAAACGAGCTTTCAGACCTGAATTTCTTAACAGAATTGATGAAATTATGGTATTCTCGCGCCTGACATCGGAGGATATCCGGAAAATCGCACAAATTATGCTTAATGGATTGGCGGGCAGACTTGCGGCAAACGAAATAAAAGCCGATTTCTCCGATGCGGCAGTAAAGAAAATCGCCGAATCTGGATTTGATCCTGTCTACGGCGCAAGACCGCTGCGCCGTGCCATACAGTCGGATATAGAGGATCTTATAAGCGAGGAAATCATAGACGGCAGCGTTAAAGCCGGTGATAAAATCACGATAGATTATTCCGATGACAAATATATAATAGTCAAAGCTGATTGAATAAGTTTCCGAAACCGGCGGGATGCTGCACCGGGCGGCATCCCCGCTTGTGACTGAATAAGCTTATGAAGGTTGTTTGATTTTTGCTGATTTTTTATTCTGCACAGCAGTTGACAAAACCACCGAGAAATGATATAATTTCAATATATTATTTTAAAGGTGGTTTTTTTGTGTACGCTGAATTTGCTTCGGTTTATGATTCGCTTATGCTTCAGGATATAGATTATGATGGCATAACCGATTTTATAGAAAATATTTTCAAGCATTTCAACAAATCGCCTGAGCTTGTCTGCGACCTTGCTGCGGGAACGGGAAATGTTTCGATTCCCATGGCGAAAAAAGGATATGATGTTATTGCTGTTGATATCTCGGAGGATATGCTGAATGTTGCAGGAGATAAAGCAGAAAAAGCCGGCTGCGATATTCTGTTTCTGCACCAGGACTTAAGAAAGCTTGATCTTTACGGCAGCTGCGGCGCTTTTTTGTGTATGCTTGACGGATTTAATTACATAACAAGCTATAATGATCTGAAAAATATTTTTAAAAGAATACGCACATGCTTTATTGATAACGACGGCATTTTTGTTTTTGATATCAGTTCGCCCTATAAGCTTAAAAATATTCTTGGCTCAAACACATTTGTATATGACACGGAAGATATGTTTTATGCTTGGGAGAATGAATATAAATCCGGTCTTTGCCGGATGGAGCTTAATTTCTTTTCAAAGGAAAAAGACGGTGCGTATAAACGCTTCCGCGAGATACAGATTCAGCGTGCTTACAGCGAAAAACAAATAAAAAAAGCTCTTATTGACGGAGGCTTTTCGACAGTTGAAGTCTTTGATGGATTTTCGTTTGAAAAAAGCACAGATAAATCGCAAAGACTTGTTTTTGCGGCGTTGGCGTGAGATATTTTGTGCCTTTTGGTTGTTTTTACGCAAAAAATCAAATAAATCTAATTTTTTTTGTTAAAAAATCTTTAAAATATCTTTGTGAAAATATTGACGAATTAAGAAAAAAGAGATATAATATAATAAGTGTATACATGACACAAAAAAATATCGGAGGTCGTTCAAATGAGAGTTTATAATTTTTCGGCAGGACCATCAATGCTGCCCCTTGAGGTTCTTAAAAGGGCGCAGGATGAAATGACAGAATACGGAAAGTCCGGCATGTCTGTCATGGAGATGAGTCATCGATCTAAAGATTATGACGATATAATAAAAAATGCCGAGGCGCTTGTTCGCGAGCTTATGAATGTTCCTGACAATTACAAGGTTCTTTTCCTTCAGGGAGGTGCTTCAAGCCAATTTGCCATGGTACCCATGAATCTTGCCAGAAACAAAAAGGCTGATTATGTTATAACCGGTCAATGGGCTAAGAAGGCTGCACAAGAGGCAGAAAAATATATTGAAGTTAATCGTGTGGCAAGCTCTGCCGATAAGACGTTCAGCTATATTCCGAAGCTTGATCCCGCAAGCTTTTCAAAGGATGCGGATTATTTCTACATCTGCTACAATAATACTATTTACGGAACAAGATATACATTGCTTCCCGAAACAGACGCTGTACTTGTTGCTGATATTTCATCGTGTGTAATGTCAGAGGTAATTGATGTTTCGAAATTCGGTCTCTTGTTTGCGGGAGCACAGAAAAATCTCGGGCCTGCAGGCGTGACGCTTGTTATCGTGCGTGATGACCTTATCGGAAATTGTCTGCCCGGTACACCGACAATGTTTGATTACGAGATCCATGCAAAGAATGATTCACTCTATAACACGCCGCCTACATATGCGATATATGTATTAAAGCTTGTTCTTGAATGGGTAAAAGAGCAGGGAGGCGTTGCAGCGTTACAGAAAATCAACGAAAAGAAAGCAAAGATGCTGTATGATTTCCTTGATTCTTCAAAGCTTTTCAAGGGTACTGTTGTTCCTGAGGATCGTTCGCTTATGAATATTCCGTTTGTAACCGGAAATGATGAGCTTGACGCAAAGTTTGTAAAAGAGGCAAAGGAAGCAGGCTTTGTTAATCTTAAAGGTCACAGAACAGTCGGCGGAATGAGAGCAAGTATATATAACGCAATGCCGGTTGAAGGCGTTGAAAAGCTTGTTCGGTTCATGAAGAAGTTTGAGGCTGAAAATATTTGAATACGGATTTAATTTCCGTTCAGAAGTGAAAAGGAGATAAAAAATGTTTAATATTCTGACACTTAATAAAATTGCCGCATGCGGTCTTGAGCAGCTGGATTCGTCCAAATACAGTATTACAGATGACTCTGCGGCAAATGCTGATGGAATTATTCTCAGAAGCTTTGCCATGCACGATATGGAGCTTCCGGAGTCTTTGAAAGCTGTTGCAAGAGCGGGAGCAGGTACAAACAATATACCCATTCCAAAGTGCACTGAAAAAGGAATTGTTGTATTTAATACGCCGGGGGCAAATGCCAACGGTGTTAAGGAGCTTGTTATTGCCGGTCTTTTACTTGCTTCAAGAAAAATTACAGATGGAATTTCGTGGGCTGCAGGTCTTACCGGTGATGATGTTGCAAAGCAGGTTGAAAAAGGAAAATCAAGCTTTGCCGGCTGTGAGATTAAGGGAAAGACCCTTGGCGTAATCGGTCTTGGCGCAATAGGTGTTCTCGTTGCAAACGCTGCGATTGACCTCGGAATGAAAGTAATCGGATATGACCCTTATCTGTCAATAAACGCTGCATGGAAGCTTGACAGCCATGTCAGAAAGGCGTCAAACTATCAGGATATATTTGAAAACTGTGATTATATTACAATGCATGTTCCTCTGACAGATGATACGCGTGCGTTTATAAACAGCGAAGCAATTGCTTCAATGAAAGACGGAGTTAAGATTCTGAACTTCTCACGCGGTGAGCTCGTAAATAATGACGATATAAAAGCTGCAATCGCTGACGGCAAGGTATCATGCTATGTTGTTGATTTCCCGTGTGCCGAGACTGTCAATGTACCTGGAATTATCGCAATACCTCATCTCGGAGCTTCAACAGAGGAGTCTGAGGATAATTGTGCTGTCATGGCTGCAAATGAGCTTTCCGACTATCTTGAAACCGGAAATATCGTAAACTCCGTAAATCTTCCGAATTGTTCACTCCCATGCGGTGATAAAGGACGTATAGCTGTTATTCATAAGAACATACCGAATATGATTACTCAGTTTACAAAAATAATGTCAGATCAGGGCATTAATATTTCTGATATGATAAATAAGAGTAAAAATGATGTTGCTTACACAATTATGAACACAGACCATGAACTTTCCGATGATATTTTAAATAAAGTTTCAGCGGTTGACGGTGTGTTGAGAGCAAGAATAATTAAATAGTATCAGGAGCGGCTGAAAAGCCGCTCTTTTCTATATTGCAGACATATATTTAAAGCAATTTTTCTTATTGAAAAAATACCCTAAAATTTATGTTGAAATTTATCAAAAAGCTACAATATTACAAAATGTTAATTTTTTTCATAATAATCCTTTGACTTTTGTTGAATTTGTGATATAATAGATTTAAAGCAAATAAGCGCACAAGTGTTGCCGCTTGAAAGGTCAGGAAAAAAATGTTTGATATTGGGGATAAAATTGTGTATCCGCTTCATGGTGCCGGTGTTATTGAATCCATTGTTGAAAAAGAAATTCTCGGTCAGAAGAAAAAATATTATGTTATGAGAATTCATTCCGGAAATATGACAGTGCTGATACCAATGGATAATTGCGAAGAAATCGGCGTCCGGTATGTTATTGATGCTGATGAAGCAAAAAAGGTAATGGATTATTTTAAAAACGAGCCTTTGTATGATGATAATAACTGGAATCGCAGACAGCGTGAAAATATGTCAAAAATTAAATCAGGCAATATATACCGTGTTCTTGACGTATTAAAGGATCTTATGTACCGTGAGCGTAAAAAAGGACTTTCTACAAGCGAACGAAAGATTCTCGGAAACGCAAAGCAAATAGTTGTAAGTGAACTTGTAATGAGCAATTTTGCCGGTCGTGAAGACATTGAGCTTATTATGGATTCCATTGTAGATCGTCTCCTTGTTTCGCAGGAGGGATGATATATTGAATGCTGTTCTTCTTGCTGCCGGCAGCGGCACACGTATGAAAGCTGACGTAAACAAGGTTTTCTTAAAGCTTTTGGGCAGGGAAATTATTTTATATACTCTTGATGCGCTTGAAAAGTCAGATATGATTGACAGAATTATAATTGTTACCGGAAGAAGAGATATTGACCGCTGCCGCATGCTTTCTGCAGGATTTAAAAAGGTCTCTGATGTTATAATCGGAGGCAGTACAAGGCAGGAATCTTCTTTTATCGGTGTTTCTGAGGCTGATAGCAAGTACGTATTGATACACGATGCGGCACGTGCTCTTGTTACAGCCGCTGATATAACCGTAGCTGCTGAAGCGGCAATAAAGTTTGGTGCTGCTGCTGTCGGAGCACCGTGCGTTGACACAATGAAGCTTTGTGATTCAGACGGTTTTATAAAAGGTACTGTAGAGCGCGAAAAGCTTTTTAAAATTTTTACGCCTCAGGTTTTTATACGTTCAGAGCTTCTTAAGCTTCATGTACTTGCCAAGGAACAGAGTTATCAGGTGACTGACGACTGCGCTTTGTTTGAGTGGGGAGGGCTGCCTGTAAAGCTTGTAAGCGGAAGCCCTGATAATATTAAGCTTACCGTGCCTGAGGACATTTCTGCTGCGGAAGGAATTTTAAGAAAACGCTGCTCCGGCTTTTCGGATTTACTGTGAGCAAAAGCTGTATTTTTCATAGAATTTATTAGAGAAAAAGAGGTGTTGCTTAAAGCAACGCCTCTTTTTTACAGGAGGTATTAATATTATGTTCAGAATAGGTTATGGTTACGATGTACACCGGCTTGCTGCCGGCAGAAAGCTCGTGCTTTGCGGAGTTGAAATTCCGCATGAATTCGGACTTCTTGGTCACTCTGACGCAGATGTTGCTGTTCATGCACTGTGTGACGCGCTTCTTGGTGCTCTTGCGCTTGGGGATATCGGCAAGCATTTTCCGGATACTGACGAACAATACGAGGGGATTTCAAGCATAAAACTGCTTCGCCATGTGAATATGCTTATTTCCGAAAAAGGATATACGGTAGGTAATGCCGATATTACCATCTCAGCTCAGAAGCCGAAGCTTTCGGATTATATAGATAAAATGAGGCAAAATATCAGCGAAGTTCTGAAAACTGACCTTGATTCGATAAGTGTAAAGGCAACAACAACGGAAAAACTCGGTTTTGAGGGCAGATGTGAAGGTATTTCAGCGTCTGCTGTCTGCATTTTACACAAAAGATAAAATTATTAGCTAAAAAACCTGAAAAATCCTTGATTTTACAGCAAAAGTGTGATATAATTATATAGAATGTTACTATGATCTTCACCTCTTAAGACGGCGGAGGATATTTAAAAATAACGTAAGTACAGGAGTGAATTTGAATGGCGCGTAAAAGGGCCGAAAAAGAATTTGATATGGCCGCAATTGAAAATTCAAAAGTGGTTAATGTTGAACTTAACAGCGAAATGAAAAAATCTTATATTGATTACGCAATGAGCGTAATTGTCAGCCGTGCTCTCCCGGATGTCAGGGATGGTATGAAGCCGGTGCACAGACGTATTTTGTATGATATGTTTGAGTCCAACCTTCTTTATGAAAATGATTTCCGGAAATCAGCCGCAACTGTCGGTGACGTTCTTGCTAAATATCACCCTCACGGTGACAGTTCTGTTTATGATGCCATGGTAAGGCTTGCACAGAATTTTTCATTGAGATATCCTCTCGTTCAGGGTAAGGGAAATTTCGGCTCCATTGACGGCGACCCTCCGGCTGCATACAGATATACCGAAGCTAAGATGTCTAAAATAGCCGCTCAGATGCTTGTGGATATAGATAAAGAAACCGTTGATTTCGTTACAAACTATGATGATAAGCTTCAGGAACCGAGTGTTCTTCCGTCACGTTTTCCGAATCTTCTTGTAAACGGTTCAAGCGGAATAGCTGTCGGTATGGCAACAAACATCCCCCCGCATAATCTTTGCGAGGTTGTTGACGGAATTATTGCTGTTATTGATGACCCTTACATTTCTCTTGAAGAACTCATGACTCATATTCAGGGGCCCGATTTTCCGACCGGCGGTATGATAATGGGTCTCGGCGGTATAAGACGGGCATATTCTACCGGCCGTGGAAGAATAATTATGAGAGCAAAAGCTGAAATTGAAGAGCATGAAGGCAGAAACAGGATAATTGTAAGCGAATTGCCTTATCAGGTTAATAAGGCTCGTCTTGAAACACATATAAACGAACTTGTCCGTGACGGCAAAATTGATGGAATATCTTCGACGAGAGATGAGTCCGATACCAATATTCACCTTATTATTGAACTGAAAAAAAGATGCAAATCCGAATGTAGTTCTGAATAACCTCTATCAGTTTACGCAGATGCAGGAAACCTTCGGTGTTATTTTGCTTGCACTTGTTGATGGTCAGCCCAGATGTCTGACACTCAGAGAAATGATAGACTGTTACATTGCGCATCAGGAGGATGTAATTCGCCGAAGAACAATACATGATTTGAAAAAAACTAAGGAACATGCTCACCTGCTTGAAGGCTACAGGATCGCAATCGATTATATAGATGAGGTTATCGATATCATACGTTCATCCTCCAGCATAGCTGACGCAAAAGTAAATTTAAGCGAGCGCTTCGGTCTTTCCGAGGTACAGTCTACTGCCATTGTTCAGATGCAGCTCGGACGTCTTTCCGGTCTTGAACGTGATAAGATTGAAGAAGATTACAGCGCAACAATGCAGAAAATCACAGAGCTTGAGGATATTCTTGCAGATGAATCACGTATTCTTCAAATTGTCAAAGAAGACCTTATAAACATAAAGAACAAGTTCGGCGATGAACGCCGCACAGAGATTGCAATGATTACGGACGAGCTTGACATTGAGGATTTGATTGAAGAGGAAGATGTAGTCCTCACAATGACTCACAAAGGGTATATCAAAAGGCTTCCTGTCGATACCTACAAATCACAGCATCGCGGAGGGCGCGGAATTGCAGGTATGCAGACACGTGATGAAGACTATGTTGAGTATATCTGCAGCACTTCAACTCATGATAACATACTGTTCTTCACAAACAGAGGTATTGTATACAAGCTTAAGGGCTATCAAATCCCAGAAGCGGGACGAACAGCCAAAGGAACAGCTATTGTAAACCTTCTTCCGCTTGAAACTGAAGAAAAAGTAACTGCAATGATTCCGATCAGGAATTTTGACGATTTTGAAAATCTGTTGTTTATTACCAAGAACGGAATTGTTAAGAAAACAAGACTTATGGATTATTCTAAAATCAGAAGTGTAGGACTGCGCGCTATCGGTCTTGATGATGACGATACGCTCATACGTGTTGACTTATCTGATGGTGATAAGGATATAATGCTTGTAACGCATAACGGCATGGCTATAAGATTTAAAGAGCGTGATGTCAGAGGCGTGGGACGAACAGCCCGCGGCGTCCGCGGAATCAAGCTTCGCAGCGGTGATTACGTTGTCGGCGGAGCGGTCATTGATGAAGCTTCAAAATGTCTTGTTGTGACCGAAAACGGATTCGGAAAGAAAACAGAATTTTCCGAGTACAAGCTTCAGGGAAGAGCAGGAATGGGTATTAGGACTTATAAGATTACCGAAAAGACAGGCTATGTTTCTTCCATGGCTTCTGTCACCGACGAAAACGATGTTCTTTTAATAACCTCAGACGGTATTGTTATAAGAATGCATGCTGATGAAATAAATACTATCGGAAGAAATACACAAGGTGTTCGTCTTATGAGAATGAGTGACGATGTCAGAGTTGTAAGTTTAGCTCTTGCTGACAGAGATGATGAGGAGGAAGCGGCAGCTCCGGAGAATGAACCCGATACAGAGGTCCCCGAAGAAGACTCTGAAACAGAACCTGTTTCGGAGGACAGTTCCGAAGAAGATGACGAGTAATTAAGGAGAATTAAATTTTATGAATACAAGTGATATAAAAATAGAAATTATACTTGAAAACGGCAAAAGCATGATTGCCGAGCTATATCCGGATGAGGCACCGATTACTGTAGCTAATTTCATAAAGCTGATAAAGGATAATTTTTATGACGGACTGATTTTTCACCGCGTTATAAAGGGCTTTATGATTCAGGGCGGCGGCATTTATCCTGACGGGAAATCAAAGGCGACCGAGGAAATTGTCGGTGAGTTTAAATCCAACGGCTATAATAATACTTTGAAGCACACAAGAGGTGTGCTGTCCATGGCAAGAACAATGTTTCCGAACTCCGCTACAAGTCAGTTTTTCATAATGCATGCTGGTGCACCGCACCTTGACGGTCAATATGCGGCTTTCGGAAAAGTAGTTGAAGGTATTGAGGTTGTTGATGATATTGCAAATTTAGAAACTGACTATAATGACAGACCTCTTAACGACTGCATAATTAAGAATATACGCATATTGTAAGGCTATTAATCGAAAGGGAGATAACAGGCTATGCCTAAAGTTGTAATTAAACAGGAATATGTTGCGGTATCAACTCGTTTGATAGATGAAGTTTTCCCGACAACAAATGCTGTTTTCATCAAGGTTTATCTGCATATTTTAATGCTTTCAGCAACAGGCTCAGAAATTGTTTTTTCCGTAATAGCTGACAGACTGCAGCTTCTTGAAAGTGATGTGCTGCAAGCAGTACGATATTGGCAGAACATGGGTGTAATACAAGTTCTGGATGACGGTGTTGCGGATACCTCCGCCGCACCGCCTCCTTCAGTCAGCGAAGCTGATGAAAAATCAGATGAGCATCCGATGTATGATATAGGTGAAATCAGTAAACATATTGAAGATAATGAGAAGCTGTCAGAGATGATGCAGCTTTCTCAGGAGGTTCTCGGCAGAACCTTGAGCTCTGCGGAAATGAAAAGTTTGTATTGGTTTTATGATAAGCTTGAGTTTTCTCCTGAGGTTATTCTTATGCTGCTTGAATACTGCGTCTCAATCGGCAAAAAGAGCATGACCTATATTGAACGCGTTGCGAGCGGTTGGCATAAAAGGGGGCTTGACTCTATTGAAGCAGTAGAAAGCTTTCTGAATGAAAATGAAACGAAGAAAAAGTATATGAACAACCTGAAACAGCTTTTCGGTATAAGAGAACGCAGTCTTACCGGAATTGAAGAAGAATATCTTGAAAAGTGGCATGACACTCTTGATATGTCAGAGGAAATGATTGCTCTTGCATACGAATACTGTATTTTAAGAATCAATAAAATTTCTTTTCCGTACATGGATAAAATTATTTCAAACTGGCATGAAAAAGGTATTTCAACAATACCGGAAGCCGAGAAGGAAAATGAAGAATTTAAACAAAATCACGCCGGAAGCAGTGATTTTGAGATACTTGAAAAGGATCAGGATGCTGATGAGCTTGAACGCATAACATGGGGGAAGCTTGATCAATAGTATTTTATACTGTAATCCATTCGATTAATGTTGCAATTGATATAATTATTATTAAAATATGTGTGTAAAATAATACTTTAAGTGATGCAGCAGCATTGCTTTCAAGGTATGCTTTGATAGTTTTAAAAATAAAAAGCGCCATGCCGCAGGTTATGGCAGGAAAAAAGAAAAACGCAAGGAGACTTCCGCCTTTTGAGGTGTAGGTAAGTATAAATCGTGTTATTATTACAAAATATGACAAACCGCATATTATTGAAAATATCAGCGGCACATTTTTTGTTTTAAATAATTTTTCTATTTTCATTTCTCTGCACCTCAAATTAGTTTTATACGGCTTGGAGCGAAGCTCCTATGAAAATATTATACCATGAAAAAATTACCGTGTCAAGTGTTTTTAACACCATTGTCAGTGAAAGGAAGATGTTTATGAAGCTTATAGCAGCAGTATCTGCCGAATGGGGAATAGGAAAAGATAATAAATTGTTGTTTTCCATACCTGCTGATATGAAGTTTTTCAGGGAGACTACAAAAGGGCATACTGTTATTATGGGAAGAAAAACTCTTGAATCATTCCCGGGCGGGAATCCGCTGAAAAACAGAAATAATATTGTTTTTTCAAAAACACTTAAGCCTTTTGCCGGAATTACGGTAGTCAGAAGTCTTGATGAGCTTATGCATATTCCGGAAGCATCAGATAACGATGCTTTTGTTATAGGCGGAGAGAGTATTTATCGGCTGTTACTTCCATATATTGATATCGCACTTATAACAAAAGTAAACGCTTCCACTCCTGCCGATTCCTTTTTGCCTGATTTTGACGGTCTTGCTGACTGGTATCTTGCCGGCAAATCTGACGAAATAATTGATAACGGATATTCGTTTACCTTCTGTACCTATCGCCGTTTGGCTGATTCTGAGAGGAACAATATCCGGAAGGACTAAGAGGTATATAGCTTTGACTGAAAGTAATATAATTGTTATAGGCGGCGGCGCTGCCGGACTTATTGCCTGCGCTTTTGCCGCAAGGCATTGCAGGCAAGTAATCCTTGTTGAAAAAAATAAAATTCTCGGGAAAAAGCTCAGAATTACGGGCAAGGGAAGATGCAATATAACAAATGCTGCTGAAATTGATGAATTTTTTAAGAACATCCCTACAAATCCGAAATTTTTATACAGTGCTTTGTACTCTTTTACAAATGATGATATTATAGATTTACTGAAAAGATTAGGTGTCGAAACAAAGACAGAACGGGGAGGAAGAATATTTCCTGTATCGGATAATGCAGGAGATGTCGCAGATGCTTTGTCCGGGTTTGCCTTGAAAAAAAATGTAAAGCTTATCCATGATGAAGCTGCCGGGTTGCTTAAAAGCAACGGCAGAGTCGATGGAGTAATACTTAAAAATGGCAGGAAGCTTTATGGTAAGGTTATTTTAGCTGCCGGAGGCACCTCATATCCGTTAACAGGCTCCGACGGCTCCGGCTTCAGGATTGCTGCCGAGGCCGGACATACAATTACACAGCTTAAGCCGTCTCTTATTCCTGTAATAACATCGGAAAAATGGGCATGCGCTCTTGCCGGGCTGTCTTTAAAAAACGTTGTTCTCTCTGTTTACAAAGCAGGCGAGGGAGGCACATCAAAGAAAAAGAAATGCATTTTTTCGGAGCTTGGTGAAATGCTGTTTACTCATTACGGAGTAAGCGGACCTCTTGTTTTATCCGCATCAGCACATATGCGCGGCGATCTGGAATATGTTATGACAATTGACCTTAAGCCGGGGCTGAGTATTGAAAAGCTCAATGCCAGGATACTCAGGGACTTTGAGGACGAATTAAACAAGGATGTTCTGAACGGTCTTGATAAGCTGCTTCCCAAAGCATTAATTCCGATTGTGCTTAAGCTCTCCGGGATTGATGAAAGAAAAAAAATACACAGTATTACAAAAGAGGAACGCATGCGATTATCTGAGGTGATTAAAGGACTTACCCTTACTCCAATCGGATTTCGCCCCATCAGTGAGGCTATTGTAACCTCAGGCGGCGTATGCGTAAATGAAATCAATCCTTCAACAATGGAATCAAAATTACTAAAGGGTTTATATTTTGCAGGTGAAATAATTGATGTTGACGCATATACCGGAGGTTTTAATCTCCAGATTGCGTGGTCAACCGGATACCTTGCAGGAATGAATGCTTCAGGGGCTTTTTAATTGTTCGAGGCAGAATGGAGTTATTTTATGGAATATGGTTCAAAACAAGTAGCAAAGGCAGCTATTAAGCTTGCCGTCACTGAAACAAGAGATGAAGAAAATGAAATTATAAGCAGTTTGGCAAAGAGCAATATAAAATCAGTTGCGATTGATTTTGGTGCTAATGTTCCTGACGGAATAACAAAAATTTTGGAACGTGCTGTTGTTGCATCGCGGCGTGAAGGTGTAATCGGTGAATCGCATGCTGAAGAGGGTGCCGTTGTTGGGGCCGCACATGAAGCAATACGGCAGATTGTTGATAAATCAATCGGTCTTAACATCGGAGGTAAAATTGCCATTGCAAGATACAACAGCCATATAAGCGTTTGCGTATTTTTTGCCGTAGGTCTTTTAAATCTTAATGATGTTTCTATAGGATTGGGTCACAGGGCAATTTAATTTTTTTAATATTCGGAGGTGCAGTTTTGAAAAGAGCCAGCGGTGTGCTTATGCACGTGTCATCATTGTACGGTGATTATTCCATCGGCAGTTTCGGAGATGAAGCAAAATGCTTTATTGATTTTTTATCCGACTGCGGTTTTTCATATTGGCAGGTGCTGCCTTTTTGCATGGTTGATGAGTGCAATTCGCCATATAAATCTTATTCCGCATTCGGAGGCAATCCATATTTCATCAGCCTTGAAAAGCTTAAAAGCAAGGGGCTTGTTACAGATGAAGAATTGTCAGAATACAAGCAGCAAACACCTTACAGCTGTGAATATGTAAGGCTTTATCACACAAGGTTTTCCTTGCTTAAGAAAGCGTCGGAAAGAGTGTGTGACAGGGAGCAAATCGAGGGTTTTATTGATAATAATAAATACCTTGGTGATTTTTGCAGGTTTATGGCTTTAAAGGCTGCAAATGATGAAAAGCCATGGTATGAATGGGAAGTCGAAAGTGTTGATGAAGAAATACTTTTCGCATGGAAATTTACTCAATATGAATTTTTCAAACAATGGAATGAAATTAAATCATACGCTAACGAAAAAGGGATTAAGATAATCGGTGATATCCCGATTTACGTTTCTTATGACAGCTGTGATGTGTGGTCTGCCAAGGAATTATTTTTACTGGATGATATGGAACGACCGTCATGTGTTGCCGGTGTGCCTCCTGATTATTTTTGCTCTGATGGTCAGCTGTGGGGAAATCCCATTTATAACTGGGAGCTGATGAAAAATGATGGCTTCCGTTGGTGGGAAGACAGAATATCACATATGTTCTGTATGTTTGACGGCGTAAGAATAGATCATTTCCGTGGTATAAGCTCTTATTGGAGTATTCCCGCATCAAGCGAAACTGCCAGAAACGGTGAGTGGAAGATGGGACCGGGAAAGGAATTTATCGACATGCTTCACACAAAATTTCCCGAAAAGCTTATAATTGCTGAGGATCTCGGCGAGATTACACCGGATGTAACAGAGCTTCTTGACTATTCAAAGTTCCCGGGCATGCGCATAATGCAGTTTGGATTTCTATCCTATGAGGACAGCACTCATCTGCCTCATAATTATATTAATAACTGCATTGCTTACACAGGAACTCATGACAATAACACGCTTCTTGGATTCGTATGGGAGCTTGAAGGTGACATGCGGCAATATTTACTTGATTACTGCGGTTATACCGGCGATGACTGGAATAACGGTTATGATACTATAATTCAATGTCTTTTTGCATCCTCTGCCGGAATTGTTATACTTCCGATTCAGGATTTGCTCGGCTACGGTTCAGACACACGTCTGAATATTCCGGGAAAAGCTGACGGAAACTGGCAGTTCAGAATAACAAAAGAACAGCTTGACGGAATCTGCCGTGAAAAATACAGGCATTTAAATGAATTGTATAAGCGGATATAAATGTATGACGGCTATGTCCAGGAGTACACAATCCCAAAACTTGTTATATTGATGGAAGGTATATTATGAATATAAAAAATGCAAAGGTGCTTACAGGTGATTTTGATTTCAGAATAACGGACGTAATGATTGAAGGCGGTCGGTTTACAGATGTGTCTGATAATAAATATGATGGTATTGATATGACCGGAAAATATATTGTTCCGGGTCTTATAGATATTCATACTCACGGCGCTGTCGGCTGTGACAATTCGGACCAAGACAGTACTTCGATAGAGAACATTGCAGAATTTATGCTGAAAAACGGTGTTACAACATTTGCGCCCACATTGATTACCGGTTCCGAGAAAAGCTTTATTGATGCGGCAATGAATGTTGCGAAATATATAAATGACGGTGAGAAATTTTCCCGAATTGCCGGAATTCATATGGAGGGACCGTACTTTTCAAAGACGTATAAAGGTGCACAGAATGAAAAATATTTAAGAAATCCTGATGCTTCTGAGTTCAGAAGAATTAATGCAGCCTCCGGAAATATTGTGAAGCTGATAAGTCTTGCACCTGAGCTTGAAGGCGCTTTGGATTTTATTTCTGAAATTAAAGCTGAAGCTGTGGTTTCAATCGGTCATACAGACAGTGATTATGACACTGCTGCGGCGGCAATAGCTGCCGGCGCGGCGCATATGACGCATACCTTTAATGCAATGCGTTCATTTCATCACCGTAATCCTAATGCAATCGGTGCCGCATTTGACAGCAATATTACCTGTGAATGCATATGCGACGGGATTCATGTTCATCCGGCAGCTGTGAGATCGCTTTATAAGCTCATCGGAAGGGATAGACTTGTATTTATTTCCGACAGCGTCAGGGCAACAGGCATGGAGGACGGGGTATATGACCTCGGAGGTCAGGACATAACAGTAAGAAACGGGAAGGCAACTCTTTCAGACGGTACTATTGCCGGAAGCACCGCAACTCTGCTCCGCTGCGTCAGAAAAGCTATAGAATTCGGAATTCCGGCAGCAGACGCGTTTAAATGTGCAACCATCAATCCGGCAGCCGTAATGAAGATAGATGACAGAGCGGGAAGTATTGAAAACGGAAAAAATGCCGATTTCCTCGTTTTGGATGAGAATTTCAGACTGTGCTCTGTTTATAAAAACGGCATAGAAGCTGTGTAAATAAGATTTGGGAGAAAACCAATGGGATATATTTATTGTCTGATAGGGAAAAGCGGAACCGGTAAGGATACGGCTCTTGAAAATGTGCTGAGTGATTCCGCTTTAGAGGTAAAAAAAATTATTCCGTATACCACAAGACCAAAGCGTGAAAATGAAACCGAGGGTGTCAATTACCATTATGTAACGCTTGATGAAATGAACAGCATGGAAAAGCAGGGCGTTATAATAGAAAAACGATTCTATGATACGGTTCACGGAAGATGGTTCTATTTCACCGCCGATCTTGATATTGACAGGAATAAGGATTATATTATTATAACTACTCAGAAAGCATTAAAATATTTTTTTCGAAAATTCGGCGAAGAAAATATATTTGTCATATATTTAAAGCTTGACGATAAAACACGTCTTGAAAGATGTATTAACAGAGAATCCATGCAGGCTGCCCCGAATTATAAAGAGGTATGCAGGCGTTTTATTATGGATGAGTCTGACTTTGATGAACATGAGCTCAGCACCTATTCAAAATGCCGTATCATTGATACAAGCTGTCCGATTGAGCAATACAGCTCTGAAATCAGGAATATTATTTTTTCGGGAAATAATCGAAACTGAAAATAAATCCATATATATCATATATCTTCAGGAAATTTTGTAGTTTTCGTATAAAAATAAAAAAATAATATTGACATGACTGTGTTTGTGTGGTAAAATGTTTCAGATAGGAACAAAATGATATATGACCGCATGCTGTGCGGGCGTTTAAAAATCTTTAAAACGGTGCAGAGACGCCGGCAAGATTTACTGATGCTTTACCGTGTTTTTTGTGTGCATTTTCAAACGGGTTTTTTATCTGTTTGAAAAATGTAATGAATAACACCTGTGCTCTTGCTGTGCGGCAAGAGTATTTTTTTAGATCGCTTGTTGGAGGTAGAAATGAAATACATTCTGAAAAATGCTGATTTTTTTGACGGTGAAAAATTTAAAAGCGGCGATGTTTCTGTATGTGGAGAAGCAGCGTCTTTTGGCGTTTTTGGTAATAGCGATGCTGATATAATTGACGCGTCTGGTCTTTGCGTTTTGCCCGGTTTCATAGATGTACATGTACATTTCAGGGAACCGGGTTTTTCATACAAGGAAACAATCAAAACGGGAAGCATGGCAGCAGCAGCCGGAGGATATACAGATGTATGTACAATGCCTAATCTGAAGCCTGTGCCGGATTCGGCTGAAAATCTTGCGAAGCAGGAGGCAATTATAAAAGAGAGTGCAGTTGTCGGTGTTCATCCTTACGGCTCGATTACAAAGGGTGAAAACGGTGCCGAGCTTTCGGATATGGAGGCATTGGCACAAAGAGTTGTTGCTTTTTCAGATGATGGACGCGGAGTACAGAATGATGAAATAATGCTTCTTGCCATGAAAAAATCACGTGAGCTGAATAAGCTTATAGCTGCGCATTGTGAAAATAACTCTCTCCTGAACGGGGGATATATCCATGATGGTGCTTATGCCGCAGCTCACGGTCATAAAGGAATAAGCTCAGAGAGTGAATTTTCACAGATTGCAAGAGATATTGCTCTTATCAGGGAAACGGGAGCGGGCTACCATGTCTGCCACGTTTCAACAAAAGAAAGTGTTGAGCTTATTCGCAAGGCAAAGGCTGAGGGCCTTGATATTACTTGTGAAACAGGACCGCATTATCTTCTTCTGAGTGATAAGGATATCCTTGAGGACGGCAGATTCAAAATGAATCCGCCTCTTCGAAGCGAGGAAGACAGAATGGCGCTTATTGACGGTATCAAGGACGGGACAATTGATATGATTGCAACAGATCACGCGCCTCATTCCGAGGAGGAAAAATCACGCGGACTGTCAGGAAGCGCTATGGGTGTTGTCGGTCTGGAAACTGCTTTTCCGGTTTTATATACCGGGCTTGTAAAAACAGGTATCATTAATATGTCTGAGCTTATCAGACTGATGCACGTAAGCCCCAAAAAAAGATTTTGCATAGACAGCAGCTTTAACACAGGAAGCTTTACGGTATTTGATTTAAACAAAAAATATAAAATTGATCCCGGATTGTTCAAATCAAAAGGACGCTCATCTCCGTTTGCGGGTTTGGAAGTGTTCGGGAAATGCTTGATGACATTCTATAAGGGGGAATTAGTGTGGCAAGAAAATATGATGTAAAAATTGTTCTGGAAAACGGAACTGAATATCCGGGGTACAGCTTTGGATTTAAAACCGAAAGAGTATGTGAAATTGTTTTTAACACTTCCATGGTGGGATATCAGGAAATCGTATCCGATCCGTCATATACTTATCAGATGGTTGTTATGACGTATCCGCTGATTGGAAATTACGGCATTACGGATGATGATTACGAAACAAAAACTCCTACTATAGGCGGAATGATAGTGCGTGAATATAACGATATGCCAAGTAATTTCAGATACACAAAAACCTTGTCTGAGGTACTGGAGGAAAACGGCATACCGGGAATTTACGGTGTTGACACAAGAAAGCTGACCCGCGTTATAAGGGATGAGGGAAGCCAGAAGGTGATTATATGTGATATAGACAAGCCCATATCTGAGGCTATGGAAATAATCAATGCAACACCTCTGAAGCATGACGCAGTTTCTGTTGTCAGCTGTAAAAAACGCTGGTATTCAAGAACCTCAAGCCATAAATTTAATGTTGTCGCTGTTGATTGCGGAATAAAGCTTAATATTATCAGAAGTCTTAACAGCAGAGGCTGCAATGTTACTATTGTACCTTACAATACAACTGCGGAAGAAATTGATTTTATGAAGCCTGACGGAGTATTCCTGTCAAACGGTCCCGGCGACCCTGAGGACGTGACACCGGTTATTGAAACAGTAAAAAAGCTGAGAGGCAAGTATCCTATTTTCGGCATTTGTCTTGGACATCAGCTTATTTCACTTGCCTATGGTGCAAAAACATATAAGCTTAAATTCGGTCACAGGGGAGGAAATCATCCTGTTAAGAACCTTTTAAACGGCAAAATTGAAATAACAAGCCAGAATCATAGCTATGCTGTTGATCCTGAGTCTGTTCGGGGAACAGGGCTTGAAATAACGCATATGAATATCCTTGATAATACCGTTGAAGGCGTTGAGTGTACGGCTGATAAGATATTCAGTGTGCAGTATCATCCGGAAAGCGCGCCCGGGCCTGAGGACAGTGGATATCTTTTTGACCGCTTTATTGATATTATGAAGGGGGTAGAGGCAAATGCCTAAAAGAACTGACTTAAAGAAAATACTCGTGATAGGATCAGGACCGATTATAATAGGACAAGCCGCAGAATTTGACTATGCAGGGACTCAGGCGTGTCTTGCTCTTAAGGAGGAAGGCTATGAGGTTGTCCTCATGAACTCAAATCCTGCAACTATCATGACTGATACAACCATAGCTGACAAGGTATATATGGAGCCTCTGACTCTTGAATATGCTGCAAAAGTACTTAGGTATGAGCGTCCGGACGCCATCGTCCCCGGCATAGGAGGACAGACAGGACTTAATCTTGCCATGCAGCTTGATAAAAAAGGAGTTCTCAGCGAATGTCAGGTAGAGCTTCTCGGGACAAGCAGTGAAAGCATTGAAAGAGCAGAGGACAGAGAACTTTTCAAGGAGCTTTGCGAAGAGCTTGGTGAGCCTGTTTTGCCTTCAATCATTACGCACAGTATGGATGAGGGAATAAAGGCTGCCGAGAAAATAGGATATCCGGTTGTTCTTCGCCCTGCTTTTACCCTTGGCGGCACCGGCGGTGGCTTTGCCGATAATGAAGAAGAATTCCGTGACATAATGAAAAACGCGCTTAAGCTTTCTCCTGTATCTCAGGTTCTTGTTGAAAAAAGCATAAAAGGCTACAAGGAAATCGAGTATGAGGTAATGCGTGATAAAAACGATACTGCAATAACAATATGTAACATGGAAAACATTGATCCTGTCGGCATTCACACAGGTGATTCGATAGTTGTTGCACCGAGCCAGACTCTGACAAATAAAGAGTATCATATGCTGAGAAACAGCGCACTTAAAATAATCCGCGCATTAAAAATAGAAGGCGGCTGCAATGTTCAGTTTGCTCTTGACCCGCAGTCATTCCAGTACTACGTTATTGAGGTTAATCCTCGAGTATCAAGGTCTTCGGCACTTGCTTCAAAGGCGAGCGGATACCCGATTGCAAGAGTTTCAGCAAAGATAGCTGTCGGCATGACTCTTGATGAAATACAAATTGCCAACACACCGGCATCCTTTGAGCCTACGCTTGATTATGTTGTAACAAAGATGCCGAGATTCCCGTTTGATAAATTTGCTCAGGCTTCAAACAAGCTCAGTACCCAGATGAAGGCAACAGGCGAGGTTATGAGTGTTGGGCGCACCATTGAAGAAAGTCTTCTTAAGGCAACACGTTCTCTTGAAATCGGAGTATGCCATTTATATATGTCAAAGTTTGACCAAAGTAAAATGAGCGTTGACGATTTGCTTGAATATATAGCTGAGGGAACAGACGACCGTATATATGCAATTGCTCAGCTTATGTGGCTTGGCGTTGACCACAGCAGAATCTGCAATATTACACAGATTGATATGCTTTTCCTTGACAAGATAAAAAATATTGTTGATTTTGAACGTGAGCTTGAAGCTAATATAGATGATATTCATCTTCTTCGTGAGGCGAAGAAAATGGGATTTTCTGATAAATACATCGCTCATTTATGGAAAATGAATGAAGACGATATATATAATAAGCGCGTTGAAAATAATATATTCCCGGTTTATAAGATGATTGATACATGTGCAAGCGAATTTGAAAGCTATATCCCATACTTCTACTCAACCTATGAGGATGAAATTGAATCAATTGTAAGTGATAAGAAAAAGATTATAGTTCTCGGTTCGGGTCCGATACGAATAGGGCAGGGAGTAGAGTTTGACTATTCAACTGTTCATGCTGTAAAAACAATAAAAGAATACGGGTATGAGTCTATTATAATAAACAATAATCCTGAAACTGTTTCTACAGATTACACAACAAGTGATAAGCTTTACTTTGAGCCGCTGACAACCGAGGATGTAATGAATATTATTCATCTTGAAAATCCTATAGGCGTAATAGCGTCATTGGGCGGTCAGACAGCCATAAATCTTGCAGAACCGCTTATGAAGCGCGGCGTTAAAATTATTGGTACTGACTTTGAAGGAATTGAAAGAGCCGAAAACCGTGATTCCTTTGAAAAAATTATGGAAGACCTTCAGATTCCGCAGCCAAACGGCAGAGCCGTTACAAATATAGATGACGGAATCAAAGCTGCCGAGGAAATAGGATATCCTGTCCTTGTTCGTCCGAGCTATGTTCTCGGCGGACGCGCCATGCAGATTGTATCAAACGTTGACGGGCTTCGCAGATATCTCAAAGATGCTGTTGAGATTGATGAGGACAAGCCGGTGCTTGTTGATAAGTATGTAGAAGGCAAGGAGCTTGAAGTTGATGCTGTATGCGACGGCACGGATGTATTTGTTCCGGGAATTATGGAGCATGTTGAAAGAACAGGCATTCATTCCGGAGACAGTATAAGTGTTTATCCGACCTTCAGTGTTTCGCAAAAAGCAAAGGATACTATTCTTGATTACACGAAGCGCCTTGGATTGGGCATCGGAATTATAGGGCTTTACAATATTCAGTTTATTGTTGATAAGAATGAAAATGTTTTCGTAATTGAGGTAAATCCGCGTTCTTCAAGAACTGTTCCTTTTCTTTCAAAGGCAACAGGCTATCAGCTTGCTGATATTGCCACTCTTGCAATACTCGGTAAATCCCTTAAGGAGCAGGGCTACACTGAGCTTTATCCTAAGGAGAAGGAACGCTGGTATGTTAAGGCTCCTGCATTTTCATTTTCTAAAATACGCGGTCTTGACGCCTATCTTTCACCGGAAATGAAATCTACCGGCGAGGCTATAGGCTACGATAAAAAACTGACACGCGCGCTTTATAAGGCTCTCAAGGCATCAGGCATGAATGTTACAAACTATGGAACAATTCTTGTTACCGTGGCGGACAAGGATAAGCCTGAGGCGCTTAAGCTTATAAGAAGGTTTTATAACCTCGGCTTTAATATTGAAGCCACCTCCGGAACGGCTGCATTCCTTAAAGAGCATGGTATTCGTACGCGGGTAAGGTCAAAGCTCAGTGACGGAAGCGAGGAAATACTCGATTCAATCAGAAAGGGTTTTGTTAATTACGTAATTAATACACGTGATATTAATTCTGCCCATGATGAAACAGACGGATATATGATCAGAAGATGCGCTGTTGAAAACAATGTTACAATGTTTACGGCACTTGATACTGTGAATGTACTCCTTGACGTTCTTGAGGAAACCACCTTCTGCATTTCGACAATAGATGCGGAGTAAGGAAAAATATTCCGACCCAACAGGGGTACGGAAAGAGCGGAGGTTCAGTTTGAAAATTTCAGATTTTAAAATTATTGAAAACCGGAAAATAGCAAAGGATGTTTTTAAAATGATATTATCCGGAGACACAGATAATATCACTAAACCGGGACAATTTATAAATATTGCAATCTCAGGGCTTTATCTTAGAAGACCGATTTCGGTATGTGACTATGATGAAGGTGTTGTGACAATAATTTATAAGGTAGTGGGCAAGGGAACTGAAAAATTATCCGAAATGTTTGAGGGCGAAGTCCTGCACGACGTTATGACAGGTCTCGGAAATGGATTTTCTGTGAACAATAATGCGAAAAAACCCCTTCTTGTCGGAGGCGGCGTCGGCGTTCCGCCCCTTTATGCTCTTGCAAAGAAGCTGAAAAATCCTGTGGTTGTTCTCGGTTTTAACAGCAGCGAGGATATGTTTTATGCAGAAGAATTCAGAGCGCTCTCGGATAGGGTTTATATTTCAACAGCTGACGGCAGCTTTGGCGAAAAGGGCTTTGTTACAGATGTTATTTCGAAGCTTAACGGGTATGATTACACCTACGCCTGCGGCCCCGAACCAATGCTGAGGGCTTTGTACAATGCGGTATCGGTTCCGGGTGAATACAGCTTTGAGGAACGCATGGGCTGCGGCTTCGGCGCATGTATGGGCTGCAGCTGCAAAACAAAATATGGTTCAAAACGCATATGCAAGGACGGACCTGTTCTTCTTAAGGAGGAAATAATATGGTAGATACAACTGTTGAGCTTTGCGGCTTAAAGCTTGATAATCCGGTTATACCGGCAAGCGGAACCTTTGGATTCGGCTATGAATTTGCCGAGCTTTATGATATAAATATTCTCGGAAGCTTTTCCTTTAAAGGCACAACAAAGGAACCGAGATTCGGAAATCCCACGCCGCGGATAGCGGAATGTACAAGGGGGCTTATAAACTCTGTCGGACTGCAAAATCCGGGAATTGATAAGGTTATCAGTGAAGAACTGCCGAAGCTTAAGAAATGCTTTGATAAAAAAGTAATAGCAAATATCAGCGGTTTTTCTGTTGATGAGTATGTATATTGCTGTAAAAAAATCGATGCAGAGGAACAGGTAGGGATAATTGAGGTAAACATCAGCTGCCCCAATGTGCACAACGGAGGAATGAGCTTCGGTACAGATACGAAAAGCGCTTATGAAGTGACAAAAGCTGTAAAAGCCGTAACAACAAAGCCTGTTTTTGTTAAGCTAAGCCCCAATGTGACCGATATCGCTGCAATTGCGGCTGCGTGCGAAGAGGGAGGAGCAGACGGAATAAGTCTTATTAATACTCTGCTCGGCATGAGAATTGATTTGAAAACCAAAAGACCCGTAATTGCAAATAAAATGGGCGGCTTTTCAGGAGAGGCTATATTCCCGGTTGCTCTCAGAATGGTATATCAGGTATATGAAGCCGTAAAAATTCCTGTTATCGGTATGGGAGGTGTCTTGACGGCTGATGATGTTATTGAAATGATGCTTGCAGGCGCGTCGGCGGTACAGGTTGGAGCGGCAAATCTTATTAATCCGTACGCTTGCCGGGATATAATAAACAATCTGCCGCAGGTTATGAAGAAGTATAATATAAGCAGACTTACCGATATTATCGGTATGGCTCATTAAGGAGGTATTTTTATGGGTAAGGATGTTATTATTGCATGTGATTTCAGCAGCAGACAACAGACAATTGATTTCCTTAATAAATTTAAGGATAAAAAACCTTTTGTAAAAATAGGTATGGAGCTGTTCTATGCTGAGGGCGCAGAAATGGTAAGAGAAATAAAGCAAATGGGGCATAAAATCTTTCTTGATTTAAAGCTTTGTGATATACCCAACACAGTAAAAAAGACTATGAAGGTACTGAGCAGCCTTGATATTGATATGTGTAACCTTCACGCTTTTGGTACAAAAGCAATGATGGAAGCGGCAATTGAGGGGCTGACGCGACCTGATGGAACACGTCCGCTGCTGATTGCTGTAACACAGCTGACCTCTACAAGCGAGGAGAGGATGAAAACAGATTTGCTTATAAACGAAAGCCTTGACAAGGTTGTTATGCATTATGCGCACAACGCTATGGAATCAGGTCTTGACGGTGTTGTTTGTTCGCCCCTTGAGGCAGGAAAGGTTAAGTCTGTATGCGGCGAAAGTTTTCTGACAGTAACACCCGGAGTACGTTTTGAAGGCGGAGACATTGGTGACCAGGTAAGAATTACCACACCTGCAAAAGCAAAAGAATTAGGTTCTGATTATATTGTTGTGGGAAGACCGATTACTGCAGCAGAAAATCCTGTCACGGCATATGAAAGATGCGTCAGAGAATTTGCAGAGTAAGAAAAAATCAAAAATTTTAAAGGGAGTTTTATTATGTTATTAGATTTAAAACCAAGTGAATTAAAAAACTATAACGGCATCAGCCCATGCCCAAAGGACATTGATGAATTCTGGGATAATTCAATAGCTGAAATGAAAAAAATTGACCCGGATATCAGTTTGAAAAAAGTTTACGATTATCCGAATGCAGAATGCTTTGAGCTTTATTTTACAGGCATTGGCGGTGCAAGAGTATTTGCAAAATATGCACGCCCGAAAAATATAACAGAGCCTGCTGATGCGTTGCTTCATTTTCACGGATATTCAGGTAAATCACCGGATTGGACGTGGCTGCTTTCATGGGTTGGACAGGGTTTTTGTGTTGCTGCTCTTGACTGCCGTGGTCAGGCGGGAAAATCAGAGGACGTCGGAGGCGTTAACGGCAATACACTTCATGGTCATATTATCAGAGGTCTTAATTCAAATAACCCTGAAAAGCTTTTGTTCAGAAGCGTTTTTCTTGATACGGCTGAGCTGGCACGGATAGTAATGGGATTTGATGAGGTCAATGAAAAACGAGTAGCTGCTTTCGGAGGCTCGCAGGGAGGAGCACTGACGCTTGCATGCGCCTCACTGGAACCGTCTATTTATAAAGCAGCGTCGTGCTATCCCTTCTTGTCCGATTATAAGCGAGTCTGGGAAATGGATCTTGCAGAAAGAGCCTATGTTGAGCTTAAGGAATATTTCAGAAAATTTGACCCCAGGCACGAAAAAGAAGATGAAATTTTTGAATTGCTTGGTTACATAGACATTCAGAATATAACAAAAAGAATAAAAGCAGACGTAAAAATGTTTACCGGTCTTATGGATAACGTTTGCCCTCCGTCAACTCAATTTGCGGCCTTTAATAAAATTACATCACACAAGGAAGTAACCTTTTACCATGATTTCGGACATGAAGGACTGCCGGAGGTTGACGATATTGTAATGAGATGGCTGCTGGAGAAATAATGTCAAATTTTGTAATTGTCGATTATAGAACAGCTGCAGAGACATTAAATAGCTTATCTGGATATTTTGAAAATATTGTAAAAACAAATAAAAAAAGCACATATGAAGCTGTCTGCGGTCATCCTGACATAAGTATATGCAGAATCAAGTCTGATGAAATTGTTGTATGTCCGTCTGATTATGAGTACTATAAAAGCTTATTGAGAGGCTTTAAGCTCAGCTGCGGGATTTCTGAGCCCGCAGCTGAGTATCCTTATGATGTTTGCTACAATGCAGCATGCTTTGGAAATACTGCTGTGCATAATTTCAGATATACTGATAAAATAACGCTTGCTGTAATCGAACAGAAATTTTCAAAACGTATAAATGTTAATCAGGGATATTCTAAATGCAGCATTTGCGAATTTGAAGATAACTCAGCAATCACTGATGATGAAGGTATTTACAATAAGCTTAAAAGCAGCGGTATTGACGTATTAAAAATTTCAAAAGGTGATGTTAAGCTCAAAGGAATGAATTATGGTTTTTTTGGCGGAGCAACAGGCGTATTTGAGAACAATTTATTTCTGAACGGAGAACTGAAATATCACAGGGATGCTGATAAAATAAATAGCTTTCTGAAAAAACACGGAATTAATATAATCGAGCTTAAAAAAGGATTTATAACCGATATAGGCTCAATACTATGTTTAAGAAGTAAAATTTAGGTTTAATTCTGTTAAATAGTTATTTATAAGAATTACATCTGTTTTTCTTCTTCCCTGAATTAATTTGTATTGTATAAGGTTACGATTATGAAAAAAATACTTTTTATTATTATGATTATACTTTTTATAATCGGTATGAGACATACAGTTCTGAAAGAATATGACCATACCGACAACAGTGCTCCTGCATCAACTGAAAATAATGAAAACAGCGCCTCTGATTCTGTACAGCCTGATCTTTTAAACAGTTCGGTGAAAATTACAGCTGTCGGTGACTGCACTCTTGCCACCGATATAAACGGGGCCGGAGCCGGAAGCTTTGTATCCGAAGTCTTGGCCCAAAACGACAACTATTCTTATTTTTTGAAAAATGTCAGACAATATTTTGAAAATGACGATTTGACTATTGTTAATCTTGAGGGGACTTTATCTGAAAACGGCACTCGTGCTGATAAGCAGTTTGCTTTCAGAGGAAAGCCTGAATATGTTAAAATACTTTCAGATTCTTCTGTTGAAGCCGCAAATCTTGCAAATAATCATACACATGACTATGGAAGTATCGCATTTTCAGACACAAAATTACATCTGTCTGATAATGGTATTGCTTGTTTTGAAGGTCTTGACGTTGCTATGCTTGAAAAAAACGGAATTAAAATCGGGCTTATCGGGATTAATGCTTTAAATGATACACACAGAAGCTATCTTGACAAAGCAATGGAACGTGCAAAAGCTGAAAATCCTGATTTAATTATCGTCAGCTTTCACTGGGGAATTGAAAAGGCCTCCTCCCCCACCGATCTTCAGGTTTCGCTTGCACATAAGGCAATAGATAATGGTGCTGATCTTGTAATAGGTCATCATCCCCATGTATTGCAGGGAATTGAGAAATATAAGGATAAATATATTTTATACAGCCTTGGTAATTTTTGCTTTGGCGGAAACCGTAACTCATCAGATAAGGATACAATGATATTTAAGCAGGAGTTTACCTTCAGGGACGGAGCCCTCGTTATTGATGATAATATATCAATAATACCATGCTCCATTTCTTCCGTGACCTCAAGGAATAATTATCAGCCCACACCGCTTACAGGAGCTGCGCGTGACAGGGTAATAAAAAAAATTACCGGTTATACGGAAAGCCTCGGAAATGCTGTGTTGAATTTTGAATAATTAAAAACCGCCTTTAACAGGCGGTTTAATTTATTCCGATAAATATCTGCATGCTATATTAACAAACAGCCTGCACCCAATCATCAGAGCCTTTTCATCAATACGAAACTTTGCACTGTGAAGCGGATATCGATTACCTTTTCCGCCGACACCCAGCTTAAAATAAGAAGAAGGAACAAGCTGAGTAAAATACGCGAAATCATCACCTGTCATACTTCCCTTTTCAAGCTCCTTTATCTGCGTTATGCCCTCAGTCTCAAGAGCGGATTTAATTACCACTTCATTCATCAAGCTGTCACTGATTGTCGGAGGATAAAGCTCATTATAAGTAAATTCCACATCAGCACCAAACTCACCGGCCGTTTTTTCGGCATAAAATTCAAGAAGCTTTTTAAGCTTTGCTCTTGTTTCAGCGTCAAATGACCTTGCGGTTCCCGTCATCTCAAGAGTATCCGGAATAATATTATTCATGGTGCCGGAATTCACGGTACATACCGTAGTAACACATTGGGTATTGCTGAAATAGACCTCTTTGATCTTATTGTATCTTGAAATAAGCTTAGCGGCTGCCGTAATGGGATTTATGCATTTTTCGGGCTCTGCTCCGTGACCGCCTCTTCCTTTAATCAAAATCTTATAATCGTCAGGAGAAGCCATAATGCCTCCGTCTTTGTAAAGTATTGTCCCCACGCTTTCCAAAGGCTCAACATGCATTGCAAACGCGGCTGTTACTCCCTCTGCCGCACCCTCATTTATCATAGGCAGTGCTCCGCCGGAGCCTTCTTCAGCAGGCTGGAACAAAACCCTGACTGTTCCGCAGAACTTGTCCTTGTTATCATTAAGCGTTTTTGCCGCAAAAAGAAGACAAGCCGTATGCATATCATGGCCGCATGCATGCATGTATCCGGGATTTTCCGATGCGAATTCAACGCCGCTTTCCTCTGATATCGGGAGCGCGTCAATATCTGCTCTGAAAAGAATTTTCTTTTTTCCGGGTTTGCCGGCTATATCCGCATAAATGCCTGTACCGGCGCATTTTACCGGTTTAAGGCCTGATTTTGACAAAAAATCCCATATAAATTCACTTGTTCTGAATTCTTTAAATTCAGGCTCAGGTATTTTATGAAGCTGCCTGTAAGCCATGGATATATCTGCAGAACTAAAGTTAAATACCATTGCTTCTTCCCTTCTATTCGCACATTTTTTCAAATTCCTCTTCGCTGATTACCGCAACACCAAGGGCCTGCGCTTTCGTAAGCTTGCTTCCTGCCTCTTCACCTGCCAGAACATATGTTGTCTTTTTTGACACTGAGGATGAGGTTTTTCCTCCGGCTTTTTCTATAATTTCAGCTGCTTCGGCGCGCGTATAGTGTTCAAGAGTTCCGGTGAGGACAAAGGTCATTCCCGAAAAACGCATGTCAGCCGCTTCATCATCATCAGCCTCCACGCAGTTTACGCCGCCCTCCTCAAGTCTTTTCAGAAACTCTGTATTTTCTGTATTTTCAAAAAATTCAGTTACGGACGCCGCCATTTTTTCACCAATATCATTAATTTCTGTAAGCTCCTGAAGAGATGCGCTTGAAAGCCTGTCCAGTGTTTTATAACGTGCCGCAAGTATTTTTGCGGCTTTTTCTCCTACATGGCGTATTCCAAGACCGCAGATAAGTCTGTGGAGAGGATTATTTCTTGAATTATCAATAGCTTTTAAAAGATTTTCAGCGGATTTTTCCCCCATTTTATCCATTGACGATATATCCTCCGGTTTCAGAAAATATAAATCCGAGGCATCATGTATTATTTCACGCTCAACCATCTGTTCAATTATTGATGGGCCGAGACCGTCAATATCCATTGCCGGCTTTGACGAAAAATGTATGATATTTCTCAGCCGCTGAGCAGGGCAGCGGATTCCCACACATCTGTATGCAGCTTCACCTTCCTCACGTACTACAGGACCGCCGCAGGAAGGGCATTTTTCCGGCATGACAAAAACTTTTTCATTACCGGTTCTCTTCTCTTTGCTGACACCGACAACTGCAGGTATTATATCACCGGCTTTTTCGATAATTACCGTATCACCTATTCTTATATCCTTATCACTGATATAATCAATATTATGAAGGGTTGCCTTTGAAACATTTGTTCCGGCAATTCTGACAGTGTCAAGAAGTGCAAGAGGTGTCAGCGCTCCTGTTCTTCCGACATTTACTATAATATCCCTGATAACAGTTTCCTTCTGTTCAGCCGGAAACTTATAGGCAATTGCCCATTTAGGGAATTTTGAGGTGCTTCCAAGCAACTCACGGTCGTTAAAGCTGTTCACCTTGATAACTGCACCATCAATATCAAAATCAAGAGAATCACGTTCCTCTCCTATTTCCATAACTCTCTTGTAAGCTTCCTCAATCGTTTTATAGCATTGTGTCCTTTTTATAACCTTAAATCCAAGCTCGGCAAGGTATGAAAGACCCATACTATGAGTTGATATTTCCTTTCCCTGAAGCTGCTGAATATTAAATGCAAAAATATCAAGCTTTCTTTCAGCAGTTATTTTTGAATCAAGCTGACGAAGTGAGCCGGCAGCTGCATTTCTTGGATTTGCAAATAAAGGAAGCTCCTCAGCCTCTCTGAGCTTGTTCAGATAATCAAAGCTTTTCCGAGGCATATAAACCTCTCCCCTTACCTCAATATAAGGAATTTTTTCGGTAAGCCGCATCGGTACAGACCTGATTGTTCTGATGTTTTCTGTTACATCCTCGCCAACCAGACCGTTTCCGCGTGTTGAACCTCTTACAAATTCACCGTTTTCATATTCAAGAGATACAGATAAGCCGTCTATTTTTTGCTCAACAGTATATTCGGGATTAGGAATAACTTCTCGCACACGTCTGTCGAATTCATATATCTCGGCTTCGCTGAAAGCGTCCTGAAGGCTTTCCATCGGGACAGTGTGTGTAACCTGCGCAAAGCTTTCAAGAACCATCCCCCCCACCCTGGAGGTTGGTGAATTGGCGGATTTTAGTTCGGGATAGCTGTTTTCAAGCTCTTCAAGCTCACGCATAGCGCGGTCAAATTCAAAATCGCTTATTTCAGGAGCGTCTTCGACATAGTATTTGTAGCTGTGATAGTTAAGAAAATCGGTCAGCTCCTGCACTCTTTTTTTTTCGTTTGCCATAATTGCATTACCTTTCATTAATCTGTTAATCCGATTTTTTTGTGTCCGGTATTATTTGCCGTCCTGCAAGCCCGCCGTAATAATCAGGTACGTTTCCGACTATAACCGTATCGGCAATAAGAATAGAATTCGGGACATCATAGGTCTTTCTTTCAGAAGAAGATGTTACAGTAACGGAAATACTGACATCAAGATAAATAGTATGTCTGACCTGATTTATCCCTGCATCAGAAAAAACATCACGAAAATCAATTTTTGTAATTGATGCAGGACTGATTTTTATTCTGAGCTTCGGACCAAATGCTGAAAGAAGCTTACTGCTTTGAGCACTGCCGATCGGAATAGATACCTTCTTTGACGGCGTATTGCTTATACTTTCCTGAATTGACGCTGTAAGAAGAGATTTTAACCTGCTGATTTTCAATCCGTCTGCCGCCATAGAGGTTACCATACCGTTATCATTTTCCTTTAGTATAACCAAATCCTCATAGCTGATTTCATTATCACTTAGACAGTTTTCAACAGCATTGTTTACAGCGTCATTTCCGACAGCAGCCGCATATGCGGCAACAGCGTCTGTAAACGGCATTTCAAGCCGCCTTAAAATGAAGCCCAAAAGAACAGAAATAAAAAAAACAAAGGCAAATAAAATAAATATTTTTTTACCGTTTGAACGCCTTATGCCGAGCCGCATATATATCACCCCTTATGTCTTATTTTATGCATAAGGGGTGACACTTGTGATTAAAGACTTTTTTCGGCAATTTCCTTTGTAAGCTTTTCTATAAGAGATTCTATATCCATTGTTCCGATATCTCCGTCTTTTCTGGAACGAACTGCAACAACATTGTTTTCTATATCCTTATCACCGGCAATAATCATATAAGGCACTTTTTCAAGCTGTGCTTCACGGATTTTATAACCTATTTTCTCTGAACGGTCATCAATTTCAACTCTTATTATTCCGGCTTTTTCAAGCTCATCTTTAATCTTCTCAATATATGGCAGATGTCTGTCAGCAATAGGAAGAAGCTTTACCTGTACGGGAGCAAGCCAAAGCGGAAAAGCACCGGCATATTTTTCTATCAAAAGCGCAAGTGTTCGTTCATAGCAGCCGAGGGAGGTTCTGTGAATAATGCAGGGAGTTTTTTTCGTTCCGTCCTTGTCAACATATTCCATACCGAATTTTTCGGCAAGCATCTGATCGATCTGTATTGTTATAAGAGTATCCTCTTTTCCGTGAACATTCTTAATTTGAATGTCGAGCTTAGGACCGTAAAATGCTGCCTCACCGATACCGATTTCATATGGAATTTCAAGGTGCTTCAGTATTTTCTCCATCATGCCCTGAGCCTCATCCCATTGCTCGGGAGTACCGATATATTTTTCACGGTCATCAGGATCCCACTGAGAAAATCTGTATGAAACATCTTCATAAAGCCCGAGGGTTTTCAGCATGAATATTGCAAGCTCAAGACAGCCCTTAAATTCACCTTCAAGCTGCTCCGGAGTACACATAAGATGTCCTTCGGATATGGTAAACTGGCGCACACGAATAAGACCGTGCATTTCTCCGGAGGCTTCATTTCTGAAAAGTGTTGATGTTTCATTGAGACGCATCGGAAGATCTCTTTAGGAGCGTCCGCGGTTAAGATATGCCTGGTATTGGAACGGACAAGTCATAGGTCGCAGAGCGAAAACCTCATCATCCTTTTCCTCATCTCCGAGTATAAACATGCCTTCTTTATAATGTCCCCAGTGCCCGGAAAGCTTATACAAATCACTTTTTGCCATCAGCGGTGTTTTTGTAAGCTGCCAGCCTCTCTTTTGCTCTTCATCTTCTACAAAACGCTGCAAAAGCTGTATTACTCTGGCACCCTTCGGCAAAAGAATTGGAAGTCCCTGACCTATAAGATCGCTTGTTGTAAAAAGCTCGAGCTCACGTCCAAGCTTGTTATGATCACGCTTTTTAGCTTCCTCAAGCTGATTCAGATGTTCTTCAAGCTCAGGCTTTGTTAAAAATGCCGTACCGTAAATTCTTTGAAGCATTTTATTTTTTTCATTGCCTCTCCAATAAGCACCCGTTGCGCTGAGAAGCTTATACGCTTTGATTTTACTTGTATAATTTACATGAGGGCCTGCGCATAAATCTGTGAACTCACCCTGCTTATAAAAGGATATAACGGCATCCTCGGGCAAATCACGGATAAGCTCGCACTTATACGGCTCATCCTTCATAAGCTCAAGTGCTTCTTCGCGGGGCAGCTCAAATCTTTCAATTTTAAGATTCTCTTTTGCAATTTTTTTCATTTCCTTTTCAATGTCTTCAAGGTCATCCGGGGTAAACTTGTGTTCCGAATCGAAATCATAATAAAATCCCGTATCAATCGCAGGACCGATTGCAAGCTTAACCTCGGGGAAAAGGCGCTTTACAGCCTGTGCCATAACATGGGAGGCTGTATGTCTCAGTGTCTGCAGCTCATTCATTTCACTCATTTTTATCATTTCCTTCCTGATTCTTTGTGCAAACGCTTTGTTTTTTAATGCGTTCACTTTCTGAAAAACTGCATTTTTCAGGGGTAAATAAAAAACACCCCAAGAAAAAATGCGAAAGCAATTTTTCTCAGGGGTGCAATAAAATACACGGTTCCACCCTGATTACGGAAAAATCCGTCACTCAACTAACCTTGTAACGCACGGCAATGCGGCGGGGCTTACTGAAATTTCAGCCTGCAGCTCCAAAGTGGTGTTCGCCGGAACGGTCAGCAAGCGGCTTACAGCCACGACCGCTATTCTCTTCCCTGCCATATCCCGGTTACTGTCTTTTTCATAGCCTTTATGATATAATATCAGAAAATCAACACTTTGTCAAGCATTATTTAAAAATTTTGTTTAATTATTCAGATTATTTTGTGATAATTACCTTTTGGGTCTCCGGCTGCCATGCAACAGCGGCGCCCAATTTTTCTGCTATAAACCTAAGCGGTGTGTAGGTTCTGTCGTTTTCAATAAATGCCGGACTGTCAAGAACAACAGCTGCACCGTTTACAAGAGAAGTCTGGCTGTCAATGGTAATAATGATTGTTATATCATCCTTTGTGACTGTGACCGTTCTCGCGTCATTATCCCATTTAACAGCTGCGCCCAAATTTTCGGCAACGAATCTTGCAGGCAGCATTGTGCGGTCATTTACGATTTTCGGGGCAACGTCGTTAAGCTTTGTTTCCCCGAAAACCAAAGCTTCCTTTTCACCGATAGTTAAAATAATTTGTTTTTCTGCCAAATCGGGTGCCGGCTTAACAGCGATGGCAGAACCGGAGCCGCCGGAAGGACGGGACCCACCTCCGCCGCCCTGTGTGCCGTTGCTCCCTTTTACCTTTATTGCGCCGTTTTTAATATTTAGTGCCACATTATTAAGGTCAACATCAAAAACATCATTATTCTTATATGACAGCTTAATAAATGCGTCTCCAGGCTTTGCGCTGCTTAATACTTCAAATTTCAATGACGCCAAAACACCGTTATCCGTAAAATTTTCATAAGAGGCGCTGTTCCATACCATTTTATAAGGATATGACGTATAGTTCGGACTAAATGTGCCGCCCTCTAAAATTTGCCCGTCCGTAACCTCAATCAGCTTTAAGCGTTCCCTGTCATATTCAAGATTGAACAGTGCCGCAATAAGTCCGCTGTTGTTTTCAAGGGAAATATTTATCATAACCATTTCGCCCGCATTTGCCTCCCTGCTTTCAACAACCGCATTGAAATCCCCGGCAAACACAATATTGGCAGGGAAAGAAAGCATTAATGCCGATATAAGAATCAAAAGCTTTTTCATTGTATAAAACTCTCCTTTAAAACAGGCTTGCCGCTATTTTTACGGCAAGCCACGATATTATTGCAGAGGAATTGTCTGAGCATCACACATGGGCTGCATATTATCATTCCACCACATTATTTTTGCATAAGCGCCTGCGGCGCCGGGATCAAATACAACATTTACGTTCTGCGCCGCCGGATACTCTTTCAGCGACTTTAAAGCGCCGTTCGCATCATACAGAGCCGCGCGGACAAAGCCGACACTTGTATCGCCCGAAAGGGTAACGCCGAAGGATATGCCGCTGACAGTCATTCCACCGCCTCCGCTTTCTTTTGTTACGGTAACACTGCCGTTTGTATAGGTAAGCCCCAGCGGTTCAAAATTTTCATCATAGTTTACATTGTTTCCGTCAACATAATTGCCGTTTCTGCCCTTGTAATAGTCAACAGTAATAGGATATGTACCTGCCTGTTCCGCGGTGATTTCAAAGGTCAGTGTAGCAAGTGTTCCGTTAAAAGCAACATTTTCTGCGCTGTCCCAGCTCATATTATACGGGTTTGCCGTATAATACTGCGCCTTTGTAAAGGTTGCACCTATACCCGTGCCTGCGGTAACAGCTGTTAGCTTCAATGCGTTTTTGTCATAGCCTATTTCAATGCCGATGCATGAAAAGCCCTTGTTACCTGCAAGAACTACCGGGATTTCCACCACTGCCCCCTTCTCACCCGAAGCGCTTCCCACCGTGACGGAGGGCGCTGCTTCGGCAAAAGCCGAAACAGTAAATATATTTACTGCAAAGGTTAAAACTAATATTAAAATTTTTTTCATTTTATTTATATTCCTCCGTTAGTGCAATATTACATCCCATCCCGCAAGATAACGGAGCAAAATTGTAGCGTCTTTGTTATCTATCGAGGCATTGCCGTCAACATCAATCGCATCGATTTTCAAGTCCGGAATCGCCCAGCCTGCAAGGTAACGGAGCAGATATGTAGCGTCCTTGTTGTCTATGTTTTCATCGCCGTTTATATCTCCCGGTATACAGCTTGCAACAATAACATTTCCGCTGATATATACAAAGCCGACAGGTTCAAGGTTTCCGTTATAGTTGATATTATCGCCGTCAACATAATCACCGTTTACGCCCTTGTAATAGTCGAGAGTAATCGGATAAATTCCATCCGGAGCATTTTCGGAAACCTTAAAGGTAAGTGTTGCAAGATTTCCGTTATAGTTAATGTTGCCTGCGCTGTCCCAGCCCATATTATACGGATTTACGGTAAAATACTGAGCCTTGGTAAACATGCCGCCAACGCCTGAATTTGGTACTGCATTTGTAAGCGTCATAATATCGGAATTATATCCCACCTCAATGCCAAGGCTTGCAAAGCCTGTGTTTTTTGTAAGGTTAACAGTAACCTGAATTTCCTTGCCCGGCATTGTTTTTATGTCCGATATTGTTATTCTCGGGGCATTCTCATCAATAACCTTTTCCTTAACCGTTACAGTACAGCTTGCAGTGTGTCCGCCGTCAGTGGTTGCAGCCGTAATTATTGCAGTACCTGCACCTACTGCTGTTACTTTTCCGTCTGATACTGTGGCAATGCTTGTGTTTGATGACGTCCAGGAAACAGTTTTATCTGTCGCATTTTCCGGTGCAATGACAGCTGTAAGTGTTTCACTTTCTCCGGCATTTAACGTCAGACTGCTTTTATCAAGTGTTATTCCCGCTGCATTTATGACGGCGAATATTGCGTACAGGGTTACATCACCTGTTACCATGTAAGATGACAGTGCCGCTGCCGCATTCGGGTCGGTATTCCAGCCAATAAATTCCCAGCCCGACTTTACAGCCGTAGGAGATAAATCCGCCGCGTCGCCGCTCGGAACATCAGCTGTTGTTATTGTTGCTAAACTTCCGCCGTTTGCAGAATAATTATATGTAACGGTGTAGATGTTTTTTCTCCATACCGCATAAAGCGTAGTATCTGCATCTATGATAAAACTATCGCCCGGTTGATACTCTGCGCTTACAGCTGTTGAAGATACTGCCCAACCTAAGAATGTGAATCCTGTTTTTGTAGGAGTTTCCGATGATAAGGTCAGTGATTCTCCGTGTCTTTTTGTTTGATTTATGGGCGCACTGCTTCCGCTGTTGGCATTATACGATATTGTATACTCATTAATTTTCCATATCGCATAAAGCGTAGTATCTGTATCTGTTGTAAAGCTATCGCCCGGTTGATACTCAGCGCTTGATGATGTTGGAGATGCTGCCCAACCTAAGAATGTGAAACCTGTTTTTGTGGGCTTTTCTGATGATAAGGTAAGTGATTCTCCGTGTCTCTTTGGTTGATTTACGGGTGCACCGTTTCCGCCGTTGGCATTATAGGATATTGTATATTCATTAATTTTCCATACCGCATAAAGCGTAGTATCTGCATCTGTTGTAAAGCTATCGCCAGGTTGATACTCAGCGCTTGCTGCTGTTGAAGATGTTGCCCAACCTAAGAATGTAAAGCCTGTTTTTGTAGGCGCTGCTGATGATAAGGTCAGTGATTCTCCATGTTCCTTTGTTTGATTCACCGGCGCACCGCTTCCGCCATTGGCGTTATATGATATTGTGTAGCTTTTAATGATGCAATGAATTGTCGCGTTAGTGAGATTTTCATTGTTAGAACCAATCGCAATACTGTTCCACTGATCTTCTGTGCCGCTGTAATATACATCTATTAAGTTGCTGCATTCGCTGAATGCCCTTCCGCCAATGCTCGTCACGCTATCCGGGATTGTTACGCTTGTTAAGCTGCTACATCCATTGAACGCATCATCACTAATGCTTGTCACACTGTCCGGGATTATATATTCTCCGCTTTTTCCGCCCGGACAACATATCAATGTAGTTTTATTTTTATCAAACAGCGCTCCGTTTTCCGAACTGTATGTTTGGTTTAAGGCGTCGACTGTAATATTTGTTAAGCTGCTGCACCCATAGAACGCATCATCACTAATGCTTGTCACACTGTCTGGGATTATATATTCTCCGCTTTTTCCTCCTGGACAATATATCAATGTAGTTTTATTTTTATCAAACAGCACTCCGTTTTTCGAACTGTATGTTTGGTTTAAGGCGTCGACTGTAATATTTGTTAAGCTGCTGCACCCATAGAATGCATCATTACTAATGCTTGTAACGCCGTCTGGGATTATTACGCTTGTTAAGCTGCTGCATCCCCTGAATGCCCACATACCAATGCTTGTCACACTGTCCGGAATTGTTACACTTGTTAAGTTGTTACAATAATAGAACGCACAATTGCCAATGCTTGTTATTCCATGGCTTATTGTCACCTTAGTTATGTACTGAGAAAGTTTACTGAATGGGCTTTCGGATTTTCTAGATGGTCTTAATTTATAACTCCAATCCGTCATTGCACCGCTGCCGCTTATTATAAGCTCGCCGTCATCATGCAGTTCCCATGTTGCATTATCTCCGCAACGGAGGTATAATATTACCGCATCATTAAAATATCCATAAGGCACAATACTATTCCATTGATTTTCAGTGCCGTTGTAATATACATATTCTATACTGCATCCAACGAACGCATTGCAAATGTTGGTCACGCTGCTCGGAATAGTTACGCTTGTTAAGCCGTTGCACCCATAGAACGCATCATTGCCAATGCTTGTCACGCTATCCGGGATTGTTACGCTTGTCAAGCTGCTGCAGCCACGGAACGCATCATTGCCAATGCTTGTCACGCTGCCCGGAATTGTAACACTTGTTAAGCTGCTGCAGCCTTCGAACGCACCATAGCTAATGCTCGTCACACTGTCCGGGATTGTTATACTTGTTAAACCACTGCATTCCCCGAATGCATAATCGCCAATGCTTGTCACGCTGTCCGGAATAGTTACACTTGTTAAATTGTCACGATAACAGAACGCATAATCGCCAATGCTTGTTATTCCATGACTTATTGTCACCTTATTTATGTACTGACTGTCATTTGTATAAAATTCTGTAATTGTACCACTGCCGCTTATTACAAGCTCGCCGTCATCATACAGTTCCCATGTTGCATTGTCTCCGCAAGTGCCGCTTGCTTTCACCGTTTTACTTTGCTGCCATACGGCATAAAGCGTAGTATCCGAATCTGTTGTAAAGCTATCGCCCGGCTGATATTCTGCGCTTGATGCCGTTGAAGATACTGCCCAACCTAAGAATGTAAATCCTGCTCTTTTAGGCGTTTCCGATGATAAGGTCAGTGATTCTCCGGGGTTCTTTGTCTGATTTGCAGGAGCACCGCTTCCGCCGTTGACGTTATAGGATATTGTATAATAACTTTTAAAGTTGTAATGAATTGTCGCATTAGTAAGATTTTCATTGTAATCATAATCAATTGCAATGCTGTTCCACTGTTCTTTTGTTCCACTGTAATATACATCTGTTAATTTATTGCATCCGCAGAATGCACTATAACCGATGTTTGTCACGCTGACCGGGATTATTACACTTGTTAAGCTGCTGCATCCGTAGAACGCATCGCGGCGAATTATTCTCACACTGTCTGGAATAGTTACGCTTGTTAAGCTGCTGCATCTCCGGAACGCACCATTGTCAATGCTCGTTACACTGTCCGGGATTGTTATGCTTGCTAAGCTGCTGCATCCACTGAACGCAGATGCGCCACTGCTTGTCACGCTGTCTGGAATTGTTATGCTTGTTAAGTTGCTGCATCCCTCGAACGCACCCCAACTAATGCTTGTCACGCTGTCCGGAATTATATATTCTCCTTCTTTCCCACCAGGACAACATATCAATGTCGTTTTATTTTTATTAAACAACACTCCGTTTTCCGAACTATATGTTTGGCTTAAGGCATCAACTGTAATATTTGTTAAGCTGCTGCAGTTCCTGAACGCATCATCGTGAATGCTCTTCACACTGTCCGGGATTGTTACGCTTGTTAAGCTGCTGCATCCCTTGAAGGAATAACTGTAAATACTTGTCACACTGTCCGGAATAGTGACGCTTGTTAAACTGCTGCAGTCCTCGAACGCACAGCTGTCAATGTGTGTCACACTGTCCGGAATAGTTACACTTGTTAAGCTGCTACACCCACTGAACGCAGAACTGCCAATGCTTTTCACACCGTCCATGATTGTTAAATTTGTTAAGCTGCTGCATTCGTTGAACGTATAATCGCCAATGCTTGTCACGCTGCCCGAAATAGTTACGCTTGTTAAGCTGCTGCATTTAAAGAACGCATAAATGCGAATGCTTGTCACACCGTCCGGGATTGTTACGCTTGTTAAGCTGCTGCATTCAAAGAACGCATTATTGCCAATGATTTTTATGCTACCTGGAATTGATACGTTTGTTAAGCTTCTGCAGTAATTGAACGCATGATTGCCAATACTTGTTATTCCATTGTTTATTGTCACCTTTTTTATGTAATTACGAATTTGATAAAACGGGCTTGATGATTCATACCAATCTGTCATTTCACCGCTGCCGCTTATTATAAGCTCGCCGTCATCATACAGTTCCCATGTCGCATTATCTCCGCAAGTGCCGCTATCAACAATACTTTTGACAATCATATCGCCAACATAAATATCATTTTCGGCAAGCACATTATTGCAGGGAAGCATCGTGCATAATATTACAAGGCTTAAAATAAACGAAATCATTCTCTTCATAATGATTCACCCTCAATTTTTAATAGTGTATTTTTGTTTTGTAGAGTATTTAACTCTACAAAACAAAAATTGTAATTAAATTGTAGCATAATGTCATGCATATGTCAATATATAACAAATTAATTCGTCAAAATAACGAATAATTTTTTTAAAATTTATTCAGATATTTTTTCAGATACTGTCCCGTATAGGAAATATCACACTCAGCAATTTCCTCCGGGGTGCCTTGGGAGATAACCGTTCCTCCGCCGTCTCCTCCCTCCGGGCCCATATCAACAATATAGTCCGCAGTCTTGATAACATCAAGATTATGCTCTATAACTATTACAGTATTGCCGGCCTCAACCAGCTTGTTCAAAACATCAATAAGCTTGTGAACATCTGCGGAGTGAAGGCCTGTTGTGGGTTCATCAAGGATATATATTGTTTTTCCGGTGCTCCTTTTTGAAAGCTCGGTTGCAAGCTTCACCCTTTGCGCTTCGCCGCCGCTTAGTGTGGTTGAGCTTTGACCGAGCTTAATATATGACAGACCTACCTCCTTAAGAGTTTCAAGCTTTCGCTTCAGCTTCGGAAGATTTGAGAAAAATTCAAGAGCCTCATCAACTGTCATTTCAAGAATGTCATATATATTTTTCCCCTTGTATTTTACCTCAAGGGTTTCCCTGTTGTATCTTTTGCCTTTGCACACTTCGCACGGGACATAAATATCAGAAAGAAAATGCATTTCAATTTTAACAATACCGTCTCCCGTGCAGGCTTCACACCTGCCGCCTTTGACATTAAAGCTGAATCGTCCTGCATTATAACCACGGACCTTTGCATCATTTGTTGAAGCAAACACATCGCGTATGTCATTAAAAAGCCCTGTGTAGGTTGCCGGATTTGAACGCGGCGTACGTCCTATCGGCGACTGGTCAATCGCTATTATTTTATCAAGCTTATCCTTACCTTTTATTGTTTTATGTTTTCCGGCATGAAACCTCGCTCTGTTAAGGTCATGGGCAAGCTGTTTATAAAGTATTTCATTAACGAGTGAGCTTTTGCCTGAGCCTGATACTCCGGTAACACAGGTCAGAACTCCCAGCGGAAATTTAACATTAATATTTTTAAGGTTGTTTTCCGCAGCTCCGACTACCTCAATCCAGTCGGAAGGTTCTCTTCTTTTCTCAGGGACCTTTATTTTAATTTCACCTGACAAATACTTTCCTGTTACAGACTCCGGGCTTGCCATTATGTCGTCTGCTGTGCCCTCGCCTACTATGAGCCCGCCTTTAATTCCTGCTCCAGGACCGACATCAACAATATGGTCAGCCTCCAGCATTGTATCCGTGTCGTGCTCAACGACAATAACGGTGTTTCCAAGGTCACGCAAATGCTTTAAGGTAGCTATCAGTCTGTCATTGTCACGCTGATGAAGACCGATGCTCGGTTCGTCAAGAATATAAAGCACACCCATAAGACCCGAACCAATCTGTGTTGCAAGACGTATTCTTTGCGCTTCGCCGCCGCTGAGCGTTCCGGAAGAACGTGAAAGAGTAAGATAGTCAAGCCCCACATCAAGCAAAAATTTAAGCCTTGCCTTTATTTCTTTTATTATCTGATCACCAATCGCTTTCTCCCTTTCGGACAGCTCAAGGGAATTTATAAATTCCATAGCCGATTTAACGGAAAGCCGGGTAAATTCATAAATATTTAAGCCTCCGACTGTTACAGCAAGCACTGTATCATTCAGTCTTGCACCGTGGCAGTGAGGGCATTGTATATTATTGATGTATTTTTCAATTTCAGCTTTTGAATAATCTGAGCCTGTGGAATGATACCTGCGTTCAAGATTTGTGATTATACCTTCAAAGGCTGTGTTATATGTTCCGCTGCCGTATGACCTGGAATAATGAACCTTTATTTTTTCTCCGCCGGAGCCGTAGAGAATAATATCCTTTATTTTATCGGGAAGATCCTTGAATTTTGTGTTTATGTCAAAACCGTAATGCTCGGCAAGTGCAGAAAAATACATGTAAGCCATTGAATCTGTATCATTTGCACTGTTCCAGCCTGATGCATAAATTGCCCCTTCAAGCAGACTTTTGTCCTCGTCGTCTATTATCAGCGACGGATCAATTTTTGAAAGACTACCGAGACCGTCACAATGAGAGCATGCACCGTAAGGGTTGTTAAAGGAAAACATGCGTGGTGCAAGCTCTTCAAGGCTGATACCGCATTCCGGGCAGGCAAAGCTTCCGCTGAAAACCATATCCTCTCCGTCAATGATATTAACCGTAACAATATCTCCCGTCAGTTTCATTGCCGTTTCAACAGAATCGGCAATGCGCTGATGTATGTTATCTTTTATTACTATTCTGTCAACTACAATATCTATATTATGCTTAAAGGTTTTTTTAAGCTCAATTTCTTCATCAAGGGTATAGACATTTCCGTCAACTCTTACACGTACATAACCGTTCTTTTTTGCGTCCTCAAGCACTTTTTTGTGCTCGCCTTTTTTACTGCGGATAACCGGCGCAAGTATCTGAAGTTTAGTACCCTGCGGCAAATTCATAATACTGTCAACAATGTTGTCTACTGTTTGCCTTGAAATAACCTTTCCGCATTTAGGACAGTGAGGTATTCCTATTCTTGCATATAAAAGTCTCAGATAATCATATATCTCAGTTACGGTTCCCACTGTTGAACGTGGATTTTTTGACGTTGTTTTCTGGTCAATGCTTATAGCCGGTGATAATCCGTCTATACTCTCAACATCCGGCTTGTCCATCTGTCCGAGAAACATTCTTGCATAAGATGACAGGGACTCAACATATCTTCGCTGACCTTCCGCATATATGGTATCAAAAGCAAGTGATGATTTCCCGGAGCCTGAAAGTCCCGTAAGAACAACAAGCTTTTCTCTGGGGATATCAAGCGACACATTTTTCAGGTTGTGAACCTTTGCGCCGCGTATTTTTATATATCCTGACATATTATAATTTATGACCCCTTTCAAATGAGTTTATTAAGTTTTTTTCTATGACAAATAAATTGTACCCGTATTCTTTGACCGTTCCATTGCGTCCTTTTTTAAGTCCAGAGCGTCTTTGAAATCCTCCGCCATAGCGGCTTCAAACATTGATTTTACCAAAGGGGTTTCCGAATAAATATTCTCGGCTTCCTTTAAAAAATCAAGCCTTTCCGCCTCACAGAAGTCGCGAATATCCAATATATGAATTTCCTTTTTCATAAGCTTTTCAAGCTCAGTTTGCGCCTCATAGATGCTTTCAACGGTTGTTGACAAATCAAAAAAACCAACTACAATTATCCTGTACTCATCCTCCAGCCTGTATAAAACAGGCGTAAGAAGATGTTTTTTTATAATCTCAATAAATTTATTTTCCAAATAATATCATCCCTTTTGCAATTCGCGAATTTTGTCTCTTAGCTCAGCTGCACGTTCAAACTCAAGATTTTCTGCAGCAATAGACATCTCGGCTGAAAGTCTGGCTATTATATTCTCAACAGGCTCTTTAATTTCTGCTTCCGGCAAGGAAACAGGTATTGTTGCTTCTATAATATCGCGTATGCCTTTAATAATGGTTTTAGGCACAATATTATGCTTTTCGTTATATTCCTGCTGGATTTTCCGCCTTCTCATTGTTTCGTCGATAGCCCGTCTCATGGAATCGGTTACGTTATCTGCATACATGATAACAATACCTTCTGAATTTCTTGCCGCTCTGCCTATCGTCTGTATAAGAGAACGTTCGCTTCTCAGAAAACCTTCTTTATCTGCGTCAAGAATAGCAACAAGAGATACCTCCGGTATATCAAGTCCCTCACGCAGCAAATTTATTCCCACAAGACAGTCAAATTCACCGAGGCGTAAATCACGGATTATCTCGGTTCGTTCTATGGTTTTTATTTCAGAATGCATGTAACGAACCCGTATGCCGGCTCCTGTCAGATATTCGGTAAGATTTTCAGCCATTTTCTTTGTAAGTGTTGTAACAAGAACTCTTTGACCTTTTTCGGCGCGGCTGTTGATTTCACCTATAAGATCATCTATCTGACCCTTAATCGGACGAATAAATATTTCCGGGTCAAGGAGACCGGTGGGTCTTATGACCTGCTCAGCCGTTTGCGACGAATTTTCGTTTTCATAATCAGACGGCGTTGCGCTTGTGAAAATCACCTGATTTATTTTCTTTTCAAATTCCGAAAAATTTAAAGGCCGGTTATCATATGCCGACGGAAGGCGGAAGCCATATCCGACAAGAGCGTCTTTCCTTGCGCGGTCACCGTTATACATAGCCCTTACCTGCGGAATTGTTACATGGGATTCATCAATGAACATGATGTAGTCGTCCGGAAAATAGTCAAGCAAAGTAAATGGAGCGCTTCCCGGAGCTCTGCCGCTGATATGTCTTGAATAATTTTCTATCCCCTGACAAAAGCCTATTTCGCTGAGCATTTCAAGGTCATATCTTGTTCTTTGCTCAATTCTCTGCGCTTCAATAAGCATATTTTTATCTTTGAAGAATTTAATCTGCAATTCCATTTCTTCCTCAATGGATTTAAGCGCAATATCCATTTTTTCCTTTGTAGTAACATAGTGAGATGCCGGGAATATAATTACATGATTTCTGAGCCCGACAATTTCACCTGTTACGGTATCAACCTCGCATATTCTTTCGATTTCGTCTCCGAAAAATTCAATGCGAATTGCCCTGTCACCATTGTTGGACGGAAAAATTTCAATAACGTCGCCGCGCACTCTGAATTTATTTCTTGTAAATGAAATATCATTTCTTTCATATTGTATCTCCACCAACCTCCGCATTACATCCTCCCTGTTCTTTTCAGTTCCGGCGCGAAGACTTAGAGTAAGATTCTTATAATCATCAGGATCACCAAGACCGTAAATACATGACACGCTTGCAACAATAATAACATCTCTGCGCTCAAGCAGCGCAGCAGTTGCACTGTGACGAAGCTTATCTATTTCATCGTTTATAGAAGCGTCCTTTTCAATAAATGTGTCGGTTTGCGGTATATACGCCTCAGGCTGATAATAATCATAATAGCTTACAAAATACTCAACGGCATTATTCGGGAAAAATTCTTTAAATTCGCTGCAAAGCTGTGCCGCAAGAGTTTTATTATGTGCAAGTACAAGTGTTGGTTTATTAACTCCCGCAATCACGTTTGCCATTGTAAAGGTCTTTCCCGAACCGGTAACTCCAAGGAGAGTCTGCGCCCGCATGCCGCTGTTTATTCCGTCGATAAGCGCAGCTATTGCCTCAGGCTGGTCCCCCGTAGGCTCATATGGCGCTGTAAGCTCAAATTTATCCAATTCTATTTCACCTCATCGTTGTTTCTTAAGTGAATGTCAAGCTGTCTGAACGGAATTTCGGTTCCGTTAATTTCAATAAAGTCAGAAATCAAAAACCGCTCTGCCGTTTTCAAGCTTAAGAGCTGCGGAAAATGGCGTCCCCTTTTTAGATACAAAGCCTTCAATTTTATATGTTTTTCCGGTTTCAAGAAGCTGCTTCATGTTAGACAGAGAAATAATGCGCCCGCATATAACACCGCTGACTCCAAATTTGCAGCCGTCCTTATATCCGCTGCAGCCATAGCCGAATTTTGTCCGGACAACGGGCTTTCCGCATAAAGGACATTTGCCGGCTTCGTCTCCGATGAAGCCGTAATCGGTGTCCACCTCAGGCGGCTGCTGTCTGACGCTGAACACCTCTGAAATTTCTTTTTTTACAAGAGCGATACTGTCATCAATTTTATATTCACCCCTGAAAACCTTTTTAAGAGCTTTTCCCATTTCGGCGGTTTTATACTTGTCCATGCTTATGTTCATAACGGCAAGTGAATTAATAAGGTTTTCACCGTCAGGCAAAATAGTGTAAACATCTTTTTTAAGACTTATGTAGCTGCTTTTTATGGCGTTGTCTATAATTCCCGTGCGCGTTGCCTCTGTTCCAAGCTCAAGACCTTCAAAAACAGCCCTGTATTCCTCGGCATCATCTTCGGATTCAATATTGGCCTTATCCTCTTTAAAAGGATTTTTAAGATAATTATTCAGCGTTTCAATAGTATAATGCTTTGGCGGTGTAGTTTCCTTTTCGGTTGGCTTAAAGTCTATATTCACCTTATCATTCTTCTCAAGCTTCGGAAGAAGCTTATTTTTTTTTGGAATAGTCGTCATACTTTGTCCAGCCGGGCTCTATCATGACTGTTCCTTTCAGCCGGAAATCCTCATAATCTCCCACTCGTACAGTTATTTCGGTTTTTTCAATAATACATTCCCTGCTGCAGAATACAGCAACAAATCTTCGCATAATAGTGCTGTAAACCGTCATTTCATCCAGCGTGAGCTGTTCTTTTTTCGGAATCTTATAAGTAGGCGTTAAAGCTGAGTGAGATTCTATTTTTGAATCATCAAAAATCGTCTTTTTAAATTTAAACTCTACAGGATACCCCAGACGGGAAACAACTTCAATAATTGCTTTAATTTTATCCTGCTCAGCTGTTGCAAGGTACTCGGAATTAGTTCTCGGATATGTCACATAACCTTTTTCATACAGATCCTGCACTATTTTAAGGCTTTTTTCCATAGACATTTTATATTTTTTCCCCAGCACATTCTGAAGCTTTGTTAAAGAATAGAGCTTTCCGGGTGCCAGCTTGTCCTTTTTCTTTTTCTTTTCAGTAACAAAAGCACCCGCGGCATTATACTTGTCACACAGCTTTTCAGCTTTGTCCAATTCCTTATAAGAAAATTTGCTTTTACTTGTGAGCTCAACAATTTCACCGTTTGTTTCACAAGCGCTTGCAATTGCATAATATTTTTCCGGCACGAAATTTCTGATTGCCATGTCTCTATCATAAATTGCTTTTACAATGGGAACAATTACCCTCCCCACCCTGAGAAACGAGCCTGATTTCAGTGTTGCATATCTTGTCAGATTAACTCCGTACAGCCAATCCATGTAGGTTCTTGCGAAACCCTCATTTGCAAGATTATCATATTCGGAATCCTCCTTCATTTCCGAAAGAGCCTGACGTATTGTTTCGTCAGTCTGGTCAGGGAGCCAAAGCCGTTTTTGAGGCTTTGGAGCCTGAAGTGCTTTTTCAATGCAAATTCTGACTATTATTTCTCCCTCACGGTCTGAGTCGCCTGCATTTACAATTGTATCAACATCATTTCTGTTACACAGATAACGTATAAGCTCAAATTGCTTTTCCACACCGGGATCAATCTCGCGGTCCTTGCCGCGCTTAAGCTCAAATTTGAATTTTTCCGGGAAACACGGTATATTGTCAAGCGTCCATCTCCTGCTTGCCGAGGGAGCTTTTGCATAGTCCTCTACATCAGCAAGGGAAAATAAATGACCGAATGCCCATGTGACAATATATCCGTTCCCCTCAAAATATCCGTTGTTTTTTTTCATTTTTCCGATACTGCCTGCGATATTTCGCCCAAGGCTCGGTTTTTCAGCTATAATTAATATTATTTCAATTACCACCTTTAATTACACTTATAAAAAGCAACATATGAAAGATATGCCATATATATATCGGTTTTGGCAGTGACCTCAAAGGGTGAATGCATTGATAAAACAGGAACTCCGCAGTCAATAACATCCATGTTAAGGTTAGCTACATACTGTGCTATGGTGCCGCCGCCGCCCTGGTCTACCTTTCCAAGCTCAGAGGTCTGCCAGAAAACCCCGTTATCATCAAGAATTTTTCCTATACGGTAAACAAACTCGGCAGATGCGTCACTTGAACCTGATTTTCCCCTGGCTCCGGTATATTTCATAAGAACCATACCGCAGCCGGCATATGCCGCATTCTGCTTCTCCGTAACGCCCTCGTAGTTAGGGTCAACGGCAGCTCCTACATCACTTGAAAGACATGATGAATTTTTTAAAATCCGTGAAAGCGTGAGATAGTCACAGCTTCCAAGCTGCTTTTCGGCAATTTCGGCCAGAGCAAACCTGAAAAAATCAGAAAGCATTCCTGTGTTTCCGCAGGAGCCTATTTCCTCCTTATCAACAAGGAGACATACAGAGGTTTTATCCGGCATATCTACATCAAGAATTGCTTTAAGCGACGTAAATGCGCAAACCCTGTCATCCTGACCGTATGCGCCGACAAATGCTCCGTCAAGTCCGACATTTTTTGCTTTGAAAGCAGGAACAGCTTCAAGCTCAGCACTCAGAAAATTCTTTTCCGAAACACCGTATTTTTTATACATTAAAGAAAGTATATTCTTCTTGAATTTATCCTTTTTCTCGGAAGCATCAATCGTGAAGCCTCCGAAAAGAATGTTAAGCGCCTCACCTTCAATGGCTTCCGACAGCTTTTTTGACATCTGGTCCTTCGCAAGATGGGGCAGTAGGTCTGTTACGCAAAAAACAGGGTCATCCTCATCTTCTCCGATTGAAATGTCAACCTGCTTGCCCTCGCTTGTAAACATAACACCGTGCAGCGCAAGGGGCATGGCGGTCCACTGATATTTTTTTATGCCTCCGTAGTAATGAGTTTTAAGCAAAGACATGTTAGAGCTTTCATAAAGCGGGTTCTGCTTCAAATCAAGTCTCGGAGAATCAACATGGGCGCCGACAAGGCTTATGCCTTCTGTTAAAGGAGATTTCCCGATTACAGCAAGAAGAATATTCTTTTTTCTGTTTACTATATAAATTTTATCTCCGGCATTCAGCTCCGAGGCGGAATCAAACGAAACAAAGCCTGCCTTTTCCGCCATGGCAACTGCGGCTGAAACACACTCTCTTTCGGTTTTTCCGGCATCAAGAAATGCTCTGTACTCTCCGCACAGCTTTTCCATTTCATCTTTCTGATTATCTGTCAGTTTCTCAAATACATATTCCGGTTCATACATAAGCTTATCTATTTCCATAGCTATATCAAATCCTTTCACAATCTATTTTAGCAATTCTATACACTATTATACCACATTCCCTGTTTTTATCAATGATTTTACACAAAATTCGGTATTATTTCTTGATATGTAAGGTTTGGTGTGATATAATTTATACATTATGGTGATTATAAAAAACAATAATGATATTATTTTAAAGGATATGCGTGATTTTGAGCTTTCGCATATTTTTGACTGCGGACAGTGCTTCAGATTCCGCAAAACAGGAGAAGATGAATATACCGGAGTTGCTAAGGGGCATGTACTCAGGATTTCAAAATCAGAAGATTCATTTGTGCTTCACAATACAACAGAGGATGACTTTAACAGTGTGTGGCTTGATTATTTTGATTTTAAAAGAGATTACGGCTTTATAAAAGCATCGCTTTCCGGTGACGAATGTATGGACAAGGCAATTGAGGAGGGCTTCGGCATCAGGATACTTCGTCAAGAGCTTTTTGAGACAATTATATCGTTCATTATTTCGCAGAGCAATAATATTCCGAGAATAAAAACAATTATTGAAACCTTGTGCAGGCTGTGCGGAAAAAAAATAATCCTCGGCACTGAGGTATATTATGCTTTCCCTGAGCCGGAGGCAATTTTAAACTGTGATATTTCCGTTCTGCATGCAGGCTACAGAGACAAATACATATTAAATGCAGCGCGAACAGTGTACGAAAACCCATCATTTCTTGATGAGCTTGAGGCTGCTGACACACAAACCGCCAAAAAGCTTTTGATGTCAATGAACGGTGTCGGGAACAAGGTTTCGGACTGTATTCTTCTTTTTGGGCTGGGAAAAACCGATTCTTTCCCGGTTGACGTCTGGATGCATCGGATTATGGAACAACTGTATTTCAGAAAAAAATGCTCAATTCAGGAAATTTCAGAATATGCGGCAGTAAAATTCGGCGAATATTCAGGTATAGCACAGCAGTATTTGTTCTACTATGCGCTTAATCATAAAAATGAATTGAATTAAGGAGTTCTTTTGAGTAGGATGGTAAAAAAATTAACCCGTACCGTGGCTTACAGCTGTCCTTTTTGTATGCAGGACATGCAGGAACAACTGAATATATTTGATTTTTCCGGCAATAATTCGGTTGAGCTTCTCTGCTGCGACCGACGCTGCAAGGAAAGCTGTGCCGTAATCTCAGATTGCGGCAATAAGTATAAAATAAAAATAAAATGCTCTGTCTGCGGGGAATTTCATACGTATACAATTTCAAAAAGCGCATTCTGGACGGTGCCTTTAATGGTCTTTAACTGTACAAATTTTGATATGCAGATTTTCTTTTTCGGAGAAAAATCCCGAGTTGAAGAAGCCGTTTCGGAAAATGATGAAATGATGACAGATATGGCAGATGAAGCATTTGATGCACTTCCCGACAACTGCAAGCTGGCATTTTCAATTATTGACAGCTTCCACAGGCTGCTTGAAGATAAAAAAATTATATGCAGCTGCGGCAGTACGGAGGTTTATCCCGACTTTGACGGCTCAAGCATTGTTCTTTGCTGTGAGAACTGTCACAGGACTTATTCATTTGAAATATCTGAAGAGCTGCTTGATATGCTTATTAACAGAAAATGTGATTTCAGGCTTTGAAATCACAAATTAATTCCGGTATGCAAACCGCATGCGGTTGCTATGTATATATATTTTTTATGGAGGTATGAACACTATGTTAGTTTCTGCAACAGAAATGCTGAAAAAGGCCGTGGCAGGCAAGTATGCCGTAGGTCAGTTCAACATCAATAATCTCGAATGGACAAAAGCGATATTGCTTACTGCCCAGGAAAATAATTCACCTGTAATTCTTGGTGTTTCCGAAGGCGCCGGCAAGTATATGACCGGCTTTAAAACAGTTGCCGCAATGGTAAAAGCGATGATTGAGGAGCTTAATATAACAGTTCCTGTTGCACTTCATCTTGATCACGGAACATATGACGGCTGCTACAAATGTATTGAAGCCGGATTTTCATCAATTATGTTTGACGGTTCGCACTATCCGATAAGCGAAAACATAGAAAAAACAAAAGAGCTTGTTGCTGCAGCGCATGGAAAAGGCATGTCAATCGAGGCAGAGGTCGGATCAATCGGCGGAGAGGAAGACGGCGTTGTAGGCGCAGGTGAAATAGCTGACCCGAACGAATGTAAGATGATTGCTGACCTCGGAGTTGATTTCCTTGCGGCAGGTATCGGTAACATCCACGGTAAATATCCTGAAAACTGGCAGGGACTTGACTTTGATGCTTTGGGCAAAACCAAGGCTCTTATAGGAGATCTTCCTCTTGTGCTTCACGGAGGAACAGGAATTCCTGCTGATATGATAAAGACTGCAATATCTCTCGGCGTTGCGAAAATAAACGTAAACACAGAATGTCAGCTTTATTTCCAGGAAGCAACAAGAAAGTACATTGAAGAAGGCAAGGATTTACAGGGTAAGGGCTTTGATCCGAGAAAGCTTCTTGCTCCGGGAACCGAGGCAATTAAGGTTATCGTAAAAGAAAAAATGGAGCTTTTCGGCTCAGTAAACAAAGCGTAAAGTCATATTTTCCCGGAGCGATTCGCTCCGGGAATTTTTCTCATTCAGTAAGGTAATCAAGGCTTTTAAATTCATATCCCTGCTCTCTTGCGCAGTCTATTATTTTCCCCAGTGCGCCTGCGTTATCTGATGAAACCGCGTGAAGCAAAAGTATGGCACCGTCATGAAAATACGGTGTTACTTGGTTAAAAGCGTATTCAGCACCCTTTTGTATTTTCACATCCCAATCCTTATATGCAAAACTCCAGAGTATTGTTTTATATCCCATATCACCTGTGAAGCACAAAAGCTTTTCGCTGTATTCACCCTCCGGCGGCCGCATATATATCATATCCTTGCCGTATTTTTCAGAAAATGCGTCATTAAGACCCTTAAGCTCGGAAGCGACAACGGAAAGCTCCGATTTTGCAAGATTCGGATGGTTTACAGTATGATTTCCTACAATATGTCCTTCATTTACCATTCTGTCGACAAGCTCCGTTTCACGGCTTAAATACGGACCTGTTATAAAAAAAGCCGCCTGAACATTTTTTTCCTTCAGGACATCAAGGATTTGCGCTGTATATCCGTTTTCGTATCCCTCATCAAAGGTAAGATACATAACCTTACCTCCCCTGTTGTCTATATAATATGTATTAGTTTCCCCGAACATATTTTTTGTAGCCTCGTCAATCAAAGGCGCTTTACCTTTTTCCTTTTTAAAGCCCCAGCCGGTGTTACCGCTTTTTTTTGACGTGTATTTGCTGCCGTTGGGGTCAATGCTGAAATTCAGCTGCGACAGCGTGTTGCCGCCGCTTTCCCCGCTTTCGGAAATCGTTTCTGAAACTTCAGTGCTTTCGGGAATTCCGATTGGTTCTTCCGGAATACCGTTGTTTTCAGGAGCATTTATTGTGTAAACACTGCCTAAGACTGCAAGAAGCGCCAAAGCGCATATAACAGATACCTTTCTTTTTATCATCGCACATAACATATCCTTTCACCTATTCTGATACATTTTATTATCACTTTGCACATATTATGACATGACTTTAATGTTTTTGCAACACTAAAGAAAAAAATATAATAAAGATTTAATATTTTTCCTGTTGAATTTTGCTGAAAAATGGTGTATACTGATAACATAAGGTTTTCAGGGGGTAACATATTATGGAAAAAGACAGATTAGAGGCATTGCGAAAAAAAAGAGCAGAAAGAAAAAGAAAGCAAAGAATACGCTTGCTTATAGTGGTTATTTGTTTTGCTGCTATTATTTTTGTTGTAGTTTTTGCTGTTAAATCTGCAGTTACATTTATAAAAAACAGTATCCCTACTCCAACTCCATCACCTGTTGCGGTTGTTTCTGAGCTGGGTGAACCTTCGGCTGCCGCTCAGACCGGAGAAGCTGCAGTCCCTCAGAATACTGCGGAGCCTGTTCAATACGCCGAGCTTGCCAATCCATCAGAGCAAAATGACATTCTGAAATATTTTGAGGAAAACAGCTCTCAGAAAAAGGTTTGTTACCTTACCTTTGATGACGGGCCAAACAACAGCGTCACCCCGCTGATTCTTGATACTTTAAGAAGATATAATATTAAAGCGACATTTTTTCAGGTCGGAACCTTGATAGAAGATAATTTTGATATGGCAAAACGCGTGTATGAGGAAGGACACCTTACAGGCAATCATTCATATGACCATACTTACAGCAAAATATACGCAGACGGCGAAAGCTTTATAAATGAATTTAACAAGTGCTCTGAACAGATAAAAAAAGTTACAGGTGATGATTATTTCCCGATAATGAGATTCCCGGGAGGAAGCTTTGATGCAGGTTCATACGGCGCTGCAAAACAGGAGTACAAAACACTTCTTGCGCAGGCGGGAGTTTATCACTGTGACTGGAACGCCCTGACGGGTGATGCCGAAGGCTCACCAAAAACTACGGAACAAATGCTTGAACGCATAAAATCATCTTCTAAAAATAAGAATCAGCTTGTTGTTCTGATGCATGATGCAAACAATAAAAAACAAACAGCCGAGGCACTGCCTAAAATAATAGAATATCTTATTTCTGAGGGTTACACCTTCTCAAGACTTGACAAACCTATATTTTAAGACATACTTAAAACAGCTGATTCCGTTATGGTTTCAGCTGTTTTTAAAATAATTTAAATTTTATAATCGTTTACCGTGCAGCTATTTGTCGTCGAAACACCTTTTGCACTGTGTTTTTCCGGCTTCTTTTGCCTCTCTGAGTTTCATCGATATTATTGTTTTACTCTTCTTAAGCGAAGGACAATCCTTTTTATGATATTTGCTGCCTGATTTACCTGTATAAACAACCATGTCACCATTTTCAGCTGCAGCTGCTTCCGGCTGTGCAGAAGGCTCAGCAGACGGAGCGGCAGTTGGAGCAACAGACGGAGCAGAGGACGGAACGTCTGTTGTTGCAGGCAATAGCGAAGAGACTGCTTCGGATGTCTGAACGGACGCTGTATTTACCGTTTCTGTGTCCATTCTCGGATAAATGACCAGCGCAACAATTATCGTTAGAATCCAGCATGGTATTACGAAAAAATTTTCATATTTCTTCGTTTGTATTCCCTTGACAATTCCGGATACAAAAAACGGGAATGTTGTACCTACAATCAATACGGCAAAGCCCTCCCGGAATCCTATCGTAAATCCGAAAAAGCACATAATGTAATATAGCAATGCAAGAATGATTTTCCATGGAGTGTTAGTTCCCGAGCCAATCATAAAAAATCCCCCTCCGCACCGTAAGGGTCATGAGACGTATTCCAAAATAAACTTGTTGTTAATTATTTTTGATTTCTTCTGACAGCCACTTTTTATAGCCCAGTGCCTCTGCATTGCATTTGTCGACAGAAAGAATAAAATTAACTTTCCCAAGAAGACTCAGCAAATAATCATTTTTAGATTTATCTGAATTAATATGCTTCATATGTGATGCAACACCAAACTTCTTACAGTAAAAAATTTCTTGCCGCACCTGCTTACGGTATTTTTTTGAAGTATTTAATTTTTTGTTTATAACTATACCGGTCACAATTTTTTTCTGACCGTCATGTATAAATGCGGTTTTTTTATCGTTAAGAAAAAACCCCATTTTCTTAAGCTCTTTTTTTACAAAATCAATAATCTCTTCCCTATTTAACTCACCTGAAAATGTCATATCATCACAATACCGTGTATAACATATATTCCTTTGGCGGCACCACGCGCCGACAGTGTTGTCGAATTCACGCATAATTATATTTGAGATAACAGGTGATGTCGGCGCCCCCTGTGGTAATACATCATTGTAAACACATAAAAACGTCAATAAAATCCTGATTTTTTCTGAATATCTGTTTTTCGGGAAAGCATTATCTTTAATAAGGGGATATGTTATTGTATCAAAAAACTTTCTGATGTCTAATTTCAAAATTGAAGAATTCCCTAAATGAGGCTCGGCGTTGGCAATAACGGAACCACCATATCTGTATGCGGTTGCATACGGTGATATTTCCTCATGCACAAGCAAGGTATCAGCAATTTTTCTTTGAACTGACTTTAAAAAATTATCCGGCACGGCAAGCTCTCTGTATTCGCCGTTTCCTTTTAATATTTTTGCTCTATGATAATGCTTTTCTGTATGATTGCTTAATGCATATAAAGCCTTTGCCGAAACGCCGAGATCATGGATTATGGAGGAAAGCTCCATATATATAATCATTACAAAACCTTCCTCCTTTCATGCTGCAAAGCAATACAAATGTGTATTACGATGTTGTGAAGCTGTATTTAGGCCCATGCAGTGGGCTTCCCGAATACAGCGTAATCAACTTCGTTTGAACATAGTGAATATTTATTGATATTTGCTTTCCGATAACGACTCGCTATCGGCGCCGTTAAATTAAGGCTTGCTCTAATGCTCTGCAGCAGCGTTTAATAATGTCAGCGGTTTATTGTGCTCAGAATATTTTCCCCGGATTCAGCAAATTTTTGGGGTCAAAAGCTTGTTTTATACCCTTCATAAGCTCAATCGAAACAGGATCAAGCGAGCGTGATAAATATTCTTTTTTTGCAAAGCCTATTCCATGCTCCCCGGAAACCTCTCCTTCAAGCTCTTTGGCTTTTGCGTACATCTTATCCATAGCATTTTTTAAAGTGATTTCCCACTTTTCCCCGTCAAGGTCATCCTTAAGAACATAGATATGAAGATTTCCGTCTCCCGCATGACCGAAGCTCTTTATTCTTGCCCCGACCTCCTGCTGAAGTCTGTGTGAAAATTCAACCATTTCACTTACACGGCTTCTCGGGACAACAACGTCCACCTCATCCATATCAGTTGTCGAATTTTTAATAGCCTCCAGAAATGCACCGCGGGCCTTCCATATGGTTTCATCACGTTCTTCGGTATCTGAAATATAAATATCTGACGCTCCGGCCGCAAGACAAATCTGTGCGGTATTGTCATAATAATTTTCAATTTCCTCGGTGCTGCTTCCGTCAAATTTCAAAAGAAGATACGCATCTGATGAGGAGTCGGGGAATTTGCTTCCGAGATAGCTCTCAGCATCCTCTATTACTTCTTTTTGCATAAATTCAATTGCAGTCGGAATACATTTTGCCTTTATTATTTCCGGAACAGTATTTATCGCAGTTGATATGTCCGGGAAGGGAATCAAGAGACTTATTGTTTTTTTCGGAAGCGGAAGCAGCTTAAGCGTTGCTTTTACTATAATTCCGAGAGTACCCTCACTTCCGATCATCAAGTCCTTCAAGGCATAGCCGGAGCTGTTTTTTACTATTTTTCCGCCGAAGCTTACATGTCTTCCGTCCGCAAGAACTACATCAAGGGCTCTTACATAATCTCTTGTAACACCGTATTTTACAGCCCTCATACCTCCTGCATTAGTGCTGATATTACCGCCTATGGTAGCAGTTTTTTCACCGGGATCCGGCGGATAAAACAAACCGTTTTCCTCAACGTACTTTGAAAGCTCCATCAAAAGAACTCCCGGTTCAACTGTAACAGTCAGATTATCTGTGTCAAGCTCAAGAATATGATTCATCATTGACATATCTATTACAATTCCTGCCGATACCGGTACACATGCCCCGACAAGCCCTGTACCGCTGCCTCTTGCCGTAATGGGGATATCACGGCTGTAGGCATATTCGGCAACAGCCGATACCTCATCAGCGGAAGTAACCTTAACAACCAGATCAGGAGTACTGAAGGTACCGCCCAGCTCGTCATGGCTGTATTCCTCATTTATTGACTCTTTAAAAAGCACTCTTTCGGAATCATTTATAATGTTCAGTATTTCCCTGTAGTTTTGTTCAGAAAACATATGTATATCAGCTCCTTTCACTATTCTTAAGCTTTTGAATCATCTTCGGCAATATATCATAAATATCTCCGATAACACAGAAATTGGCCGTTTTAAAAATCGGAGCTTTTTCATCCTTATTAATTGCAATAATGCAGTCTGAATTATTCATACCGGCAGTAAATTGAACGGCACCGGAAATTCCGCATGCAATTATCAGCTTAGGTCTTACGGTTCTTCCGCTGAGACCTATTTGATGCCTTGCATCAAACCATCCTGCTTCAACAAGAGGTCTTGTACACGCAAGCTCTCCTCCGAGAAGCTCAGCAAAGCTGCGAAGCATTTCAATATCATCTTTTGACTTCACACCGCGTCCGGCAGCAACAATTATCTCTGCGTTTTCAATTGTTTTAACGCTTGCTTTTGGCTGTGATGTAAGAAGCTTGGTTTTTGTTAAAAGCTGTTCCTGCTTAATACTGCAATTTATTATCCTGCCCGAAGCAGTCTCCTGTCTTTCAGGCGCATTCATAACTTTATATCTTACGGTTGCAAGCTGCGGACGATTGTTCGGAGTTATTATCTGAGCCATGATATTGCCGCCGAAGGCGGGTCTTATCTGAATTAAATCTGTATTCTTGTCCATATCGAGAATAGTGCAGTCTGCGGTCAGACCCGTGCGGAATCGCGCCGCCACACGCGGTGCAAGCTCTCTGCCCTCAGCTGTTGCTCCGACAAGCACAGCGCACGGCTTAACAGAATTTATAAAATCCTCAAATACAGCGGTATAAATATCCGATAAATAATTTTTTAGCTCAGGTCTGTCATACACATATATTTCATCCGCATTGTAATGCCGGAGCTCTTCTGCTGCAGCTTCAATATTATCACCGATAATCAGACAATACACCTTTTGCCCTGTTTTTGACGCAAGCTCACGCGCTTTCCCGATAAGCTCATATGTAACCGGGTGAATTTTTCCGTTTTCATGGTCAGCATATACTGCTATGCCGCTCCAGAGACTTTTATCAACCGAAATTTTTTCTTCCTCAGAAAATACTGCCGCACCTTCCGGACCGTTCTTAACGCAAAGCTTACACATTTTACATGCAGCGCTGGCAACCACCCTTCCGTTTTCGCAGGATAATGCGCCAAAAGGGCAAATTTTAAGGAAGCTTTCCATATTATCAATTTTATTTTCATTAAATATCAGCTTCGGCATCTTATTTCACCTCCCGGACAAATTTAAGTTCTTTAAGCTTTCCGATTATTTTTTCAGAAAGCTGCTGTCCATCTCCAGTCCAAATCTCACGTGTGCTGTTTGATTCCGGCGGGAATATCCTCTGAACCTGCGTAGGTGAACCGTTCAGACCGTAATGCTTCTCATCACTGTCCTCTAAATCATTAATTCCGAGTCTTAATATTTCTCTGTCAGCAGTTGCTTTTTTGCGGAGATATGACGGCAGACGCGGAATGTATATATCCTTATCAACGCTTATAAGGCATGGAAATTCAAGACGCAGAGTCTCAACGGAGGATGGAGTTTCACGTTCAACCGTTATTGATGTTTCATCAAAAGATGTAATGCTTTTAACGTTAGTTACAGACGGTATGTTAAGCCATTCGGAAATCTCGGGCCCTACCTGAGCCGTATCTCCGTCAGTGCTTTGTTTTCCGCAGATTATCAAATCAAAATCACCTGATTTTTTTATGCCCGCAGAAATTGCGCGGCTTGTTGCAAGCACATCTGCACCGGCAAAAGCTCGGTCAGTCAGCAGTACACCCGTATCCGCCCCGAGGGAATACGCCTCCTTGATTACTGCTTCGGCCTGAGGCGGTCCCATGGTGATTACGCAAACGCTTCCTCCGGACTGTTCCTTAAGCCTCATTGCGGTTTCAACCGCATAAAGATCGTACGGATTCATTTTTGAATCGACACCGCTTCTTTTAAGAACTCCCGTTACCGGATCAACTTCAACCTTGTTCGTATCCGGGACTTGTTTTATGCATACGGTTATTCTCACTAAAATCCCTGCCCTTCCATAAAATAATGTATTTACACTTAAATCAGCATACTGCTGACAAAGATTTCGGAAATAAAAACCATTTTTATTTTATCATATAAAAAATAAATTGTCAATAAAATTTTTCTTAAAGAGATAAATTATGCAAATCTTATTATTGATACAATAATTCCGAGGACAGCACCGGCAACAACCTCTATAGGTGTATGCCCAAGCAGTTCCTTTAATTTTCTTTCAGTATTTTCAAAATTCCCCTCTTCCCATTCCTCAATAATTTTATTCAGAATTTTTGCTTGCTGTCCGGCGCTTCTCCTGACACCGGCAGCATCGTACATAACAACAAGGGCAAAGCAAAAGCATATTGCAAACCCAGGGCTTGAAAAGCCGTCAACAAAACCTACTGATGCGGCAAGAGCAACGGAAAATGAAGAATGAGAGCTCGGCATGCCGCCGGAGCCGATCATTCTCCTGATATCAATCTTTCTCTTTTCAATATAAACAAGGACAACCTTAAGAACCTGGGCTATAAACCACGAAAGTACGGCTGTCCATAAAATCTGGTTTTGACCGAATTCATATAAATATCTCATTCAAATCCCCTTCAAATTATACATTTCGCTTTGCCAGTATTCCGGTAATATATTCAAGAAGCTCAGTATCACCGTGAAGCTCTTCAAGGGCAGCAAGAGCTTTTTCTGTAAAATCGCTGCATAGCTTCTTGGATTTTTCAAGACCCAGCAGCGAAACGTACGTGTTTTTATTGCTCTTTTCATCGCTGCCGACAGGCTTCCCCAGAAGCTGTTCATCACCCAGAACATCAAGTATATCGTCACGTATCTGAAACGCAATGCCAAGATTATCGGCAAAGCTGCGTATAATATTCAAAGTATCCTCATCCGCACCGCCGAGAATACCGCCCATCTCACAGGCTGCTTTTATAAGAGCACCTGTTTTAAGACTGTGCATATATTTCAGAACCTCAATCGGAATTTCCTTATTCTCACTTTCAATATCAACAATCTGACCGCCTACCATACCGTCAGCCCCCGCTGCGGCTGCAAGTGCGGCAATTGCCCTTATCTGCCTGCGGCAGTCGCATTCTGCAGAAGCGGCAATTTCAAAAGCTTTTGTCAACAGAGCATCACCTGCTAAAATAGCGCGCGCTTCTCCGAATTTCACATGATTTGTCGGTTTTCCGCGGCGCAGATCATCATTATCCATTGCCGGCAGATCATCATGAATAAGCGAGTAGGTGTGTATCATTTCAACAGCACACGCAAAGGGCATGGACGCCTTATACGAACCGCTGCACAGACGGCAAAATTCAAGCAAAAGTATGGGGCGAAGTCTTTTTCCGCCGGAAAGAAGACTGTAATTCATAGCATCATATATACTGCTTTGAAGATTGTCGGTTTTCGGGTTCAGCTTTGCAAGATTTTCTTCAATTTCATCAATATATCGCTGTATCTGCTTCTCCATTTCAGCCTCCTATTTGTCCGAGTCGTCAAAGGGCTTTTCCGTAAGTTTTCCGTTTTCATCGGAAAGAAGCACCGAAACCTTTTTTTCAGCACGGTCAAGCATTTTTTTACACGAATTTGAAAGCTTTATGCCCTTTTCAAAAAGAGCAAGGGCTTCATCAAGCTCTGCGCTTCCGCTTTCAAGCTTTCTGACAGTATCCTCAAGCTCAGCCATTGTTTCTTCAAATTTCATTTTTCATTACCTCCGGTCATATTGCGCGGCAGCGCTTTTCTCCGTCATTCAGCTTAAGATTAAATTCAGTACCGCTTTTGAGACACGCAGCTTTTTTAAGAATATGGCCGTCATCAGCCACTGCAACGGCGTAGCCCCTTTCAAGAACAGCAAGAGGACTCATTGCATTAAGTGCTCCCGCAAGCTGTGAAAGCTCCCTGCGGCAGTTTATAAGCTTAACATTCAGAGAGTTTTCCAAGGACTGCACAAGCGCGTCTGTTTTCATTGAATATTCCCCGATTATTTCCTTAGGGCTTTTCAGCCTGAGGCTGTCAAGAATAAGGCGCCTGCGTTCTATGGCAGACGAAACACTTTTCAGCAGCTTATTATCAAGCATGCTCAGCCTCGAATACAGTTCAACGGATGACGGTACAGCTATTTCCGCAGCAGCTGACGGAGTCGGTGCTCTTAAATCTGCAGCAAAATCAGCAATTGTAAAATCTGTTTCATGACCGACCGCGGAAATAATCGGGATTTGCGAATTATAAATTGCTCTCGCAACCATCTCCTCATTAAATGCCCATAAATCCTCAATTGAGCCGCCTCCGCGCCCGGCTATTATAACATCAGCGCTTTTGGAACTGTTAAAATACTCAATTCCCGAAACAATTGAAGCAGCGGCGTTTTCGCCCTGTACAATCGTCGGATATATGATAATTTCGCAATACGGGAACCGGCGTGTGATTACGTTTATTATATCTCGTACAGCTGCACCCGTTGTTGCTGTACATACGCCTATTTTTTCCGGGAAGGCGGGAATCGGTTTTTTATGCTCTTCATCAAAAATCCCCTCGGCCGATAGCTTCTTTTTCAAACGCTCAAATGCTGCGTAAAGGTCTCCTATTCCATCCTGCTGCATTTCTTCGATATAAAGCTGGTATGCACCGGAAGCCTCGTAAACGCCTACTCTGCCTCTTGCAAGAACCTTCATTCCATCCTTTGGTTCAAAAGTCAGGCTTTTATTTTCGCCTCTGAACATAACAGCTTTGAGTACAGAATTCTCATCCTTAAGCGTTATATACATATGACCTGAATAATGATGCTTAAAATTCGATATTTCGCCCTTGACCCAAACATTGTTTAATATTGAATTATTATCAAGTATTCTCTTGATATAATTATTTATCTGGGAAACGGTAGCAGTTTTGATTTCAGACATGCCCTTTCTCCCCTCTCTCATAGGCGCATGCGGCAAGCGCTGCAATTCCGCATGCATTATCTGAGGACATTTCCGGCGGGGCAAAATAAGTATCAGCATCAAGCCTCTCCGGAAGCTTTTTTCTTAATACAGAGTTTGAAGCAACCCCTCCGACCAACAATACACGATGTATTTCAAAGCTTTTAATGCAGAAACCTATTGCCCTGACCAGTGTTTCAAGAATGGCGTCAATAACACCTTTTGCAAGATCGGGAGCTGAAGCAGATATTCTCTCTGTTTTTGTCTCAAGACCTGAAAAATTAAAAAAGCCTTCCCTGCAGGATACAGGTAACACAGGCGCATTTGAAGCTTCATAGTATAAACTGTCAAGCTCCTTGCCGCACGGGAAACCAAGTCCTAACCGTACGCCCACACGGTCAATTACCTGACCTGCGCTTATATCCTTTGTTCCGCCGACTATTTCAACATCAAAGCTGTGCCCGTTATATTCCGTAAGCAGCAGCTCCGTCGTCCCGCCGGATATGTGAACGGATAAAAAGCGTTCGGATAAAAGCTCATAAGCCTTGCAGGAGCATATTCCGGCCATTATATGACCATCCTGATGCGAAAATTCATAAAGAGGCACACCGAGAACTGAGGATGCTGTTTTTGCAAATGATATTCCTGCAAGAAAAACAGGCATATATGAACCGTCAGCATTTCTCGGTCTTGTGCTTACTCCGACAGCTGATATTTCCGGAAGCTGCCCAAGCTTGTCCATAACCTCCGGCAGCCGCTTTACGTGCTGAAACAGCGCGTCACTTTGACGAAGACCCCGCTCACCGCTTTTGACGTCAAGCAGCCTTCGAGAAGAAATAAAGCTGCTGCCGTCATAAATCGCTGTACTGGTTGTATAATTGCTTGTATCAAATCCAATATAATTCATTTTACAATCACACCGAGAACACCGTTAATAAAAGCCGGCTCGTTATCCTCACAATAAAGCTTTGCGATTTCAACAGCCTCGTTTATTGAAACGCCCTCCGGTATCTCATCAAGATATTTTATTTCACTTACAGCAAGACGCAAAGCTGCAAGGCTCATTTTTGAAAGTCTTGAAAGGCTCCATCCCGCTCCTAAGCTTTCCTCTATCATCTTATCAATCTCCGTTTTGTTTTCAACGGCGGCATCCACTACCGCTCTAATGTACTTCATATGCTTTTTGTGAGCTGCAAGTTCAGCCTCTAAACGGTCAAGCTCAAAATCCATGCTGTCACACATGTCCATCATAAATATAAGCTCATACGCCTTTATACGCGCTTCGCGCCGTGACATTTGTTTCATTAATTACTCTGCCTTTCAATACCATAAATATGTCTGATGCAGGTTTTAACCGCTGCTGCAAATATTTATTCTCCTGCGAATATTATACACCAAACTCAACATAAATGGAAGTCATATTTTTAAATTTGTTAATGTTATACAATAAGCTTTATTTAAAAAAGCTTCTCGCTGTCAAGCAAAAGGGTAACCGGTCCATCATTTAAAAGCTCAACCTTCATATCGGCGCCGAAAATGCCGCATTGTACGTCAATACCGCGCTTTATTACAGCGTCAATCAGCTTTTCATATAAAAGCTTAGCCTTCACAGGTTCACAGGCAGCCGCAAAGGACGGACGTCTTCCCTTTCTGCAGTCACCGAACAAAGTGAACTGAGATACAATAAGAGCCGAACCTCCAACGTCTGAAACACTCAGGTTCATTTTTTCGTTTTCATCCTCAAAAATCCGCAGTCCCGCAAGCTTGTCAGCAACATATTCAATCGCTTTATCATCATCCTCCGGCGCCACGCCGGCAAAAACCAGAAGCCCTTTCCCAATGCTGCCGCAAACCCTTCCGTCAACGGTAACCGATGCACTCTGTACTCTCTGAATAACCGCTCTCATGTCATCTCCGCCTTTTCTTAGAGACTATCCGTAATTAAAATAGTGCATATTGCGAAGTCGGATTTTTCGTCAGATTGTTCAAAAAATCCGACGCATACTGGCGTATGCTGAGGACTTTTTTGGGCGATATGACGGAAAATCAGCAAGCAAGATGTGCTTAATTTA
>JAGBHE010000094.1 GCA_017935675.1 Clostridia bacterium | reverse complement strand
CACCCCTCGTGGGTGCGTGGATTGAAATGTTATTTTCTAACAAATTACAGACAAATACACAAGTCGCACCCCTCGTGGGTGTGTGGATTGAAATGGGACTGCAGAGGGAAGAGCTTTAGCGAAATTACGGGGTCGCACCCCTCGTGGGTGCGTGGATTGAAATATTCCGGCGCGTCTGGCGGCGGCAGAGAATGACTTGTCGCACCCTCGTGGGTGCGTGGATTGAAATCGTATCTTTTCCGTCAGGCTTTATCGGGATTGATGTCGCACCCCGCGTGGGTGCGTGGATTGAAATATTTAATTAATACTATTTTTTAATCAAAAAGCGTGTTCCTCAAATCGGGAAACACGCTTTTTTGTTACCGAATACTTGATATGTAATTATGTAGCCTGAGCATTATTACTGAGAATTCTGCACGGGTCAGAGTGGCTTGAGGGGCAAGAAGCCCTGTGTCATGACCGGTGATCAACCCCATATCATAGCACAGAGTCATACTTTCTCTCGCGTATTTAGAAATATCAGAATAGTCTTTGTGCTTTTGAATGGTTTCGGTTTTGGGCGGCAAAGAAATATTTTCTGCATTAAGATATCGTATAATCATTGCGGCAATTTGTTCTCTGGAAATTGAAATATCAGGGGCAAATTCAGTATCACTCATTCCCTTAACAACGCCTGACTCGACGCCCCAGGCTACGTAGCCTTCGTAATAGGAATTCTCAATAACATCTGTGAATGGGATAGAGGCTTCAGACGGAGATGATTTTGCAAATCTGCCAAGTACTGTTACCACCATTGCTCGTGTGACGGAATTATCGGGAGAAAAGGTTGTTTCGGAGGTGCCCGTAAAGAATCCTTTTTCTGCCGCGCTGTTAATGTAGTCTTTTGCCCAATGCTCTGTGATATCTGTGAATTTTATGCTATCCAGAGGCTTGCTGACATCGGGAACTGTAATATTCGGCGGCTTTATGCCTCCGGCAGAACTGCCGCTTGAAGAACCGCCCCCTGAAGAACTGCCGCCTGAAGAACCGGTTGTTCGCTTGATTGTCACGGTAAAAGACGGTGTTGATGTATCACCGTTTGTTTTCTTTGTGTTTTCGTCAATCGTTACTACTTTTGAATCCTTCAGACTGATTGTTCTCGCACCTGTTCCGCTGTATTTGTAATTTGCTGTAGCAACAACATATTTCCCGGCTTTATATTTATTGCTGCTTCCGAAAAAGCCAAAATAAAGACAGCCGTCCTTTATGGTTTGCACCTTTGGCTCATTTTTTAAATTATCTGAAAATATGAGACTTTCAAAGGTTACGTCAGCTTGTGACGGCAGAATACCGAATTCAGCACCTGCAAAAGCTTCCTCTGTTTCTAAAATAATATCAAATGAGATATTATTTTTTCCCGGTTGAAGCGTAATATCAGTTACGGACGGTGTAATTGTTGCCGCAAATGAAGAGGTGGAAAAGATGCAGGCTGAAATCAATCCCAATACAATTTTATTAAATATTTTTTTCATAAATCCTCCTTTGAGGATGTGCCTTTTAAGGCACATCCCATGATATCAGTTATTTGAAAAGTTCAGCCAGATTTCTATATAATCCTCAACATCAATCATATTATCGCCGTTAAAATCGCATTTTTTTGCCTCACTCCAATCAGAACTGTCAGAATCAGCACGGTAATAGAGCTGTGCTTCGGCAATGTCTAAAAGATCTACAACACCGTCACTGTTGACGTCATAGTCTGGTGCTCCTGTAAATACTGCTTCATCGGGAGACAGTTCGTTTACAGTTCCGTATGCTACAGTTTCATCCGAATCCCATCCGGCTAGCGTTATCGCAGTAATCTTCAATGAAGTTTCTGCCGTATCGGTCAGAATTTCGGCGATTTCTGTGCTGTCAGTACAGGAGAATAAGGATTTATCACTTGTTAAGCAGCCGAGTACAGCGGTATATGTATTTGATGCGCCTTTTTTAACATCGCCAATCAATGTGAAGCCGTTTTTGCCGGATATCTTCATTGTTTCAGAGGCTGTTTGAAATGTCACATGAACAGTAGCAATTCTTGATGCTTCGGAAAGCGAAAGCAGGAAAGAGGTCTCACCCTGATCACCGGCTTTTTTACCGGCAGTCAATGCGGCTTTTGTTTCGATTGTGTCCGTGGATACGGGAGGTACACCAGAGCTGTCCGTTACTGTTATTTTGCAAATGGCATTCACACCGTTTACTGCTGTGGCGGTTATATCGGTGCTTCCCGCTTTATTTGCAGTAACAACGCCTTTAGTGTCAACGGAAGCTATGGCACTGTCTGAGCTTTCCCATGTTATTGATTTATTTGCCGAAGCGGAAGGAGATACAGCTGCCGAGAGCTGAATTTTTTCTCCAACCTTTATTGAAGCAGAGGATTTGTTAAGAGTAACCTTTGTTATTTCGTCATCATTTCCGCCTTCGACCGTACTGTCAATAACAGCAACATATCCCAAACAATCTGTCTTTGCGGTAAGCGTTTTACTGACAACCGAAGCACTGAGAGCAACGGGAACGCCGCCCTCTAATTGATAAAGCTTTGCACTTTTGGTATAGCCGTCGGGAAGACCGATACTCAATGTCAATTCATCAGAGGCATCTGTTCCTGCCGGCAGAAGCGATAGCTCATATACGCAGAGACTTCCTGCTCCGGCAGCTTTCGCAAAAACATCATATTCACTGCCGCTGTAAACGGGAGTAATCGTAAGCGTTGCTGTAATTGGGAAAGTTCCTGACACTTTAACCTTTTTATTCAAATCAATCAGATAAAACTCATTGGGTTCGATTAAAGTGAGGTCAGAGGTATCATCTAAAATCTCATATGTATATCCCCAGTCATCAACATAGTTATACGCCCATTTTTCACCGGCAGAGCCTTTTTCCACATACACAATAAGGCTTCTCGGACTGTCGGGGAAGGGGTCGTACATACCTACATATTCATCACTCGGAAAGTTGATTACAGACGCAGGAATAACTACGCGCTGTAAATTGTCGCAACCATCAAAGGTAGCAAGTGTAATACTTGAAAGATTTGACGGCATAATCAGTGAGGTGAGTGATTTGCAGTCTTTGAAAGCATACATTTCAAAGGTTCTGATTGAATCAGGCATATTAATTCTTGCAAGGCTTGTGCAGCCGTAAAAGAATCTTGCCGGAATACTTGTTATCGTACTCGGAAGCATTACGTCGGTAAGCTCGGTGCAGCCTTCAAATACAGCCGAATCAATTTTTGTGACAGTCTCCGGGATAACCACCTCACGCAGACCGGTGTTTTCAAATGCATTTGCGCCGAGAATAGAGAGCGTTTCCGGAATTTCAACAGATGTCAGATTTTTCGCATCTCTGAAACCGCTTGCCCACACACGGTTTACGGTACGTCCGCTTACCTGCATCGGAATTGTGTATCCGCCCGAAGCCTTTCCGCACGGATATGCGATAAGCGCGAGATTGGGATCATCATACTGAGGCTCTCCCTCATCAACCCACGGCCCGAATAAAACGCCCTCATCATCGGTAAAGTAATATGGGTTATCGGGGTGAACCTTGATTTTTTCAAGACTTGTGCAGTTTTTGAATATGTTTGCCGTTACATAAACAGCTGTTGCGGGAATTTCTATATCATACAGCTTGGGGCAGTCAATAAAAGCGCTTACACGGATGATCATATCAGCTCCGTTTACCGGGTCCGCAAAGATAACACGCTCAAGAGCAGTGCAGCCTTCAAAGGCGTTATAGCCTATAACGCTGACGCTGCCGGGAATTGTAACGCTTGTCACATTATCGTTTTCCTTAAACGCTTCCGGTGCTATCATAGTCACTGTGTCGGGAATAACAATATCTCCGCCGTCACCGTAATAACCCAATAACTGTCCATCCTGAATGTTTGCGCCGGAAAGACCGTCGTTTGCGGCGAAAGCTGCGGGAAACATACTCACTATTATACCTAAAGCTAAGGCAAACAGAACTCCTTTTTTTATTTTAAAGCTTGTTGCAGTCATATTAACTCCTTTCAGAAATCGCTAAGATTATTAAATATTGCAATAAAATCTTCGATATCTACCTTGTTGTCGCCGTTTACGTCCATTGCTTTTGATACAGACCAATTATTATCAGCGGCAGAAGCCTGATAATATCTCTGAGCTTCTGTAATATCAATTATATCTACAGTGCCGTCATTATTTACATCATAGCTTGCAATAAACAGGGAAGCGGAACCGGTGGATATTGCCACTGTACCGGCTGCGGCATTGCCCGCCACATCGGTAACACCGGCGCATTCAGCCTTTGTAATTTCTGCTGTTACGCTTCCGACTGCTCCTGCTTTGACAGGAACAGCTACAGAGGCAAGGCTTGCCTTGTCAGAGGTGGTGTAGCCTGTTTTGTTCCCTGTAGTACCAAGATAAGCGGTGAGTATCAGATTGCCGTTTTCCTCCGTCCATTCTGAGCTTGACACATCAAATGCATCATTTGCTGATGAGAAAGCACCTTTTTCTACCATAGAAGCATCAAAGGATATTTTTAAAAGTACAGTGTTTACATTTTCCGCCTCGTCAAGATAAATGTTATATACAGCATTGCCGTCAGACAAAGCCGGCTGCGCCTCTATTGAAAGCACTGCGCTTACAGTTTCGGTTTTTGAGCCTGCTATGGTAACTGTGGTGTTTTCGGGGGTGTAGTAGGTGTAATAGGACTGCGGTTCAAATGCGGCGGCAACAGCTTCATTCTGAACTGTTATTTTGCTGCCGGACGCCATATCTGTGAATACATAGCTGCTGAGGCTTGGAGCAGTTTCGGATAAAATTGTAATTTCTTTGATTGCGGTCATACCGTTAAAAGCATATCCATTGATACTTGTAACGCTTGCGGGAACGGTTATTTTCTCAAGAGTCCCGTTATTTCTGAAAACATGCATGGCAATAGCCGTAACAGGTTTTCCGCTGACCTCGCTCGGAATTGTAAATTCCGTGTCCGGTTTCCCGTGAGCATATGCAAGAAGCGTTGCAGAATCTCCGCTTATGTTATAAAGGACATTGTCAACAGCAGCAGAGGTTTGAGAGCCTTCCTTTACCGTAACAGAGGAAAGATTGGTGCAGCCGAGCACAAAGCTGTAGGACTTGCAGTTAAGGCGTGCCGGAAGCTCAAGAGAGGTAAGAGCTGTGCAGTTTGCAAATGCAGCATTTAATATATTCAGCGAGGAAGCGGTGTCGTCGGCAAAGACAACGCTGCTGAGAGAGGTGCAGTTTTCAAATGCATTTGCACTGATTGAAGTCATGGAGCCCGGAATATTCACGCTTGTAAGGTTAACGCAGCCTGAAAATGCACTCGCATCAATTGAAGTGTAGCCTTCGGGAATAGTTACGGATGTTATTTTTGTATTTTCCTTAAAGGCGCTTCCGATACCTTCAATCTGATAGCTCGTTCCATTGATTTCCGCGGTTTGCGGAAGCTCTATATCTCCGCCGGCACCGTTGTAGGCTTTTACGGTAACGGAATAGCTTCCGTAATGGTATGAGCGGTCAATTGTAAAATCTCCTACTGTAGTTGTCGCCGCACTTGCACTGAGCGCTCCGAATCCGCACATCATCAAAGCGGCTGCCATAGTAACGGTTATTTTCTTGTATAAAGAAGATAATTTGGTGTTTTTCATAAAAATCATTCCTTTTAATTTGTAATAAATTAGTTAGCATTAACTAACCGTATTGCTAAAAAATAGAGCGCCGTTGGCTGCTCAGCTATATATAATATCCTCCTTTCTTGGTTAGTAATAACTAACCATACAGTAAAAAAATATGGACTCGGTATACCTCGTCCTGTTCGTTAAGTCATCACACCATAATGAACGACAAAAGTATATCATAAAATTATTTTTTGTCAATAGATTAATAATTTTTTTGTTGCAGTTACCGGTAATAATAAATTTTGATTGTGAAATATTGTTAAAATTGATGAGAATTAAAAAAAGTCTTTACAAACAGAAAATATTATGATATATTATACACAGTTAGTCATCGCTAACCATAATGACGCCTTACTTGTATTAATCAATTACTGAAAGGAAATGAAGGCGAACTATGGTTAATAAATTTTTAAACCGCTCTTTGGGGTGGGTTCTGTCTGTGTGCATGCTGTTTTCAGGTGTTACAGCAACAGCTTCGCAGTCTGAAAACACAAACCTGTTTCAGCCGGGCGAGAATCATGAACAGAATCTTCGTACCGAAGAAAATGAGCAGGTCAGAATTATCGTAGAGCTGGAGGAAGCTCCTGTTTTGTCATACTCGGGTAAGATGAGAGCCTTTTCTTCAAACGCGGATTTTTTCAGGTCCGATGCGGCACAGGAAATCGAGAGTGTTTTAGCTGAAAACAGGAAAATTGTTGAAAAGTCACTTATGAGAAGCGATATGGATATTACAATAAACAGAGAGTACTCTGCTGTTTTGAACAGCTTCTCTGTTTATGCCGATATTGATGATTTGGAGGCAATCAAAAATACTGAGGGTGTAAAAAATGCATTTGCAGCAGGTTTTCATAAGCTGATTGCACCGGTCGGGAATATGCCTAAACTGACAGGAAGTGTTCCTGCGATTGGCGGAGATATTGCGGGAGAAGATTTGGGATATACCGGGAAAGGTACTGCCATTGCAATTATTGATACCGGTCTTGATACATCACATGAGGCATTTGGAGCCGTAAACAGTCCCAAATACACCATGGAGGATATAGAAGCGCTGCGTAACAATAATAAGCTTACCATCGGAATGCTTAGTATATCAGCAGTATATAAAAGCGAAAAAATACCTTATGCATATGATTATGCCGATATTGATACAAATGTGTCCGGCGGTGATTCTCACGGCACTCATGTTGCCGGGATATCCGGGGCAAACAGCGGCGGAGTTGTCAGAGGTGTAGCTCCGGATGCTCAGCTTTTTATCATGAAGGTATTCGGAGACAGCAGCGGCGGAGCTTATGATGACGATATTCTTGCAGCACTTGATGATGCTGTGAAACTGGGCGTTGATTCTATAAACATGAGCCTTGGCACTACGGCGGAATTTTCTGAGGATGCTGCCAAAACCGTGCGTCAGGTTTACAAGCGTGTTGAACAGGCAGGAATCGGACTTTACTGTGCAGCCGGGAATGAATACAGCTCGGCATATCACAATACCGCAGGCAACGATCTCCCAAAAGCGTCGGAACCGGATAACGGAACGGTGGCTTCGCCGTCTACGTATTCCGCTGCAATGTCGGTAGCGAGTATGAATAATACCGAAACCACTTCTGTGTATTTTACGGTTGGAAACAAAAAAATAAGGTATAATGACTCCGCTGAAGACGTATCAAAGCAGCTTATATCACTGAGCGGAAGTTATGAGTTCGTAGATTGCGGCGTGGGCGGCGCAGCGAATTATCAGAACAAGAGCCTGCGCGGAAAGGTTGCATTAATACGGCGTGCGGGCGAAGAAAACGGTGAGGTTTTAACTTTTGCGCAAAAGGAAGCATATGCAAAGGCAGCAGGTGCCGCTGCGGCGATTATTTATGATAATGTAGACGGTACCCTTGTTTCAATGTCTACAGATAACAATATTCCGTGCGTGTTTATAAGCAGGTCTGACGGCGAATATATGTGTGCGGCGGCTGATAAAACCATTGTGATAAGCGAAGATTACATTGATACCTTTAAAGACAGCAGCAGCGGGCAGATGAGTGATTTTTCCTCATGGGGTGTAACGCCTGATTTGAAACTGAAGCCGGAAATTACAGCTCCCGGCGGTGAGATTTATTCTACTCTTCCGGGCGGACTTTACGGCAATATGAGCGGAACCTCAATGGCGTCACCGCATATGGCCGGAGCGGCATCGGTTATGGATCAGTATATACGCGAAGAGCAAAACGGGCTTAACATGTCACCGGCGGAGAAAACAGTACTGGCAAATGCGCTTATGATGAGTACAGCTGTTCCGATCCGTGATGATAGAAATATATTTTATTCACCGCGCAAGCAGGGTGCGGGACTGGTTCAGCTTAATAATGCTGTTGCTGCCGGAGCGTATTTGACAAATACGGACGGCGGGCGTCCTAAGGGAGAGCTCGGAGATAATACGCTTGGCGAATATGAATTTTCATTTGATGTAAATTCAATAAGTGATACCGATATTTCTTATGAGCCGACAGTGACGGTGTTAACCGAAAGCACGGTGGTTGAGGATGGAATTACATATATGGCACAGTGCGAACGTGAACTCGGCACAGGTGAGGTCAAAGTTGAGATTCCGGACAAAATCACGGTTAGCGCCGGAAACAAGAAGACTGTTGCGGTAAAAATATCCTTGACTGAGACAGGGAAACATAATTCAGAGAGAGATTTCCCAAACGGAATTTATGTGGAGGGTTATGTGACGCTTAAACCGATTACCGACGGTGAGGTTACGCTGTCATACCCGTTTATGGGTTTTTACGGCGACTGGTCGGAGATCCCGCTGTTTGACTCAAATATATATGATGATAAGGGTGCGTCGCTTTACGAAATGCAGCTCGGACAATTCCGCAATTATGACGGAGGCGGCTATATTCTGGGTCATAACATTTATGTGGACGGCAATGACAAATACAGTGCCGACAAAATAGCTATTCAAGGCGGAGATAACACCAAGAATGTAACAGCTGTAACATCGCTTTTAAGAAATGCTGATTCCCTTACTTTCTCGGTAGAGGACAGCGATGAAAATACGGTATACAGCGAAACAATGAGTAAAATACAGAAAACATATTATATGGACGAGGCCTTTTACACACCTATGGCAGAAAAGGGCTGGACTCCGTTTGATACATGGAATTCTCCTTTGGATGACGGAAATTATACTTATACCGTGACAGGTGAGGCAGTAGGAAAATCACAGTCGGTTTCCTTTCCGATTGTTATCGATTCGATTGCACCGGAGGTTATATCAAGCACCGTTGAAGGCTCGCAATGGAAGATAACAGTGCATGATAACCATTATATTCAGGCATTATGTGTCACCGCGTCAGGTGATTCGGCGCTGACCGATTGGACAGAGCCCGAGGCAGATTCGGCAAATGCATACACGGAGGTGGTATTTGACTTATCCGAAAGCATATTCAAGGGCTTGAAGCAGGCTAAAATCGCAATGGTTGATTATGCCGGAAATCAGTATATTTCGGAATACTATTCGTTAGAGGGCGCTTCTGTGGTTTACCCTGAGTCGGTTACACTTAATAAAACCGAAATCATTATGACAGAGGCAGACAGCACACAGCTTAGCGCATCCGTGCTGCCTGAGAACGCGTCGAACAGAACCGTAACATGGAGCAGCTCCGATTCATCGGTTGCTACTGTAAGCGATAAAGGCACGGTAAATGCTTTAAAAGCCGGAAAAGCAACTATAACCGCTGAAACAGTCAACGGACTTAAGGCGGTGTGCGTGATAACTGTCAATGAGAAGCAAATCGAAACTTCGCCGGTTATTGCCTCCGTTTCAGCCCCTGCTGCGGTAACTGAGGGAAGTGTGCTGCCTTTTGATTTCAGTCTTGAAAAAATTGCAAGGGTTGCAACAGTATCTTTCACATTTGAAAAAGACAGTGAATTGAGCTTTTTAAATTTGTCGGGGAGAAGCGGATTTACGCCGCTCGGTATAAAATGGAATGATGATAATACGGGAGTGGCGGCGCTCAGCTATTTACAGGACGGCGCAGGCGGCTGTCTGACAAAGGAAGCGATTTGTGATATTGCAAGGATAGAATTTGAAACGGAAAGTATCGGTGAATACGGAATTCGTCTGACGGGCGTGGCGGTCTCAGGATATGACGAAAACGGAAAGGCAGTATATTTTACAACAAGTATTGCTTCTGATAGTGCGAAAATTGCAGTAAGCAAGCAAGACAGATATGATTTAAACCGCGATGGTGTTGTGGATTTGCTTGACATAACCTATTGTCAGAAGTTCTACAGAATGAACAGCGGCTTGTCCGGCTGGGCTGATATTGCATACTGTGACTTAGACGGCAGTGGAATTATTGATGTTCAGGATATGATTATTTTGCTTCAATTTATATATTAGCGTAATACATAACGGCTGTAACACTTTTAGTTTACAGCCGTTAAGGGTTTAATACTCTTTTAATTTTAGTCTTAGGTTAGATATAACTAACCGTGTTGAGGAGGTATTAACTTGAAAAAGCAAAGTAATTTGAAAAGGCTTATGTCCTATGCCGGAGGTCATAAGTATCTCACCTACGCTTCGTGGATATTGTCTGTTATAAGCGCGCTTCTTGCGCTTGTGCCATTTATCTGTATATGGCAGATAATCAGAGAAGTCTTGAACACAGCGCCGAATTTCAGTGAAGCGCAAAATCTCATGCGTTACGGTTGGTCAGCGGTTTTGTTCGCTGCCGTGTCAATGATAGTATATATCGGCGGACTGATGTGTTCTCACATATCAGCGTTCCGTATTGCTGCAAACATGCGCCGCGATTGTATGGGGCATATTGCACGGCTTCCGATAGGAACTGCTGAAAGTATCGGCAGCGGAAAGCTCCGTAAAATAGTTACGGACTCAAGCGCGGCAACAGAAACTTATCTTGCACACCGTTTGCCCGATAAGGCAGGCGCAATCGCAACACCTATCGGACTTTTGGCTCTACTCTTTATTTTCGATTGGCGGCTCGGAATATTAAGTCTTATTCCCGTTATTTTAGGTTTTGTAATAATGACAAAAATGACAGGTTCACGAATGGAACAGAAAATGAAAGAATATCAAAACGCGCTTGCCGATATGTCAAATGAAGCGGTTGAATATGTCAGAGGTGTTCCTGTTGTAAAAACCTTTGGTCAGACGGTGTTTTCATTCAAACGATTTAAAGGCTCTATTGACAATTACGAAAAATGGGTAATCGCATACACAAAAGACCTGCGTATGCCTATGATGTTTTATACAACAGCGATAAATGCTGTATTCGCATTTCTTATCGCAGGCGGCATTATACTTACTCACGGCGGCGTTACAAATGAATTATTGCTGAATTTACTGTTCTATGTAATTATTACGCCTGTAATTTCAACTACGCTCACAAAAATTATGTTTATGAGCGAGGACGGTATGATTGTAAATGACGCAATACAAAGAGTTGACAGCGTTCTTAATATGAAACCGCTGACGGAAACCATATCACCCAAAATGCCGAGAGATAATTCCGTTGTGCTGGAGAATGTCATCTACAGCTATGACGGAGTGCGCGACGCAATACATAACGTGTCGCTGACGATAAAAGCGGGACAGCTGGCTGCGTTTGTCGGTCCGTCCGGCGGCGGTAAATCCACTATGGCAAATTTAATATCACGGTTTTTTGACCCGAAATTCGGCAGAGTGCTTATAGGCGGCGTCGATATAAAGGATATGAAGAAAGAGGATTTGATGAATACGGTATCGTTTGTTTTTCAGAACAGCAAGCTGATAAAAGCGTCAATTTTTGAAAATGTGCGCCTTGCAAAGCCTAATGCGCCAAAATATGAGGTTATACTGGCGCTTAAATCCGCCCGGTGCGAGGATATTATAAAAAACTGCCGAATGGCATTGACACCGTTATCGGTACAAAAGGCATATATCTGTCGGGCGGTGAACAACAAAGAATAGCGATTGCAAGGGCAATATTAAAGGATGCACCTATAATCCTTCTTGACGAAGCAACAGCGTCTTTGGACGCGGAAAACGAAACGCTTATACAAACTGCGCTGTCAAGGCTTATAAAGGATAAAACTGTACTTATTATCGCTCACCGTATGCGAACGGTGAGCGGTGCGGATAAGGTTGTTGTGCTTGCCGACGGTGTTGTTAAAGAGCAAGGCACACCTTCAGAACTTGAAAAACAAAACGGAATTTATAAGTATATGGTTGAACTTCAGACGGAAAGCCAAAAGTGGGTTTTGTAATAAAATGCACAGAAATAAATGAAAATATATGCTTATTTTAATATATAACAGAAAAAAATAAAACTTTTTTTAAAATATATTGACAAGAGAGGTTAGTTGTGATAAACTAACCGTTGAAGGTTAGAAATCGCTAACTTGTTTTTTTAAAATTTTCGGTTAGCGGTTGCTAATAGAATGGAGGTTAAATATGATGCCGTTATCACTTGCAAATGTAGGAGAAGAAAATATTATTAAAAAGGTAGGCGGTAATCCGGAGGTAAAAAAACACCTTGAGAATCTCGGTTTTGTCGTAGGAGGAAATGTTAAGGTTATAAGCACTTTAGGGGGGAACGTCATTGTAAATGTCAAGGAAACGCGTGTTGCAATCAGCGAAGAAATGGCACGAAAAATAATGGTGTAGATTAAATTTTTTCAAGGAGGAAGAAAAGTATGAAGACATTAAGGCAAGCAAAAATCGGTGATACGGTTAAGGTTGTCAAGCTTCACGGCGAGGGTGCTGTAAAGCGCAGAATTATGGATATGGGCATTACCAAAGGTATTGATGTACATATCCAGAAGGTTGCACCGCTCGGTGATCCTATTGAAGTAACTGTTCGCGGATATGAGCTTTCGCTCAGAAAAGCGGATGCTGAAATGATTGAGTGGGAATGATGTACGAAACGGCTGAACACCGCATAAATACTGGGTTTTTCGAAAATTAAAAGGTGTTTTGGCAACGATTTGGCAACATCTGTATTATTCATAATAATTAAGAGCTAACTGATTTTTTGTAAAATCGGTTAGCTCTTTTTGTCTTGTCATT
>JAGBHE010000093.1 GCA_017935675.1 Clostridia bacterium | reverse complement strand
GGAGTGACGGAGGAGGAACTGGAGGCCCGGAGGTGCATTCAGACCGGTTTCGGCGAAACCCTGTCCTGGCAGTACTGGCAGTATGCGAAGGCGCACCCTATTGAAAGCTGGCCCTGTCCAACGGCGATCCTCTATGCGGGACAGGATAACCTGACTCCGCGGCAGGAGATTACGGGGTTTGCAGAGCGGTTTGACTGTGCGCTGACCGTCATGGAGAATGGGGAGCACTGGTTCCACACACCGGAGCAGCTGGAGGTCCTGCACCGTTGGGAGGCAGCCTGCACCGCACCGGAGCTGCCGGCGGAGGAAGCCCTGTTTTTTGCCGGGAAACCGGAGGAACTGGCTCTTTATGACGCCTTCCGCAGCCGTCTGCTGTCCGAGGTGGAGAAAGTCCGGATCAAGGTGTCCAAGACCCAGATCACCTTTTCCAACAAATACGGGTTTGCTTTTGTTTCCCATCCCAGACGAAAAAAGGACGGGGAACTGCTGATCTCCTTCGGTCTGTCCCACCGGCAGGAATCGGAGCGAATCCAGTATGCCTCGGAGCCTTATCCCGGCCGCTGGACCCACCATCTTTCGCTTCGGCAGAGGACGGAGATCGACGATGAGCTGATGGGCTGGCTCCGGGAAGCTTATTGGTTTGCCGCCATCAAGTAAGCGGGATTTGAACCGCTCCCGCCGCATGCGGAAACACGAGGAATAACCATCCGCGGCCGCTCATATGCTCCAGTATGATATGAACGGCCGGGAAAGGATGGTTTCGATGGAATTGGAGTTGAAAAAAGGCTGTTTTGATGCCTTTGACGCTGGAACAGAGCAGATCTTGACACAGGAGGAGACGGCGGAGACGATCGTACCGGACTACTGTCCGGATATTGCCCGGATCATCGCCACGGAAGTGCTGCGGTATCAGCTTTATTACGGCTGCCGCGGTGTGGAAGGATGCTCCTGCCATGTGCCGCATTCACTATAAGGACGGAAGCTATATTGACCAAAGCTTTACGGCAAAAGATGGCTGGGGCACAGGTCAGAGTAATCGAGAGTCAATTTTTGCGGGAGTAAATAATTTTGCCGGCATGAGTACTTTGGCACTCCCGGACGCTGCAGGCAGACAGTTTGGTATGTATGAAGTAAGCCTTGTTACCGATGAAACAAAACCGGTAGACAGAATAGAATTTTTGGCAAACGGTTCAAATTATAAGATTTTGGCTGTTACGCTTGCTTCGCTTGCGGGGGCAGCTGCGGAGAATACCGGAGTGGCTGCTTTGATAACAGGATTGCCGGACGCGGATGAGATTACAGAAAGTACAATTGAATTAAGGAAATCAATAGAAGAAATCAGCGAAAATATTATATATAATAGGTTGGTTGAAACGGATTTTAAACCGATAATATGGAGAAAATGGCAGGAGGTTAAAGAAAAAAACACATATTATTTGCCGCGTTATGAGACTATAGATATAAGCAGTGCAGCTTTGTCAAAAGCATTTGCTGATGAAGGAGATCCGGCAAAGACTACAGGGAGAGGTTTTGATGATTATTTCCCGTATTATCGTATGGAAAACGATAATACTGTGTGGAAGGAATCGGTTGCAATATGGAAGGAACGGACTGTTGGTACGGTAGGTGCGGATGAAATTATATATTCTGAAAGCGGTATTCCTTTTTCGTTCCCTCAAGAGCAGTATTATGCTATAGGGACAAGCGGAAGCAGCTGCAGTAAAAAACTTAAGCTAAATGCTCCGAAAAAATATCACAGCATTGCTTTTGCGGCAGCGACAGGTAATATGACATCGTCTTTCGAGATAGAGCTGCAATATACGGAGGGAACGTGTAAAACAGAAACGTTTACTGTACCGACAGGTTGGAACAGCAATGGCAATTTAATGACCAATTTAGGACTGTGGGCAGATAAGGCAGCACCTTCATATAGCAATTCATATGCTGTTTTCGGCATAAATTGGTTTGAAATACCTGTTGATTCAGACAGAGAACTGAAAGCTGTGGTGTTCAGAGATTTCCATTCTGAAGCGGATTATAAGGTGCTGGCTGTAACCGGGAAAGTGGATAATTCACAATATGAAAAGGACGCTGCAGCATCAGAATATGCAAAAGAATATACCGGAAATGAAAAACACATTAATTTGTCATCAAAATTTAACTCAAGAGTTACTATTGATTCAAACGGAAGCCTTGACAGAAAAAGCATGACACTTGCTGCTGAGGACTTTTTCAGCCATGGAACCGTTAATAATTGTGTTGCAATTGACAGTGATGCGGCAGCAGCATTTGCAGGTGTCAACAACTTGGTGACAGACAAGTCCAATACCACCTACAGCACTGATTTGAGCAGGGGAATCAGTATGCGCGAAGGGTACAATACGTCTATAGAGTTTGAACCTACCTATGCCGGCGGGATTTCGTTTATAGCCGGAAGTGCGAGCGGTACGAGTGCCTCTAATTCATGTGCGGAGATTACGTATGAAGACGGGGAAATTGAAAGAGTTGAATTTGCCGTAACATCGGGGTATTCCACAGGAGACTCAAACAGAGAGCAAAGCGATTATTTGTGTGATTTAAAAAAATATCTTTCATTCGGGCCTTCAAACGGATATACATATTATTCACAATTTCCTACAATGGGATTATATAGTATTTACATTCCTGTAAATGCCGGAAAAAGAATTTGTTCGGTTAAGTTCAAATGTTCGGGGGCAAATAAGGAGTATAAGGTTATTGCGCTTACTGTAAAAGTGCCCGATATTGCTGAATTGATTGAACAGACAGAAGCACAGATTAATTCTGTCATAGGAAACGGCGAAGCCGGTATGTCAAATTTTGCTCAATTTCAAGAGATAAATAAGTTAATAGATACATTAATTAATTGTGGTGTAAATATAAATACGATTTCAGGGATTGAACAGTATATGCAGCTTAAGCAGGAGCATTTAAAATCGTTTGCACTGTATATATCGCCTTACGGAAGTGATGAAAATGATGGACAAACGGAAGAGTCACCGCTAAAAAGCTTTGCGGCGGTAAAAGATAAAATTGAATACATCAGGAGTTCTTTTACCGATAAATATCCGATCACCATTTACATGATGCCGGGCGCATATGAAAATACAGTCACGTTTTCCGGTACATGGGGGACGGAGCAATCACCTGTTATCATAGAAGGTCAGGATGGAGCATATTTTACCGGCAGCAGACGAATAGATACAACTGAAGCCGGAGAAATTACGGATCCGGAAATGAAAGAGCGCATCCCAGCCGGAAACCGGAACAACGTAGTTGAAATAGATTTAGCAAATCAGGGAATAGATATAAGTAATTTGACAGTTATGGACTACTCCTTGTTCCTAAATAAAAAAAGACAGAATGTGGCACAATATCCAAACGGTGAAATTAATTACGCGTATAGTGAATCAACCGTGACAACAGGTCAGAATGGCAGCTTTATCGCAAAAGATGATACGGTGTCGGGTTGGAGGGGCGTAGAGTACGGAAGCGCATATCTCGGCGGATATTTTTATAAGGATTACAGATATGATAATGCGATTTTAGGAGATGTCGATACCGCTTTAAAAAAACTTACATTGGCATCGAATACAACATATGGTGTCGGCGCAGGTCCGTTTCGGTGGAAGGCGTTTCATATTGCTGAAGAATTAGATGAGCCGGGGGAGTGGTATATTAATGCAGAAACGTCAAAACTCTATTATTATCCCCCGTATGATATCTCAGACTGTACTCTTGAAATAGCTGTTTGCAGGGACGCTTTGATTTCGCTTGCGGATACTGATTATATAACCTTCAGAAATATACGGTTTGAAAACAGCGCAGGTGTAGGAATTTTTTCGGATAGGAATTTAGGTACAAAAAGGGCTCCATCGCATATTACTGTTGACAATTGCACCTTTTCATGCCTGGAAAGCGGAGTCAATATGAAAATGGGAGTTGATTCTCCAACCTATTGGGCGCCGTTTGGCGGCGGTGATAACATTGTTATAGAAAACAACAGCTTTCTGTTTATGGAGGGAAGTGCAATATCTTTATATGGCGGGGATCAGTATCTTATCAGAATGAATAACAGCTCTGTCAGCAACAATTACATATATGCTGCCGGAGTTAAAAAACGGGAAAAGTATGCGGTAAATTTGGATTATACTATCGGAACACGGATGAAAAATAACGTTATTCATAAAGTACCTGCGGCGGCTGTTTCATATACGTCAAATGACAGTGACATATCATATAATGAGATTTATAATGTACTGCGTGAAAATGAGGATGGCGGTGCTCTCTACAGCGGGAAATCATTTATAACCAGAGGTAATGAGATATCTTATAACTATATTCATGACGGCCTGCCGATTGATGCTTCATTATACAACACCTCCAATACAGCAATCTATCTTGACGATGGATTATCCGGACAGACAGTGCATCACAATATTATTGAAAACTTTGGGTGTGGGATTTTATTTTCCGGTGTGGATAATAAGATAAGCTCCAACACAGTTGCGAATTCGGCAGTGTTGTCAATTATGGCAAAGGACAGTGAAAATGCCATGGCGTCAACCAATATGCGCAGTCCTGTAACGGAGCTTTACACAAAATCGAATTGGACAACATGGAAGTCGCATTATCCGGAGCTTGAGTTGATTTACAATGATTCCTCAAAATGTACAAGGAATGAACTTCGCGACAATTTAATCGATATTCCATTGCATTTAAAAACACCTTTTCAGCGCACCGGAATGAATACAATTACAGATAATCAGATTTATGGCTATAGAAACAATACCATATTTGACAGCAATTTCCTCTTGCAAAGCAATGCGGCATCAGAATATGTGACGGTACGCAACGGCTTGCTGAACACGAATCATTTTGATATGAGCAGGATTGGATTAAATAATATGTCCAATCATTCGGAAATTGACCACAGCTTTAAGCTTGTGTATCCAAAAGATGGCGAATTTGTCAGTAATCCGCACGGACAGCTGTTTATGTGGGAGGAGGCTGCGGGAGCCGATCGTTATACATTGGAGCTGGCAACGGATTTATCCTTTCAAGACATAGTATTTTGTACACAAAGTATGCAGAATCGCATTGTAGTGTCTGATTTTGATTTCGGAGGACGAAATTACTATTGGCGCGTCAAGGCGGAAAACACTTCAAGCTCGGTAGGAAGTGTGTGGTTATGTGAAAACACACCGAACAGGCTCTTATCTTATGATATTTATCAGCTTGAGGCTATTCAGAAACAGTTTGAAATATCCGAGAGCTTCAATGCTGAGACTATGATAGAGGAGAATACAAGCGCGGCAGCCAATACATCAAATCGGTTTTACGAGCCGTATGTGATGAATAAAACTTTTTTCAGAAATTTATTGGACCAAAATGGTCAGATTCAGCTTGGAGAAACCTCCTTCGCACTGAAATTGGACGGCGTGAAAACGGCACTTAATAATTATAATACAAGTGTGACTGTTGATTTGGAAAACGGCAGATATGAGTATCTGGATTTTTTGGCAGGTACGCTTGGCTCGGAGTCTGATATACAGCTTGTATATGAAAATGGCAGTACATACGACTGCAAGCTTGATTTTATGGCAACGAACTTCGGGAAACTGCACATTCCCAATCTCAAACTGTCAAACGGAATTCCGAATGCTTTTGAGAGCAGGGTTTTGACGGCAAGAGCTTTGACTGATAATACAAAGGTTTTGGATAAAGTTATTATTAAGCCTGCGGCAACAAATGCCGCTGCAATAAATCTTTTTGCAATTACCGGAACGGTGTACGGTCACGGTGTCAGTCAGGCGGGCGCGTATACGCATTTGTCGATTGAAAACTTATCGTCCGCAGCAAAAGACATTGTTATATACCAAGCTGTTTTCGGTGAGGACGGACGATTGGAAGCAATAAAGAAGCTGAATGTAAGCCTTGATGGGAAAGATGTGCAGTCCGTCAATGTTGAAACACCGGGAAATAAGGTCATCAAACAATTTATTTGGAATGATGAGCTTATTCCGGAGGCACAGGCATGGCTTTCGGAATGATATTTTAAAATGGAGAGATAAGTTTGGAAAAAGATAAGCGGCACATCTTGCCGCCTTCAGCGACTTGAAGTATAAACATACGTCGGCGTCGCTTCCGGCAGCAACCTGCTTGCTTCTCTTTTCCCAAACGGCATTGGTGAAAGGAGCTTGGAATATAAAAGTGAAAACAGTCAAATTTGAGGGAATATTTCCGGCACTGATTACACCGCTTGAAGCGGATAACAAAACCGTATGTGTGAAATGTGCCGAGGAGCTTATAGACTATCAGTTGAATCAGGGTGCGGACGGGTTTTATATTTTGGGTGCAACGGGCGAGGGACTTGTTATGGACAAGGAGCAGCGCATGATAATGTGTGAGACGGCGATCAGGCACATTAACGGCAGAAAGCCTGTAATATGTCACATTGCCGCAATAAATCTGGACGATGCACTTGAACTTGCAAGGCATGCCGAAAAAGCGGGAGCAGATGCAATTGCTGCCGTACCTCCGTTTTTCTTTTTCTATGACGGCGACGACATATATAACTACTATAAACGGATAGCGGACAGTGTCAACATTCCTGTAATTATATATTATCATCCTGCGGCGCAGAAGGATATGAGCGCTGAACTGATAGCAAAAATTTATGAAATAGATAACGTCACCGGCGTAAAATGGAGCTCAAATAATTTGTATCAGATGATGATGCTTAAGGATAAAACTCACGGAGAAATGAATATCATAAACGGACCTGACGAGCTTTTAATTTCGGGACTTGCGGCAGGGGCGGATGCGGGAATAGGCGCTACCTACAATGTAATGCTTCCTGAATTTCTGAAAATATACAGCTGCTTCAAGTCAGGGAACATTGACGGTGCCCGCGCGGCACAGCTTAAGGTAAACCGTGTTATCAACGTTATGTTTAAATATGAGGTAATTCCGGCGATTAAATTTGCGGCTTCGCTTCTTGGCTTTAATGTCGGCTCTGCCACATATCCGATGAAGTCGTATACAAAGTCGCAGGCAAAATCCCTTGAAACGGAACTCAGAGCTTGTATGTGGCCTTTTGAGAGATAAAAATGAAAATAGTGATTGATTTAATCGGTTATGCAGTTACGTTGATATGCCTTATATCGCAGCAGCTGCCCAAAAGAAAACAAATACTGATGTGTTTGGCTGTGGTGAATCTTCTTACAGGAGTAAATGTATTGCTGACATGCGGACTTTGCAGTGCAGTGCTGCTTAATATTGTCGGCGCACTGCAAGCCTCGGTAAATTTATTTCGGTGCATCAGAAAAACAGATACAAAACAGACAGAAATAATACTTTTTACAGTACTGTACGCTGTTTGCGGTCTTGCAGGCTACAGGCGGCTGCTTGACCTTATTCCTCTTTTCGGCACAACGATGTTTATGTGTGCGATATTTCAGAAAAAAGAGCAGAATATGCGTATTTTCAGCCTTGTAAATGTAATCGTGTACTTTATTTATTATTGCATAATCGGCTCAAGTGTTAAGTATTCTACGCTTGTATCTGCGGCTTCAATATCAATTGCTCTGTACCGATACGGTAAAAAGCAATGTATATCTCAATAGTTGATGATGTTAAAGAAGAGAGATTGAAATGAAAAAAATAAAAGTGAAGAACAGTATTGTTTGTAAAAATGACGACAGCGTATTTAACTATTATGCATGGCCGACGGTCACGCGGCTTCCGGACGGTACCCTTGCAGCCCTTGCGTCCGGATTCCGACTGGAGCATTTGTGCCCCTTTGGCAAGGTGATTCTGTGTCGCAGCAGGGATGAGGGGGAAAGCTGGAGTGAACCGTCTGTAATAATAGATACGCCGCTTGATGACAGGGACAGTGGTATAGCTGTTTTTGGAAACAACAACGTAATTGTGACCTCATTCAATAACACAGTTGCGTTTCAGCGTAAATATCTCGGTCAAAAGCTGCATGGTGCAAGAGGCCGTTTGGCAGGCAGTTATCTGGACAGCATTGACGCGCAAAAATGTGAAAGCAAATACTTGGGTTCTACTTATAAAATCAGCAAGGATGGCGGTTATACCTTTGGCGAATTGAAAAGAGCGCCCGTAACATCGCCGCACGGACCTTGCGAATTGCCGGATAAAAGTCTGCTGTATGTGGGCAGTGTATATGGAGACACAGACGCTGTTTGTCAGATTCGGTGTTATACGCTGAATGAGATGGGAGATTTTGAATATTTGTCATCAATTGAAGACGTCGGCGGAAAAGAGGGAGCGCTGCTTAGTTGTGAACCGCATGCACTTGCTTTGCCGAACGGTAAAATTATCGTACACATCAGAATGCAAAACAAAGCAGGACCGGCCGGGGAGGGGGAAAAACCCGTATTTACGATTTATCAGAGCGAATCCTACGATAGGGGAAAAACCTTTACAACCCCTCATTCCATAGGACTTCAAAGCGGAGCGCCCGCTCACCTTATGAGGCATAGCAGCGGTGTGCTGATATCTTCTTACGGTTATCGGGAGGAGCCTTTCGGACAAAGGGTCATGCTGAGCCGGGATGATGGGGAAACATGGGATACCGACTATATTTTAAGGGAGGACGGACCGTCGTTTGACCTTGGTTATCCCTCAACGGTAGAACTCAAAAACGGTGCGCTTCTGACTGTTTATTATCAACAAGAGGCAGGGCGGAACAATTGTGTGATTATGCAAAGTATTTGGAATTTGCCCGAAAATCAGAATGATGAGCTTATGCCGCAGGCACAGGCATGGCTTTCAGAATAATATTTAAAAAGGAGAGAAAAAATCATGAAAAAAAGAATTTGTTCTATGGTATTGTGTTTTCTGATGATTGCGGTAAACTGTGCAATACCCGTTTCAGCAGACACAACCACAGTCACCGCGCAGATTCAGGCATTGCCTGAGGCTGCGGCTGTTACCGAAAGCACAGCTGAGCTTCGGGGGGCTATTGAAGACATTGATGAAGCCCTTGCAGCCGAAAATTTAACATCGGCGGATTTCGCAGCGGAGGTATGGTCAAAGTGGGAGGCGGTAAAAGCGAAAAACGCTTATTATCTGCCTTCCTATGAGATGGTGGATATCAGCGGCGTTGTTGATTCTCCTGCGTTTGTCAGTGAACATGGTCAGGCAAAAACAACAGGCAGAACAATGTCTGACTATTTTTCTTATTATACTTTGTCCAACAATAATACTGTTTGGAAAGAAACAGTAGCGTTGTGGAGGGAACGTATAAACGCTAAGGTGGGTGCGGATCAAATTGTTTATTCCGATACCGGAGTTCCGTTCTCTTTCCCGGCTGCGCAGAATAAAGCAATAGGGCTGAATGGCAGTTCTATGACGAAAACGGTTGCAATGAATACAAGCAAAAACTACAGAAGTATTGCTTTTGCCGCCGCTACAGGAAACAGAGAATCTACATTTTCGGTAGATTTGATCTATGAAGACGGCTACGTGGAAAGACAATCCTTCACATTGCCGGAGGGCTGGACAGCTTCAGCTGATGTCGGAAATTTGATAGCGGGTGTAAACGCTTTATGGTCAGGTCAAGATGCTGCCACTTATACAAATGGCTCGGCTAAATGTCCGATCAGTTGGTTTGAAATGCCTGTAGATGTTAACCGAAAGCTTTCGTCGGTGAATTTTTTAGATTATAACAATACCGCAGACTATAAGGTATTATCTTTAACTGCCTGTACTGCAATGTCACAAGCGGAAACGGATGCTCTTGCGGTATCCGGCAGAATCTACGAAACTGTAGATTTGTCGGGTGCGGCAAACTCAATTGTTTATGTTGACAGCACAAATCTTGACAAATCAAGCATGACTCTTACAAACAATGATTTATTTGATTATGCTTCATATACGCAGCATTTTGCAATATCCAAGGATGGCATTAATGCGCTTGCAGGAGGTGATGAACTGATACACAGCAAGCAAAATGTGCCCTACAGCTTCCCTGCAAGTCAATATAAAGCGATAGGATTAAAGGCTGGTGTAAGTGACAGTGTATCGGCAGAAGTAGATAAAACCTGCTACGGTATCAGCTTTATTACGGCTACCGCAGTGTGGAAGGATGCTTCTGCCATGTGCCGCATTCACTATACGGACGGAAGCTATATTGACAAGAGCTTTACGGCAAAAGATGGCTGGGGCACAGGTCAGAGTAATCAAGAGTCGATTTTTGCGGGAGCAAATATATTTGCCGGCACGAGTACTTTGGCACTCCCGGACGCTGCAGGCAGACAGTTTGGTATGTATGAAGTAAGCCTTGATACCGATGAAACAAGACCGGTAGACAGAATAGAATTTTTTGCAAACGGTTCAAATTATAAGGTTTTGGCGATTACTGCTTTGACAGATATTTCACAGCAGGATAAGAATCAGCTTGCTTATCATAAAGGCAATGACTTATATGTAACCATGAGTGATTCCTTGTGCAATGCAAGATTATTTACAGATGAAAATAATCTTAATAAACCTGAAATGAATTTGACTCCCGCTGACTTTATTGCATATGATTCGGGCAATCCCAATGTTATTGCATTAAACAGGGCAGGAGTAACAGAGCGTTGTAATCAGGAAGGAATTATTCTTGCAAAGGACGGTACCGGCTACAAGCTTCCCGCGGAACAGTATAAGGGAATAAGTGTAACAAGCGATCTTTCTGCAGGTGTTCCTATGGAGCAGAAAATTTATGATAAGATTTCCTTTGCCGCTGCAACAGTTTCGGCAACGGGTGAAAACTTAACTAAAGTTGCAATTTATTATTCGGATGGCACCTCGGAAAGTAAGTCTGTAACATTGCAAACAGGTTATGCCGGAGCTTCGATTGACAATGAAATATGTAAGGCGCCATGCTATATGTCGTGGAATGCCAATACTCCGTTTGCTGTCACACCCGGCGGAACCTCCTTTACATTGGGTTCTTATTCGGTTACTCCTGACACATCTAAGCAGGTTAGCGAAATAGCGTTTTCATATGCCGGTACAGGCGGCCAGTTTATGGTGGCGGCAATCACAGCGACTGAGGCGTCGTTATATTCCAAAGCGCATGCGGCTGATAATATTACTATTGAGAATGCCGCTGCTAACAAAGCTCTTATTCTTGAGGCATATAATGCTGCAAGCTCGGCTGTAGAGCGTGGCTGGGACAATTGGGACAGCTTCGGCCATCTTGCTGCACTTAAAAATGAAGTTGACGATGGATATGTTTTGAGTACTGAGTTGTTGACTGCCCCCGGCTCAGAAGCAGGAAAGACAAATATCACACTTATTATCAGCACAACGGAAAGTGAGCCTGTAGCCGGCAGGTGCTTTGTTGCAGTATATAATAACGGAGCAGTTAAAAGTCTTGCAAGAGTATATTTATATGATATAAGTCCAAGTGTTGCTGAAGCATCTTACATCATGGATGAGATTGCAATTGGTGAAGATGAAATCGCAAAAGGATTTTTGTGGGATGCGAATCTGAAGCCAATCGGTGAATTTATTTCAATTCCAACAGAATAGCGTTGATGAGGTTTTTGGATTCAGCGTTCTGCATCTGAATCCAAAAAACCTCCGGGGCTGCTGCTTAACGCAGCAGCCCCATTTAAAAGGAGAGAATATGGAATGATAAAGTCATATAACGCTCAGGCAATTTGGCTGAATGGCACAGATAACATGCCCAATCAATATGCTGTTTTCAGAAAAAAATTTTTTGCAAACAGACAAGATAAGGTTACAGCGTTTATCTGTGCTGACACGCAGTATGCTTGCTTTGTAAACGAAAAGTTTATATACTGCGGGCAGTATAGCGGTGTAAATGAAGAAAGATATTATGATGAGATAGATATAACGAAATATGTACGGGATGGGATGAACGAACTGTTTATTGCGGTGTATTATCAAGGAAAATCATCAGCAGGATGTATTTCTGCAGCACCTATGCTGATATTTGCGATCGATAATGGCTGTGAGAGCTTTGTGAGCGATACCGGTACGCTGTGTCAAGCTGATACACGGTATGCAAATGGGGAAATGGAACTGATATCGCCGCAAATGCTCTATACCTTCCATTATAACGCGCTCAAAACGAACAATGAATGGCAAACGGCGGACGAGGTTGATGCTTCGGGGATTATATTTCTTCCTCGTCCGATTCACAGATGCAATATCTTCCCGCGCCGGGATGGGAAGATTATTGCGCAGGGATTTTTTAAAGAATGCGGTGTATGTGATACAGTGGCTGAGCGGATGCAAAATTCATTTATGCAGGCAAAAGAGACGGCAGAGATTTTTGAAACAGATCAATCCGGACCTCTCTTATTAAATAAAGATATTTTGCTTAGAGAAGCTGACAACGGAGTATATATAATTTTTGATCTTGAGAGCGAGACATCGGGATTTTTTGAAATGGAGCTGACCGCAAAGCCCGGTACGGTTCTTTATATTGCTTACGGAGAACATTTGGATGATCTCCGTGTACGTGCATATACCGGCAGGAGAAATTTTGCGTTCAGCTATGTATGTAAGGAAGGGAAACAGAAGTTTACCCATTATTTCAAAAGAGTTTCCGGAAGGTATTTACAGGTTAATGTATGCTGCGGGAAGCCGCTTGTAATTCATGCGCTCGGATTGCTGCCTTGTGAATATCCGTTTGCGGAAAAGCCAAGCTTTAAAGGAGACAGGCTTTTTGAAAAAATATACAGAGCAAGTGTCAAAACCTTAAAGCTGTGTTTCCATGAGCATTATGAGGATTGCCCGTGGAGAGAACAGGCTATGTATATGATGGACAGCCGTTTGCAGATGCTGTGCGGATATTTTGCATTTGAAGATACAGCCCCTCAAAAAGATGCTCTTAGGATTTTCAAAATGTGCGGTGATGAATCGGGCTGCCTGCCCCTGACAGCGCCATGCTTAAATGTAGGAAGTTATATACCTGCATTTACACTTATGTGGATAACGGCACTGAAGGAATACCTTGATTTTTCGGGAGACATCAATACGGTTCGTGAGCTGCTTGAATATGCAGGTGAAATTGTGAGATTTTTTCATGATAAATTCGATGGAGCCGGAATAAGAATATCAGATGAGAATGCATGGAATTTTTATGATTGGGCTTATGGTCTTGACAATTCGCCATGGGGTGAAAGCGTATGGACAGAGCAGCACTATGATGCACCGATTATGCTGTACTATATTATGGCACTTCAAAGCTATGCTGTACTTCTTGAGACATTTGGCAGAAATACGGAGGAAGTAAAGCAAGAGGAAATGCTAATAAAGGAATGTGTAAACAAATTGTTTTGGGTTGAAGATATGGAAATGTACCAAACATATTCGGCTGGGAAGCAGCACTTTTGCGAATTGGTACAATCGCTTGCAATTTGCACTGACACCGTACCGGCAAATTTGCGGGGACAGCTTATGGATAAGCTGTCGGAAGGTAAGTGCGGCATCGCCGCAACGCTTTCGATGCTGTTTTTTAAGTACGAAGCACTTTTGACTGAAGAAAAGTATTATGAGGGTGTCTTTGACGATATCGAAAAGAAGTGGGGGAAAATGCTAATGCACGGAGCAACATCCTTTTGGGAGACAGAGGATGGCGGATATGCGTTTAGAAATGGGGGAAGCCTGTGTCACGGCTGGTCCGCCATTCCGATATACTTTTTGAAAAAGTATTTAAATCGGAGCAATGCTCCGATTTAAAAAAAGCATTGTCCCGGCGTTGTTTTTCAGCATGCCGGAAGTATGATGGTACAGGTTGTGCCGTTCTCGTCGGATTCGATCATGCAGCCATACTCAGGGCCAAAGGTCAGTTTAATTCGGGTATTGACATTCGCCAAACCAATGTGTGAATCATCCGGAATATATTCGGTTTCCAGCATTTTTTGAAGCTTTTCTAAAGTTTTCGGCTCACAGGGGGCGCCGTTATTATAAACCGTAAGTATAAGATTTGAATAATCAAGCTGCGAGCTTATGATAATTTTCCCGCGTTTTTCTTCGTCGAGCTGATGAATTCCGTGCTCAAAGGCGTTTTCCAAAAGCGGTTGAAGAATGAGCTTAATCGTTTTCATACTTAATGTTTTGGGGTCAATATGATATTCGACATCAAAGTTATGATCGTACCGTATGGAGATGATTTTAAGATAGGTTTTGGCATAATCAAGTTCCTCAGAAACTGTTACCATGTTTTGTTTTGTGTTTAAAGAGATACGTAAAAGCTTTGAAAGCAGACCAAGAATTTTGCTTACGTCAGTGTCAGCATGAGTTGCACTTACTTCTTTTGTAATAGCAAGATTTATTGTGTTAAATAAAAAATGCGGATTAAATTGAGTTTGCAGAATAAGCGTTTGCATTTTTTTGAGTTGGAACATACGGGAGGCAAGCTCCGTCTCCAATTCCTGCTGCTTGACGAAGGCTTTTGATATACTTAACCGGATGTAGTCCAGTTCGTTTTTTTGAGCAATTTGATCGCTTCCATATCCTCCTAAAGCTGAAATTATTTTAGTAATTGAATTATAGGCTTGATATGACAGATAAAGTGATATGGCAGCGGGTATCAGCAAAAGTATACCGAAGCAGATTATGAAAATAAGCAGGTTTCTGTGATTGCCGTTTTTTGTGGGATGAATATCAATAAGCAGTCTGAGATTATAATAATCAAGCTCGGATTCCATAATAGTATTTCCATTGTCGGTATTTGCTTCGTATAAAGTTGAAATTTTTTCTGCATTTGTCGAAAACAAAGTGTTATTATCCTCGGATAATAAGTAGACTGTGCCATCATTATAAAGAAGCTGATCGGAGATTTTGGAAAAGTCAACCTTAAATGCAACAAGCCCCAGCGGTGTGCCGTATGGTTTATACTCATAAACTACCCAAAAATGTGGATTGTCGGATAACAGGAAAAAATCTGATTTGTGTTCTTCATAGTAGGGGACAAAGAACGGCGTTTGATAAGATAACGGTACACTGCCTGTTGTGGTCATAACATATTCATTACTGAAGCTGAGAAGCTGAACATCATCAATATAATTCATAGAAATCAATATGTTATTCAGCAGCTCGCGGAGTTGTATCATATCTATTTTAAAATCTATGGATGACGAAAACAAATCATTTGCAGTGAAATAAATAGAGATGTATCGGTTTGTTATCAGCATAAGCTGTTGCTTGCTGATGCTTTCAAAAGCTGAATTGATGGTGTGGAAATTCTTTTGCAGATATTCGTTATTAAGATTATCCTGTTTGTGCTGCAGGTTTGTGTTTGTATATAAAATAAGCAGCGCGGCGATGATGACAAAAGGCAGAAACAAAATAAAGAAAATTTTTTTAAAATATTTTACAAAAAGGCTGTTCCAACGATAGGAACGAACCAATTCGATTAACTGATTATAGGAATTCAGCATAAAAAAATCCTCCCAATACCACAATACAATTTTACAACAATTAATATTAATTATAGCATGAAATTCTGCAAATGTCAACGTATCATAATATTGAGTAAAAACATCATAAAAGAAAGGATAGAATTCTTTTGCGGGAAATGCTATAATAAAAACAAATACATTATGGAAATGAAGGGAAAAATGGATGGCAGAAAGCAAATCAACAGCTGTTAAATCAGTAAAAAACAAAAAACATATGATTAACGGCAAAACGGCAGAAAAATTAAGATTATACTCTCTTTGTGCAATTCCGGTTTTTTTGGTGTTTTTGTTTGCATATGTTCCGATGGGAGGTATAATAATCGCGTTTAAAGATTATAGGTTTAATCTCGGAATATTCGGAAGTGAGTGGACCGGCTTAAAAAACTTCGAGTTTTTTTTAAAATCACCCAGCTTTTTGCTGATAACAAGGAACACGCTTTTTCTTAACTTTTTATTTATCTTTTTTGGAACCGTTGCATCGGTATCGGTCGGGGTGCTGTTGTTTGAAATGAGAAGCACAAAGGCAACGAAACTGTTTCAAACTGTAATGATAATGCCAAATTTTATTTCGTGGGTAATTGCCGCATATATGGCATACGCAATTTTGAATCCGCAATACGGTATGTTAAATGCTGTATTAAATTCATTTGGTATTGAGTCGATTGATTGGTATTCCAAACCGGAAGCGTGGCCGGCTATACTTACAATATCTTCGATATGGAAAACAGTAGGAATAAACAGTGTCATTTATTATGCGGGGTTAATGGGGATTGATACAGGGTTGTTTGAAGCAGCAAGGATTGACGGAGCAAATAAATGGCAGCAGATAATACATATTTCACTTCCAAACCTATTGTCTCTGATTATTATGCTGACGATTCTTTCAATCGGAAATATTTTCAGAGCGGATTTTGGACTGTTCTATCAGCTTACCCGGGATGTAGCCGCGCTTTATCCTACGACGGATGTAATAGATACTTACATTTTCCGTACAATGAGAGTCGTGGGAGACATGGGAATGTCAGCAGCTGTAGGGTTTTTGCAGTCGATTGTAGGCTTTGTTCTGGTTGTTATCACGAACCTTACAGTGAAAAAAATAAAGCCTGAATCGGCATTGTTTTAAAACGGAGGGATGGTGCAGAAAATGTTATACTCAAAAAGACAAAAGCTTTCACAGGCATTGCTGATTTTATTTTTTGTTATCCTGTGTACTTTAATAATATATCCGTTCTTGCTGCTTGTAGGTGTTTCATTATCCTCGGAAAAAGCCATAGGACAGTATGGGTATCAGCTTATTCCGAAGGAATGGTCGCTTGCATCTTATAAATATGTTTTTGAAAACCCGAGTGCTATTTTAAATGCGTATAAAGTGACAGCAATTTTTTCCGTCACAGCTATGGTGCTTAGTGTACTTTTGATGGCAATGATGGCATTTCCTCTCACCAGAAAAGAAGTAAGGGCGAGAAGAGCTCTTTCGTTCTTCTTATATTTTACGATGCTGTTCTCGGGAGGACTTGTGCCGACGTACATACTCATAACAAAGTATCTTCATCTTAATGATACAATATGGGTGTACATACTGCCGTCTCTCATCTCTCCGTGGTATGTTTTTATGATAAGAACGTTTTTCCAGGACTTACCCGAAGAAATATTTGAGTCGGTAAGACTTGACGGAGGCACAAGCTACACAATTTTTTTCCGTTTTGTTATCCCGCTGTCAAAACCTGTTTTGGCAACTGTGGCACTATTGATATTTCTCGGAAAGTGGAATGATTGGTACACCGCTCTTTTGTATATAGAGGATGAGAGCCTTATGAGCCTGCAGTATTTGCTTCAAAGAATAATGCAAAATCTGAAACTCCTGCAATCGCTTGAGGGAAGCGCGTCAATGGTCAGCACCGAGAAAATACCGTCTGAAACAGTGCGTATGGCAATGGCAGTGGTGGTGGCAGGTCCGGCACTTGTGGTTTTCCCATTTTTCCAGAAATATTTTGTAAAAGGTCTTACGGTTGGAAGCGTGAAAGGTTAATGACAAAGAATTAAGGAGGAAATATTATGAAAAGATTATTAGCGTTTTGTATGGCATTAGGTATGGTTTTGAGTGCGGCAGGTTGTAAAAGCAAAACTGCAGCCACGTCGGATGAAATTCCGACTTTGATATGGTATTTAAATTGTTCAAATCAAGCCGGAGCGGATGCGGTTTTGGAGAAAATCAACGAGCGCCTGGTAAATGAAATCGGAGCCAAATTGCAGATTAAGTTCATTGATCCCGGTGCTTACAACGAAAAAATGAACATGAATATGGCATCCGGAACTGAATTTGATTTGTGCTTCTCAGGATATGTAAACAATTATTCAAATGCTGTAAAGCAAGGCGGGCTTATGCAAATTAAAGATATTATCGATAAGGAAGCCCCGGAGCTGTGGAATTTAATTCCTGATTATGCATGGAAGTCTATAACAGTAAACGATGATGTATATGCCGTGCCAAATGTGCAGCTTTACGCAATGCCGCAGGCTTTGTTCATTGATAAAAATATGGTGGAAAAGTATCAGTTTGATTATGAAGCAATGAAAAATATTAATGAAATAGAGCCATTTCTTGATAAAATCAAAGAAAACGAGCCTGATATGTATGCATATCAGCCTGAATTTGGTGTTGGTCCGTGGGTTACCGATTATGAAACGATTGTAACCGGGTTCAATGAATTGGTTGTCAAAAAAGACGATGATAAATGTAAGGTTGTTAAAAGATATGAAACACAGGAATACATAGACGGAGTTAATAAATTGCGTGATTGGTATCAAAATGGATATATCCGTAAGGATATTTCAAGCGCAGATTCAAGTGATGCCGTTTCACTTGAAAGAACAGTTTCTTATGCATCTTCTTACAAGCCCGGTGTAGAGGCAGATGTAAAAAAGCAGCGCGGAAAGGATTTTGTTGCAAAAACGCTCTCGGCAAACTACGTTACCAGTGATTTATGCCTGCAGACGCTTACCGGTATCAGCAAAACAAGCAAGCATCCCGACAAAGCGGTTAAGCTTCTTTATCTGCTTCATTCAGATAAAGAACTGTATAATACCTTATGCCACGGAATAGAAGGCGTTCATTATAAAAAGATAGATGATACGTTCTATGCGCCTATTGAAAATAGTGGGTATAACCCAAGCAGAGATTGGGCATTCGGCAATCAATTCAATTCATATTTGATGGAAGGCAAGGAAAAGGATGTGTGGGAAAAGAGCCAAGACCTGAACGATAGCGCAAAACAATCACGGCTCTTAGGCTTCAACTTCAATACAGAAAAAGTGGTAAATGAAATTTCACGCTGTACGGCTGTTTTGGGAGAATATAAGGATCTGGAGAACGGCTCGGTTGATGTCGATACAACATTACCCCGGTTTTCCCGGAAATTACAAGATGCAGGTATAGATGTAATTATTGAGGAGTTACAGAAACAAATTGATGAATTCATAAAGTAATTATTGCCAAATAAGGGAGGAAAATATGAAAAAAGTATGCGTATTGTTTATTGCGCTTATTTGTATGACGAGTGCGGCATTTGCTTCGGATAACCTCAGTGCGTCGATAGCATATGACGAGGAGAAAATTACAATCAACGGTACTGTATCAAAGAGCGGTGAAGATGTTACTGTTATTGTACTGAATCCCGGAAAAAGCCTTGATGATATTGAGTCGGAAGAAAATGCGGTTCAAAGCTTCAGAAAAATTCAGTCGGATGAAAAAGGTGATTTTACGTATTCGTTTAAAATCCATGATTCGGAGAAAAATGCCGGATGGATGAAATATTATGTAAAAGAAGACGGTGCAGCGCATAGAACAGGTCAGATTTATGTTGCTTCAGCAACTGAAATTGACCGGATTATAAACAAAATTACGAAGGATGGAATTGGAGAGGAAGTCTCGGACGAACTGTTTTTAAATGTTTTTAACCTTTCGGATTTTGATTTCTATACCTTATGTGACAAGGCGAAATTAGCGGCTAAGACAGATACGCTTTTGGCAATGATGAAACGGGAGGAGCTTGAAACAGACAGGAATAATGCGGAGAAAATCATTAAACAATGCAGCTTGCTTGAAGCGTATAATCAAAGCCTTGAAACAGATTTCCTGTCTCAAGATGGTGAGCTTTTGCGGAAGGAATTTTATAAAACCAAAGAGTATGACCTTGCACAGAATATTAATGCAGAGTATATTTTCAACAATATTTTGAATGAAAACGGAAAAAGAAAAGTAGTTGAAGCACTTAAGGGAAAGAGCTTTGCCGGCTTTGAAGAATTTCAGAAAGGCTTTGCCGAAAAAACTATTTTATATTCTCTTACAAATGCAAAATCAATCGGATACAGTCAGATTGACGTAGCTTTGAGTGCGTCGAACCTCAGTTTTTTGGGAATGGATAAAACCAATATATCAAACACCGGTCTGCAAAGAGCAATAGCGACATCATCTGATTTTGCCGATAAGGAGGCACTGCTGAATTTTATTAAAAACTATAAGGGGGAAAGCGGAAGCCCCGCGGGCGGGACATCATCGGGCGGGACATCATCGGGCAGAAAACCGACAGCCGTGTTTGCTCCGTCATCCGATGTCGGTACAAATAATGATGCATCCGACGAAAATATTACAAAACCGGTATTTAATGATATTGGCGGTGTGGAATGGGCGCACCGTGCAATTGAAGAACTTTACAAGAGAGAAATTATAGAAGGCAAAAGCGAATCGGAATTTGATCCGAGCGGATATGTTACCAGAGAAGAATTTGCAAAAATTATTGTAAAGGCATTCCATTTGGAGTATAGCAAATATGATATTATGCTTGAAGATGTGGAAATGGGGAAATGGTATACACCGTATGTTTTGGCGGCATGTGAAGAAGGAGTAATAAAAGGTATTTCCGAAACAGAATTCGGAATAGGCAGAAAATTGTCACGTCAGGATATGTGTACAATTATCTGCCGGGCATTAAAAACAGAATCCTATGCGCCGGAATCCGGGTTTTCGGACAAGGAGAAGATAGAAGAATATGCCATGGACGCGGTTAACTATCTTGCATCTGTAAACGTCATAAACGGATTTGAGGATAACAGTTTCAGGCCGGACGAACCGTGTACACGGGCGCAGGCTGTAAAAATTATTTATGAGGTACTGTATAAAGGAGCGGAAGTGGAATGAGCTGTAAAAGATGTATTTTTTTAAGCGGGTTGTTGGCGGCAAGTATACTCCTTTCGGTTTTCCCGGTAATGGCAGGGGCAGAAAACAGCTTGTATCAGTATGTTGATATACAGGAAGCCGCAAACGGCAGAATATATATAGATAATTCGCAGCAGCCGGGTGCAAATATTACATGGGCAGAGGCAGAGCCTGCGGAAAGCGATTTTATGATTTGGCAATCCAATGCCGGCAATCGCTTTGCAATTCAGACCTCTTCAATGGAAAGCATGCTTACGGACGGTATTTTGACAGACAAACAATTTGTTCCGTACAAAATAGAATTGTCTGAGGTTATATCCCTAAGAAAAAATACTGCTGCGAAAGCAACGCTGAATATAAAACAGGGATATTATGGAGAATTGTGCTTTTTGTCCTGCAATATAGGCGGAATAGATAACGGGGTAAAGCTTAGTGTTGAATATGCGGATGGAACGATAGAAGAATATGACAGCTTGTCTTTTAAAAATTCCTATTTTTCTTCAGCATCTTCCTCGGAGGAGGATGTTGCTGCTGTCGTAGCTCGCTATAACAGTTTTGGTAAAACGGATTTCAGACTTATGCAATATGTGGGTGTTTTCAGACACAGCATACCAATCGATGAGAATAAGCTGCTTAAATCCATTAGTTTTATCAGCGACAGTGAGTATGAGTTAAAGGTTCTTGCTGTTACTGCAAGGAAAATTTCAACAGAGAAGTTAACGCAGTTAGTGCGGGAGAAGCTTCAGAATTTAAATGATGATAAGCAATATCTTACCGAATTAAAGGATATGATTGATGATTTGGAATCGCGGGGAATCGATGCAAGTGTATTTGAAGGATACAGTGATTTCCTTGAGTTATATGAGAGTATTGCGGCTGAAAAGCATTATAATTATGCAGACATTTCAAAGAATGCAAATTCGAAAGTCTATATCGACAGCTCACCCGTTCCGGGGGCTGCTGTGCCGTGGGATGATTTTGTAACAAGCGACATAGACGGCATGTCGTATAGGGGCGTAATAAGCCACAGAATCGGTATTCAAACCTCCTCATTTAAGAATATGACAACAAACGGAATTATAACGGACAGCGAAGAAGTACCGTATAACATTACCTTTTCAAAGGTAATTACTGTTGTCGATTCCAACCCTGAAGCTGAGCTTGATTTGGATAACAGAGTATATCGCGGAATATACTTTCTTGCGACAAGCGTATGCGATGCCGGACAAAAGGTTGATGTGGGTATAAACTATACGGACGGGACATGCGAAACACAAAGTATCGATATAATGAGCAGCTATAACGTAACGTCGGGAGAAAATGTCGTTGCAGCTCCGGCTATGTATGTATCGTGGAATAAAGCAAACTTTACAAGAGCTCTTACGTTAGGCATATACAGATATTTTGTAGAAGTGAACAGCGATAAGGAGGTTCATAGTATTGTATTCACAAATACGGGTAATACAAATGTTCAAATTTTGGCTGTCACGGTGGAGGAGGGCAGTAATTCACAAATTAAAAACGCCGTCCGGCAGAGTATAAGCAATTTAAAAAAAGACGGTGAATATCTGCACGGCATTAAAACAAATCTTGATTTATTGACCGGAAGAGGAGTACGTATAAATGACATTGAAGGCTTGGAGCTTTTTTATGAGGCGTACGGGAAATGTGTATATGTCGGGAAAATCAGTGAGAAAACAGATTTTGACATAACGGACATAACGGCTGAATTTTTAAATCCGATTGTTGTAAGCAGTAATATAGTGACAGTTGAAAAGAACGGTGCTCCGTTCTCTGATTACAAAATAAAGTCTGACGAATCCGATGCTAATATTTTGCATATTGTTTTTGATAATACAATGGATTATAACGCTGAATATACAGTTACCATATCAAAAGATGCAAAAAGCGCGGTTGACGACAGCTATACGCTTGGAACGGAGGCTGTTTTCAAAATAACCGTTTTGCCTCCTCTTGAGCTTAAAAACCTAAACATTTCAGGCACGGCGGAAACGGTTAATTTCCGCACAGATGTCACAAACAATACGGATACGTTTGTAAAATGTAATCTTTTTGTTGCGCTGTATACACCTGACGGTGAAATGTTAGACTCGAAGAATTTTAAATGTATGGCTGCCGGTGCCGAGCCGATACCTGTATCATTCGAATTAAAAGGACGGAGCGGGGAAGAGAAGGTTATTGTTGAGTGTTATACAATCGATGACTATAACAATCTTAAATTTTTATATCCGGATGTGAAAAAAGAAATTTGATCGGTGGTGAAAATATGTTACGCACAAAAAAATGCATATGCTGTCTGATTTTACTTGTTACGGTGATGGTCGGTTTGTCATGCTTTGCAATGGAGGATTCACCTAAATATATATATGTATCGACAGAAGGTGATGACCGGAACAGCGGTACGGCAGATATGCCGCTGAAGAGCTTGCATGGTGCAATAGCAAAGGTTAATGGCATGCCCAAGTCAAGTGATATTCATGTTGTATTTTGTGAAGGAAGATATGAATTTGATAAATCGGCGGAATTTACCAAGGCTGCTGCAGGAAATGCAAAGTGCAATATATATTATGAGGCGGCAGAGGGAGCAAGTGTTGAGTTTACAGGCTCCAGATTGCTTGATGTGAAAAAGTTTGTTCCTGTGGCGGATGAGAGCATATTGGAGCGTTTGCCGAAGGATGCGGCTGACAAGGTTGTTTGTATGCAGCTTAAAGATCAGGGGATTGAAAGTATCAACGGTTGTAATTTTAAAAGAAGTGCAAATGTTGTGAGTGAAGAGTATGTTTCTCTGTTTTATAATGGGAAAAAGGAAATGATTTCGCAATGGCCGAACGGAGAAAATAATTATGCCGTTTTTGGTGATGTGATTTCAAACAGAACATTTCGTTTTTCACAAACCAATCCGCTGCGGTGGAAGGAAGCGGATCAGATGTATATAGGCGGATATATGGGCCGTGATTATGCGTTTGAACGCGCAGAGGTAGAGAGTATTGACGCTGAAGAAAGTACGATTACGCTTTCGCCGACAATGACATTCGGGGTGCTGTCAGTCTGTGCCAAGAGATGGCAGGCGTTTAATTTGCTTGAGGAAATTGATATCCCCGGTGAATGGTTTATTGATTTGAATACAATGCTTCTCTACTATTATCCGCATGATAATTTCAAAGAGGGAGACACTCTTGAAATTTCATATTTTGATGAGCCGTTTTTGCATTTTGGCAGTACAGATGTTGATTTTTACACATCCTTCAAAGGAATCACTTTTACAAAGAGCCGCGGAGCAATCATGAGCGGTGGAGGGAATCATATAACATTGGATGACTGTACGGTTTCGTATATTGACGCTAATGCAATAAACCTGAGCGGTATTAACAATCGTTTTGAAAACAGCAGGTTTATTTATATAGGCGGTTATGCTTTCAGAATTATGAATTATGGCAAAATATACAAGAGCAATGAAACAGTTTTAATAAAAAACAATTATTTTACAAAATGCGGAACGTACTTAACAACTGCATTACCTGCCATGACAATGTCAACACATAATTTTGTTCTTGAAAACAATATGTTCCATAATCAATATGGTGGAGTTGCGTCACTGGGCTGGGATACAGCGGAAGCAAAGGTGCGGTATAATGAGGTGTATAACTGTGAAAGGGAGCTTTCCGACGCAGGTATATTTTATTGCGGAAATTATTATGGCGATCCGGGGAATGAAATTGCTTATAATTTAATATACGATTATAAATCAAAGTCAAAAATACTTCAGGATGCTTCTGTTATGGGAATTTACATGGATGATATTTATTCGGGTGCATATATTCACCATAACATTCTTGTGGACGGAGGGTTTGGCGGCATACAGATTGGCGGTGGGCATAACAACAGGGTAGAAAATAATATTGTTTTGGATATGATACATGAACCGATATATACTGATAACCGAGGCGAGCTGTGGACCTCCTTTAACAAACAGACTTTTGCCGGACAGGCGGTGTCTGCACTGAATAAAGAGGGATTTGCAAAAAAATATCCATGGCTTATCGACGGAGTCAAAAATACCCTTTTACCTATTCACTGTACTTTTATCAACAATATTTCCGATAAAGCAATCATTATCAACGACAGAATGAAAGAATTAGGTACGGTTAAGGGTAATATTAAAATAAACAGTTATGATGATTTTGTGAACCCGGAGAAGTATGATTTCAGAATTAAAAACGGTTCAAGGCTTGCCGGGCTTTGTCCCGATGCTTTAAACGAAAATAATTTCTCTATGGATATGATAGGGGTAAAAGGCTCTGTTATTGAGAACATAGATAAAAAATACACAACCTTTGAAAAGCTATGGCCGAAGGACGGAGAAAAAGATGTCCAAGCATCGGGGCTTATGCTGACATGGCAGGAAGCAATTTTTGCCGATGAGTACAGAGTTGTCCTTGCAAGCAACAGTGAAATGACAGACGTTATTGCAGAAATTACCGCGCCTTATGCATTTTGTGATATCAGCGATTACGTGGAGGCGGGAGAAAAAACATATTATTGGACGGTGCAGGCTGTTAACAGGAGTGTAAACTATGCTGACAAATGGTATAGTGCGGATGGTGCGTCTTCTTTTACTACATCCCTGTATGATGCTTTAAACCGTGATGAATTTGATCTGATTATTAACAAAACAAGAAAGCTGCTGAATGCTGTTTCGCCTGAAATATATTACGAAAGTGCGATTGAACAGTGCAGGGCTGCGCTCAGGGAAACAGTAAATTATACCGAGTTGCCCGAAGATGGCATCACGCGTACAGAAAGTAAACAAGTATTGAGTAAACTTGAATATGCAATAGAAACACTTAAAAAAAGCAGAATTGTCGAAGAAGAGATATGGAAGGATGAACAATTTTCCGCTTCGTACTGGAACTTGACAGAAGGAGTTAATGTTAGTGAGAAAGATAAGGAAATTATTTTTTCTACTCCAAGCAGCGGCGGAGATGTGACTATGAAGGAGCTGCCTTCGGACGATGTGCTGTTAACCTTTGATATGAAAGTTGATTTCAATCCCGATACGAACGGATGGCTCGGACTTGAAATGTATCGCAATGATTTGACTAAAGCCGTTTGGTCCGATTCCGGATATTTGATTGTTATAAAGAAGGACCAATCTGAGGTGCAAAAATATCCCGGCGGATTGATTGATACTGTTATAAGCGATGTTTTTGCGGATGGAAATTTTCATAAAGTAAGCATCGGAGTAGTGAAAGAGGTTGGAAATTCAAAATTTATATTTAAGGTTGATGATACTCCATTTTTTGAGTATACCGACTTTACACCGTTTAAGGAAAGCGGATATTTTAATTTCCGTATGTTTCAGGGAGGAACAGTAAGCATAAGGCAGCATGAAACGGAAAAAATTCAGGAAGATGGCGGATTGTGGCATGATGCTCTATACACAAAGACATTTACTGTAAATTCACCGTCGTGTAAATTAACAGGGAATTGGAACGAAAGTTCCGACGGAAACGGTGTAAAAATATCTTCTGACGTATCAGCCTCAGCTACATATGATGTTGATATGGGAGCAGGAACCTTTGCACTGTTTTACCGTAAGCCTGAAGTTGCGGATGGGGATGAAAAAGCCAAATATTCGATCACGGCAGATTATGTTTCGGGTCGTGAAGGTGACGAAAAACAATATAACGGAGTAATTGACTTTACAAGCTCACAGGATGAATGGGAATATATGGGGTGTTATGACGATGTAATGAACGGCATGACTCTCCGGGTGAATTTGGCGACCGGCGGTAAATGTATTGCAGCGGGTGCTGTAAAAACCGTTCGTGTTGAGGGTGCCTATAAGGCTCTTGCAAATTTGATGAATACGGATGCACATATTTGCATTATGAAAACAGGCAGTAACATCGTATACTTTGGTCAGGAAAGGCTTTCAATTGATAAAGCACCTGAAGCTGCGGATGATGCTGTAATGTTGCCTCTGAGGGCTGCAGCCGAACTGTTTGGTTACACGGTATCATGGAATGCTGAGGAAAAAAAGGCATTGGTTAAGTCGAGCGACGGAAACGTTATTGAATTTGCTGAGAGTGATACTGTATACATAAGTAACGGTAAAATGATGATTGATACAAAATTTTTTGAGAAGATCTTCAAAAAGCGGATTTTGACAAACGAAAACGATGTTGTTGCTATTGGTGAGGCAGATATGCCGATAGAATTATCACCGGAGCTTGAACGATTGTTTTATTAAAAACAAGGAGTGTAGGATATGAGGAAAATAGTATCAATAATTCTTATGGCAGCTATGCTTTTCCACATCCCGGTTATAGCAGCTACGGCAGAAACGTATGATTATGCAAAAGAAATGGAATTTGCACGAATGCTTAAATTGTTTCCGGATACGGAATATGAATCAAGAGAAGCTGAGCAGCCGGTGATGAGAAATGTTTATAGTGAGGTAATGAAGAATATATGGGGAGAAAGCTTCTCCCCATACTATGAAACAAAGGGAATGATAACAGCCGGGGAGGCTGCGGAACAAATGGTTATTTTGCTGGGATATAAACGGATGCCTGCATATAACGGTTGGCAGAATACAGCAAATAAATTACATCTTTTAAAAAATGTGAATATTAATTCAATTAATGAAATGACATATGGAGAATTTGCTGCCATATTATATAATGCAAGAAAAATTCCTTTGTATGAAATTTCAAAATGGGAAGCAGATTCAGCCTATTATGTTGAATCAGAGGAAACATTTTTAAGCGGTATCTTGAAATGCCGTGAGGTTAAAGGCGTTCTGACAGACAATGGATACACTGCACTTGACGGTGACAGCCTTATCGGAGACGATAAAATAAAGATTGATAATGAGTCGTTTTTACTGTCTGAAGAACAGTATAACATAAGAGAATGGATTGGCAGGAAGGTCAGCGGCTATGTCACAAATGAGGATAAGGAGGATATTCAGACAGTAGTTGCTTTAAAATTAGAGGAATACGATAGGTATGCGGAGTTTTCAATGGAAGATTTCGTTGATTTTTCGGGCACACAGCTTTTATATGAAGAAAGAGGCAGGGTTAAGAGCGTCAATATCAGCGAAGTGCCGTTTGTGATTTTTAACGGCAAATTCGAGCGCAGTCTGAAGGAATCGTTTTTTGATTATGAATGCGGCAGTGTTTATGTTGGAAGTATAGGCGGTACAAAATATGACATTGTAATTATTGAGGGCTATATAAGCTGGTATATTTCACACATTGATGATGTAAATATGTGTATATATCCATCAGATACAGACAGTTCCCTGTTTGACGGCACAAGAGTGTTAAATGTTGATCCTAATAAAAAAACACAAATGCGGTTATTTAATAAAAGCGGAGACATAGCATCACTTCAGGATTTTTACAAGAATACGGTCATTGATATCTGCGAAAACGGGGATTATCTGAAGGTGATGGCGGCTGATAGAAATGTGTTTGACGCACGCATTACGGAAATTGATGATGATTTCTATCACACAAAGGATGCTTCCTATCGTATTTCAAAAAAGTATACGAAAAGCAAAAATTCAGTGCAGCCTGAAGTGGGAGGATATTATAACCTGTATGTGAATAACTTTGGATTTGTGGTTAAGATTGAAAAATCATCCTCAGATTTGGAGAGAGTTGGTGTTTTTATTAAGGCGGAGACTGTTGACGGCAGTCTGGATGATCCCGGACGAATGAGAATATTTACCCAAAATGGCAGTGTGGAAATATTTGAAGTGAAAGATAAGATAAAATTTGTTGATAAGAATAACAACAGTCAGAAATATACATATAAACAGCTGTATGCCGCTTTAGAAAATTATAGTGAGAACATTCTTTCTTACAAATTAAATGCCGAGGGTAAAATATCTGAAATTGCTTTGCCTGCAGATCCGGGTATGGAAAGAAAGCAGGGACGATTGGGTTATATTTTAAAAAACGAGCGCGGATACTATGAAGCGGGAAAAGGCAATATTGAGGGAAAAGCGATTGTAAATGACAGCTTGACAAAGGTGTTTACCATTAACCTATCCGTAAGCGATAAGAATAAAAGATACAGTATTAGTTCAATCAGTTCCTTAGGAACATCAAGCGGACCATGGGATGCATTTAATACAGAACCGGAGTCCCCGTATATTGAATATATTTTATACGCGCGGCAAAGCATAGTAACTGATTTGACAGGGTATCAATGGTTTTTTATAACGGATACATATATTGGTATTGATGATAGTGAAGAGGAAAGAAACATTTTAGACGGATATACCTTGGGAGGAGAAAAGTATCCTGTAAAGACAACGTATTATTGTGATGATGATATTATGTCCAATGTTACGGACATTGCAAAAAGCGGGAAGCTATACAGCGTCGAAGAGGGCGATATAATTATTGTAAGATGCACATTGGATGTAATTGATGAAATGTTTGTTCTTTATAAAAGTGATTTGGAAAAAGAGGGCAGGAATGGAATGCTTGCCGGACATTTGGGATATCATGATCCTGCATATCCGGGAATATCAAATCCGTTTGTACTGGGTTCATCAAGCAATGCGCTTTCAGAGGGAGCATATACATTGCCTTGGCGTACAATTTTCGGATATGTTCAGCATCTTGATTCCAGAGGAAATATGACAATAACCACGCAGGATTTAACTGCCGGAGATTATGATCCGAATAATACTGACCCGCGGTATGTAACCGAGTATGTTTCGCCGAGCTCTTTTATGACGGAATTAAAAATCGAACACGGACGCAGAGGCAAGGATGTAACGGTAAGAACAATTTCTTCAAGTGAGGTCAGACCGTATGATGTAGTGGGCAGCAGCTGCTCAAAGATAATTGTTTATACATGGTACGGTAAATATTCAAGAATGATTATAATAAATGAGGATGAATAAGTTTGGAAAAAGATAAGCTTGCTTCTCTTTTCCCAAACGGCATTGGTGAAAGGAGTTCAGAATATGAATATTAATAATCTTACACTGAGGGAAAAAATCGGGCAGACAATGTGCATGCTGTGCGAACGGGAAGCCCACATCAGACGGTTCGGTTCTGTTGAAAAAATGCTGGAGAGATATCCAATCGGTTCTTTGTATGCTTGCAAGGGTATGGAAAACGGTATGATGCTTAGCATAGATATGGATGAATTTAAAAGCTGTGCAGAGGAATACAACAGTTTTTGCAAAATACCGCTTTTAAAGATGGGCGAGGCAGCCTGGAAATCTGAAAAAACAGTATCATTTTCATCAAGCATGGGGCTTGGAGCTGCCAATGATGTTGATTTGGCATACAGACTTGGAAAAATCAGCGGACAAAATGCAAAAAGAAGCGGTACGGATATGGTGCTGAGTCCGGTTGTGGATTTGAATATGTCCCCGGACAGCCCTGTTATTAATACCAGAGCCTATGGAGATACTCCGGAGAGGGTGATTCCTATTGCGGGTGCATATATAAGAGGTGTGCAGCAGCAGGGTGTTGCTGCTTGTGCAAAGCATTTTCCGGGACCGGATGATAAGGAATGTATTGATCCCCATCTTGCACCGGCAGATAATTTGATTTCAAGAGAAAAATGGGACGCCACAAACGGTAAGGTATATCAGGAAATAATAAAGGAAGGCGTATATACAATTATGTCGGGTCATCAAAATTTGGTTGCTTATCAGACTGAAAAAATTGATGACAGATATCCTTCCGCAACTGTGTCATATGAATTAATTACAAAGCTGCTTAAAAACCGTTTGGGCTTTGGGGGAATGGTTGTTACCGACGCGCTTTGTATGGGCGGTTTCATAGGAACAAACGGTTTGGAAAACCAGGTGCGTTGCCTGACGGCGGGAAATGATATGCTTTTGTGGCCAAGCTTTGAATACATGGATGAAGTGGAGAAAAGGGTGCTTAACGGCGAAATCCCGATGGAACGCATTGACGATGCCGTCAAGAGAGTATTGGAGCTTAAGGAAAAACTCGGTTTGCTTATGGGAGCTGAGCGCAGTGTAAGATATGATGAGAAGGAAGCGGAAACGGTAAGCCGTGAAATTGCGGGCAAATCAATCACTCTTGTAAGAAACATTCGAGGAGTTATTCCTTCGGCGGATATTAAAAAAGTCTTAATAGTTATTGCAACTCCAAGTGAACGCTCCGGCTTAAAATTAAAATATCTGAAAGAGTGCTTTGAACGCTTCGGAATTAAAGCAGATGTGCTGAGGGACACAACACAAGAGGAAATCAAAGAAAAACAAGACAGCTATGATTTAGTTATGTTTGCGCTTTGCCGCACGACGCATGATCCCATAGGTCCGTTGGAATTTTGGGGTAATAATGCATCGACCGTCTGGGCGAGTAACTCTTGTGACTTATCAAAATCATTGGTTGTTTCCTTCGGAACTCCATATTCGTTTAAATATTATAAATGTACTCAAATGACCTATATTAATGCCTATTCACCTGATGAAGAAGTACAGGCTGCGGTGGTGGAAAGAATATTGGGGAAAAAGCCTTTTGAAGGCGTGTCTCCTGTCAAACTATGAAAAAGTGATATTTGAATTCGTATTAAAAACACATTCACAAAATGCAAGTGCAAATTTTGAGAAAATTGAAAACTATTTTATTGAAAAGGAGCTTAAAGAATGGACAAAATTAAATTAGGCGTAGTTGGCATGCGCAGGGGAAGTCATCTTGCCGAAATCGCACTTGAAACGAGATCCGACAAAGTTGAGTTATGCGTAATTTGTGATAAAAACACTGAGCTTTTACAAAGACAAAAGGATATGTTTGAAAAAAAGTACGGCATCTGTAATCTAAGGGCGACAGCGAGTTTTGATGAACTGTTAAATACAGACATTGATACTGTGATTATTGCAACAGACGCCACCATACATACGCCCATGGCGATTGACGCACTTAAGTGCGGAAAACACGTAATATCGGAGATTCCGGCAATATTTACCTTAGAGGAAGCGCGTATGCTGAAAAATGCGACAGACGCTTGCCCTAATCAGAAGTATATGTTTGCCGAAAATTGCTGTTTCTGGTATTTTATTAACAAATGGAAAGAAATCTATGAACAGGGAATGTTGGGCGAGGTGTGGTATGCAGAGTCAGAGTATCTCCATTCTTTAGGCACTCCGAAGAATCCTGACGGAACCCCGCATTGGCGCACGAGCTATGACGCTATCAGATACGTAACGCATAATCTCGGGGTGCTTTTATATATACTGGGCGATAAGTGTGTTCAGGCATCGGGCTTTGCGCCGGATATCAATCCGGTTGAAGGTCACACGGGAACGCCGAATGAGCTGGGCATATTCAAAACAGAAAAGGGTGCGTTGATAAAGATATTCTGTGCTTTTGGAATAGAACGCCCATTGCTGCATAATTTCAGCTTATATGGCAGTAAGGGAACGCTTGAAACCGACCGTTCAAGGATGACCGGCGACGGCACACTGGCGGCCTTTGGACCGATGAAGGACCTTAAGACAATGACTAAAATTCCATTCTCTATGCAGTATCCGGGATGTACGATCAATGATGGTCATGGAGGTGCTGATGCTAAAATGATGGAGGCTTTTATAGACAGCTTGATTCAGGATACAAATCCCCCTATTGACGTTGATATGGCAATCGCAATGTCCATCCCCGGCATATATGCGCATATGTCAAAGCAGCAGGGCGGCATACCGCTTGATATTGTATATTAGAAATCTGTGAGTGTGGTAAAATAAATAGGAATTGCTTCTAATTTTTTATCCAAGGAGTGAATGAAGTGGATATTATATCAGATGGTGCGGTAAAAGCAGGTATTATTTTGCCCCAAAATCCTACTATGCGTGAAGAATTTGCGGCAAATGAACTTATTAATTATATAAAGAAAATATGCGGTAAGGAAATAACTAAGGACAAGAATGCCGAAAACCTTATCATAATCGGCGGACCTGCACGGAACGCTTACGCAAGAAAGCTCATAACCGAAAAGGATTTTTCGCAATTGTTTACGGGTTCGGAGGGGTTTATTATACTTTCAAAGGGCAATATGTTACTGATTGCGGGAAGTGAGGGCAATTCCGGTGAGATGGAAAGAGGTACGCTTTATGGCGTATATGAGTTTTTAGAAAGAAATTTAGGCTGCAGCTTTGCCGGTTATGGCAGAAGTGGCATAGACATGGGTGAGCATATACCAAAATGTGACAACATAACAGTCTCTGAAGGTGAATACCTTTCAAAGGGAGCGGACGTAGAATACAGAACAGCAATTGTTCAGTACAGTAATTGGGCAGGAAATCCGGATCACAGACTTAATTTTGATTTCATTGACTGGCTTGCAAAAAACAAGTACAACAGGATACTCACATGGGCAAGCGTGTATGAGGGGTTTAAGGAAAATGGTGTGCTTGATGAGGCAAAGAAACGAGGCATATGCTTCAGCGTAGGTCACCACGAGGCAACAAATCTCTTCCTGCCGCAGGAGGGCAACAAATATTTTGAAGAAAAATACTATGAAACTCATCCTGAATATTATAAGCTTACAAAAAGCGGTGAGAGATTTAAAACAAGGGAAGGACACTATGATGGGCAGCTTATTTTGTGTATGCATAATGAGGAGTGCATCAAAGAATTTGCGAAAAATATTGTAAAATGGCTCGAAAAAAATCCGTATGTTGATATTATTTCAATTTGGCCGAATGACGGAATGGATTCGGCATGTTCTTGTGAGCTTTGCAGGACACATAGTAAAAATTCCGGTTATACATACTTTGTTAATGAGGTTGCAAAGCTTGTGAAACAATCATTTCCGAATGTAAAAATTGATCGTATTGTATACAATGATTTGACGGAATGTGATAAAAATCTGAAATGCAACAGTTCAATGGTAATTGATGAAGCAGTGTGGCAGGGAGAGCTTCGTTATATAGGAGATGCACAAGGTAAAGGAATAATAGATACGCGGTTTGAAGAAAATCTGTTGAAATGGATTTCTAAAGGTGCAAAGGGAGTCTATTACGACTATTATATGGGTGCATACGGTTGTTGTCAGCGATATATGCCGGCAGCGGATGAGATTCAGGCAATCTGCAAACGTTTTGCAGAAAAAGGAATTTATGGTCTTGGTACACAGATGGAAGTTTTTAATGTTTGGAATAATATTTTTAATTTCTATACATATGGGCGTACCGCTTATAATTCAGAATTGACAATGGAGGATAACATGGAGCGGTTTTGCCGGATATTTGGTAAGGGCGGCGAAGCCATAAAGAAAATAATAAGGCATTGTGAAGCGGTTGTAGACGGTACAAAGAGAATAGATGAGGCAGGGATACAGCTGATAGAAGAATGCGACAAGAATTTGGTTTACACACTGTATGAAAGTGCGCTTGAATCGGCAAAGACGCCTTGTGAACGAAATAATATAAGAATGATGCGCATGGCCTTTCGATATTCTGATTTAGAGGTTACAAACAGGATTGCTGATTTAGCGGAGATAAATGTTTCAAAAAGTAAGGATGAAAATGGTGAGCTGTGGTACATCAGTAAAAAATTTGATAGCTTTAAAAGCGGCAAAGCAGGCTTTGGCATAGCACTGCCGGTGTTAGAAAATGAGAAAGGGTATAAGCCTGATAAATGGTATGTATTTGACGTCTGATCATAGATAGTGTTGATGATACAGTTAAAAGAGAACTGGGACTTTTACTGATGATATGTAATTTACTTATTTTTTAGAGAGGAATGGCGAGTATGGGTTTGCTGAAAAGTTTTTATAAAGAAAAAATGCAAGTGCAAATTTGGGAAAAAAGAGAAGATATGGGTGAAGCTGCGGCGAATGATATCGGAAAAAAGATAACAGAGCTGCAGCAGAAACAAAAGGAAATAAACATTATATTTGCAGCGGCGCCCTCACAAAATGAAGTTTTAGAAGGCTTGGCAGGAAACACCGATATTGATTGGACAAAAATCAACGGCTTTCATATGGATGAATATATAGGATTATCCTCCGAGGCGCCTCAAAACTTCGGAAATTTTTTGAGGGAACGTCTGTTTGGCAGAGTGCCGTTTAAGGCAGTTTATTATATAAATGGCGGCGCTTCTGATATTGAAAGTGAATGTAAAAGATATTCGAAGCTTCTTGAAGAACATCCCATTGACATTGTATGCCTTGGAATCGGTGAAAATGGGCATATTGCATTCAATGATCCCGGAGTGGCTGAATTTAATGATAAGAAAATAATAAAGGAAGCCAAATTGGATGCTGTGTGCAGGCAGCAGCAAGTAAATGACGGGTGCTTTAAAACCATTTCAGATGTGCCAACTGAGGCATTAACGCTTACAATACCTACTCTTATGAGCGGAAAATATTTATTTTGTACCGTTCCTGCAAGAACAAAGGCGGCTGCGGTTTATGCAATGATAAACGGCGGTATAACGGAGTCGTGTCCGGCATCAATTTTAAGAACACATAACAATGCTTCCTTATATTGTGACAGAGACAGCGCAAATAAAGTTCTGTAAACAGAGGTGCCGTAAATGATATTAAAAATAAGCAATGGTATAGTTGTATCCGGCGGCAAATTGCATAAGAACAAATCTGTGTACATAAAAGACAATAAAATTTTAGCTGTAACGGAAAAGCAAATGCCTCATGATCGGGATATAGATGCCGGCGGGTATTATGTTTCCGCAGGCTTTATAGACATTCATGTACATGGCGGAGGAGGGTTTGATTTTACAGACGGAGGCGCTCGGCCGATATTGGCTGCTGCAAGCTTCCATTCTGAACATGGAACAACTACTGTCCTTCCTACTATGCCTGCGGCAGAGCCAATGCAAATTGAACAGTTTTTATATGATGTTCAAACTGCGATGACAGAGAATGACGCAAACGTAAATATATACGGTGCCCACCTTGAAGGACCGTATTTGTCAAAAGAACAATGCGGGGCATTGGATATAAGTTATATGCGGTCCCCGAATGAAGCAGAATATAAAAAAATAGCAAAAGATTACTCCGGCGTGCTGAAGCGATGGACGTTTGCGCCTGAGCTTTCCGGCAGCAGTGAATTCTATAATTACATAAAGAATAATATTGTTGGCTCGGTTGGTCACAGCAATGCAGTATTTGACGATGTGAAAAGTGTATATGATGATGGCTGCCGACTGATAACACATCTGTATTCAGCAATGTCAACTATAACGCGTAAGCAGGGCTTCAGACAGCTCGGAGTTGTGGAAAGCGCCTTCCTGCTTGATGAGATGGCAGTGGAAATAATAGCTGATTTAAGACATTTGCCGGCTGAACTTATCAAATTGATTTATCGGATTAAAGGTGTTGATAATATTTGCCTTATAACGGATGCAATGCGTGGTGCGGGAATGCCTGACGGTCAATCGGTATTGGGAAATATAAAAAATGGATTGCCATGCATAATTGAGGATGGTGTTGCAAAACTCGTTGATAGAAGTGCGTTTGCCGGAAGCGTTGCAACGGCAGACATGCTGGTGAGAAATTGCGTTAAAAAGTTAGGAATAGATATTGCAAGTGCAGTGAAAATGATTACAATAAATCCGGCAAGGGCGATGGGCATTAAAAATAAAGGTGATATAAAAGAAGGTATGGACGCAGATATTGTGCTTTTTGACAGCAATATTAACATAAAAAAAGTAATTGTTATGGGCAGAATAAAAGCATATTAACAGGAGGAACATGAGATGATAAGGTTCGGTATAATTGGAGTAGGCAATATCGGGATGCTGCATGCGGAGTATCTTGTTAAAAATGAAATAAAAAATGCGTGTCTGTCTGCTGTGTGTGACATCGATTGCGATAAACTGAAAAATTTCAGTGACAGATATGGTGATGAGATTAAGCGCTTTGAAAATTATAAGGAAATGATAAAGTCCGGTGAAGTAGACGCCGTTATAGTTGCGACACCGCATTATTTGCATCCTCAGATGACAATTGACTGCTTTGAGGCAAAACTGCATGTTATCGTAGAGAAGCCAATAGGAGTATATGTGAAAAATACTTGGGAAATGATTAATGCTGCGAAAGAAAGCGGGAAAGTATTTGCTGTGATGTATTGTATGCGTACAGATCCGTACTATAAAAAAATCAAGGAATTACTGGATGACGAAGAGCTCGGTAAAATCAAGAGGGTAAACTGGATTGCAACAGAATGGTACAGACCTCAGGCATATCACAATTCGTCATCTTGGCGATCTTCGTGGGAGGGCGAGGGCGGCGGCGTGCTCGTAAATCAAAGTCCGCATAATCTTGATATAATCCAGTGGATGTTCGGGCTGCCAAAAAAAGTCACAGCATTTGCAAAATACGGGAAATATTACGATATTGAAGTCGAGGACGAGGTAACAGCCTATATGGATTATGAAGACTTTTCCTGTGTATACATAGCATCAACGGGAGAAGCCCCCGGAAGCAGCCGCGTGGAAATTATAGGAACAATGGGAAAACTTATTTATGAAAACGGAAAAATATATTTTAAAAGAAACAGAGTCTCTGAGAGAAAATTCAATGAAACCAATCAAGATATTTTCGGTGTCCCCGAAGCGTGGGAGATGTTTGTTCCGCCATGTGCGGGAGCAATGAAGCACCGGAATATTACGCAAAATTTTGTAAATGCGATTTTACAGAATGAAGCGCTTATTGCCGGAGGGGAAAGTGGAATAAATGAACTTATGCTGTCAAACGCGATACACTTATCCTCATGGCAGAATAAGACGGTGGAGCTGCCTGTTGATGAGGATATCTTTCTGAAGGAATTGAAAGGGAAGATAAAGGAGAGTAAGGGAATGAGGTGAGGTTTATGAAAAAGTATAATATAGCGTTTGCAGGTTTCAGACATGGACATATTTACGGGCTTTATGATTTGGTAAAAAAATATAACAATATCAATATTGCGGGTGCATGGGAGGATGATGCAGAAAGCATTTCCGAGGCACAGCAAAACGGTGTGGAATTTACCTATAAAACCTATGAGGAGCTGCTTAATGATAAAAGGGTTGATATTGTCGCAATAGGAAATTACTATGGTGCAAGAGGGGAAATGGTTATTTCTGCACTCAAAGCAGGTAAGCACGTGATTGCAGATAAACCTCTCTGCATTAAAATGGAGGAGGCTGAGTCGGCGGAAAAGATAAGCCGTGAACAAAACCTGAAAATAGGCTTAATGCTGGATTTGCGTCATAATAAAAATGTACTGTCCGCAATGAGAATTATTGAAAACGGAACAATCGGAAAAATCAATAATATATATTTCGGCGGGCAGCATCCGTTGATGTACGGAAAAAGACCGCAGTGGTATTTCGAGCAAGGCAATCATGGCGGCACAATTAATGACATAGCAATTCATGGAATTGATTTGGTAAGAAGGTTTACAAAAAGCGAGATCAAGGAAATCAAAGCGGTACACTGTTGGAATTGTTTTGCTGCTGAAAAACCTGAATTTCACGACAGCGCACAATTTATGCTTGAACTTGGTTCGGGAGCAGGAGTGATTGCCGACGTATCCTATTGCGCACCGGATACGCTTGGTTTTTCGATGCCGACATATTGGGAGTTTAAAGTCTGGGGTACTGCCGGTATGCTTATGTTTAATGCAAATGCGGATGGAGTGGAAATGTACATAAACGGTGAAAATAAAATGCTGAAAATGGACGGAGTAAATTCGGAAAGTAATTATCTTGATGATTTCCTGCATGATATTGAAGCTGATGTATTTGATAATACCGATTCATTGCTTATGTCAACAAAGGCAGCTTTGGCTGTTCAGGAAAGGGCAGAATGATTATCTGTATGCTGCATTTAAAAGCAGATGAAGTTATCGGGAAAAACTTCAAAAAAAAAAAATAACATTAAGAAGGAATTGATTAAATGAATGTTTTAGCAATAGGCTGTCACCCCGACGATATGGAAATAAACTGCGCCGGAACGCTTGCAAAGTGTGTAAAGCGCGGCGATAATGTTACCGTTTGCCATGTTTGCAACGGAAATCTCGGTCATGAGGTTATTATGCCGGACGAGCTTGGCAAAATGCGTATAGGAGAGGCAAAAAATGCCGGTGCACTTGCAGGAATTAATGTTGTCACCTGCGACATTGGCGATGTAATGGTATACGAGGGAAACAAGGAACACAGAGATAAAGTGGTGGACATTATACGGGCGGCAGACCCCGATTTTATTATAACTCACGCACCGAATGACTATATGCCCGATCATCTTGCGGTAAGCCGTCTTGTGTTTGATGCATCTTTTGCGGCAAGCGTGCCGCATTATGAAACAAAAGAGAAAAAAACGTCAAAGGTTACACCGATATTTTATATGGATAACCTCGGCGGCGTTGATTTTGTTCCGACGGAATATGTAGATATTTCAGAGGAAATCGACTTAAAACTTGAAATGCTTGAATGCCATATAAGCCAGCTTAAATGGATGCGCGACCACGATCATATAGATTTTGCGGAGTTTGTAAAAACCTGCGCCAGATACAGAGGGCTTCAGTGTAACAGTCAGTATGCCGAGGGTTTTAGGCAGTGCCTTGTGTATCCGAAAATACAAACAAAGAGGTTTTTGCCATAGTTTCGATGAGATTTTAAGATTTATGGAGGGAAATAAAATGGATTTTAACAGTACAGTAAAAGGCTCGCTTTTGGAAGGATTTTATCCCGCAGGCTGGGACATGGAAAGAATAGACGCTTGCTGTAACCCCGAAAATAAGGTGTCGGACAGACAGGATTTTTGGAATAAGGATTTTAACCCTATTAAATGTGAAAACATATATGAATTTGACACATTAATGGGACATGAAATTGCAATGCAGATTAAAAACGCAAGGGACAGAGCAGAAAAGCTTGCAATTATACTTCCGGTCGGACCGATGGGAATGTATAAATGGACGGTGTTTTTTTTAAAGCAGTGGAATGTAAAATGCGACCATGTATATACGTTTAACATGGACGAATGGGCAGATGGCGAAGGGAATACGCTTGCTGCGGACGACCCGGCGTCGTTTCAAAATGCAATGCGACAGGCGCTTTTCAATCCGCTTGGAGAGCTTACGGTTCCTGAAAATCAGCGTAACTTTGCAACAAAGGAAAACCTGCCTGCATATGCAGAAAAGATAGCCAAATTAAAGGCGGAGGGTGCAAAGCTGATATTAGTATTCGGTATCGGCAGAATGTGCCATATAGCGTTTTGGGAACCGCATTTTGCAGCAGAATTTGAAAATGAGCAGGAGTGGAAAAATCAAACGCACAGGATTGGTGCAAAGCTGCATCCGCTTACAATAGAGCAAAATGCAATAACAAGCTTTAAATCAAGAGCAACTCTTGTACCGTGCAGAGCAAATACAATAGGTCCGGGACTTATTTTGCAGGCTGATTATATAATCGGCGGCTGTGACGGAGCATTTGACCGCGGTATGCAGTGGCAGGGTATGAGCTTTTGGATGACGCTGAGATACCGTCCGAGTATGTGGGTGACATCCAGTTTTATCCCAACTATGCCCGGAAAGTTATTCTATCTTAAAGAACTGGCGGGACCGCTTGTTGCGGAATGTAACTGATTAAACTTTAAAAAAAATTTAACTAAAAGTAAGATGTCCGCCGAAATATTTTCATTCATAAAGGACTTTAAAGTGACAAAGGCAGATAATAAACATGTCAACACAACTACAGCTTCCGGATTGATTGATGAATTAATAAGAAAATTTAATCTGCCATTAAACACTGAATTTTACAAGGGTTGGCGGGATTTGTTTGAAACAGTAATTTCGGTGATTCCATAAGTGAAAAATCACTTATGAGGACGCATCCTTGGCAAAAACTTGTTTGTAAATTCATGCCCTGTGCAGCTTTTTTTGTGATTATTATAAATTTTACAATTTTATACTTGACACTTTTGTTTATAAGCTATATAATAGTATAGAATAAGCTTGTCTGCATGCAGGCAGAGAAAGGATAAAAAGATGCTTATAACAAATGCACCGAAAGGAACACAGGATTTGCTGCCCTCCGAAAGCTATAAGTGGCAGTATCTTGAGAAAAAATTTAAAGAGGTATGTGATAATTTCGCATACCGTGAAATAAGAATGCCGACCTTTGAGCATACAGAGCTTTTTGAGCGGGGAGTGGGCGGCACAACAGATGTGGTTGAAAAGCAGATGTACACTTTTCCGGATAAAAGCGGCAGGAGCATAACCCTACGGCCTGAGGGTACGGCGTCTGTTGCAAGAAGCTTTCTTCAGCACAGCCTTTATGCTGAGCCTATGCCGGCAAAGATGTTTTATAATATCCCTTGCTTCCGCTATGAAAATAAGCAGAAGGGAAGACTGCGTGAATTTCACCAGTTCGGAGTGGAGGCGTTCGGCGCGCCGGGGCCGGAAATTGATGCTGAAATCATTTCACTTGCACTTACATTTTTAGATCGCGTGGGATTAAAAGACCTTACCGTTCATATAAACAGTATTGGCTGTCCTGTTTGCAGAAAAGCATATAACGAAAAGCTGAGGGATTTTCTCCGTCCGCATTTTGATGAGCTTTGCGACACATGTAAAAGCCGGTTTGACAGAAATCCTCTTAGAATTCTTGACTGTAAATCCGAAATATGCGGCAGCCTCTGCGAGGGTGCGCCTGTGCTTCTTGACAACATCTGCGGAGAATGCAGAGAGCATTTTGAGGGCTTTAAGGCGGCACTGTCAGCTATGGGAATTAAATATGAAATCGATAATTCAATTGTAAGAGGTCTTGATTATTATACAAAATCAGTGTTTGAAATCATAAGCGGTGGCTTTACGGTTTGCGGCGGCGGAAGATATGACGGCCTTATTGAAGAGTTCGGCGGCGAACCGACACCGGGCGTCGGTTTTGGTCTCGGAATCGAAAGACTGATAATACGTCTTGAGGAAACAGGTACTGTAATACCTGACGAAACCGGAATCGATATTTATACAGTGCCTCTCGGAGAAAAGGCAAAAGCTTACATGCCGGGTTTTGCTCTGAAATTAAGACAGCAGGGAATAAATGCTGAAACCGACAGCATCGGAAGAGGTCTGAGAGCGCAGATGAAATATGCCGACAAGCTTGGCGCAAGGTACACGGCTGTTCTCGGAGACAATGAAATAGACAGCGGAAAATGCGAGCTTAAGAATATGGCAACGGGGGAAAAGACGGAGCTTAAGCTTGACGATGTGGGCGCATTTTTGAAGAAAACACATTAAAATTATTTGGAGGATAAATAACAATGGATACAATGAAGGGTCTTAAAAGAACATGCTACTGTGCGGATATTCCGCATTCCGGCGAGGTTACGGTTGGGGGATATGTTCAGAAAATAAGGGATATGGGAACGCTTATATTCATTGATTTGCGTGACAGAAGCGGAATAGTTCAGCTGGCATTTGACGAGGGGACGGACAGAGAAATTTTTGAGAAGGCGTCAAAGTGCAGAGGCGAGTTTGTGCTTATGGCAAAGGGTCAGGTACGGGAAAGAGAAAGCAAGAACAAGGATATTAAAACAGGAGATTATGAAATATATGTTTCCGACCTCAGAATTCTGGCAAAATCGGAAACCCCGCCTTTTGAGATAACGGATAAAACCAATGTAAACGAGGAGCTTCGCCTGAAGTACAGATACCTTGACCTGAGGCGCGGAGTTCTTCAGAATAACCTTATTTTAAGAAGTAAAATAGCAAAAACCGCCCGTGATTATTTCCATGAAAACGGGTTTATCGAAATAGAAACGCCGATGATGATAAAATCAACACCGGAGGGAGCAAGGGATTACCTCGTTCCGTCAAGAATTCATAACGGTAAATTTTATGCGCTTCCGCAGTCACCGCAAATGTATAAGCAGCTGCTTATGATAGCGGGCTTTGACAGGTATATTCAGCTTGCAAGATGCTTCCGTGATGAGGATTTGCGTGCTGACAGACAGCCGGAGTTTACTCAGATTGACCTTGAAATGTCATTTGTCGATGTCGAGGATATTCTTGAAATAGGAGAGGGTCTTGTTAAGCGTCTTTTCAAGGAGGTTCTTGATGTTGATATACAGCTTCCCATACCGCGTATGACATATAAGGAGGCTATGGAAAGATACGGCTCGGATAAGCCTGACACCCGTTTTGCCATGGAGATTACCGATATATCGGATATTGTTTCCGGCTGCGGCTTCGGGGTGTTCACCGGTGCTATTGAGGCAGGCGGTTCGGTAAGAGCCATAGTTGCCAAAAATGCCGCATCAACCCTTACAAGAAAGGAAATAGATAAGCTTACGGAGTATGTTAAGGGCATAGGCGCAAAAGGGCTTGCTTATATAAGATGGATTGATGAAGCGCCAAACTGTTCCTTTGCAAAGTTTATTACAGGAGATGAGCTTGAAGCAATTTTAAGCCGTGTCGGAGCTGAAAAGGGCGATGTTGTATTTATTGTTGCAGACAAAAAGGCGCTCCCGATTTTAGGAGCTCTGCGTCTTTCGGTTGCAAAAAAGCTTGATATCATAAAGGATGGATATAATTTTCTCTGGATTACCGAGTTCCCGTTCTTTGAATATGATGATGAAACGGAAAGCTGGGTAGCTATGCATCATCCGTTTACAATGCCTATGGACGAATGTGTGCAGTATCTTGATTCAGATCCCGGCCGTGTGACAGCTAAGGCGTATGACCTTGTACTGAACGGTGTTGAGCTGTCCTCAGGCTCAATGAGAATAACCGATTCCGCTCTTCAGCAGAAGATGTTTGAGGCACTCGGAATGACGGATGAGGAAATATCAGCTAAGTTCGGCTTCCTTGTTGAGGCGTATAAATACGGAGCAGCGCCTCACGGCGGAATGGGAATAGGACTTGACCGTTTAGCTATGATAATGTGCGGAGCAGACAGCCTGCGCGACGTTCTTGCATTCCCGAAGGTGCAGAATGCTTCCGAGCTTATGAGCAGTGCACCGGGTGATGTTGATGATGTTCAGCTCCGGGAGCTTGGAATTTCAATTACGGATAAAAAATAATGAAGGAAGGGATTTAAATGTATAATTTTCCGATAGGAGTAATGGTGGATTCTTTTAGAGTTGAAACGAGAGAAGCGGTAAGGCTTGCCGCAAAAATCGGTGCGAAAGGACTTCAGATGTACTCAACAACAGGTGAAAATTCACCTGAAAAGCTTAAGGGAGAAAAGCGCAGAGAGCTTCTTGATTATGTAAAGTCTCACGGCCTCGTATTTTCAGCTATTTGCGGTGATTTGGGAATGGGTTTTGGAAACAAGGATAAAAATCCGGAGCTTATTGAAAAGTCAAAGCGGATAATGGAGCTTGCAAAGGAGCTTGAAAGCGATGTTGTAACAACACATATCGGCGTTGTACCTGAGAATAAGAACCATGAACGCTATAAAATAATGCAGGAGGCATGCTTTGAGCTTGCTCAGTATGCTGACAGCATGGGTTCTCACTTTGCAATAGAAACAGGACCTGAGCGGGCGCAGACCCTTAAGGAGTTTCTTGACAGCCTTGGTTCAACAGGTGTTGCGGTAAATCTTGACCCTGCAAATCTTGTTATGGTTACGGGTGATGACCCTGTGGCTGCCGTATATACTCTTAAGGATTATATAGTTCACACCCATGCAAAGGATGGAGTCAAGCTTCTTGACTGCAATCCGGAGATAATCTATAATGTGATTGAGCACGACGCATGGGACGGCGAGCCTGCCTTCAGAGAAATGCAGATGGGTCAGGGAGACGTTGATTTTCCGAAATATCTGCGTGCGCTTGAGGAAATCGGCTATAAGGGCTTTCTTACAATAGAAAGAGAATGCGGAGAAAATCCAACCTCGGATATTAAAATGGCGGTTGAGTTTCTGAAGCATGTGATTAACAACAACTAATGGCGATTGCAAAATGCAATCATAATGCATAATGCGGAATTGCGGAGATGATATTTTGAAGGAAAAAATTTTAAAACTGCTGCTTTCGTCGGAGGGATATCTTTCCGGCGAGGATATAAGCTCTGCCCTCGGAATATCGCGTACTGCTGTATGGAAGCATATAAATAAGCTGCGCGGGGAAGGGTACATAATTACCTCTTCAACAAACAAAGGGTATTTGATTGAAAAGGATACAGAAGTGTATTCCGCATTTGAAATAAAAAGAAATCTGCATACAAAGCTTATCGGACGGGAAATATATTTTTATGATGAGATTGGTTCAACAAATGCGGCGGCAAAGGATTGCCGCGATGCTGCCGACGGTGCGGTTTTTGTTGCTGTAAATCAGACAGGCGGACGGGGAAGACTGGGCAGGAACTGGTTTTCCGGAGAGGACGGGATCTGGTTTTCATTGCTGCTCAAGCCGGATATACGGCCGTCAGAGGTGTCGCTTATCACTCTTGTGGCAGGTCTTGCCGTCAGCGCTGTTATTGACGGGTCAGGGATTAAATGGCCTAATGATATAATTCTTTCAGGAAAAAAGATATGCGGAATACTGACAGAAATGTCCTCGGAGATTACGAGTCTCAGTTACGTGGTTTGCGGAATCGGCATTAATCTGAATATTAAAGAGTTTCCGGCAGAGCTTAAGTGTAAGGCAACCTCGGTTTATATTGAAACCGGAGTTCTTACGTCGAAGGCGCAGTTTTTGGCGTCAGTACTTGAAAGCTTTGAAAAGTACTATCTTATTTTTCTTGATAAGGGTTTTGAAGGCTGTATTGATGAATACAGAAAAAAATGTATTACCCTCGGAAAGGATGTCAGCATAGTCCGCAGGGATGAAAGCTTTCAGGCTAAGGCTGTTGATATTTCTCCGGCAGGCGAGCTTATAATAGAAAGAGAAAACGGTGTATCGGAAGCTGTTTTTTCCGGTGAGGTATCTGTACGGGGACTTCTCGGCTACAGCGGATAATGATTTTTAAAGGAGGTGAATTTCATGAAAAAGTATGTATGTGACGTATGCGGCTGGGAATATGATGAAGCTGCAGGTGATCCTGAAAACGGAATTGCTCCCGGAACAAAGTTTGAGGATTTACCTGATGATTTTGTATGCCCTCTTTGCGGAGTCGGAAAAGATCAGTTTTCAGAGGCTTAAGAGAAGAAATCCCCTTAGATTGGCAGTTTTCAGCTGCTTTCTCTGAGAGGATTTTTTTTATTTTTTCCATGTGTATGTAGAAAAGAGGATGAGCAGAGGGAATATTTCAAGCCTTCCCGCCAGCATATCAAAGACAAGAACAAGCTTTGAAAGCGGTGAAAAAATTGAGAAATTCTGAGTCGGTCCGACAAGCTCAAGTCCCGGTCCTACATTGTTTATTGTGGCTGCAACCGCTGTAAAATTTGTTGTAAAGCCGAAGTTGTCAATGCTGATGAGCAGCATGGAAGCAACGTAAATAGTGGCGTAAGCAACAAGAAAAACGTTTATGGAGCGGACTGTTTCATGTTCAATTATTCTTCCATTCATTTTGATTTTATAAATTCTTTTCGGATGCGCGGTTATACGCAGCTCCTTTGAGATTGATTTAAGCAGTATAACAATTCTTGAAACCTTTATACCTCCGCCTGTACTGCCTGCACAGGCACCGATAAACATGAGCGTTACAAGTATTGTTTTTGAAAGCTCCGGCCATTTATCAAAGTTTTCGGTTGCAAAGCCTGTTGTTGTTATGATGGATGCCACCTGGAAAGCGCTGTGCCTTACTGCGTCTGGCAGACTTGCGAACAGATGACGGGAATTAAAGCATATTACGGCGGTTGAAGCTGCGATTATGATAAGATATGCCTTTAATTCATCCGAATGAACAGCTTCTTTAAAACGCCGTATAAGCAGCAGATAATAAACGGAGAAATTTATTCCGAACAGTATCATAAAAATCGTTATTACATTCTGAATATACGGTGAATACTCGGCAATGCTTGAGTTTTTAACTGCAAAGCCTCCTGTACCGGCAGTGCCGAAGGTTATTGTCAGTGCCTCATACAAGTCAATTTTGCCTGCAAGAAGGAAAAATACCTCTGCAAAGGATAAAAGTGTGTAAAGACCGTAGAGAATTTTTGCGGTTGATTTTATTTTCGGTACAAGCTTGCTTACCGACGGGCCTGGGGATTCAGCTTTTATAAGATACAGATTGCTTCCGCCTGCAAGAGGCAGAATAGCTACAAGGAAAACAAGCACTCCCATACCGCCGATCCAATGTGTGAAGCTTCTCCAGAACAGAATTGATTTCGGGAGAACCTCAATGTCGCTTAATATTGTTGCACCTGTCGTTGTAAATCCTGAAACAGTCTCGAACCAAGCGTCAATAAAGCTTGGTATGGCTCCTGATATTACAAAGGGCAGTGCGCCGAAAATACTGAGAGCAATCCAGCTCAGTGCAACTATTATGAAGCCTTCCTTTGCATAGATTGACTTATTCTTTGGTGTGCGGAAGGTAAGAAGCACACCGGCAGCAAGGCAAATTGCCATGCAGGCGATAAAGGTCAGTGAATGCGGCTCGTTATATGTCACAGCACATATAAGAGGAAGCAGCATACATGCTGCTTCAAAGTTCAGTACCCAGCCGAGAGTATGAAAGATAATTTTAAAATTCATTTACTTATTTCTTCCTTTGCTCCAGAATGTCGCTTATATCTTTAAGCCCGGTTATTGTTGTAACAACAATAACCGTATCTCCGCATTTAATGATATCTTTGCCTCGCGGCGTGATTATATTTCCGTTTCTGTTGATGCATGCAATCAGAATATTTTCCTTGAGAGACAGGCTTTCAAGGGGTATGCCCGAAACGGGGGAATTTTCTCTGATATTGAATTCAAGAGCTTCCGCCTTGCCGTCAAGAATAAGATGCATTGTTTCTACGTTACTGCCGATTGAATTCTTTTTTGCCCGTACAAACTTAATTATGTATTCGGCAGTGATATTTTTTGGGTATACGATTGTGTCAAGCTCAAGGCTGCTGATAACCTCATCATATGCAATCCTGTTGATTTTTGTAACAAGCTTGGCATTTGATTTGCTCTTTGCAAAAAGGGACAGAAGTACATTTTCCTCGTCAATATTCGTAAGGGCAACAAAGGATTCGGCATACTCAATGCCTTCTTCAAGCAAAACCCTGTTTTCCGTTCCGTCTGCGTTTACAATGCTTGCTTTCGGCAGCAGCCGGCAAAGAGTTTCGCATCTTTCGGTGTCGCGCTCAATTATTTTAACGCTTATCCCGCTCTGAAGAAGGTATTTTGCAAGATATACAGCGGTTGTGCCGCCGCCTACTATTATTGTATCCTTTACGCGGTTTGTTTTTATACCGGTTTTTTTAAAGAAAAATGCCGCATTTTTCGGAGAAGCTATAACACTTATACGGTCGCCGCTTTTCAGAACGAAATTACCGCGCGGAATAAATGCACTTTCGTTTCGCTCAACGCCGCACAGAAGTATGTCGCAGTTCAGCTTTGGCGCTATGTCCATTACGGTTAAATTATCAAGCACGGAATTTTCGGGAATTTTAAGCTTAAGCAGCTCGACCCGTCCTTTTGCAAAGGAATCTATTTTTATTGCGGAGGGGAGACGAAGGCTTCTTGCTATTTCGGCGGCAGCGGTTTGTTCCGGATTAATAACAAGCGTCAGACCGAGATCTTTTTTTATAAGGTTTATTTCCTTGCTGTACTCCGGCTTTCTCACACGCGCTATAGTCTGGCAGTTACCTGTTTTTTTTGCAATAAGGCAGGTAAGAAGATTAAGCTCGTCTGAGCCTGTGACGGCTATCAGTATATCCGCTGTCTCGATGCCTGCTTCGGTCAGGGTTTCTATGCTTGTACCGCTTCCGACAACACCCATTATATCATATTGGTTGATAATGTCCTGTACAACATTGTAGCGAATATCTACAACCGTTATGTTCAGATCTTCCTCGTAGTTCAGCTGCTGAGCAAGCTTCTGCCCGATTTTGCCGCAGCCGACAATAATAATATTCATATTTTTTTCCCCACTTTTCAATAAGGGGCAAAGCCCCGTCATTCAACGTTTCAGTGGGGGATTGTATCCCCCCACTGAAAAAAGTAAGTGGAACCCGCCGCCTATAGAGGCGGGGGACATCTTGCTTTTAGTTATATGCAGGAGAGCTCCTGTTTCTTAGCTTTAAATATTATACTAAAAAACCATAACAATGTCAAGCCAAAAACCAAAAATTGTACAGTATTGTTTGTATTTGCTTTAAACAGCTCGGAAGAAGGCGTTTTGCAATATAAATTAAATAAAAAGCGTCAGTATTTACAAGACTTTATTGGGAATAATATGAAAAGCAGTAAACGCAAATATTTTATTTTTGTTACAAATTGGTGATAATGTTGCTTATTTTATAAATATGTTTTATAATATAAGTATGTATGCATCGAAAAAGATGTGGAAGGAAGTGTTTATTGTTGAAAAAGGGTACAAGGATTCTGCTTGCGCTTATGCAGCTTGATATCGGCGGAGCCGAGACCCATGTTGTTGAGCTTGCAAAGGAGCTGAGGCGCAGAGGCTTTGAGGTTTTTATCGCTTCAAACGGCGGAGCGTATGAACAAGAGGTTGCAGAAGCGGGAATAAAGCATTATAAGGTTCCTCTGCAGAATAAAAATCCGTTTAACGTTTACTCGGCATATAAAACTCTTGAAAATATAATAAAAACAGAAAAAATTGACCTTGTTCATTCTCATGCACGTATACCGTCTTTTATTCTCGGGAAACTGCACAAAAAAATGGGATTTCCCTTTGTAACAACGGCACACTGGGTTTTTACTACAAAATACGGTCTTAAATATATAACTGATTGGGGCGAGAAAACCATTGCCGTAAGCGAGGACATAAAAAAATATCTCAAGGAAAACTATAAGCTTCCCGATAAAGATATTTTTGTTACTATAAACGGAATAGATACCGATAAGTTTTCACCCACAACTTCATGCAGTGATGTGCGCCGAGAGTTCGGAATAGGTGATAATGATTTCTGCATATGCGCAGTAAGCCGTATGGATGCGGACAGAAGCCTTGCTTCAAAGCTTTTAATAAAGCTTGCACCAAGACTTTCGGAAATGATTCCGAATCTTAAGCTTCTTATTGTAGGCGGAGGAAATGATGAGGCTGCGGCTGCAGAGCTTGCTGCGGAAGCAAACAAAAAATGCGGAGAGAAAAGAGTTATTCTTACAGGCGCCCGTACTGATATCAACAAGCTTGTCGCATGCTCGGATTTGTTTGTCGGAGTAAGCCGCGCCGCCCTTGAAGCAATGGCCGCCGGAAAGAATACGGTGATTGCGGGAAATGAGGGCTTTATAGGATTATTCGATGAAAGCAAGCTTGGCATCGGCATAGATACAAATTTTTGCTGCCGCGGCTGCGTGGCTGCTACGGAGGAGCTTATTTATGGTGATATAGCAAAATACTATAGCCGGTCCGAAGAGGAGAAAGCGGCAATGTCAGAGTATTGCAGAAGCACTGTAATGAAATATTATTCGGTGGCAAAAATGACGGACGACTGTATTAGGGCATATGACAGCCTTGACAGAATCGGTTGATGATATCCGCCTCTTCCTTGGAAACGTTCATGTGCGAAAGGAGATTATGGCTATAATAATGAAACAAATTTTGATTTCCGGATATTATGGCTTTGGGAACAGCGGCGATGATGCGCTTTTGCTGTCGATTATAAAGGATTTTGAGAGAAAGGGATTAAAAGACAGAGTAGTTGTTCTGTCCTACAGACCCGAGGAAACAGAGCGTGAATACGGAGTTAAGGCTGTAAGCCGTATGAATCCCTTTGCTGTGTTTTTAAGCATATTAAAAGCAAGGCTTTTTATTTCCGGCGGAGGTACTCTTATTCAGGACGGAACAAGCACAAAATCGCTTTTATATTATCTCAGCCTTATAAGGCTGGCAAAGCTTTTTGGAAAAAAGGTTATGCTTTATGCAAACGGTATCGGACCGGTTAGGAAAAAGTCAAACAGAAGGCTTTGCAAAAAGGTACTGAACCGAGTTGATGCCATAACAGTCCGTGACAAAAAATCCTTATCGGAGCTTGAGGCTCTCGGAATAACAGTGCCTGAAATAAGACTTACGGCAGATCCCGTATTCCTTCTGGAAAAGGATGAAAGTGTTGATGAGCTGCTTCAAAAGCATGGTCTTGACAATGACATATTCTGTATTGCTGTGCGCAGTCCAAAAAGCGGAAGCGGGGAGTTTGCCGAAAAGCTTGCCTTTGCTGCCGATAGATTGTCTGAAAAATACGGAATGCGCGCTGTGCTCCTGCCGCTGCAGAGCATTGATGGGGATATTTCCGATGAGATATGCCGAAAGATGCACTCAGGCGGAATCGTTATCAGGGAGCGTCTGTCACCGGGACAGATTTTGTCTTTCGTATCACGATGCAGAATGTGTATCGGAATGAGACTGCACATGCTGATTTATGCCGCTGCTATGGGAGTCCCGATTGTCGGCATAGTATATGATCCTAAGGTCAGCGGATTTATGGAGTATGCGGAGCAGGAGCTTTATATCGACCTTGAAGCTCTTACGGAAGATAAGCTTTTTGAACTGGCAGACAGATGTATGTCCGAGAGGGAAGCACTCAGCGCCTCGCTTGCAGAGGTAAGAAAAAAGCTTTGTGCGTTTGCTGAAGAAAATATGAATACTGCGGTAAGACTGTATTCGGAAGTTGAGGTAGAATAGTAATTGAAAGAAAATAAATTGTTGAGAACTGCCGGATTTATAGCAATGGCAACCCTGCTTGCAAAAGCATGCGGTCTTGTACGTGATTCAATGCTTGCCGGATACTTTTCCGCAGGAACGGAAACCGACGCCTTTATGATGGCTACAAAGCTGCCGACAATGCTTTTTGATATTGTTATCGGCGGCGTTATTTCAGCGTCTTTTATCCCTATTTTCAATTCCGTCAGGGAAAATGACGGACGCGGCGAAGCAGAAAAGTTTGCAAGCCGTTTTATAATGATGATAGTTTCGGCGGCTGCCTTGATTTCTGTGCTCGGTATACTATTTTCTGACCAATTGGTTCAGCTGATTGCTCCGGGGTTTTCGGGGGACAAGCATATACTCACGGCAAAGCTTACGGCAATAATGTTCCCGATGATAATATTTACGGGGCTTGCATTTTCGTTTGTGGGACTTTTGCAGTCATACGGCGAGTTTAATATACCGGCGGTAATAAGCCTTGTGTCAAATCTTGTAATTATTGCGTACTTTCCTTTGCTTGCCGACCGTTTCGGTATATACGGGCTTGCATACACAATGCTTGCAGCGTGGAGCTTGCAGGTGCTGATACAGATTCCGTCGCTTATTAAATTCCGATTCAGGTTCAGACCTGATTTCAGGTTCAGAGACAAAAATATTGCGGCGGCGGTAAAGCTTGCGCTGCCTATGCTGGTAAGCACATGGATTCAGCCCCTTTACTCAGTGATAAACGCAAGGCTTGCTTCCGGTATAAGCGGTGCTGCAACGGAGCTTGAGCTTGCAAACAGACTGTATGTTGTTATGACAGGAGTATTCTCCTTTGTTGTTACAAATCTTATATTCCCTAAGGTTGCAAAGGCGAACGCGGAAAAAAATGAGGAGGAGGCAAAGGCTTTAATAGTTATAAGCATAAAATCAATGTTTTTTATCCTGCTTCCGCTGACTTTAGGAGTAATAGTTCTCGCTCGGCCGATTACCGGTATTATATATGAGCATAACAAATTTGACAGCGAAAGTGCCGCAAGAGTTGCAAATGCGCTCAGATGCTACAGTGTCGGAATGGCGGGGCTTGCCGTAAATGAGGTTTTAAGCAAATATTTCTTCTCGATGAAGAATTCAAAAACACCTATGAGAAATTCGATTATCAGCATGGCGGTAAACATAGTGCTTGCATATATTTTGTTTTATTTTTTCAAAACGCCCGGACTTGCCCTGGCGGCAGCGGCAGGCAGCATATGCAATGCATCAATAAATGCTTTTTCGCTGAGAGATAAACAAATATTAGCAAAATCCGACATACAAAATATTCTGAAAATGTTTATCTGCACAGCGGCTATGACGGCGGTGATTGTCCCTGTATACAGCATGTGCAGACCTGAGGCGTCGGATTTTGCCGGCAATATACTGGCATGCGCCGTGTGCGGAGGCACAGGAGTAATTGTTTATTTCGTTTTATCATTTTTACTGCGTGTGGATATATTACAAAATTTTTTTAAAAAGAAAGGTAGTGCGGAATGAATAGCGTTATACTGTCATTTATATATGGCTTTGTGCTCCGACTGTATGATGAGCTTTTGTCAAGCAGGTTCTGGGGGCTGCTCTGTAGGATTCATACTTTTTTCAGAAAAAACTTTAATAAAAGTTTAATAGTAAATACTGTAAAATACGGAGGCGGCGGGGAGGTTGAGCGTACAAGCCTGATGTGCACCCTGCTTAGGATACCTACTGCCGTTGTCTCAGCTGTTTGCCGGATTTTCAGCAAAGCGGTAAGAAGCTTTGCCGAAAACAGTGTGCTGGCGGCTCTCGGACGCGGATATACAGCCGGATTCCTTGCTCTTGATGTGCGTTTTTTCGGCATAATGCTCTTTTCTGCCGGTATATCCTCCTGTGTTTTTTCAGTTCTTCGGGATAATGCCGGAGCTGCGCCGCTTATTATGGCTGCGGTTGGTGCTGTTCTCTTCTTTGTCAGGATAAAGCTTGCAGATTATCTTGATAAAAGTGTTACGGTGAGATTTATTAAAGCAAGCTTGGGTTTTGAGGATATCAGCTTCAGAGTTTGCACCGGTGCTATTTCAAAATATGTCTATTTTTCCGGGGCAATTGCCGGACTTTTTGCAGGGCTTGGAAGCATAAACGCAATTCTGTATGCTCTGCCGGCAGCCGCATTCGGACTTACTGCCCTGATGTGTTACCCGATTTCCGGAATATTTTTTGCGTTTTTTCTTGCACCGATACTGCCGACTATGGCGGTTGTAGGAATATGCGTGCTTACTGTATTTTCAAGCCTTTGCCGGAGAGCGTATACCGGTAATTTCAGAATAAATATGGGACGCTGCGGAATATGCCTCATGCTTTTTCTTGTGATTGCATTTATTTCAACCTTGTTTTCCTTTGCGCATAAAGGAAGCATCGGTGTTTTTGGAATGTATCTGATTTTTATAGGCTTTTACTATTGTGTTCTCAATTCGGTAAAAAGCCGGAATACAATTGAGGGTATTTTAAAGATATTTGCATTAAGTGCTGCAATTGTATCTGTTTATGGTATAATGCAGTACGCATTTGGCTGGACAACAAAAAATGCTTGGATAGACACAGATATGTTTGAGTCCTCCACCATGAGAGCATACTCAACCCTCGCAAACCCGAATGTGCTCGGAGAATATCTTATTCTTGCATTGCCTGTATGCGCACTTGTGTTTGTGCGCTGGGCGCGCGGCACTTGGCAGAAGATAGTTTATGCACTCTTTTTTGCAGCTGCGCTTTTGTGCCTGGTGCTTACACAGTCACGGGGCTGCTGGATAGGCTTTTTCCTTTCGGCGGCAATATTTGTGACATATTACAGAAGCGAGCTTTGGAAGGTTCTCCCGTTTATAATTATCCTGCTGCCCTTCGTTTTGCCGGATACTGTTATAAACAGGCTTCTCAGTGTTGGTGACATGTCCGATTCTTCAACCTCTTACAGAGTTTATATCTGGTTTGGTACACTGCTTATGCTGCGATGTTTCTGGCTTGGCGGTATAGGACCGGGAGAGGCTGCATTCAGGAGTGTTTATCCCTATTATTCGTATATGGGTATTATAGCGCCTCATTCGCACAATCTTTATTTGCAGCTTGTTGTTGACTCCGGCATTGCAAACCTCCTTGTGTTCCTTGCGTGTATGCTTTTATTCTTCAAGGATATGATAAATATTCAGCGAACCGGCAGAGATAAAGGGCTTATAGCCGCAGCACTTATGAGCGGCGTTGCAGGGTTCCTGGTGCAGAGCATGTTTGACTACACTTTTTATAATTACCGTGTTATGGGAATATTCTTTATGGTTCTTGCACTTGGAGGCGCTCTGGTAAGGATTTCTGAAAAGGAGGAAACAGCACTTGAAAAAGATAATTGAGGTGTCAAGTGATACTAACATAGGCGGCGCCGGGAAGTGTCTGCTTACGCTTTTATCGGAATTTGACAGAAGCAGATATGAGATAAAGGTGATACTGCCGAAGAACAGCCTTCTGAAGCCCCATGTTGAAGTGCTTGGTGTGGAAATAATTGAAGTTGACGGTATTGCCGATAAATCTCTTGATTTAAAGGTGATAGGAAGGCTGCGTAAAATTATCAAGGAGGAAAATGCCGACCTTGTTCATACTCATGCCTCAATGTCGGCGCGTATTGCAGCAAGGCTTGCCGGAAGCCGCATTGTTTACACGCGGCACAGCGTTTTCCCGCCTCCGCGTTCTATTTCCGCGGGGATAGGAAAAGTGATTAACGGTATGATTAATAATTTTCTTGCCGACGGAATAATTGCTGTCGCTGAGGCGGCAAAGGATAACCTGACCGAAACAGGAATTGATGAGTCAAAAATCACCGTTATTCTGAACGGAATAAAAGGACTTGAAGCGCAAAGCGAGAATACACGTGCGCAAACAAGGAATCGGTTCGGAATCGCGCCGGAGGATAAAGTCATTTCAATAGTTGCGAGGCTTGAGGATATTAAGGGTCATGATTATTTTATCGAGGCTGCCGATAAGCTTTTGAGCGAGGGAATAAGCGCAAAATTTGTTATAGCCGGAACCGGCTCATATGAGGAGCATCTGAAGGAAAAGGTGAAAAGTCTCAGCCGCGAAAATGATATAATTTTTACAGGCTTCATTGATGATGTAAATTCACTTATGAATATAACATATATTCAATGCAATGCTTCTTATGGCACGGAGGCAACGAGTCTTTCCCTTCTGGAGGGCATGAGTCTCGGAATCCCGGCTGTTGTATCGGATTTCGGCGGTAATCCCGGTGTTATTTCGGACGGTGCAAACGGCTTCCTTGTCAGAAAGCGTAATTCCGACGCGCTTGCAGACGGAATAAGAAAGCTGCTTTGTGACAGCGAGCTGTACGCTGCCATGAGCCGCAGAGCCGCCCGGATATTTTCGGAAAAGTTTACTGCTGTTGCAATGACAAAGCAGACGGAAGAATTTTATGATAAAATAATAAGTATGAAATAAGAGAGGGAAAGGCATGGAAAAGAAAAGAATAACCATTATAGACATATTGATAGTTTTACTTGTAATTATTATTGCTGCTTTTGCACTGTTTAAGCTTCGCTCCGCAGCACCGGCCGGTGGAAAGACGGTCACATACACGGTGCTTATTGCGAATCAGCTGCCTGAGGTAGCAGAGAATATTGTACCTGAAGAAAATGTTTTGCTTGATACAACAACCAATTCATACGGTGATGTTACGGCGGTAGACGTTCAGCCCGCCTCCGACGCTTTTCTTGATGCTGAGTCCGGCAGATATGTCCTTCGTACGACAGAGGAACGTAAGGATGTATATATTACAGTCAGTGTAACGGCATCGGAAAATGAATGGGGCTATGATATCGGAGAGCAGCATATCAGAGTGGGCGAAAAGCAGATTGTATCAGGACGCGGCTTTGCGGCTACGGGTTATATTGTGGGCGTTCAATATTAATGGAGGTATATAAAGCATGATTAAAGACGGTAAGATTTTCGGAAAAATAAATATAATTGATTTGTTGGTCATCATTGTTTTGATTGCCGCTATTGCCGGAATAGGCTACAGGCTCCTCGGCGCGCGTTCTGCGGAAGTAAGGGACATGCAGAATTTTGAGTATGTCGTTCGTGTTGATAATATAAGGCAGCAGACTGCCCAGGCTCTTGAGAAAAAAGGTAAGGTTTACGCGGACAAAAATAATGTTGAGACCGGTGAAATTGTTTCGGTTACAGTGCAGCCGTATAAGCAGGAAGCAATAACTACAAAGGGTGAGCAGAAATTTGCCGAAACGCCCGAAAAATTTACGGCATATGTTACGATAAGGGTAAACGGAACATGCAGTCAGGGAACATATTACGATAATGATAAAACGGAAATAGGCGCCGGACGCGGCCATAAAATATGCTCGCGTGATGTTGCTACTACTGGTGAAATTGTTTCCGTAAAGCCAATTGAATAAAAAAACAAAGCACGGGGGCATGATAACTCCCGTGCTTTTATTCATCATAATGCATTATTTTATGATTTGCACTGAAAAAATCTATGTTTGCATCGAAATAAAGATGGGATATGTGACCGCCTTTTTTCATTTCTCCGTTTTCATAGCTGTTAAACGTATCCCATGTGGAATCTACTATTATCCATCTTCCGTCAACATATACCTCATTCCATGCATGGTTTTCTTCGTTTCCGGAAACTATTTTTTCCGTCCATTCCGAGCTGCCGGAAGAAATTCCGAGAGCGTATCCGGTTACAACGGAGCATGGAATTCCGATACTTCTGCACAGTGCGGCATAAAGATTTGCAAAGCCGAGACATACGGCTTTTCGTGATTTCAGAACCTCTGTTGCCGAATAGGGAGCAATATTGCTTTTTGATAAGCTGTCGTTGTCATAGTGAAGATATGTGCATATCCAGTCATGTATTGCCTTTGTTTTGTCATATTCGGTCTGACAGTCTGCGGTGAGCTGCTGTGCCACAGATTTAATGCTTTTGTTTTCGGACTGTATTGAATCTGTTGCCTTAAGAGCTTTGGTTACAGAACGTTTTTGAGAATATGCCGCATCGTTCTGCTCCGATACGGGTGATTTATAAAGCTCCCATAAGCCGTCGTTTTTTACGAGGTAAACATATGAGTTTACAAAACCCTGATAATTTCCGTATTTTTTTTCGCCGGTGTATATTTCAACGCTGAGCTTTTCAGCGTCAGTCTGAGGAATTTCAACGGTTTTTGTAAACTGAAATGACGTATCGGCAGCAAAGGTGGTTTCATAAACGGTGTTTCCCGCTTTATCATTTAATTGAAGGGCAAGATTGGATCTTGCAATTTCACCCAAAAGCCCGAATACCGTTATGGATTTTCCCTCGTTTACGATTATGCCTATACTTTCGTTTTCAAAAAAATTCAGCAGCGGACTGTCTTTAATATATGCGTTTTCCGCAAAGGTGTCCGGTGTCATGGGCATTTCTTCTTTTGTGAAATGCTCAATAAGCTGAGAAATCGAAGGCAGCTTTGAAAAGGTATCTGATATTCCGGCAGCCGCAGATGAAAGAACAGGAGCGTTTTCGGCAAGCCCCGGGAAATTTGTATCAAAGCTTTTAAAAAAATCTGTTTCAGAATTAACAGCGTAAACCAAAACAAACAGTACAGCTGAAAAAACTATAAGCCGTTTTATGAATTTCATCATTTAATACTTTCTCCATCCAATCCGATAGTTAAATAGTCATATCCCATACTCTTCAAAGCCCTTTTCCGTAAGCGCAAGAGCATGGTCAAAGCCGCACGCCTTAAGGAGCGCAGCTGCTTCGGGAAATGCGTAGGTTAGCTTCCTGCTGTCGTGGCAGTCTGATGTTATAATAATTTCACAGCCGAGCTCGTGTATTTCCTTAATGAGAAAATCCGCCGGGTATGGAGCGCGGCGAAATCCTCTTGCCATTGCTCCGGTGTTAAGCTCAAATATTTTCTTTTTTTCCGCTGCTATATGAAGCGCGTCAAGAGCCGCGCTTTTGTATTTTTCGGATTCCGTATCAAAAAGCGATGATTGTTCGCAGAATTTTGATACGAGATCAAAGTGTCCCACGATATCACAGTCAAGGTCTCTGAGCCGGGCGGCTTCTTTAAAATACGCTGCCGCATATGCGATGCCGCTGCCGCCAAAATATTCGTTTATGACAGCTTCCGTTTTTTGTGCCGATTCATCTGCGGGAAGATAGGCACCGTCTTTTTTTATATAATGAACCGAGCCTATAACATAATCGCATAAGGAGGTGTCATATTCTGAATACAGGTCATATTCAAGACCTGTGAATATACTCATCTGACCTTCGTATTCTTTTTTCAGCTCTGAAATTTCAGAAATGTATTTTTCGGTATTTTCAATTGACATGCAAAAGCCGTTGTCAAATGGGGTGTAGGCATGTCCGGAAAAGCCGAGAGATTTAAAGCCGAGCTTTGCCGCCTCTGCCGCCATTTCGGCAGGAGTATTTATTCCGTCACAGTAAACGGTATGTGTATGAAGATTTGACAGTATCATTGGGTCATTTTCTCCTGCTTAACCTTTTTGTCGATAACATGGCGTGAGGCAAGCTCCTTTTTAATATCGTCAAGGGATATTCCGGCTTCTACCATAAGCACCATAACATGATATGCAAGATCCGAGATTTCATAAATGGTTTCTTTTTTATCGGCTGCTTTCGCTGCTATGATAACCTCAGTGCTTTCCTCGCCAACCTTTTTAAGTATCTTGTCAATGCCCTTTTCAAAAAGATATGTTGTATACGAGCCTTCCTTTTTTTCTGTCTTTCGTCCGCGTATCAGCTCATAAAGTCCCTCTGCCGAAAATGGGCTGAGCTCATTGTTTTCAAACACTCCGGCAGTAAAGCAGGAATCTGTTCCTGTATGGCATGCAGGACCGTCCTTTATAACCTCAATTGTAAGGGCGTCTCTGTCACAGTCTGCCGTTATGCTTACAATATGCTGATAATTTCCGGAGGTTTCACCTTTTCGCCACAGACACTGCCGTGAACGTGAGAAAAAGCAGGTCTTTTTTTCCTCAATGCTTATTCTGAGGCTTTCCTCGTTCATATATGCAAGAGTGAGAACCTTTTTTGTCTCCGCATCAACAACGATTGCGGGAATAAGTCCCTTTTCGTCAAATTTTAATTCATTTATGGAAATCATAGCTATAATCCTTTCTTATTCGTACATTAATTCCGTCCTTCAGCAGCTTTTTTTTCAGCTCCGGTATGGAAACCTCGCCGAAATGGAAAATTGAAGCGGCAAGTCCTGCGTCAACTCCCTGCACCGCCTTGAATAGGTCGGTGAAATCCTGAGAGCAGCCTGCACCGCCTGAGGCGATTACCGGAACTGAAACCGCGTCGCATACGGCTTTGAGCATCGGAATATCAAATCCGTTCTTAACCCCGTCCGTATCTATGCTGTTTACAACAATTTCTCCGGCACCGTTTTCCGTGCAGCGCTTAATCCATTCTATTGCCTCCATGCCCGTATTCTCCCGTCCGCCCTTGGCAAAAACGGTATATTTCCCGTCCACGCGCTTGATGTCGGCAGACAGAACAACGCACTGGTCACCGTATTTTTTAGCAGCTTCGCTTACAAGCTTCGGATTTTTAATTGCACCGGAATTTACGCTTACCTTGTCCGCTCCGCATTTCAGAACTCTGTCAAAATCATCGATTGTATTAATTCCTCCGCCCACAGTCAGAGGTATAAATATTGTTGAAGCCACCTGACGCAGTATATCGGTAAAAAGCTTTCTTCCGTCTGAGGAGGCTGTGATGTCATAAAATACAAGCTCATCCGCACCGTTTTTGCTGTAGAAATCCGCAAGGCTCACAGGTGACGAAACATCTGACAGACCAAGAAAATTAACACCCTTGACAACCCGCCCGTCTTTTACGTCAAGACAGGGAATAATTCTTTTTGTAATCACTTGGCGTCTGCCTCCTTTGCTGCTTTGATAGCTTCCGAAAGGTTTATGGCGCCATTGTAAAGAGCACGTCCTATAATTGCTCCGTATATTCCTTCAGAAGCAAGTGCTGTAACATCCTCCATATCCGAAACGCCGCCGGAGGCGATTATGTCGATCGGAAATCTTTTTGAAAGCTCCCTGTACAGACCGCGGTTTGTGCCTGCCATTGCACCGTCCTTTGAAATATCCGTGCATATTATGGTGCTTACCCCTATTTTGCAAAGCTCCTCGCAAAATTCAAAGCAGCTTAAATCTGATTTTTCCGTCCATCCGTTTATAGCAACATACCCATCGTCGATATCGACGCCGACAGCTATTTTGCTTCCGTATTCCTTCACCATTTCTTTAAGAAACGCAGGGTCTTTTACCGATGCGGTTCCGAGAATAACCCGAAATACTCCGGCGGACATATACTTTTCAACTGTTGCTTCGTTTCTTATTCCGCCTCCGGTCTGTACCTTAAGGCCTGAGGAGGCTATAAGCTCACAGATAATATCGGAGTTTTCGCTTACTCCGTTTTTTGCTCCGTCAAGGTCAACCGTATGCAGATATTCCGCGCCATGCTCTTTAAAGGACAGAGCGGTTTCAAGGGGATTGTCACCGTACACTGTTATTTTGCCGTAGTCGCCCTTAAGGAGTCTTACTACTTTTTTGTCTTTTATATCAATTGCGGGAAAAATGTTCATAATGTATATCCTCCTGTTTAAAGCTCGCAGAAGGCTTTCAGAATTGAAAGCCCGGTTTCTCCGCTTTTTTCCGGATGAAACTGTGTTCCGTACACGTTTTTGTCGGCAACGGCTGCAGTAAGCGTTCCGCCGTATTGTGTTGATGCGATCAGGGAATCGTCGCAGTCGGCACCGTGATAGGAGTGAACGAAGTAAACAAAATCCCCTTCGTTAATATATTTGAAAAGCTCATTTTTTTCTGACGGAAACTGAAGGCTGTTCCAGCCGATATGCGGTATTTTCAGCCCCGGCTCAATGTATTCGCTGATAGGCTTTACGCTTCCTTTTATAAGTCCCAAGCCTTCGCTTTCTCCGTATTCATAGCTTTTCTCGAAAAGAAGCTGCATTCCGAGACATATTCCGAGCATTGGCTTGCCGCCTGCGCATTGCTCCTGTAAAAATGAGAACAGACCGCTCCTTTTAAGCTTGTCCGCAGCGTCGGCAAAGGCTCCGACGCCGGGAAGAATTATTTTGTCGGCTTTCTCGATTTCCTTTTTGTCGCCTGTTAAAGCGGCGTCCGCACCTATGCTTTTAAAGGAGGAGGACAGGGAGAAGATGTTTCCCACGCCGTAATCAACAATTGCAATCATAGATTAAACTCCTTCCGTTTTTAAAGCAAAGTACCCTTAGTTGAGGGAATTTCATTTTTGTGCTTTTCGTCCACAGCAGCTGCGGCGGCAAGTGCGCGGGCAAAGGACTTGAAAGCACATTCCGTTATATGGTGCGAATTAAAGCCCGAAACCTGTCTTAAGTGCAGTGTAAGCTTTGAGGTTCGCACAAATGCCTCGAAGAATTCCCTTACAAGCTCCGTGTCAAAATCACCGATCTTCTGAGTCGGAATTTCAAGACCGTATTCAAGGTGGGCTCTTCCAGAAATATCAACGGAAGTCAAAATAAGGGCTTCGTCCATCGGCAGAAGCATATATCCGTACCTTGTAATCCCTTTCATGTCGCCGAGAGCATCAAGAAAGCATGAGCCGAGAACAATGCCTATATCCTCTGCGGTGTGGTGATAATCTACGTGTGTATCTCCCTTGCAGGAAAGCTCTAAATCAAAGCTTCCGTGGCGTGTGAAAAGCTCAAGCATATGGTCAAGAAAACCACAGCCTGTATCAATGCTGTATTTGCCGCTGCCGTCGATACACAGCTTTGCGGATATGTCTGTTTCCGCCGTTTTTCTTTGCATAGCAGTTTTTCTCATAATAATCACATCCTTAATATTTCATCTGCTGCTTTGAGCAGCGCATCAGCTTCAGCCTTTGAGCCTACAGTAATTCTGTTGTACTGCGAAATACGCGGCGCATCAAAATGGCGAACAAGAACGCCCTTATTTTTAAGTGCGCGGTAGAGCATTCCTCCGTCATATGCTTCGTGTTTTGCAAATACGAAATTGGCGGAGGAGGGAATAACGGAAAAACCGAGACTTTTAAGACCGTCTGTCATATAGGTTCTGTTTTTTATAATTTCCGAGGTACATTTTATAAAATACTCATTGTCCTTTAAAACCGCTTCTCCCAAAGCTTGAGTAAGCCTGTTTATGTTGTACGGATTGTTTGAATTGCGTATTTTCTGAAGATCCGCGATAAGCTCCGGACATCCTGCAGCAAATCCGAGCCTTGCTCCGGCAAGAGAGCGTGATTTTGAAAAGGTTTGCACAATCAGCAGGTTTTTGTATTCGCCGATCAGCGGCAGCATGCTTTGTCCTCCGAAATCGATGTAAGCCTCATCTATAACAACAACATTATCGGGGTTTCCTTCGAGTATTCGTCGTATTTCCGACTCTGTGAGAATAAGACCCGTCGGAGCGTTGGGATTTGCTATAAATATTGTTCCTCCCGCGTTTATATAATCCTCAGGGCATATGGAAAAATCGCTTTTCAGCGGAATTTGTCTGAAAGGTATGCAGTTAAGCGCGGCAAAAACCTTGTAAAAGCCATATGTAATATCAGCGAAAACAGCAGGTGTGTCCGAATCGCAGAAAGCTGTGAAGGCAAAGGACAGAATTTCATCTGAGCCGTTACCGAATACCACATTTTCAGGCTTAAGTCCGTAGACACCGCACAGAGTTTCCGTAAGGGAAGTGCAGCAAGGGTCACTGTAAAGCCGCAGGTTGTCTGCGGCGCTTCGGCTGAGTACCTCGTATACCGCGGGTGAGGGAGGAAAGGGGCTTTCATTTGTATTCAATTTTATATATTTTTTGTCACGGGGCTGTTCACCCGGAACGTATTCCTCAAGGTCTTCCAGCCTTTTGCTAAGATATCTGCTCATTTGTCTGTTCCTTCTTCAAATCTTATAACGGCGGATTTTGCATGTGCGGTAAGTCCTTCTCTTTTTGCAAATTCCGCAACCTTTTTATATTCGCATTTAAGCGCGTCCCCGGTGTAATATATAAATGATGATTTTTTAATAAAGTCATCAACGGAGAGGGGGCTTGAAAACTTTGCGGTTCCGCCGGTAGGCAGTGTATGATTCGGCCCTGCAAAATAATCTCCGAGCGCTTCCGGACTGTATTTTCCGAGGAAGATTGAGCCGGCATTTTTTATCTGCGAAAGATAGTCAAAGGGATTTTCAACACAAAGCTCAAGATGCTCCGGAGCAATTTCGTTTGCAACGCTTATTGAGTCTTCAAGGGAGTCGGTAATAAATATTTTTCCGTTATTGTCAATCGATGCCCTTGCTATATCGGCGCGTTCCAAAAGGGGTATCTGTATTTCTATCTCTTCCGCAACCGCCTGTGCAAGCTCACTGCTGTCTGTTACGAGAACTGCTGAGGCAAGCTTGTCATGCTCCGCCTGTGAAAGGAGATCTGCCGCGACATTTGACGGCTTGCAGGTTTTGTCAGCAATAACGAGAATTTCGCTTGGACCTGCAATCATGTCAATGCTTACCTTGCCGAAGACCTGTCTTTTCGCTTCAGCAACAAAAATGTTTCCCGGGCCGACAATTTTATGAACAGCCGGAATTGATTCTGTTCCGTAGGCGAGAGCTGCAACGGCCTGAGCGCCTCCCGCTTTGAATACCCTGTCAACACCCGCGATTTTTGCGGCTGCAAGGAGAATGTCCGGGATGGTATCATCACTGTCCGGAGGAGTTACCATGTAAACCTCCGAAACTCCGGCAATTTTTGCCGGAACGGCGTTCATGAGAACAGAGGACGGATAGCGTGCTGTTCCGCCCGGTACGTAAAGACCGACCTTTTCGATGGGAGTAATTTTCTGACCGAGTACGGCTCCTTTGCGCGGTGTAATAATATAATTCTGCCTGAGCTGCTTTTCGTGGTATTCACGTATATGTGCCGCTGCTTCCTCAATAACCGCTAAAAAATCGCTGCCCGTGCGGCAAAATGCCGCATTGATTTCCTCCTTGGTTACTTCGATTGCCGACGGACGGGTACCGTCAAAACGTTCTGTGTAGTCAAGAACAGCCCTGTCACCGTTTTCTCTTACATTTTTTATTATATCGGCAACAATATCGGAAACGCTGTTTGTTTCCTCCTTGGTGCGCCCCATTATTTCATCTACCGGACGTGACAGACCGTTAAATATTTTTATCATTTATATCAATCCTTTCAGACCGCCCCCAAGAGGCGGTTTTTCATTTCATTTATCTGGGCGGTTTTAAACTTAAAGCTTGACTTGTTTGAAATAAACCTTGCGCTTATGTTTACTATCTCATCTATGACCTCAAGGTTGTTTTCTTTAAGGGTTGTTCCCGTTTCGACAATATCAACTATAACATCCGACATGCGAAGGAGCGGAGCAAGCTCAATTGAGCCGTTGAGCTTGATAATTTCGATATCAAGTCCGCGGCTCTGGTAGTAGCTGAGGGCAATATGCGGAAATTTTGTTGCTACGCGTATTGTTCTGTCCTCATGCCGACGCGCGCCCTTTTCACCGGCAACGCACATCCTGCATTTTCCGATTCCGAGGTCAAGAAGCTCATATATGTCCGGCTCGTATTCAAGAAGAATGTCCTTTCCCACAACGCCCACGTCAGCCGCGCCTTTTTCGACATAAATAGCAACATCTGAAGGCTTTACCCAGAAATATCTGACAAGATTTTTTTCATCCTCAAAAATAAGCTTCCTTGAATTTTCATGTATTGACGGGCAGCCGTAGCCGAGGCTTTCAAAAATATTATAAACCTTTTCGCCCAGCCTGCCTTTGGGAAGAGCGATATTAATCATTTCCTTCAATTATTTCAAGCCCCCTTTCGTTAAACTGCAAAAGCTGCTTGTATCGAAGCCTCTGCGGTATTTCCGTTGAAGCAAGAACGGTGTTTCCGTTTCCGTTGAGCATTTTCACGGCTTTTGTAAGCGCCACTGTGTCTGAGGACTCACCGTAAAGCAGCATAACGTCAACATCATAATCGCCGTCGCCGCTTTCCAGGTATTCCAGCATGTCAAGGTATACGGCGAAACCGATTGCATCTGTGTGTTTTCCCATTTTGGAAAGAAGATTTCCGTATCTGCCGCCTGACAGCACACTGCCGGATACTCCGTTTATAAAGCCCTGAAATATAATTCCGTTATAATAGCTCAAATCGCTTGTTATTGAAAAATCAAGGTTTATGTTTTTCTCACAGCCGATTGCTGCAAGAGCCGTATAAAGCGCACGAAGCTCTGCGGCTGCGTCCTTTGTTTTTTGGTTTACCGATAATGCCTCGCAGGCGGGAAGCATTTTATCCATGCTGCCGTAAAGGGTTGCCATGGAGACTGTTTTTTCGGTAAGTTCCCGGTCAACGCCGTATTTTTCGCAAAGCCCTTTGATTTCATGAGCATCCTTGCGGCTTATGAGCTCAAGCATCTCATCGCATGCGGAGGCAGGCAGCTTCAGCTCGTCAAGAAATCCGGAGATAAAGCCCATATGCGAAATATCGAGAATGTAGTTTTCGCATACTGCCGAAAGGCTGTCAGCTGCAAGGGATATAACCTCACACAGGGTGTACATATCTATTTTCCCGATATATTCAAGTCCCACCTGCATAATTTCCTTATATTGTCCGGATTTTACACGATAAACGTTTTCGGTGTAATAAACCTTCTGAGGCGTTGCGGCGGAGTTTTTTACGATTGACAGCGTGACATCCGGCTTAAGGGCAAGAAGTCTGCCGTTTAAGTCGTTGAAGGTGATTATGTTTTCGCTTTTTAAAAAGCTTTTGTTTTCAAGATACAGGTCGTATTCCTCGAACTTGCTCATTTTATATTTTTTATATCCGCGCTGCTCGTAAATAGAGCGCAGCTTCGGAATGAGCAGCTCCTGTGAATATGTAATTTCGTTATTCATCGGCTAAATCCTTTCCGGTATATTAATTTGCTGATAATATTATAGCATACTTTATCGCTTTAGTCAAGTAAAATATTAAAGTGATATCACATTAAAACGAAGAATTTTCTCCGCAGTGCAGGTTCTGTTTTGGATAAATTCACTAATTTATCGAAATAACTCTGTTATCTGCGTCCCAGTCTACGGAATATCCAAGGGTTTCGCTGAGAAAACGGAGGGGAATGTATGTTCTGTCCGCTATAATCATGCTTTCCGTATCGCTTTCCGTTTCTTCACCGTTTACGCTGACGGTTTTCTGACCGACAGTAAATATGAGAGATGTATCTCCTTTGCGGGCGGCGGCGCGGCGTCCTATGCTGTCCCAGGTTACGTCCATGCCGTAGCATTCAAATATAAAGCGCATGGGAACCATTGTCCTGTCGTTTATTATTACAGGAGGAGAATCAAAGGCAAGATAGCTGTCGCCGAGACGGACGATAGGTGTTTCCTTTGAAAACGGAACAAGCTTTGAACCGTCACTGCATGTAAGAATGCCTTTTTCTGTTTTTACGGAGGTTATATCCTCAGAGCTTTCAACAGACGAGAAGTATATTCCGTCAGCTGAAATTCCGGCTTTGTTCCCGTCGCAGTAATAAACGTAACCGTCAGACTGCTCAACAAATTCCGGTGCTTTCGATTGAAACTTAATTTTATAGTAGTTTTCTCCGTCAAAGGAAAGAGAAAATCCGTTTTCTGACTGAACAACCGAGCAGCCGCGCATGGTTTGCCTGGGAATGTTTACAAATGCGGTACTTAGCGGCGGCAGTGTATCCGACATTTGAAGTATGCCGTTTCTTGCTGTTTTAACATATATTTTTTTGTTTGCATATCCTATTTCAACAGGCGGACTTGAAAGTGAATACTGCTTGATAAGCTCAAACCGCTTATTAAAGAGAAATACCTTGCAGAAGCCGGACCAATTTGACGCGTAATAGTTCGGCTGACCGGAAACAGTGTTATATACCGCGGCATAACCGAAATCTGTTTTTACGACATCAAGGTTTTTTTCGGTGCCTTCAAACCGCCTTTTTGTTTGCATGTCCGACTTTTTCATAAGCGCGGCAGCCGGGTAGACGCTGTCCGATAAAACAGGATACACATTTGAATCCTTGCTGTAATCAAGGGGCTGATATTTGTCTGAAATCATAAAGGACTGGCGTATTCCGCCGAAGTTCTGCGGCGGCAGCATAACCGATACGGAAAATGTCGTTTTTTTGTTTTTCGGCAGTTTTATACACGCCATTGTATCTGTTGATTGAGTAAAGGAGGAATTTTTTGATGTTACGGAGCCGATTGTTTTGTTTTTTGAATCGGCGGCACGCACAACAACGTTTGCGGTGGTTGTAACAAGATAATTGAAATACCTGTCCCTTGCTCCCTCGTTGTTGACTGTGATATTATATGTGGCAAATACGCCGTAGTTTCCCATGCTGCATGCAAAGCCGCTGTTGTCCCTCTCCGGAGAAAGGGGATAGTTTGGAATGTAGTTTTCTGCGGTGTAGCCGGAACGTTCTCCCACATATTCCTTAGTATCGCTGCGGAAGGGGTTGAATACCCATACATCATCCTTTTCCTCGTCAGGCACAGCACTTCCGTAAAAGCTGAGCTTGGAGGGATCCTTGTAACGGTATGTAAGCATATCCGATTCGGCGGTTTTTGTTTTTGAATAAATATCATCCTGAGGATTCAGATGGGTACACCATTCATAGCACAGATTTGCATCTGTATACTGATTGTGAACCGTAACGGGAAGATATGCACCGTCCTCGGTTTCGTCGTCAACGGTAAAGGAGAGCGTACATTCTGATTCGGGAAGACTGTCCGCAATGCCCTTTTGCGTTCTGTCACGCTTATATGCTCCGAACGCCGCCCCGCGGACAAAGGAGCTTCTGTCAAAAATATCGTCCTTTGCCTTAAGAGCAATAACACCTGCATTTATTTTACCTGAGCTTATTTCAAAAAGCGAAGCTAAAAATACGTGCTTCGGAAAGGGAACGCTTCGGTAATTATCCGTGAAGCTGCTTAAAAAAAACTCATCGCCTTTTTTCAGATGAACTGTGACCGGCTCGATTTCGCGGCTTTTATATACCCGCCCAGTATGAAGCTCGCATATATCTTCGCCGAGGATATCCGCAGCTCCGAAAAGAGCTGACCACTCGCTTTCAACCGCGCCTCTTATCCCACCTTTGTAATATACCCTGCTTTCCGGTACCTCACAGGAAGAGCGGTTGATTATAATGGTGCTGTCCTCAGCCGCAGTAAAGACAACGTCGAGAACAATATCCGGACCCGGACCTTTCGTACCGTCAGGAAGGTCGGTTGTTGTCATATTGAAATGCGTGAGGTATATTTCGTATTTGCCGGGCATAAGTCCGTCATTGTTCATAATATATGACGGCGCGCCGTATGTATTATCCGCAAGGTCGGTGTTTAAAATTCCCTCGCTGTTGTTGCAGTATATATAGCTTCCGCCTCCGACAGGTGTAAAATTAAGATCATTTCTGTCCTCAGCCTGAACGGAGAAGCCGGCGCAGACCATAAAAATAAGTACAAATATTGCTTTTTTCATTTATGCACAATTCCTTTCCGGAAAATTTTAATTGGGTTTTAATATATTATATCATAAGTGCAAAGCCGCCAATCGGCTTTGCTTCACACCGATACAATAATTACAACGGTTCAAAATCCGTCAGGATTTTGTTCATTAATTGTAATTATTATATCATTAATAAAAAGCAATTTCAAGCAAATTCACAAAAAAACTTTCACATTAATACAAAACAGGTCCGTTGTTACCGCATTTTTCGGTATAACAATCCGGACCTTTATGCAAATTATTTATTACATAAGCTTTGCTCGCACAGCGCCGTTTTCAATTTCAATCACAGCGTAGTTATTTGCGTAGAATGACATTGAACCGGGATTCAAAATGATACCGTTTTTGCAGTACTCAATGTTTTTCTGATGTGTATGACCGTAAAGAACAATGTCAAAGCCTTCATATATTTTATTTTTCAGCATTTCCGTGCCGCGGCGGACGCCGTACAGATGACCGTGGGTGATGAATATTTTTTTACCGCCCAGTTCAATGCTTAAATCACGCGGCGTATCAAAGCTTAAATCATTGTTTCCGCATACATAATAAAACGGAATTGCCTCGGGAATTGCCTTTTCTATTTCAATGCAGTCATGAAGCATATCTCCGCAATGAATTACCGCGTCAACTCTGTCGGTGTTATTAATTATATCAATTGCATGCATAAAGCTGCCGTGTGTGTCGGAAAAAACGAGTATCTTCATATATAGTTATCCTTTCAACAGTAATTTGCTGTGAATTATGCTTAAAGCATGAAAATTATACCATAGTCTTTTATATAAATAAATATATATCTTGTAAAAATATTGTTAACAATTTTGTTTAAAAAACGGTACTAAATTTTGATATTCCGGTAATAATATTAAAGCTATGATATTCAGATTAATTATTTACGGACTTCTCGGCTGGAATCTTGAAGTTTTCTGGACCGGGCTCGGCTCACTTTTAAAGGGCGACTTGAATATGATGGGTCATACATCGGTATGGATGTTTGTCATATACGGCTTATCCGGAATAGGGTTTGAATTTATCCATAATAAAATCAAGGACAAGAGATGGTATGAACGCGGATTGATATGGATGTACCTTATTTTTGCGGCAGAGCTTACAAGCGGTGCGCTGCTTGCGCTGTTTGATATTCATCCCTGGGAGTATGACGGTACCTTTGCGCTTTTCGGGCTTATAAGGCTTGATTACGCGCCGGTGTGGTTTTCAGTCGGTCTTATTTTCGAGAGGGTGCACAGCTTTTTGACTGATGTACAGCTTGCGCGGAGGGGGTAAAACCCTTTTGCGCTTTTTTTTGCGGGTCGCAAAATAGTGGTGCAAAAGAGGTCTTTTGAACATTAATGAGGGATTGAAAAAATCGCGATGATAATATATAATAACAGCATAATAAAATTTTCAGGGAGGTATTATTGTGAAAAAAATTACAGCATTAGCCGCAGCGCTTGCCATAGCATTGGGAGCAGCATCCGGCTGCGGAAAGCAAAAAACGGCAGATACGGTTGTGGTGGTTGATGACCCGAATGTAACGGCTCCCGGTGAGTTGCCTGTTGTCAAGGATCAGATAACGCTGAGACTGGCAGTTCCGTCAAGCTCAATGATTAAGGATTATGAAACGAACGAATACACAAAGTTTCTTGAGGAAAAGACGGGAATCAATCTTGAATTTGAAGTTCTTGCAGATTATCAGAATAAAATACAGATTATGCTTGCGTCAAATACAAAGCTTCCGGATATCATATTCGGAGGACGTTCCTTTGATGACAATGTGCTTATGAAGTATGGCTGCAACGGAACGGGCACAATCATTGATCTTGAGGATTATATGAAAAATTACGGCTATTGGCTTGACCACATCTATACAAAGAGTCAGGAGCCCGACATTGAAAAGCAGCTTGTATCCGCTGACGGTCACAGGTATTTTATGCCTCAGGTTGTTGAACAGACGGGAAACAGATATCCGAGAAAGGCATGGATCAATAAAACATGGCTCGATAAGCTCGGTCTTGAGATGCCGGAAACGACAGATGACCTGAAAGAGGTATTAAGAGCTTTTGTTACACAAGACCCGAACGGAAACGGAAAAGCTGATGAAATCGGAATAACCGGTTCAAAGGACGGCTGGGGAGCAAAGCCATATCAGTTCCTTATGAATTCCTTTATATATGAGCCTCATGACGGCGCATACGGCGCTGTTGTCGGTGATGACGGCAAGCTCATGTTAAACTATACGCAGCCTGAGTATAAAAAAGGACTTGAGTACATACATTCGCTTATTGAAGAAGGATTGTTTGATACATTGTCATTTACGCAGGATAACAATACTCTTAAGGCAATAGCTCAGCAGCCCGATAACGTAATAGGAATACATGTAACAGGCTCGCCTGACAGCGTATTTTCCGCAAATCCGGAAAGAATGTATGAGTATGCTGCACTTCCGCCTTTAAAGGGTCCCGACGGCGTGGAATATGCTCTTAAAATGCCTGTAACCGCTGGAATAAGCGGAATGATAACAAAATACTGTGAGCATCCCCTTGCAGCTTTCAGACTTCTTGATTTTATGCTGAGCGAGGAGGCTACAATATTCAGCCGCTACGGTGTTGAAGGTCAGGATTGGGATAAGGCAACCGAAAATGACAAAGCTCTTTTTGAAGCCATAGGCGCAAAGCCTGTTATAGTTACAAAGAAATCCGTATTTTCAGAGGCGCAGAATTCTACATGGGGACAGTTCTGTCCCGAATTCAGATTTGCCGAAATAGCAGACGGCATGGCTTGGAGCGGAGACCCCTTTGACTCGGAGAAGTATAAGGCTGACGGACTTTCGGTTTATATCGGAAAAGGACCGGAAAAGCTTATTGTCAAGCTGCTCAATACTGCTGAGGAAAGCGAGGAGCTTGCTATTCTCAGAAGTGAAATAAAGCCCTATGTTGAAACAGAGGTTGTGGCTATTATGTCAGGTCAAAAGGAGCTTGAGTCCGGATGGAACAGTATGCAGGAAAAATTGAAATCCATGGGCTGTGAAAGAATGCTTGAGCTGACACAGATCGGCTATGACCGTTTTGAAGGTAATGAATAAGGGGAGTATGAGCCTTGAAATCAAAGACAGTTTTAAAACCGCCTGCCCGCAGCTTTGCGGGCAGGATTAAAAGAGAGCTTGAACGCAACGGGCAGCTTTATGTCATGATAATTTTGCCGGTAATCTACATAATAATTTTTGCGTATTATCCCATGTACGGATTGCAGATTGCATTCAGAAAATTCAATCCCGCTCTCGGAATAATGGGAAGCCCTTGGGCTGGAATGCAGCACTTCAGAAGATTTTTCAATTCGCCGCAGTTCGGCAATGTTATTGTGAACACGCTTGTATTGTCGTTTTATAATTTGGCGGCTGGTGTTCCCATACCGATAATACTTGCTCTCGGACTTAATGCAATGCGGAACAAGATTCTGAAAAAAACAGTACAGATGGCAACCTATCTTCCGCATTTTATCTCATCTGTTGTTATGGTCGGAATGCTTATACAGATGTTCAGCCCGAGAGTCGGAATGTTCGGAAATCTGTACAGCCTTATGACAGGACAGCTTATGCAGGATATAAACGCGTCACCGAAGGCGTTTGTTCATATGTATGTCTGGTCGGGAATCTGGCAGAACATGGGATGGTCCTCCATAATTTATCTTGCCGCCCTGTCCAATGTTGACTCGGAGCAGACTGAGGCAGCGCTGATAGACGGCACAACAAGATTACAGAGAGTATGGTATATCGACTTCCCGGCAATAGTTCCCACGGCGGTTATACTTCTTATAATGAATGCCGGACAGATGATGAATGTAGGTGTTGAAAAGGTGCTTCTTATGCAGAATAATCTGAATATAAGCACAAGTGAGGTTATATCAACCTATTCATACAAGGCAGGACTTTCAGCAGGCGGAGGAGATTTTTCGTACGGTACGGCAATAGGTATGTTCAATTCGGTGATAAACCTTATTTTACTTGTAGTCGTGAACGGAATTTCAAAAAGAGTTTCGGATACAAGCTTGTGGTAAGGAAGGGTTGATAAAATGCATAAACAAAAAAATAATGTTGCAATACCAAGGTCTGACAAGGTGTTCTATGCCGTTGTGAATGTAATCATGATAATTATTCTTGGCGTGGTTCTTGTTCCGATAGTGAACATAATAGCATCATCGTTTTCGTCAGGTGAGGCTGTTGTATCGGGCAGAGTTTTTCTGTGGCCTGTTGATTTCAGCGTTGAAGGCTATAAGGCACTTTTTGCAAGCGATAAAATACTTACGGGCTATGCCAACACAATTTTTTACACCTTTGTCGGAACAATAGTGAACATAATCATGACAATGCTGGCGGCATATCCTCTTTCACGTCCGGATTTTGCCGCAAGGAACGTGCTTATGGGGCTGTTTACCTTTACGATGATGTTTTCGGGAGGAATAATCCCGAATTATCTGCTGATGATGAACTTGGGACTGCTGGATACAAGATTTTCTCTTATTATAAGCGGAGCAATTTCCGTTTATAATATGATAATTGCAAGAACATATTTTGCAACGAATATACCGGCCGGTCTGAGAGAGGCCGGAATGATTGACGGCTGTTCCGACTTCAGATTTTTTGCACAGATTGCATTGCCGCTTTCAAAGCCGATTATTGCTGTATTGGTGCTTTTCTATGCGGTAAGCCACTGGAATTCATACTTTAACGCATATTTGTATTTGTCGTCACAGGAAAAGTTTCCGCTGCAGCTTGTAATGCGTGAAATTCTTATATCCTTCAAGGTTGACGGCGATATGATAACAACGGGAGAGGAGCTTGTGCAAAGGCAGAATATTGCGGATTTGCTTAAATATTCGCTTATAGTTGCCGCAAGCTTGCCGGTATGGTGCTTCTATCCGTTTGTACAGAAATATTTTGTACAGGGGATAATGATAGGTTCAATAAAGGGATAAATTTAGTTTGGCAGAAAGGGAATGAGAGTTGAATGAAAACTGAAAAGAATATAATGCTTTTGACGGTATCCTTATTGTTCTGCTTTTTTCTGATTATTGCTGACGCCGGGGCGGCCTCCGGAGAGATTTTTAAAGCATCGGAGTCTTGGAGTGACGCTGCCTCTTCCGATGATGTCTGGAAATGGGAAAGCTATACCGATATGGGTAATACATATACGGAGCTTGACGTGTATAATAAGAGCCGCGGCAGGTTCGGTGTTGACCCGGAAAACCCGGTAAATGAAAATGCACCGACTGGGGGCGGCTGGTGCTCCGGTTCCGCATGGAATACGGCGGCTGTCGGCAGGTACTGGATGATACCCCTTATCAAAACAACAGGCACTGACGAAAGCATCCGAAGCAAGTACGGAGTATGCAAAAGCTTTACGGCTCCGAAAAGCGGAAATGTTACCCTCAGCTGTGAAAACGGAAAAATCTACGGCGGTGCAAAGTCAAAGGATAAGGACAATACTACGGCTTTTATAAGAATTACAAAAAACGGGGAGCAGATATGGCCTTCAGGCGGCGGGGAGTATCAGATACCGTGCAGCACCGTGCCTGTGCAGACAGTAAGCTTTTCTCCCATAACCCTTGATGTGAATGAGGGTGATGTAATACGGTTTGAAGCATATAACGGTGACGGAAGCAAGGGCTACGGAAAATATGTTTACTGGGCACCGGTTGTAAGCTATAATTATGTTCCGGAGAGCATATACCCCGAAAACCTTGAAAATATCGGAGAAAACCAGGTCTTTACCGTAACCTTTCCCGACATGATTTCCGACATGACAAAAGATAACATTGAAATTTTGTCTGAGGATAATGAGGCTGCTGTCAGCAGCTTTTCCATGAATGAGGACGGAAAAAGCATATCCTTCAGCTTCAGCGGTCTTATGGGATATACAAGTTATACGGTTAACATAACGGGGATTGTGCCCATGGGAGAAGACACCGAGCACAGCTGCAGCTTTTCCTTTACAACGGGAGATATTTTCAGATACCCCGTATATGAAGCAAGCGACGCATGGTCAGAATCCTCGAACAATGACCCGGTATGGAGATGGCTGTACAGGAATACCCTTTCAGGGGACAGGTTTGTGGAATATACCCTTACCGCGCAGAACAATACGAATAACTACGTTGCGCCCGTAAAAGGCAGTGACGGTACATATGATTATTCGCATGTCGGAGAAAAGTCGGAAAGAACCTTTGTTTTCTGTGACAGTCAGTCAAACGCATATATGAGAAACTCCGTCGGAAGATACTGGGCGCGGCTTTCGGTTGGGACCAGCACAGAGCCTTTGCAGAACCCGAATAATGCGATTGTAAAATCCTTTACGGCGCCGGAAAGCGGAACGGTCAAAATCAGTGCAAAGGATATGGAGGGTCAGTCAAAAATATATAACAGGGATATAAGTGAAAATAACAGGCTCGGTGCAGTTGTAAAGGTCATCAGAAAAGCCCCCGAGGGCGGGGAAGATAAGGTTCTGTGGTCGCATTCATTTAATTATATAAATGCTGTGATTCCGTCTGACGGAGTCGCGGAGTGCACATTAGAGCCATTTGAGGCTGAGGTAAGCAAGGGAGAACAGCTGTGGTTTGTAATAAGCGGTGAGCTTGGCGGCAGCGCTTATTCAAAGCAGGTATTTTTTAATCCTGTTGTAAGCTACATGAATATTATTCCAAACGTTGAAAGCACAATACCCGAAAATAATTCGGCGGATATTGACACCAACTTTGTTCATAAGATTGCTTTTGACCATGAAATTGAGACTCCGGATTTTTATGACATAGAGATTGACAACGGAGCAGAGGTTAAAACGGTTGAAGTAAATGATAAAACGCTTCTGCTTGTATTTTCGGGTCTTAAGTCTTATACAAAATATACGGTAAGGCTTCAGAATATCCGTATTCCCGGTGTTCCCAATGAGAACACAAGAGTATATGAATATTCCTTTACGACAGGCTCAGCCGTTTCGTTCGGAGAAATTTCAATTTCAGACGGTGCCCTGAAAGCCGGTGAAAACATTATAAGCGTCGGTATAAATAACACCGATGTATCGCCGTACGGCGCAACCCTTCTTGCGGCTGTCTGCCGTGGAGATGAGAATAATTATGAAATTGAGCGTATTTTGTATGTAAGACGCGAGGATATCGGAGAAAATGACAGCTTAAGTCTTAAGGTGCAGCTTGACTCTTCAGAGGGGTATATGATTAAGGCTCTGCTTGCAGAAAGTATTCCTTCCGCAAGGGCACTGCTTCCGGTTAAGATATTCAAGCCATGATATGCAGGGAGATTTTATATGAAACGGATAATAAGTATTGTTATTTTATCGTTATTAATTATGCAGTCAGCATTACCTGTGTACGCAGACTATAGTCTCGGTCCGTGCGTTACAATAAACGGCAGAAACGTTACATTTTCGAGAGAGATAATTCTCCAAAACGGAGAATGGCTGTTCCCGTTTAAGGAGCTGATGGGCAGGCTTGGTTTTTTTATCGGTTATGATGAACAGCAGAAGGTTTATAAGGGCGAGGTAAACGGCGCGGAGGCGGTAGTGCCGATATCAGGTTCAGAAGCTTCCTATGATTTGGTGCCTATTGAGCTTGACAATCCGCTGCAAAGCCTGAAGGATGATGTTCTTGTGGAGCTTCGTTTTATCGATATGTTTTACGGGATTGACTGCATGGTCGGTGAAAACAAAATAGATTTCACAGCTCGGATTTTTCAAGATGAGAAAAGCAAAGAGAAAAACACCGATTTTGATGTAAACGCATATCTTTCTTCAATAACGCCGAAAAGTGTACATATATCGAATGACAGCCTGTTTGACGCGGAGATCAGCGATCCGGAGCTTATTTCAATGCGCACGGTTGAGGTAGATGATGCTCCGGGATTTACGAGGGCTGTGGAGGTTGAAAATCTGACGGAGCCAAGGCTGTATTACGACTCACAGATTACAATCCCGATAGAAACAAGTGTTTCACCGGGCGATGTCCTGTATCTGAGCTTTTGGGCAAGAAAAATCAAATGCGTTGACGAATCGGGCTTTGCTTCCTTCAATACAACATATGAGGCGCTTGACGGCATCTGGACGAAATACCATAATGCAACGGAAACGGAGCTTTCGGAGGAGTGGACAAAATACACCTACCCCTTTGTTGTCAACGCAAAGCTGAACGGAGGCGGAGCGCAGCTTGGATTTCGGATAGGCTTCCGGCTGCAAACAATTCAGTTCGGAGCCGTTGAGGTTCTGAACTACGGGAAAAAGGTGGATATTTCACTTATCGCGCCCGATAAGGTTATAGAAACTACTTATTATGGCAGAGAGGAAGGGGCGCTGTGGAGAGAAGAAGCCCTTCGCAGAATTGAAAAATACAGAAAGAATGATATTAAAATAAGTGTCCGTGACGAAAGCGGAAAGCCCGTGACCGGGGCAAAAATTTCTGCGAATATGACAAAGAGCGAGTTTTTATGGGGAAATGCGGCAAATCATCAGAAGTGCTTTGAGGGCGGAAAAAACGCCGGTTATTATCAGGACATACAGGCGCATAAGTTTAATTCCTTTACCTGTGAAACCGGAATGAAGTCCGGAAATTTCCGCATGGAAAACTGTGTTGCAGGTGTGAATTTCGCAAGGGAGAACAACCTTTATTTCAGAGCCCACGCAATTTTCTGGGACAGACAGGATTTGTGGCCGGCAGAGCTGTCAGATAAGCCTGACGAAGATGAAATAAAAGATGCCTGCTATAAATATGCAAGTAAGCTTGCCTATTTTTTCGGAGACAATATTGACGAAGTAGATGTTCTTAATGAGCCGCTTAATAATGATGTTGCACGGCAGTGGTACGGATGTGATTTTATAGCCGATATATTTAAAATGACACGTGATGTTCTGCCCGGTGCAAGGCTTTTTGTAAATGAAACGGGAATCACCGGCGCCGACACAAATCAGGCGTCGATTGAGAAGATTCGCAAAATAGTGGATTCCCTTCTTGAAGCGGGTGCACCTGTTGACGGTATAGGAATACAAAACCATGCTGCCGGCTTTATATATCCTCAGAAGTTTTATAATGCTCTTGATTATATAGCGGCGAATTTAGATTGTATTGCAATAACCGAGTACGATTATCTCAGCAAGCTGCCGGACACGGTAGACGCTCTTGAAATTGAAGCGGATTATCTGAGGGATTCCATAATTCTTGCTTATTCCCATCCGAAAACGACAAGCTTTACCATGTGGGGTTTTACCGACCACGGGCACTGGAGAGGAAACGCACCTTTGTATTTTGCATCATATAATCCGAAGCCAGCATTAAAATACTGGGATGAATATGTATGGGGAGAATGGTTTACAAACGAAACAGCCGTAACCGATGAAAACGGTGAGGCGGTAATCAGAGGTCACAGAGGAAATTATGATATAACCGTTGAGGCTGACGGAGCAGTATCAAAAACAACACTTGTTCTCACAAAGGACGGCGAGAACACCGTCAGAGCCATTGTGACGGAGGGAGGAATTGAGCTTGCTTCCTCGGAGGAAGTCCCAAAAAAGACAGCAATAAATACAGAGTTAAAAACTGCTTTGTTCACAGATAAGGAGGCGGAGCTTGCTTATCTTGAGCTTTACGAAAATAAAGGGGAGCATGCGAAAAAGAGCACAGGAGAAAACGCTGATTTTCTTTTGCGGGACGGTAATACCTTACCTTGTGCCGTGAGCCGCGAAAGCGCCATAGATGTGAAATTAAAAAAGTGCGTTGACGGCGGATTTATAAAGCTGAAAACAGGAGGAAGCGACGCCGCTTTGTTTTCTGCCGAAGCCCGCTCCCGGGACGGAGAATGGAAAAAAATCTATGCCGGCGAAAGCAGCGGCGGAGAAGCGGGATTTTATTTTGAAAATCCCGGAACGTGCGAAATAAGAATTTCGGGACTTATAGATATTCCTGCCATGATAAAATACATAAGTGTTTCAGAAAAGGAGGCGCAGTGACATTGAAAAAAATAACGGCGGCAGCTTGCGTATTCTTTTGTATAAGCCTGTTTGCGGCAAACGCATTTGCCGATACGGAGGCATATGCTTCATTAAAGGGAGGCAAACTGTCGGTAAACATTATTTCCGATACCGATGATACTACGCTTTATACAATTTATCTTACGGAAAAGGATGCAGAGCTTGCCGAAAATGCAAGCGGCATGATAAGCGGCGGCATATTGCTCGAACAGGCTCGTCTTTCCCCTGCCGCCGAAAGCGATTATAACAGTATTTTAATAAACCGGAACGCAAACGGGATTTTAAAGGATACGGTCTATAATGTTACAGTCGGCGGCGGTGAGCTGGACGGCGAGACCATAAGTGTAATATACCCGTCAGAGGCTGTATACGGCAGCGCTTTGGAAGAGCTTCGCGGAGCGTCTCCTGCGGAGGTATCCGATATTTTGGGAAAATACCAAAATAAGGCATGGACTCTTGACCTTGAAGATGAGATATACACAGGCAGCAGGGATAAAGTAAATGAAAATCTTGTCAGCATTATAAAAACGGCGGATGTCGTGGAGGACAGCTTTTTAAAGGCCTCTGCTCTTGCGCAGATTTCCGAATGCCCCGAAAATGATATTTACGGAGTGCTTTCAAAATATAAGAGTATTTTGGGAGCGGATTATCCGAAGCTTGTCGAAGAAAAGAATCAAAGCGTGCTTAAAGCTTTTATAAGCCTTAGAAATGATAAGGCATCAAACCCGATTACAAATGTATCGGAGTTTGAGGCAATTCTGAGGAAATCGGAAGCTCTCGGCACACTTAACGAGGCTTCAAGAGATGAAATTATCAATATACTCAAAAGCTTTAATGATGTTTTTCAGCTTGATTGGAGCGGAGATTTCGCTCAGGTGGATTCTTATGAGTTTATAAAGAAAATGGCACCCGGTGAAGCACCGTACACCTCCGTTTCGCAGGTGCGTGAAAAATTCAAATCAGTTGTCGAATCACTGTATAGGAGCCCTTCGGGCAAGCCTCATTCGTCCGGCGGCGGCGGTGGCGGCGGCGGTGCGGCGCCGAGCGGCGTCGGAGTATTATCCGGACAGCTTACGCCGGAAATCGTCGAAAGAGTTAATCCCGAAAGGGTATTTTCCGACATTGATGAAGTGAAATGGGGGAAGCCGTATATACAATACCTGCTTGACAGAAACATTATGTCAGGTGACGGAAATAATATGGTTCGCCCTGCCGATACGGTTAAACGCGAGGAATTTTTAAAAATGCTGATTGAAGCGTTAAAGCCGGCGGAGCCCGAGAGTCTTCCCGGGATAAGCTTTCATGATGTGGATGAAAATGAGTGGTATGCACAGTATATAGCAAAGGCTGTTGCTCTCGGAATTGTAAAGGGAATTAATGAAAATACCTTCGGCACCGGCGGCAGCATAACAAGACAGGATGCGGCAGTTATGATATGCCGCGGGGCGGAAGCGGCAAAAAAGGTGATTAATGAAAGCAGTCCTCCAAAGGACTTTACCGACCATGAGGATATTTCCGAATATGCGTTGCTCGGCGTTCAGAAGCTGCAAATGGCCGATATTATTTCGGGATACGAAACCGGATGCTTTTTGCCGCAAAACACGATAACACGCGCGGAAGCGGCAAAGCTTATTTACAGTACGCTTAAAAACTGCGGTGATTTGTGAGGAGGAAGTATTAATTGAAAAAATTTCTGATATTTTTACTTTGCACAGCAATACTTTGCTCATTTTCGTGCCCGGCCTTTGCACAGAATAACGATGAGGCGCGGAATATAAACAGAAGCGCTGAAATTCTGCTTGACCTGGGGCTTATTGAAAGCTATGAGCCCGGGGCAAACGTAACGCGCGAAATGCTTATGAATACTCTTGAAAAGCTGTATTCCGAGAATACGTATGATGCTTACCTTGAGCGGCGTGATATGTCACAGCCCCTTCTGTTCGGTCAGCTTATGATGATTCTTGTGGACCTGACAGGCTATGTGTCTTATATGGAGATGAATCAGCTTGATATAGAAAATCCCTCGTCATATCGCACAGTTGCCGGTGTGGCGGGCTTTAAAATTCCGGCAGCGCCGAGAGATACAGACCCTGTAACCATGAGGGATTATGCGGAGCTTTTATATAATGCGATTTCGGAAGTAAATATTCTTAAGGTTGATTTATCAGCTTCCGGCAACAGAAAGTATTATGTTGACAAGGAAGCCACGCTTCTGAGCTCCGTGCTCAAGCTGGAGGAAGGCAAGGGTGTTGTTACGGGGACTGACAGTGTAAGCTATAAAGGAAGCAAAAACGGCAGAAAAGAAAGCGTTGCTGTAGACGGCGTATGGTACGGTAACGCAGTTGCCCGAAAGGATCTTTCCGAATATATCGGCATGAGCGTCAGATTTTTATATAACGATAAAAGCGGCGAAATCCTTTCAATGATTCCGGATGATGCGTTAAACAGCGTTTTCAGCGTTTATTCAAAGGATATCATACATGATAAGACCGGTATCACGAAGCTTACTTATTACAACGAGAAGCATAGAACAAAGACCTTGGTTATTGACAGTGAGGCGGATTTCATATATAACGGACGTTTGATGGAAAGCTTCACGGAAAACGACCTGACAGCTGAGGATGGCAGATACAGGCTTATCGATAATGACGACGACTCGAAAATTGATGTTATAATAGCTGAAAAGTATGATGCTTTTATGGCCGATGCCGTAATTACGGATGAGAGCAGAATGATTGACACAAACAGCCATGTATATGACTTCAGCGAATATCTTGAGGACGGCGGAATTATATACAAAGCTGACGGCGAAAAAATAAGTCTTGATGATATAAGCCAGTATGACATTGTATCGTATTTGCTGTCAAAGGACGGGGAATATACCAAAATAATTGTATCGTCAGAAAAGAAAACAGGTATATTTACACAGATGGAGGAGGATTACAGATATCTGTATTTGTCCGGAGAGAAATATGAAGCCCTTTCGGCATATTATAACAATTTAAGCAGCTATGAGAAAATTAGCCCGGGCGATGAAGTGGAATTTTTCTTTGATTTCAAGGGCTTTGTAACAGATGTAAAACGGGTAAAATCGACCTTTAAAGCAGGATATGTCATGAACATGCTTGTAAATGATGACCTTGATGTGCAATTTAAGATGCTTAAGGAAAACGGTGAGATTGAGATTGCAAAGATTTCCGAAAAGGTCACTGTTGACGGACAAAGAATATCAAAGGAAAAGCTTGAAAGCTACGACGCTTTGGTGACAAGTGAAGGTGATTTTATTCCCCAGCTGATACTTTACAAGGATACGCGGGACGGAAACATTTTCATGATTGATACTGCCGCATTGGGCGGCGGAGTGGGAAGCACAAGCGATGGACGGGGATTATCCCTTGATTACAGCTCTGAGACGGAAAACCCCCTTCGTATTTTATCCTTTAACGGTAAAAAGGTTCTCGGCTCCAAATATGTTCCAACCTCCGATACAAAGCTTTTCGGAGTGAGCACGGAACAGGATGAGTGCTATGTTCAGAACGGTCTTGCACTGACATCGGGAACAAGTTATAATATCAGGCTTTACAATGTAGATGAAAACTACGTGCCTGAATACATCGTTGTTCTTCTCAGGCAGGATATGTGGGTTGACTTGTCAAACACATCATATGTTGTGGATTCGATATCATCCGTATATGATGAGGAAACGGGAGAAGCGTGTTACCGCCTGTCCTGCTATGACGGAAACGGCAATCTGAAAACATGCAATATCCGTGACGGAGAGCTGAAAACGCCGAACGGAAATGTAGTGTCGGGAGATAATCGCTTGAGGCAGATTACTGCAAAGGAGCTTCCGAGAGGAACCGTTATACAGCTAAAGGAAGGCAAAAAGGGCATGATCTCATTCTCTGCTCAGGCTGTGCCGATGGAGGATAACAGTGAGCTCATTTTTGAAAAATCAAAAAAAGATACAAGCAATGAATATGGTATAAGTCAATATATATTTAACGGTTCATCGATTTTTTCCTATGGAAAGGTAACGGCAAGAGTTACCGACGGTATTGTTGTAAATAATCATATTCCTACACAGGATGAAGCTGATAGGGGATATTCTTTCCCCATGGAAAGCTGGAACAGACTGTATCCTTTCACAGCTACCGACTATATTTGGTTCTATATTAAAGAAGATAACGAACTGAAATATGCCTCGGCTTCGGAAATCCTTGAAGGTGATATGATATTTATGCATAGAAAAGGCGGTACAATTTCTACTGCTGTTGTATACAGATAGTCAGCAGTAAAAAATGAAAGGGAGGAATTTAAAATGAGAAAACAAAAAATGTTGTCATGGCTTTTGTCAGCAGCAATGCTTGCGGGAATGGTATCTGTTTCTGCAGAGGGTGAATCAAATCAGGTATACAAAGCATCGGATGCCTGGTACGAGGGAACGGCGGACGGCGACGAAGTTAATACCTATAACGGCAATACAATTTGGACGTGGGAGAGAGACGACAGTGGGGTAGTGCAGCCGTTGAAAGTTTTTCATAAGGCACGAATTGGCTTTTCCATGAAACCCGGTGATGTGCTGCAAAATCGTCCTTCGGGACCTGCGTGGACAACTGCGAAGGGAGACGGGACGCATCCTGCAGTCGGCGAAGGCTGGATGAAGCCGTATGCATTAAGTGGAAAGAATGATGATGCTTATTCTGTTTCAAGGGTGTTTAAGGCGCCGGCTGACGGTCTTTATGAGCTGTCAACAGAGGACGGATATATTTACGGCGGTTCATTGAAACCGGGAGAAAAAGGTCACAGGACAGCCTTTGTCAGAATAACGAAAACGGACGCGGCAGGTAATGAAACAGTGGTATGGCCCTTTAACGGCGCCGAGCTACGCATACCGGAAACACAGACCCAGGATTACAAGTTTGAACCATTCCGCGTAGCCCTTTCAACAAGTGAGGTGCTGAGATTTTCGGTTTATAACGGCAGCGATATAGAGGGTGATATAGATTACAGCGAGAGCGATGACAAAAATTATAATCGTTCCGGTAAATATGTGTATTGGAAGCCTGTGGTATCCGCAATAGACAAAGCAGGTGCTAAAGCCGTCTATACTTCTTCCGACGCATGGCCTGCTGAGGGAACGGAATCGGCTGACAACATGAAAAATGATGACTCTGTATGGAAATGGCTTTATAAAAACAGTTCCACTGTGGGAACAGCTTCTCCGTATCAGCCTTTAACGAAGACGGGAGCAAACTCGACTCATTTGTATATCAAGCCGGTTGACGATGCGGGAAACCCGGCATATCTTGAAAGAGGAACAGCCAACGTGGACAAGATCAGAGTTTATTATGCCGGAGCAAAAGCAAATGCGGGCGAAAATTCAGCTATGAGCCGTTGGTGGATGAGAACAGCATATACAGGAAATGAGAACAACAGTCTTGTAAAGGCATTTACCGCTCCGATGTCGGGCAATGTCAGTATTTCCGCAGTAGATTTGGGTGGCTTAAAAAGAATAATCGCACGTCGGCTTTCAACTACAGAAACCTCAGGTGCGGAAGTCAAGATCACAAAAAGAACAAGTGACGGAACTGTTAAAGACACGCTTCTTACAAATAAGTTTACTTTCAAAGAAGTAACAGCAAGTACAAATTCGACAGCAACCTATACATTCCCCGAAGGCGGTATTAATACTTATATTTATGAGGGTGAACAGCTTTGGTTTGAAGTAAATGCGGTTGACGCAGCTACGGGAAATGCGAAGTTTGTATTCTGGAATCCTACGGTTACATATAATAACATAACCTCGCCGTCACTCAGCCCGGAAAAGCCTGTATTTACAAACGCTCAGGGAGAGCCGCTCGAAACATATGCTGCTGTTACCGGAGCCGGAAATGTAAATATATCTCTTAAGGCTTCGGCAGTTGATTTTGACGCAGCAAACGGAATTATGTGTGCGGCTTTGTTTGCTTCCGACGGTACGCTGAAGAATATTGCGCTCAGCGCACAAACTCCCATTTCAACAGGTGAAAATAATTTTGAAATTACAGACATGAAGATTGACAATGTTTCAGACGGATATATAAAGATATTCCTGCTTGATTCACTGAACACACTTCGTCCGCTCTGCGGAATCGGAAACACCCCGGTGCTGGAAGCACCGGGGTTTGCCGGTTTATCTACGAATGCCGGGTTCAAGGGGATATCGGAAAGGGCAGGTGAAGATGAAGCTGTATGCATACTTAAAAACAGTGCGGACGCAGTGACAGAAGATAATATTTTATTTATTGACCAGAGAAAGGCTGACTCAGCAGGCGCGTTTAATATTCCGGTTCCGTCAGCCTGCATAAATGGCGGCGCTGTAATAAGCAGCAGCCCGGGAAGGCTTTGCTCTCCGGAAATTCCGATATATTGCTCAGATCTTGGAAGCGTAAACGGTGACGGAACAGAAGCAAATCCATATAGCAGCCTTCAGAAAGCTCTTGAGGCTGCGGAAGACGGCGGCAAGGTGATTATTGACGGAAAAATAACGGTTCCCGGTGATTTTGCATGGCCGGTATCCGACAAAACAGTCACAATATCCGGCATAAATAATGCAATGCTTGATATCAAGGTTATATCAAACCTTGATATACGTTCAAATGCAGTATTTGAAAACCTGACAATCGGCTGCACGTCTGAGGGAACAGGAAAAAACATGACGGCAAAAAATACTGTGACGGCAAACGGATATCATGTGATTATTAAGGATACGGTGAGTACGGAAACAGTTCTTAAACTCCGCGGCGGAAGTGCCAATGCTGATGTCGAAAGCACAAATCTTGAGGTTTACGGCGGAAACTATCAGCAGATTTACGGCGGCGGTGCCACATGTAATGTTCTCGGCGACTGCCGGCTCACAGTCGGAGGAAATGTAAACAGTGCATTTTCTGTAAATGATTCCGACAGTTCATTTTATGAAACGGTTATTCACGGCGGCTCATGGGGAGGAATTGTTAAGGGTGACTGTATAACAACCCTTAAGAACAACGCAAGGGCAGCGTATGTGTACGGAGGCACTCACGGTCAGAAAACAAGTCATGTTGAAGGAAAAATCAAGGTTAATATAGAAGGCGGAAGCTATATGAATGTATTTGCCGCTGCCTTTATTACAGAGGGAAAAAGAATTACAAGCGAAATCAATATGACGGGCGGAACGGTTGAAAGCCTGTTTGCGTCCGATAATCCGCTGACAGGTGATATTACAATAAAGGTTCTCGGCGGAGAGGTTACAAGACGTATTTACAGCGGCTGTTATAACAACTATGGTTTTGACGGATATTCGACAGACAGCTATGTAAAAGGCAGCACGACGATTGTTTTGGGACCTGAAGCGCGTCTTATTACCCAAAAGATTGCAAACCGCGGAATTTTTGCCGGAAGCAGACGCGGCAGCAAAGCGCCGGACGAGATTAACAAGATAATATTCACCGGCGGTTCGTATGAAAGCTTTAAGCCTCTTATCGGTGAACAGGGCAATTTTGGCGTATGCGACAGCTATCATGATTATCTGGTTGCGGCAGGAGTCGGAGGAAATGTTTCTTCGAGCGGTGCGGCGTCTGTATCGGTAGTTCCGGACGCCGGGTTGTCAGCTTATGTAAACGGTGTGATGCTGGGAGGCGAAGCCTGTGACCTCACGGCGCCGGAAACCATAATTGAATTTAAGCCTGCAGCTCCGTTTGTAAAAGTCCTTGGATATACATCCGGAACGGAAAAGTCGGAAATAACCGTAGGCTATCAAAGCGCTCTTCCCGCGCCGGTGATTATGATTGCTGTATATGATTCTGACGGAAGACTTGTCTGCTCCTCATTTAAGAGCGTCGCAGCAGATAAAGACAGCGCTGTAACAGATGTTCTGTGTTCTCTTGATGACGGAAAAAAATACACGGTTAAAGCAATGCTCTGGAGCGGTGCTGACAAAATGATACCCGAATGTGCGTCCGATGAAAAAATAATAGGATAAAAGGTATTGATTATTTGTTTCCGGTTATGGTATAATAATATTATTATAGATATGAAAAGGGTTTTTTTATGGCTTATACGGTTATTTTAGTTGATGATGAAAAATTAATACTCAACACATTTTCAAAAATGATTGACTGGGAGGAGTACGGCTTTAAGCTTGCCGGAAGCTTTCAGAATGCCAAAAAAGCCATTGAATGGCTTGATGAGCATGATGCAGATGCTGTTATCACGGATATCAGTATGCCCGGAATGGACGGTCTTGAATTTGCCGAATGGCTTCGGAAAAACAGGCAGGGCTGCTGTGTTGCGCTGATGAGCGGTTATTCTGATTTTGATTATGCGCAGAAGGCGATAAGATATCATGTAGAGGACTATCTTCTTAAGCCGGTCAGCATACAATCTCTTACAGAACTGCTTTTAAAGCTTTCCGAAAGGATTGATGAGAAGCGGCGGGATGAACTGACAGAGGAAAATACCGATTTGACAGGACAGGAGCAGAGCATTATTGATTACCTGACAGGAGCGGAACATGATGAACAGCTGCTTTTGAAAAAGCTTCCCGGCGAATGTGATATACCTTTAATGGAAAGACCTGCCGCTATTATCCGCATAGAGATTGAACAGCTTCAGAAATATTTGCGGGAGGTATGGAGCTACGGAAGAAACAGACTGATAACTGCTGTGCAGAATATAGTACGAACATGCAGTTGCTTTGCAATACCGTATTCACGCACCTTTGACAGTATGCAATGGCTTGTTCTCTCAAACGGCAGGAGCATTAACGGATTTTCTGAGGAGCTTGCACAGCTTAGGGGTGAAATTATCGTGAAATGCTTTGAAAATATCGAGCTTGGAGTATCGGTCATCATTGAAGCTGTTGAGCCTGATCTGAAGCTTATGAAGGACAGAATGAGAATGCTCAGCACGGATTTTCAGACGGCGATAATAATGAAGCTTGTGGAGCAGGGTAATGCGGAAGAAATAAGGCATGAGGTGGGAAGATTCTACAAAATGTTTGCAGATGATGAGGCGGCAATAAGATTTTATTGCAAGTCAATAATGGAACAGCTTCTTAATTCCTATGAGGAGCTCCGTCTCGATTCTCCGCAGAAAAAAGAGGACAGACCGGACCTTGAACAGCTGCTGCATATACAAAACCCCGATATGCTTTGCGCTCTTGCGCTTGATACGGCTGTACGCGCCGCAAGAGGGTACAGTGAGATTGACAGGGCTTCGGCTGTGAAAATGGCAAAACGGTATATATCCGAGCATCTTGAGGAGGGTGTGTCTCTTAAAAATACAGCAGAATTTGTTCATTTCAGCCCATCTCATTTCTGCCGTATGTTCAAGACGGAAACGGGAGAGAATTTCTCCGATTACGTCAATAAGACGCGCATAGAAAAGGCAAAGCTTCTTTTAAGAACAACAGATATGAAAATCAATGATATTTATGAGAAGATAGGCTATAAGAGCAGGAACTATTTTTATAAAATGTTCAAGCTTTACAGCGGTGTGACGGCGCAGGATTACAGAAATCTTAACAATAAAGGAATTTTCGGTGATTGATTATGGCTGATAAAGGAAAAAGATACAGGCTGCTTACCGCCCTTAAGAATTATAAATGGAGAAGCGTATTTTTCAAGTATATGCTGCTTGTGCTTTTCGTTATTGTGCTTATCTCCGGAATTGTTCTCGTTGTGATTTCACATTACCAGAATAACAGGTTTTATGAGAACATTACGCTGTATTTGTCGCAGAAAACGTATGCAACAAGAAATACTATGGACAGCTTTTTTGCTGAAATGACATCTGCGCGGAAAAAGCTTGAGATGAGCCCGGAGGTCAGGCGTTTTCTTGACGCTTCCGACGCATCTTCGGCAGAAGCGGCTGCGGCAGACTGCCAAAAGCTTATGGAATCATATCAGGATAAGCTTGACGGCGTCGTAAAATCAATGTATATGTATAACGAGAAGGCTGACTATGTTGTATCAACCGTATCTGTTTATAAAAGCGGCCCGGCAGTTTCTTTCATGGATAATTCATGGAAGGACAGGGCCTCCCTTGATGAAAACCGGATTTTTTTCAGGCGGCACTCTGACTACGGAATATTTTCAAAATGCATATCCGTTACAAACCCCGTAAGAACGGAGGACGGCAGGGGCTGTATTGTGTTCAATATGCATTATGACATGATGTCGATGATAGAAAAGGGAATAGACCTTGCCGGAAGCGTAATTTATGTTGTAAATTCCGATGGGGAGGTTATATATTCGGGAAACGACCATCTTCTTGATCAGAATATTTCAAAATATGATGATATTTACAGCGGTTTCAATGCGGCTAAGGAAAATAATTATCTCCACTCTTTTCTTGGTAAAAACGCAATAATTACAAGTATACGCCAGAAAAACATACCCATGTACATAATTGTTGAAACCATGAAGGATAATGCTGTGGGAACACTTCGCAGAAATACGGGAACCTTTGTGTTTATATGCATTCTTGTTTTCCTTGTAAGCTTTTTGCTTGCGATTGTTCTTGCCGCATGGTTTTACGGTTATATTTATTCTCTTATGCAGCTTTTGCCTGAGGATAAGTCCGGGAAAGACGGCGGCAAGGGTATGAATGAGCTGAGCGAAATAAATCAGAAGATTATCGGGATACTGACAAATAAATCCGATATGGAGCTTGAGCTTACCGAGAACCTTGCAAGGCTGCAAAAATCACAGCTGATAGCATTGCAGGCTCAGTTTAACCCTCATTTCCTGTTCAATACTCTCCAGCTTATAAACGGCGCGGTGCTTGCGCGTATGAAAACAGATACGGAGATTACGCGTATTATTGCGCTTTTATCCGACCTTCTGCGGGTTTCCCTTGATACGAGCGAGTATATATGCACTCTGCGCCAGGAGCTTGAAAATGCAGAAAAATACCTTGAGCTTCAGAATATAAAGTATGATAACAGCGTTTATATAACATGGGATATTGCTCCGGAAACCCTTGATATGCAGGTGGTTAAGCTGTGTATGCAGCCCTTGCTTGAGAATGCCATTAAATACGGAATGGACTGCGATACAATGAGCATAGGGATAAGCATTTCCACTCATGTTGAAGAAAATCGATGGATTCTCAGAATTGCGGATAACGGAACGGGAATAGAAAATGAAAGACTTGAAGAGATAAGAGAAAAAATAAGAAGTCCCCTCCTTGAACAGGTAGGGTCAATAGGACTTCAGAATACGGCTCAAAGAATACAGCTGATATTCGGCGATGAATACGGACTTGAGATTTCTTCGGAAGGCACAGGTACTGTTATAGACCTCAAGTATCCGATACTTCATACCGGGGACAACGATTAGTAATACAGAGGATTGATTATATGAAAGTTAAAATTTATACGACTGATATATCGGAAAAAAAATATTTTTATGAAACGACGGAGGAGATTTCCGAAACGGACAAAAGAGGAGGCTGGGGCTGTATAAGGATTTTTACGGAGCCCCGGTATCAGGAAATAACGGGCTTCGGCGGCGCGTTCACAGACGCGTCCGCAAGTCTTTTCTGCAAGCTGCCTCAGGAAAAACAGCAGATGCTTATAAAGATGCTTTTTGATGAAAATGAGGGCATAGGCTTCAGCGTCGGAAGAACGCATATAGGCAGCTGCGATTTTACAAGAAAGCCGTACAGCTATGTAAGTGACGGCGATGAAACTCTTGAAAGCTTTTCGCTTGACGAGGATAAAAAAGCAGTTATACCCATGCTTAAGGCGGCACTTGAAGCAAGACCCGATTTAAGGCTTTTAGCTTCGCCCTGGAGCCCTCCGGCTTACATGAAGGATAACGGTTCATTGTTTGGTGGAGGAAAGCTTAAAAAGGAGTATTATGGGCTCTGGACGGAATATGTTGCAAGATACATAGAAGAAATGAGGGCAGAGGGAATAACGATTAATGCCGTTACAATTCAAAACGAGGCGGCGGCAGATATGACATGGGAGTCTTGTGTTTATACGGCTGAAGAGGAATGTGCACTCATTAAAAGCGGCTTCGGCAAAAGAATAACGGAGCTGGGCGCCCAAATTTATGTGTGGGATCATAATAAGGAGCTTCTTTTTGACCGTGCATCTGCCGTTTTCAGCGACAGTGAGGCTTCACCTTATGTGGCAGGGGCGGCATGTCACTGGTATACCGGAGACCATTTTGAGCAAATCGGTTTTACGTGTGAGGCTTTTCCGGGTAAAAAGATTATTTTCTCCGAGGGCTGCCGCAGCTCTGAGGAAAGAGGCATTAAAAAAATAAGCGGCTTGGATTTTGCCGAGGATTATGCTCATGAAATCATAGGCGATTTAAACGGCGGAATAAGCCTGTACCTTACCTGGAATCTGATGCTTGATATGGAAAACGGACCTTTTCATAACAGGTTTTCAACACGTTACTGTGACGCACCTGTTATGATCGATTCGGAGAATGAGGAAATAATACCTGAGCCGTCCTATTATTATTTCGGGCATTTCAGCAAATTTATAAAGCGCGGAGCAAGAAGGCTTGGGGTCAGCCGTTATACGGATAAGCTTGAGGCGACAGCGTTTATCAATAAGGATAATTCCGTTGCGGCAGTTATACTTAACAGAACAGACGAAAGCCGGAAGGTAAAGCTTGTATATGACGGCTGCAGGCTTGATACGGAGCTTGCAGCGCATTCAATAGCAACAGTTATTTTGGGAGCGAATGGCATTGGTGAGAGGAGTTCGGATTATAAAAATGAAATATAAGTATGATTTAAAGGATTGCGGATATGTTGCGCCGTTTCTCGGGAACGGAAATATGACATTTCAGGTTGACTATGAGGGCGCAATGCAGCATATGCCCGATTTTAAGGGTATAAGAAATAATTCTTCACTCAGAATATGGCAGGCCGGGCGCAGATATCTTCATAAGGCACAAAAGGATCTTATTTCCTACGGCATGTTCGGACACAGGATAAATGCAGAGCTTTTGTCGGCAGAGCAGGAGCTTGACACGGAAAATGCGAGAATCGTTACCGAATGCCGGTACGATGGAAATATTAATGCGCGGACAGAGATTTTTGCGCATCATGATTTTAACCTTATTTCGGTCAGAAAGTCGGTTAATGCCGAATACTTTTTTGATTATTATCTGTGCGCAGTGACGGATAAAAATGAGCTCCCCGAGCTTATGACAATAACAAACACGTCGGCGGGAGAATCGGGCATTGATATAGAATATACCGTCGGAGGCGGAATGTATCCGTATAAAGGAATAATTCGTGTGTTCGCAAAAGGCGCAGGCAAGCCGGAGCTGACGGGGAACAGGGTAAGCTTCAGGGCGTGCGGAGAATCGGAATTTTATATATTGTTCTGTGACAATGTTGATACGGACAGCTATGCGCCTGTCTCGGCGGAAATAAAGAAAGCGGTGCAAGACAAGGGCTTTTGCGGTATTTTTGAAGCTCACCGTGCCAAATGGGCGCAATATAACAGTGAGGGCTATGTAAAGCTTCAGGATGATAAAATTAACAGCGTTTACAGCACAGCTCAGTATCATCTTAAATGCTTCACAACAAAATGGTCACTTCCCGTAGGTCTTAATGACGGCTCATGGCACGGAAAATACTTTGCATTTGATGAATTTTATATGCTTATGGGACTTCTTACCTCGAACCATCTCGGCGCTGCTAAAAAAATACCGGAATTCAGGGCAAAAACACTTGACTATGCTGTTGAAAGAGCCACGGCAAAGATTAATGAGCCTGCCGCAAGATATCCGTGGGAAACCCTTGAAAACGGAACTGAGGGAGCAATCAACGGCTTCTGGCATGACCATGTGTTTCATATGGCTTCTATTTCGGGCGGCGAATATTCTTATTACAAGTTTTCAAAGGACAGAGATTTTCTGGAAAGGTACGCGTACCCTGTTATAAAGGCTTGTGCGTCTTTTTATGTAAACCATATGCTGTACAGAACCGAAAACGGACGTCTTATAGTAGGTAAATGCACCGATCTTGAACGGCTTGGTTCGTCAAGGGAAAACGCATTTATGACCACCTGCGGCGTTATAAAAACTCTCCGGATTTTCTGCGAGGTATCGGATATACTCGGTGTTGATTCAGATAAGGCGGATGAATACAAGAAGCTTGCAGAGGAGCTTTTGCGCTGTTTGCCCAATAACGGAGAAAGGTATATACCATATCCGGGCTGTGACAAAATAAGTATAGGACTTCTAAGCGGAATATATCCCTTTGACGTACTTGAAAAGGATAATCCGCTGCAGCTTAAAGGGATAGAAAGCTATCTTGAGAGCGAAGGGCTTGCGGGAAATATGTATTCGGTAGGAACAGGTGTATGTTCCTGGTACATGACTTGGAAATCCCTTGTATTTTCAAGGCTGTTCAGGGGAGACGAAGCGTATGAGGCGGTAAAAAATGCTGCGAAAAACTCAGGAAACTTCGGGGAAATGTTTGAAATAAACGATATTGAAACAAAGACTATATACAGACCATGGTTTACAACTGCCGCCGGAATGCTTATTCACAGCGTTAATGAAATGCTGCTGCAGTATGACGGGGAGAGAATTCTAATCGCTCCGGCAATGCCTGAAGCAGCCGGTGACTTTTCTTTCCGTCTTGCCGCCGGAGACGGTTTGTGCGTTGAGGCAAGCGTGGACGGAGGTATTCTTAAGACCTTGAAGGTTATTTCAGAATCAAGAGCCGGAGAAAGCATAAGCGTTTCTCTGCCGCCGCATATCAGCACAAACGGAACTGAATTTATATCCGTAAATAACTGTGTTACGGTTACAATATCAGATAAATAGCATAATCAAAGGGATAAAGCACCGGGGCTTTATCCCTTTTAAACCTTATTCTATTTCATATGAAGGCTGATCGGTGTCTGCGGTCGTTTGCTCTGCTTCATCATCTTGTGCAAGCTCAAGCCTGTTTACCGAAACCTCGTACGCTGTTTTGGTTATAACTTCATCGTCGGAAAGACGCTTCTGATACGTTCTTGACTGTATTCTGCCCCATATGCGGACATGGGAGCCGACCTCAAAGTTCTTGCAGTAGCGCGCATTCCGTCCCCATGCTATTATCGGAATATAGTCCGATTTGTTATAGGTCCTGTTGACTGCCAGCAGCATATCGGTGATTTCACGGCCGAAAGGAGTGGTTCTGTATACGGGAGCTTTGCATATAAATCCGTCAAGATACAGCGAATTTGGGTTTTTCGTTGCTTCATCGGTACATTCGCGGATATCCTTGGCAAACACTGTAAGTACAAGACGGTTTGTATTTTCATCAGTGCTGTTATATGATCTGAACTGACCTTCGATTTCAACGCGTTCTCCGACACTGCATCCGCAATCGCCGAGAAGACGCTCTGAGGCAAGAACCTTTATAAGGTCAAAGGCTCCGCTCAGTCTTGGAACCTTAAGGGTAAAAATATAAAATTTTTCGCCGTAGACCTGATGGCTGAAAATAAGTTCATCATCAACTGTTCCGACGATGTTTGCCAGATTGTTTCCATTGTATTCCATAATAATCCTCCTGCTTGTTTCTTCTTCCGCATGATTTCTCATGCGTTTTTTTGCTGTTTAACATTATATATATGCTTAATGGAGTGAAAATATGACAAATCACTGATAAAAAAGCTTTATATTTATTTAATTTCACAGTTATTGTTATCTTCTTCTTGACAGAAGCGTAATGTAGTAGTAAAATGTTTACAGTAAAAGTATACATTATATCATGAGCTAAGTCAATAGGTTTCAAAAAGAATTAACATTTTATAAACAAAGAAACCACACAAAAGCTCATAAAATATATGGGAAGGCATGAAAAAAATGACATATGATGAAGCGATTAAATATATACACAGCGCTCCGAAGCTTGCAAAGGTGCTTGGAAATGAAAGCCTGCGCTTTCTTCTCGAAGCTCTCGGAAATCCGCAGAAAAACCTTAAATTTGTGCATGTGGCAGGTACGAACGGAAAAGGCTCCGTATGCGCCATGCTCGATTCCGTGCTGCGGGCCTCGGGAATAAAAACAGGGCTTTTTACCTCGCCTTATCTTGAGGTATTTAATGAGCGGATTCGTACGGAAGGTGAGAATATTCCCGATTTATGCCTTGCGGAGCTTACGGAGACCGTTAAGCATTGCATGGAAAAGCATAATGTTTTCCTGTCGGAATTTGCGCTGATATTTGTGATAGCTCTTTTGTATTTTAAAAGGGAGCAATGCAGCGTTGTCGTTCTTGAAACAGGGCTTGGCGGACGTCTTGACGCAACGAATGTCATTGATGAAAGCCTTGTGTCCGTAATTACATCAATCGGACTTGACCATATGCAGTATCTCGGAAATACAAAGGAGGAAATAGCGGCAGAAAAATGCGGAATAATAAAAGAAGGCGGCAGGGTAGTGCTTTATCCGGTGCAGGATGATTCGGTGCTTGAAACGGTGCGCAGATTTTGCAGGAAACAAAATGCCGGTCTTTTTATACCCCCGCTGCCGGAGCCGGCAGCAGGGGAGAGGTCTTTTTCCTGCGGCGGCAGGGAATACAGTCTTTCTCTCGGCGGTCATTATCAGCCGTATAATGCTGCGGCGGCAATAAAAGCCGCACAGCTTCTCAGTGAGGACGGATTTCCGATAACGGATGAGAATATACGCCGCGGTCTTGCGGAAACTGTCTGGCACGGCAGGTTTGAATGGCTTTCAGACCGTCTGCTGCTTGACGGATGCCATAATGAGGACGGTGCGGCGGAGCTGGTCAGGTCACTTGCAGGAGAAAAAAGGCACATTACCATAGTTGCAGCTGTGATGAAGGATAAGGATTTTGCATCGGTAGCCGAAAAGCTGTCAAGGCTTTCAGGGGATATTATCGCAACCGGACTTGATATGGAGCGTGCAGTGCCGCCGTCTGAGCTTGCGGAAAGCTTTGCCGCGTGCGGAGCGGCGGTACGGGTTATTGAAAAGCCGGCAGAGGCTGTCAGCACAGCGCTGGAGGGAGAGGGAATCTGCGTTGTGTGCGGCTCTTTATATTTGATAGGAGAAATAAGGCGCTTATATGGCTGAAATAGTTGTAAATATACAAAATCCGCCGACATAAAGGCGATATTTGTACTTAAAAATATAAAAGGCTCAGAATTTGTTGACAAATGCAAATAATGTGCTATAATTAGAATTGATTTTGATTAAATAAACAATTTCCGGTGAGCGGTTAAGTTTGGAAAAAGATAAGCGGCGCATCTCACCGTCATTAGCGACTTGAAGTATAAACATACGTCGGCGTCGCTTCCGGCGGCAATCTGCTTGCTTCTCTTTATCCAAACGGTATTGGTGAAAGGAGTTCGGGATATAAAAATGATATCACTTGATGAGCTGGCAGAAAATGAAACTGCGTGTATAATTGAAATAAATTCCGAAGGCAAAATGAAGCGGCGGCTTCTTGATATGGGAATCGTACCCGGCACGGAGATAAGCCTTAAACGTCGGGCGCCTCTCGGCGATCCCCTGGAATTTTATGTTCTCGGATACAGGCTGAGCCTTCGCAGAAGTGACGCGGCAGATATAATTTGTGAACGGAGATGTGTACAATGAATGAAAAAAAAGAATTTGTATTCGCTCTTGCCGGAAATCCGAACAGTGGAAAAACAACGCTTTTCAACGAACTGACAGGCAGCCATTATGAGGTCGGCAACTGGGCGGGCGTAACTGTTGAGAGGAAAGAAGGCATATGCAAGTATGTGTATCATGAGCATGCGTCAAGACTTGATACCCATGAGCATTCGAGCGTACATAAGCATGGCGAGCTGCATAATCACATAAGAATAATAGACCTTCCCGGCATATATTCTCTTTCTCCGTATTCTGCGGAGGAGCTGATTACAAGGGAATATCTGATGAATGAAAAGCCGGATTTGATACTGAATATTGTTGATGCCACAAACCTTGAGCGCAATCTGTATCTTACAACTCAGCTGGCTCAGATGGGAATCCCGATGATAGTTGCACTTAATATGATGGATGCTGTAGAGAAAAGCGGAGGGCATCTTGACCGTGAAAAGCTTGAAAAAATGCTTGGAGTAAAAGTTGTTCCGATTTCTGCGAGCAAAGGCACGGGTATACAGGACCTTGTTACGGAGGCGCTGACCATTGCCTCTTTAAAGGAAATCTGCAAGACTTATGTACCTTTTCCGAATGAAATTGAAGAGGCTATAGAGCAGATAAAGAAAACGGACGGTGTTTCGAGAATGTGCGCCGTAAAGCTTCTTGAGGGTGAAAACTGGGTTCAGCCCTCTGTGCAGACCGAAAATTTGATTTGCAGAATACGTGAAAACACAAAGGATATTGAAACGCTGCTGGCTTCACGGCGGTTTTCCTTTGTGCGAAAAATAGTTGATGCATCCCTTACCGGTATGGACAGACATTTAGATGAGCTTACAGAAAAAATAGACAATGTTGCAGTGCATAAATTCTGGAGTATACCGCTGTTTATACTTATAATGTTTGTCGTTTTTCAGATAACCTTCGGGAAATTGGGAAGCTCCCTGTCTGATTTTATGGATATGCTTATAAATGTTAAATTCTCGGCGGCGGCATCACAGCTGCTTGAGCTTGCCGGCGCGTCCGATTTTGCAAAAGGGCTGGTTGTTGACGGGATAATTGCCGGTGTCGGCGCAGTTGTGACGTTTTTTCCGCAGATTATGCTGCTGTTCCTGTTTCTTTCATTTCTTGAAGACAGCGGATATATGGCAAGAACAGCGTTTATCATGGATAAGCTTTTTGTTAAAATAGGTCTTTCGGGGAAATCATTTGTTCCGCTGCTTATGGGCTTCGGCTGTACCGTTCCGGCGGTAATGTCGGCAAGAACTCTCGATAATGAAAAAGACAGAAGGCTTACCGTGTTGCTGGCACCCTTTATGTCCTGCGGAGCAAAGATGCCGGTATATGCAACAATAACTGCTGCAATTTTCCCGGAGAATGCGGGAGTGGTAATCTTCTGTTTGTATTTTCTCGGAATAATTCTGGCTGTTATATCGGGAAATATATTTTCAAAAACAATCCTGAAGGGAGCAGCGCCTCCGTTCATACTGGAGTTTCCTCAGTACAGGATGCCGACTTTTAAATCGACATTTCATCATATGTGGGATAAGGCTAAGGATTTTGTTGTACGAGCGGGAACAGTTTTGCTTGCCGCCAGTATAATTATATACTTTATGCAAAACCTAACATTCACCTTTTCCATAGCCTCAGACAGCTCAGAGAGCATGATAGGAATAATCGGGAAGCTCATTTCGCCGGTATTCGCTCCCTGCGGCTTCGGAACAACCGAAGCGGCCGTAAGTCTGCTTTCCGGCTTTGCGGCAAAGGAAGCGGTAATATCAACTATGAGTATTTTATACGGAGCTGCGGATTCCGCAGGGCTTGTGTCTGTTCTGTCGACAGTGCTTAATCCTGCTTCGGCATGCGCATTTCTTGTTTTCGTGCTTCTTTACGTGCCGTGTATTGCGGCTGTGAGCGCCATGCGTTCAGAGCTTAATTCGCGGAAGCTTTTGCTGTTTTCCGTAGCATACCAGATAGCGTCTGCATGGATTATGGCGTTTATTGTATATCACGTTCTGAGCCTTTTCATATAATACGCCTGTTACTTTTTTGAGTCTCTGTCAAAAAAGATGACATACAAAACAAGCAGTGCCGCGCCTATGGTAATGGCTATGTCGGCAATATTGAAAACGGGAAATTTAATGAAAGCCGTTTCAATAAAATCTATTACATAACCTCTGAATATGCGGTCGATGGCATTTCCGAGGGCGCCTGCAAATATAAGTGTCAGGGCTGTGCATTGAAGCTTATGTGACGGCTTTGCTTTGAGGGCGTAAATTATAACGCCGATACAGAACAAAACGGAAACTATACCGAGTATGTTTACATGCTCCGAAAACATGCTGAAAGCAGCACCGGTGTTTTGCAGGTAAACAAGGTTGATGATTCCGGGTATAAATACCAGCTCCGTTGTTGCCGAAAAACTTGATGAAATGAGGATTTTTGTAATCTGATCTATTATGATTATAATTAAAGCTGCGGAGCCGTATGCAAGCATTTACAGTCATTCCTTCCGATAATTTGTAGTCTTAAAGTTTGAGGGACGGAGAAGCATTCAGGGTAAGGGGTGCAAAATCGTCCTTCAGAAGCTGATAGTAGCCGCAGCAGGCAATCATGGCGGCGTTATCGGTGCATAAAACAGGCGGGGGATACAATACCTTTATTCCTTCCGCACCGGCCCGCTTGGTCATTTTAGAGCGCAGAACAGAGTTTGCCGCTACACCTCCCGCAAGCGTTATAATTTCCGAGCCGGCTTTTTTTGCGGCAGCAATAGTATGGTCACATAAAACATCTGTTACCGCCGCCTGAAATGAAGCGGCAATATCTGCTTTGTTTATTTCCTCGCCTTTTTGTTCTGCATTGTGCAGATAATTGATAACGGCTGTTTTAACTCCGCTGAATGAAAAATCAAGGCTTCCGTCCGAAAGTGTAACTCTCGGGAATTCTGCGGCGTTTTCGTTCCCCTCTGCCGCCAGAGTGTCAATCAGCGGGCCGCCGGGATAACCGAGACCGAGAACACGTGATATTTTATCAAATGCCTCTCCCGCCGCGTCGTCCCGTGTGCGGGCAAGTATTTCAAATTCCGTATAGTCTTTTACATTTACAATATGGCTGTGTCCTCCCGAAGCAACAAGGCAGACAAAGGGAGGTGTCAGTTCCTTGTGTTCAATAAGATTTGCCATGATATGCCCCTTGATATGATGAACGCCGATAAGAGGCTTTCCGGCAGCATAAGCAAGAGCCTTCGCCTCAGAAACGCCTACAAGCAAAGCGCCTACGAGACCCGGTCCGCAGGTTACGGCAATTGCGTCAATATCCTGCAAAGTAATTCCGGCTGCCTCAAGAGCTTCGTCTAAAACAGCGTCAATGGCGTTTATATGACAGCGCGATGCGATTTCGGGAACAACACCGCCGTATTTTTTGTGTATGTCAATCTGTGTATTGATAATGCTTGATAAGACAGTCCGTCCGTTTAAGGTAACAGCCGCTGCTGTTTCATCACAGGAGCTTTCAATACCGAGTATAAGCTTATCCATTTTTTTGTTGTACTCCTTAAAAAGCCGTCAATCATAAAGAAAGCGACATGATTATTGCATCCTCATCAGTGTCGGCATAATAACGTTTTCTTCTGCCGACAGGCTCAAAGCCGAATTTTTTGTAAAGCCCCTGTGCAGGTAAATTGCTTTCCCTGACCTCCAGTGTGATGGGGGAGAGGCTGTTTTCCCTGCAATAGTCTGTAAGCCGGCACAGCAGAGCGGAGCCGATCCCTTTATTTCTGTATTCGGGAAGAACGGCTATATTCGTTATATCGCATTGACCGGATATTTTCCACATGCCTGCATATCCTGTAACCGTACTGCCGTCTGAGGCGATAAAATAAACTGCTGTTTCATTGTTTAATTCCGCCTCAAAGGATTTCCTGCTCCAGGGTATTGTAAAGCTTGCGTTTTCAACGGCTGTAATGCCGTCGAGGTTTTCCGGGGAAGCTTGTGTTATTTTAATTTCCATGGTCATCCGAATATATCAACGATTTTTTCGGCAATGTCAGTAAGACAGTCGTATATTTCTCTTGCAACCGATTTGTATTCATCAACATCTCCGCCGAAAGGATCGCTTATCTCACCGTCATATCCTGCAAATTCGCAGATGGTAAAGGTTTTTTCGGGTGCGAGACCTGCTGTAAGCATTTTATGCCCTTCTGTCATGGTAAGAACAAGATCGGCGTCGGTAACAAGCTCATCGGTAATCTGTCTTGAAATATGTCCTGATAAATCAATGCCGTAATCCTCCATTGCAATTACGGCATTTTCACTTGCCGGTTGACCGGGCTCAGCAAAAATTCCCGCTGACTGCGAAACTGCGTCAATGTCGTTTTCAGAAGCTATTTTATTCATCAATGCCGCCGCCATGGGACTGCGGCAGGTGTTTCCGGTACAAACAAAGAGAATTTTCAATTGCCATCATTCCTTACACATAGATTATTTTATTTCCTGCTGATTTATATAGCCTGTTTTTTACAGAAACCGAGTATTTGTCATTAATGCAGAATTCGGCAAATACAATATCAACACCTTCCTCGTCAAAGCCTCTGAGAAGGGTAAAAAGTGAATGTGCATAGCCGGCATTTCCGTTTTTCGTATAAAGCGTAAAGGCACCGTCGTATTTTTCGCCTGTACAGGATAAAACGCCGATTTTTTTTCCGGCGTTTTCCGAAATAAGCTTTTTTATGGCAGAGGCCACTGCTGAAGGCTCACCCTCAACAACCGTTACATCGGCATCGGGTGCATAGTGCTTGTATTTCATGCCAGGGCATTTCGGAGCTTCGCCTTCTTTTAAAGCGGTAAGTACATTTTTATCTGTCTGTATTTCGGGAATATATTCCTTTATATCATCATACGTTATGATGCCGGGTCTCAGTATTACAGGATATTCTCCCGTGCAGTCAATTACTGTCGATTCAACGCCGGCACTGCATTCTCCGCCGCTTATAATTGCGTCAACACGTCCGTTTAAATCGCATATAACATGCCTGGCGATTGTCGGACTTGGTTTTCCCGACAGGTTGGCGCTGGGAGCCGCAACAGGAACCCCGGCCTCTGAAATCAGCCTTCTGGCTGTTTCATGGGAGGGGAAGCGGACTGCAACAGTATCAAGTCCCGCAGTTACAGCATTTCCCACGCGTGAATTTTTATTCATAATTAGAGTTATCGGACCCGGCATGAAAGCATCCATTAGAATTTTTGCACATTCAGGGATATGCCTTACTATTTCCGGCAGCATATCGGGTGTACTGATATGAACAATAAGAGGATTATCCGACGGTCTGCCTTTTGCCTTGAAGATTTTTTTTACGGCGTTTTCGTTTGCTGCATCTGCTCCGAGACCATATACCGTTTCTGTCGGAAAGGCGACAAGACCACCGTTTCTCAGTATTTCAGCAGCTGTTTTTATTGACTTTTCATCTTCGCCGAGAATTTGAGTGTTTATTGTAATCACCCCGGAATAAGGTTAATAATTAATCAGTAGTTCCTTAATCTTGATATTTGCTGAGCAAGTAGTATTTTATGTCCCACAGCTTTCTGGAGCAGTCGACATAATACTTATGCGGATTTTCAAATCTTTTTACTTCCTCCCACAGGTTGTCTGTCTCAAGCTTGCAGTATTCCCGAAGCACGGAAAGCTCCGGCAAGTCATATACGAGCTTACCGTTTTTGAATATTTGCTTAAGGAGCGGACGTGCGTAGAAATCAGTTACGGTTTTTCTTTTCCACGTATGCTCAGGGTCAAATATTTCAAGGGGCGAGGTATCGTCAATAGTTTCGTCATGAAGCGTTATCAGGTCAGCAAGAGGCTGGGAGTTTTCTCTTGAATACAAGCGGTAAACCTGCTTAAAGCCCGGTGTTGTTATTTTGGAAACATTTTCGCTTACCTTGATTTTTGGTATGATTTCACCATCATTGTTTTCAACGGCAACAAGCTTGTATACGCCGCCGAATACAGGCTCTGACTTTGAAGTTATAAGGCGTTCGCCGACGCCGAAGGAGTCGATTTTTGCTCCCTGTATAAGCGTATCGCGTATTATCCACTCATCAAGTGAGTTTGAAGCAACAATTGCACAGTCGGGATATCCTGCCTCGTCAAGCATTTTTCTGCATTTTTTTGATAAGTATGTTATATCTCCGCTGTCTATTCTGACGCCCTTCGGGCGCTTGCCCAGCGGTTTTAAAATCTCATCAAAAACCTTTATGGCATTTGGTATCCCGGATTTAAGAACATTATATGTGTCGACAAGAAGGGTACAGCTGTCGGGATATGTTCTTGCATATGCGGCAAATGCCTCATATTCTGTGTCAAAAAGCTGAACCCAGCTGTGTGCCATGGTTCCGAGCGCCGGAACACCGTAGTCTCTGTCGGTTATTGCGCATGCTGTTCCTGCGCAGCCGCCTATATATGCAGCGCGTGCTCCGAGTATTGCGGCGGTGGGGCCTTGTGCCCTTCTGGAACCGAATTCCATTATTGCGCGTCCGTCCGCTGCACGAACGATCCTGTTGGTTTTTGTGGCTATAAGGCTTTGATGATTTATGGTGAGAAGTATCATGGTTTCAACGAACTGAGCTTGAACCACGGGACCTCTGACCGTAATTATCGGCTCACCCGGAAAAATCGGAGTTCCCTCAGGTATGGCATAAACATCACATTCAAATTTAAAGCTGCTCAGATATTTAAGAAATTCCTCACAGAATATTTTTTTGCTTCTTAAATATTCAATGTCCTCCGGCTCAAAATTCAGATTGCTCAGGTATTCCACCACCTGTTCAAGTCCTGCCATAATTGCAAAGCCGCCGTCATCGGGGATTTTGCGGAAAAACATATCAAAATAAGCGATTTTATTACCGAGGCCTTCGGTAAAAAATCCGTTTGCCATTGTGAACTCATAAAAATCCGTAAGCATTGTAAGATTATTATCTTTCATAAAGTTCCTCCTGAAAAACACACAAACGGACGACCGAAAAATACGATCGTCCCATCCTTTTTTATCTGCCGCGTTTATATCCTCCGGATCGTTTTGAATCAGCGCTGCGCCTTAACGCAGCCATGTTTTCATCACTGTCCATTTTGAATTTTGACAGCCTGTCCTCAAAGGACATATCCACATTATTCTTCTTACCCCAATCAACATCAGCCGGGCGAATAGGCTCCTTCTTTTTTTGTTCACGAGGCTTTGAGGCAAGAGCCTTTTTGATGGAGAGGCTTATTTTACCGTTATCCTCAACCTTGACAACAACCGCGCTTACTTCGTCTCCGACCTTTATATGGTCATTGATATTTTCTACATAAGTCCTTGATATTTCGGAAATATGTACAAGCCCCGTAACCTTCTCGCCGATTTGAACAAATGCTCCGAACGGCATAACTCTGACAACCTTACCGGTAACCACCGACCCAACTTCTACCGCCATATTGATTTTTTATCCTCCCAATTTATTATTTTCTTTTGCATAGCAAAAGGAATTGACTCCTTAATTTCCGGATTTTGATACATCAATGAATATCTTCTCATTCTTTTTTATCATGCCGAGCTTGTCCCTGGCAATCTTTTCAATATATTCATCAGTCTCAACCATGTCTCGCATATCTTCTATTTCTTCCTGACGTTCTTTTTCATAGTCTATTTCATTTTGCAGACGTTCAATTTCTGCCTTGTTCGCAAGAATCTGCGGCTGCTGCATTATTCCGCGTATAATCATAACGGAGCATACGGCAATCAAAACAAAAAGCTTAAGCTTAATATGATTTTTCTTTGCATATGTAACGGCCGATTTTACAGACTTTAAATTTTTAATTTTTCGTGCGGTTTTAATTATATTCATAACAGCCTCCGGATTATTTTACACAAATGGCAGTCTTTATTTTTAAAAATACTGCTATAAGCATTTTATACAAAAATCGCGCCGGTGTCAAGAGTATTTTAAAAATAAAACGAATTATTTTAAAAAAATTTACAAATATGTACTTTACAACGGTGCTGAGCGTTAAAAAGTATATAAAACTGCCAAGAATTACGGCGGCAAATTCATAAAGTCTCAGCTTGCCGTTGTTAAAAATAAATATGCACGCATAGCACAGTGTGCAGGAAACGAGCCAAAAGAACAAATCGGATATACCTATTATTACGGCGCTTTGTCTGTAAACGCTTCGCGATGCTCTGAAAAGGTCAAAAATCACAGAGCATATAATACCGCATAAAAATGAAATCAGAAAAACGCATACCTCACGATTAACATTGACAGACAAAGCGATGCACCTCCGTGTAATTCATCGGAAAAGAGAGGAGAGCTTTCCCGAACTTCCCGAAGTTTTATACTCTATTCTGTTAATTTCTCCGGTCATTGAAAAATCTCCCGTTTCAACACTGATTTTGCCTATTGAAAGTCCGCTGCCGTAGATAATAAGACGGCCCATATTTGTATTCAGCCTGACAGAGTTTTCGTTTGAGCTTTCAACCTCCGTAACGCCGGACAGTGTAAGTATTTTTCTGTTTTCAATTGTAAGAAGCTGCTTCTGAAGTGTTTTTTCCTGTATCATTCATATACCTCCTGTTTTACGGCCGCGTGCAATACGGTCTTTTACTTTAAGTATATGAACCCGGGCGCGGAATTATGATATTACGGTATACAGTTTTGAGGCGTCACCCTTTAAAACATGCTCGCTTATATCTTCAACTCTTACCTTAATAATACGTTCGCCCATTTTAATTTCAATAACGTCTCCTACAGCTACGTCATATGAAGCCTTTGCAAGCTTTCCGTTTACGGTTACCCTTCCGCTGTCACAGGCTTCATTTGCGATTGTTCTGCGTTTTATTAACCTTGATACCTTTAAAAATTTATCTATTCTCATAGAACCTCCGTAATGATAAAGACAGGCACCGAAAAGGAGCCTGTCTCAGATAAATATCCTACATTGCAGATAGCTTATTTGTTAACAATGTCCTTAAGAGCCTTACCTGCTTTAAATGCGGGAACCTTTGAAGCTGCAATCTGGATAACCTCGCCTGTACGCGGGTTCTTTCCTGATCTGGCATCTCTTGTTCTTACTTCAAATGTACCAAAGCCAACGAGCTGAACCTTGTCACCTGATACGAGAGTGTCTGTTACACTTGATACGAATGCTGAAAGAGCCTTTTCAGCGTCTTTCTTTGAGATTTCGGCTTTCTCTGCGATAGCTGCAACCAATTCAGTTTTGTTCATAATAATATCCTCCTTATACTTTAAAGTGTTCACCTTACGGCAACTTTACTTCATATGCTTATTCTAATACATATTTCACCGATTGTCAAGCTATTATTTATTTTTTTACTATTTTCTTCTATTTTGCCCGAATTTTCTTTCAAAATATATTCATTTCATCTAAAAAAATGGCTTGAAATACGCTGTCAAGGGGCTTTTCTGAGCTTTCGGCAGAAGAAAATTTTTCTATAAAATCGTTTGTTGCGGCGTTTAACTCCGTTTCTGAGGTAAGATGCAGATGTCTGCCAAGGCAAACTGCAGCAAGTAAAATTTTCCGAAATGCTGCGGACGGATTCTTATTTTCGTCAATATCTCCGATAAGCTCTGAAACTGCTGCCTGCAGCTTAGCTGCCGTATTTTTTGCGTCTCCGAAATCAGTACCGAAGGAGGCTGCTTTTTTCTGAACCTTTTCGGCACGCATCAGCGCCGGAAGATGGTGGGGGACTTCATCAAGAATCTCGGCGGAGGTGGCTGATTTTTTTTCCTTCTTTTTATTTTGTTCCCATGTGGCAAGAGCTTCTTCGGCATTGCCGGCTTTTGCGTCGCCGAAAACATGAGTGTGGCGGGTTATAAGCTTTGTACACAATTCAAAAAGAATCCTGTCAAAGTCAAAAGCCCCGCGTTCTTTTGCTATCTGAGCATGAAAGGCAACCTGCAGCAGCACATCGCCGAGCTCATTTGCAAAAAGGGCGTCATCACCGGCGTCAAGGGCGTCAATTGCTTCGTAAACTTCTTCAATCATGCATTTTTTTAATGTTTCATGGGTCTGAACCTTGTCCCACGGGCAGCCGTCTTCGGCTCTCAGAGCTGTGAGAATATTTAAAAGGTCGTCTATTGTATACTTATCTTTCAATACGGGTTTGTCCATTGCTTTGCCTCTCTATCTTCTTTTTTTGCTGCTTTCAAAAGCGTACATTTCAAGGGGTGAAATAAATATCACGAAATACATAAATATGTGTGTAAATACCGCAGCTGCCATCTGGAATTCAAGAGCTCTGTCGCCTCCGGTTGTATAAATCTTATTTAAAGCGAGATTAGCAAGCTTTATCGGCATAAATAAAAATGAATACAGAGATGGGAGGGTGTTATCCTTAAAAATTGCCAGCACGGCAAGATTAAGTATGGCGAACAAAGTATATGCCGTGACATTTACGTTGAAATAAACACTTTTGTTGCCCATACTGTAAAAAAACGCCCTGAAAAAGTAAATATTCGTAAATGTGAATATTATGAGCGACGCTCCCATAAATCTGAATGCCCAGGTTTCTGATTTTGAAAAGCCGAGTGCGTAGATAATCGCAAATGGCAGTGAGCTTACAACGGAAATAAGCAGTATTTCCAGAAAGCGCCTGAATAAAAACGGAAAACGCGGGGCTTTTTCATTCGTAAATTCTATCACATTGCCCTGCTCGTCCGTAACTAAGTTCCCTTTGTTGTTTTTGTCATCCTTTGATAAAACGGTAGCTTTATTTTTAGACCTGCTTTTTTTTGCCAAGCTAATCAAACCTCCAATGCTGAATTAATATTTTTATTATTATACGAAGATATTATACCATAAGTAAAAATGCTTGCTCGCAAGGGCATTTTTACGCAGCCGTCAATATCTTCATAGGAGCTTCGCTCCAAGCTGTATTCTACAGCTTGCAAAATTTCATTTTGCCTATGAAGATATTGACGGCTGCGTAAAAATGCCCTTGCGAGCAAGCAT
>JAGBHE010000092.1 GCA_017935675.1 Clostridia bacterium | reverse complement strand
GTAGCAATAAGGAAAGACTTATGGACATCAACACCACAGCAAACAGGAAAAACAACTTTCAAAAGAAAAACCTCCTTAAAAGGATATAGTTAGGGAGAAAGAAGTTGACTGAATCATCACACAATTTAACAGGTGTTAAAACAATTTTTAACGTACGGGTTTGAAACGCCACTTATTTGTGCTTGACAGATGATTCTTACACTGATTAATATACTGTTTCCTAAGGGGATAGTCTACAACTCCTCCTACCGTGCTTTGTAGTGCATCTTTCTCCTTAGTAACAGTATACCACAAAAACAGCCGCAGGTCACTACTTTCATTCCTATTTGTGCTGACGCTTGCGGCATAATGGAGATTAATATGGAAAAAATTCTTGTGTTAGGTTGCCCGGGAAGCGGAAAATCTACTTTTTCAAAGAAGCTTTCCGAAAAACTTAATATACCTTGTATTTACTTGGATAAATTATTCTGGAAAGAGGGCTGGATAGAGCGATCAAAGGACGATTTTGATGCCTTACTTGTTTCAGAGCTCGAAAAAGAAAAGTGGGTTATGGACGGACATTTTTCAAGAACGCTTTCTTTGCGTCTGTCGTATGCGGATACAGTTATATTTTTTGATTATCCGAGGCTGCTTTGCCTATGGCGCGTATTAAAACGTATATTTAAAAGCTATGGTACCACAAGGTCTGATATGGCAGACGGCTGCCCTGAAAGATTTGATTGGGATTTTATTAAGTATGTGTGGACTTTTAAAAATAAAGTAAGAAGAAAAACAATTCAGAAATTGTCTGAGTGTCGTCATGCTGATATTATTGTGATACATAATAAAAATGAGTATAAAGAACTGGAAAAAAAGCTTTTGTAGGATTTATCTCTAAACATTTTTTATGAATATGGAGGAGTATTAATATGGATAAGGATTTAAAACAGCTTCTTGAGGATGCAGAAAAGCAGAAACTCATTGACTATCTGCTTAACCTTGCAGAAAATAACGATTGGATACGAAATGAATTATATATGACAATAGGAAAACCTCAGCCGGAGCTTGAGATGGAGTACGTAAAAAATTTAATAAACGAGAGCATACGGACAAATACTGTCCGCGGGTCCATCGGATACAGAGGCTGCGATAATATTTGCATTGTCTTGGATAAATGTACAGCCGTGGGGGAAAAATATTATAATATTGGAGATATGAGAATAGCATTGGATATTATTTCGTATGTACTCGGACGTGCTGTCGGTCTTTGCACAAGAGCCGACAGTTCATCGGGAATGTTGGTTATTTCAATAGAACAATGCCTTGAAAACATACGGAAAATATGCGTACCGGGCAGTGATGACAGCTATAACTGCAATTATTTAATTAAGCTTGCATCAAAAAAGGTGTTTACGAATTATGACGATGCTGCGGTTCAATTATTTATCATTGCATCACAGCTTGTTACGGCAAAGAATGCCGATAAACTTAAAGATGCTTTTGAAAAGCTTATGAATCAAACATATGACGGTGGTAAATATCTTAAGGACAGCCAAATCGAAATTGAATATAACATTATAAAAAAGCTGAACGGAGAACAGGATGCCTTATCATATGCCTATAAAAATCTTGATATGGATAATATGCGTGAAGCAGTCGTTTATGCCGCAATTCAAGCGAAGAATTATAAGGAAGCGGAAAAGCTGTGCATTGAAGCCGGAAACATGAACACAGGTATAAGGAAATATCGTGACAGAAATAAGTGGCATGAAATATTGTTTGGCTTATACCGTGAAACAGGGGATACAAATAAACAGGCAGAAACGGCTAAACAATTGATTTTCCGCGGGGATCGGAAATATTATGATGAACTGAAAAATCTATATATGCAGTCAGGAGAATGGGAAGAAAAGTATCCGCAATTAAGAGCCGAACTGAAGGAAAAACTCCCGTGTCATATGTATGCGGTTATATTGCAGGAAGAGAAGGAATGGCGGCTGTTGCTTGAATTAATGAATAGTGAAAGCAGTTTGGTTGAAACATACGCAGAGTGTGTTGCTCCGTATTATCCCGAACAGGTTTATAATCTTTACAGCAATATAATATTATCCAAAGCGGCAGAAGCAACGGGCAGGAGAGGTTATAAGTATATATGCAGGATGATTCTTAAGCTTGCGGATATGGGAGGAACTGCAATGGCCTTGGATGTTGTTAACAGACTGCGCAGCACATACCCGAGGAGAAGTTCGCTAATGGATGAATTGGATAAAACAGAGTTAAAAATCAACCGCACAAAAAATGGGAAATGATATATTACAAGAGGGGAACAAGAAGAGCAACGGAGAAAATCTGAAGAAGATCGTAAAAAGCGCGAATTAGAACGTGAAAGATATAACGAAGAAGTGGATAGAACCATTGCGCTTGAAAATGAAGCTGATGATTACAATATTGCTTGTAAAATCAGAGCATATGTGACTGCACTTGAGTCCAAGGGAGAATTAACAGAAAAGGAGTTGGATTGGATTTCTTGGGCGAAAGAGAAGGCTGACTGGTATGACCCCACGGTAAATAGAGTGGACAGGTATTTTGGTGTCAGAGAACATAAAAAGGATTCTGAAAATAAAAGACCAAGGAAATCGTATCTTTATAATTGGCATAATTGAAAAGCATAGGATTCAACAATGAAATGTATTGGAGTTAAAGACCAGTCAGTTTATATTATTTGTATATTAAAAGAAATAAGAAAACAGGGAAGTGTTGAAAGGAGATGGAACGATGGTATCACCGGATAAGGTTGCTGAGATGGCAGAGCGCAAAGAGAATAAAAACAATAAATTCAGAGCATATCTGAAAAACCATGCGGATGCAGAAAAGCTTGATGCTCAATTTCTGCGACTGCATAATGAGTTGTTTAAGGATTATGATTGCAGTAAATGCAGGAATTGCTGTAAAATATATTGTACGGAAATTGAAAGAAGTGACTTTGAGAAAGATGCTTCACACCTTGGTATAAGCGTTGAGGAATTTGTTGACAGATATCTTAAGCTTGATACATATGGGGTTTCTTACATTACAAAGCATAAGCCGTGTGATTTTCTGCAGAAAAACGGGGAGTGCATATTAGGTGACTGCAAGCCGGAAAGTTGCATGAATTATCCTTATACAAATCAGCCGGAAAGATTGCAGAGTCTGTTATCGTTTATGGAACATGTTGCTGTATGCCCTGTTGCATATGAAATATGTGAAAGATTAAAAAGAGAATATAATTTTAGGTGAAGATATTATGAATTTAACAGAGTTTATAACGCGAGTAGATGAGACCGTAAAACACATGTCAAGAGAAGAGCTTGAGGATTTTGTGCATCTCAGAGCGCGTACGCTGCCTGAGCCCAAGAGGAATGCATTTATTAAGCAGTTGTTATATGTGCAAGACAAATCAAGGGCTTCCGATGAGGAATATAACATTGACAGTATAAAAGCAGAATTAGCCGATATAATGGAAGAACTGCATAAAATAAGAACGGGTGAAATTGGCATAGACAGCTGCTATAATGTGGAATATGATGACTGGTACGATGACGTTTCTGATGAATTTATCTTTCAAGATACAGCAGGCGTCGAAAATATTGTACATAAAGCATGCGAAATGCTGCATACAGCCATAGATTATAATTTGTTTGACGAGGCATTGTCATTATCGGATGAAATGATGGAGCTGGAAGCTGAAATTTTCGGTGACTTTGAAAATTACAGCGGAGAACCTATGAATTTTATAAGGCTTTATACTGATGGTATAGTATCATTCGATCTGACGGGCTGGGGGTTGGATACCCTTTATTTGAAATATATAACCGAACCCAAGAGTAAAAGGCCGGAGAGCTTATATGTGATTTTTCTCTATTTTAATAATGGAAATTTAAGTATTGAGCGTATGATGCAGAGAAGCTTCGATTATTTAGAGGACATTGATGAGTTTTTAGCTGATTGGATAAAATATCTTGGAGCAAAGAAAGAAGATATTGCGCAAAGGCTTATTAAGGAAGCATCAGGGCTTTTGAATAATGGAGAAAGCAGACTTGATGTTGCTGAGAAATATTGCGCGGATCATCCGGGGCTGTATGAACAAATACTTGCGGATGGGGCCGGAAATACGTTGGACTGATAGAGTACAATCAAGTTCCGGCGATTGGACCGGAAATGTGTTTGAGTTTTATTTTAGAGTGTATAACAAGCTGTTTAATTTAATCAATATCGGCGAACGTGCAGGCAGTGGAATCCCGGATGTATATTTAATATGGGATAAAGAGGGACTGAAAGCACCGGTTATAGAAGAGTATTTTGCTGTAAATTAGCATTAAGTAATTGTAAAACATTCTGCATTGCGATTGCATTTTGCAATCGCCTGATAAAAATTCTGTAAGAAAGGATTACTAATGGCAAAAGGGATAATTGTTTTTGGCGGAAACGGCAGCGGGAAAACCACGCTTGGGCGTGAATTGGCGCAGGTTTTAAAATACAAGCATATTGATATTGAGGACTATTATTTTAATGATGCGGAAATTCCTTACAGCGCGCCGCGTTCCCGCGAGGAATGTATTGCGCTGATGCTTGCAGATATCGAGGAATACGGCTCCTTTGTTTTATCTTCCGTCAGGGGAAATTTAGATGAAAAAATATCTGCAATGTATGAATTTGCCATTTATTTATCGGCACCGCTTGAAATTCGCCTTGAAAGGGTAAAGAAACGAGCTCTTGAAAAATTCGGTGAGCGTGTTCTGGCAGGCGGAGATATGTATGAACAGGAACAAAGATTTTTTGATTTTGTTGCGTCACGTTCTTTAGAGGATATTGAACGGTGGGCAGAAACAGTTACTTGTCCCGTTATCAAAGTTGACGCGGCAAAACCAATAAGCGAAAATTTAGAATATATTGTTTCGCAATATAATATGAAGAAAAATTTTACGGAGGAATAGATTATGCACTTTACATATTGTCCTTAATGCTGAAACAAATTAATCCCCCACTGAAACGTTGAATGACGGGACAAAGCCCCTTATTGAACAATATGAAGAACTTACCAAATAGTATAAAGAAAATTATAGGAAATGAAAAATACACTGCCGACAATATCGGAATGTCGGATAGCGCTGTTTTATTATTCCGTGACAAGGTTCTAAAAATATATTGATTTAGGAAAATGTGCGCCGCCGACAGGTATCAGGATATAGCTCTTTGTTATCGCAGTCTAAAGCATAATTTTGACGGCAGATATGGAAGAAAGGTGTACAGCAGCTTTAATCCCGATATGTTTTTTGAAAAGTTAGGCTTAGAGCACGATTGGGAAAAATCAGGTATTAGTTGATTATTTATAAACTTTTTATTTTAACTTGACAAAAGTACGTATAATTTGATATAGTTTATATATAAAAAATAAAAGGATTTTGCGGATTTTTCTGCTTTTTGTTGAATAATGGATATTTTTTTACTTTTATGCACTTTTCTTTTGGTTGCTATTGCAATAATAAATAAGAAGATAGACTATATACAGTATATTCTTCTTTTTATCGGAATATTTTTGATGATTTTAGCTGATAAAATGTATTTTAAAATAATGTATTCCGGTCTGAGAACGAATGCTTTTCCCAATCCTATTGCAGGGCTTATCTTGACGTATTTAAGCAACATAGGAATATCGGATACAAAAATTGTTTCTTTATTCGGAGAATGTATGATTTTGAGTTTTTATTCGGTTCAGGCAGCAAAGTTTTCAAAAAATAAGCTTTGGTTTCTGCTTATGGTTATTCCTATTGCGGTATATGCTTGTATTGGGCATCCTGATACAGCGTATGAATTTTATATACGATCCGGCTTTAATCAGGATTCACATAACAGATTTTTTTGTTTTCTTGAAAATAACTTACCTGAAATAAAGATATTTATTGTTGTTTTTTGCTTGACAGTTCCTTATATATCAGGGATTGGCAGGTGTTTGTTTACTATACTTACACCGCTGAAGCGGGAAATAACAAATAATAATTTTCTTATGATAGTGTCGCAGATGACAATAATGTATATGATAAGAAAAAACGTAATAAACAATATGTTTTCCTTTGATATTTCATTGCTTTATAGGGAACGTTTATTTAATGAGTTGTCGTTTGGCACTGTTCCGTTAATAATTTATTTGATAAATATTATTGCGCTGATATTTTGTGTACGCTATTGGATATATCTGAGCTATTTTGCATATACATCTCAAAATAAATATATCAGTAATCCACCGGAGGTTGAAAAGACATTAAGAAGCCTTTTGCACACATACAAGAATTTCTTTTTTGCAATCAGATCACATTCTGAGCTTGCGATTATGAAAGAAGAAAAAGCCTTAGGTGAGGCAGATGATTCTATTAAGGAAATATATAATATTGCTAATAACGCTTTGTTTATTGTTACAAAACAACTTGAAAAAATAAAGAATATAGAAATAATTTATGATGATGTTAATATTACTGATGTCCTTGAATATTCAGTTGAGCTTGCGCTTGTACCAAAAAATGTAAACATAAAAATAAATATTCAAGCAGAAGATAAAGTGATTCAATCTGATGTGGTTTTGCTCTCTGAAATTTTTTCGAATCTGATCAGAAATGCTGCGTCTGCTGTTGAAAAGACTTTAAATCCTGAAATTGAAATTAATTTTTTAAGGGAAGCAAGCTGGATTGTTGTTGAAGTAATTGATAATGGATATGGTATAGAAAAGAAAGATTTAAAAAATATTTTTAAGCCTCTTGTTTCGGTTCACCAAGGTTTAGATAACTGGGGAATCGGATTATATTGTGTAAGCAAAATTACAGCAGCTCTTAACGGTTTTGTTTACGTAACCTCCAAACCAGGAATCTTCACAAAATTTCAGGTTTTTTTGCCAGATAAACATAAAAAAAGTATGCAGAATTATAAAAAAAGAGGGGAATATAAATCGTATGAAAAAAATCAAGCTAATGATATGTGATGATATGTCAGGGTTGATAACATACTTTAAACGTGTTATTAATATAATTGATGATATGGAAATAGTCGCAACGGCGAATAATGAGGAAAGCTGCATAAGCGGAGTGGAGCATTATCGCCCCGATGTTTTATTGCTTGATATTCAGCTTGAAGAAAATGATACGGGAGTCAGAATTCTGAGAAGGATTAAGGAACGCGGACTGGATGTAAAGGTGATCATGCTCACAATTCATGAAGAGGATAAATATATATTTGAATGCCTGACGCTCGGTGCTGCTGATTATATGCTGAAAACGAGTCCGATAAAGACAATTTTGGTATCAATCAGAAATGCGTATAATGATAAAACAGTTTTGAATCCGATAATTGCGAAAAAACTTATAGTAGAAGGCGCGAGAATACAAGACAGATATGTAAATAGTATCAGTCTTCTTCATGCAATTGCTCTTTTAACTGCAACAGAGTACAAGATTCTTAGAATGGTATATGAAGGAATGACATACGAAGAAATTGCAAAACAAAGGTTTGTTGCTCCTGTAACCATACGGACGCAGATGAATAAAATCTTAAAAAAATTCGATATGCCTAATGCAAAACAGCTTATAAATGAACTGAAAAAAACACAGATATTTGATTTTAAGGATAATAGTATTTGATTTGAACTGCCGATTTGGCAGTTCTTTTTTTATAGTTTACTTTGCAGACGAATAAATAATCATGAGTTGATTATATATCAACTTTATTGCAATTCTATTGACGAGTAAAAAAAGACAGTATATAATTTTATTATTAAAAATAATAAAAGGAGCGAATGAATTTGTACAAAAAAGTAATTAAAGCTGTTTCCGTAATATGTATAGCGGGCTTTGCAGTATCTCTATGTTCTTGCGAAGTGAAAAAAAACAATGTTACAACAATAAAGGTTTGGTCGCCTGATTCACATTCAAAAACAGTTATGAATGATATTGTGAAAAAGTGGAATGAATCACGCGGTAAAGAAGCCGGAGTTCAAATTGAATACGAGATTAAGGAAAATGATATTCAGCAAACTGTTGATATGGCATTTGAATCAGGTCAGGCACCTGATATGTTCTCATCTGTTCAGGTTGAAAAGCACGCAACTGCAAATCATATTGCAGCACTTGATGATATGGAGGGCGGAGCTGAATTTTTGAAAAGATACGATCCGGAATCTTTAGTCGGAGGTGCATATCAGTATGGCGGAAAGATATATACCGTTCCGTGCTCCGTTAATACGTTTGGTCTTGTATACAATAAGGATATGTTCAGGAAATATGGTATTGTAGACGAGAATGGTGAGCCGACACCGCCAAAAACATTTGAAGAAGTCAGAGAATATGCAAAAAGAATGACAAATCCGGCTGATAAGGATTATGGAATTATTCTGCCAATGAAGTGGGGAGCTTTTTATACTGTTGACATTGGTCAGCTTGCACAAGGCTCAGCCGGGAGAATAGCATTTAACTGCAAGAACGGAAAATATGATTTTTCTATTTATAAGCCAATATATGAAATGTATCTCGGAATGAAAAATGACGGAAGTATTTTCCCCGGAGAAGAAACTCTTGATAATGATACGGCAAGAGCATATTTTGCTGAAAGAAATATAGGTATGAAGTTTGCCGGGTCATTTGATGTGGGTGTATATAATACTCAGTTCGCAGCTAAGTGTGATTGGGGAGTGGCACCGTACCCAAGAGAAAATGAGAATGAAAAGTATTATTATCACCTTGGAACAGGTGGTTCTTATTCAATATCAACAAGTGCAAGAGAAAAAACATCAGATGATATTTTGCTTGAAATATATGAATTGTTTGTCGGACCTGAAACTGCAAAGACGCTATACAAAGAGGGAATGGCAATATATTACGATGTATCGGTTCTGGATGGAATTACACCTAAAGAAGGATTAAAAGGATGGAAGGAATTTGCTGACATTGTTAAAGAAAGTAAGGGCCCATATAAAGATACCGGCGTTACATTAAATGGTGTTCAGGATGCAAAGGATTATTTCTATCAAGAGGTTTGGACACAAAATGTTACAGTTGATGAGGCAATTAAAACTCTTAATGAGAGATATAATGCCGGTATGGAGGAATGGTTTAAAAATACTCCGCAGGTTTCAATTGATAAATATTTGAATCCTAATCTTGATTTGTCTATAAAAGAGTGAAAGGGAACAGCTAATGGGAAACTTTAGTACAGGTAAGCGTTTGGGTGCAAATAATACCGCACGCTACAGGCAAAAAGCAAGATGGTGTTATATAATGATGACACCGCAAATTATCGGATTTTTGGTTTTTACGATAATACCGATAGTTTGGGCAATTTCGAGATCTTGGTTTTTTTATAATGGAATTGAAACGTATACACGATTTATTGGTTGGGAGAACTTCAGATTGCTTACTAAAGATAAGCAATATTGGCAGTCATTGCTTACAACAATTGAATTTGCTTTTATGAAGCTGCCTATTGAATATCCGCTCGCATTAACAATTGCAGTGCTTCTGAATAAGAAAATCCGCGGCATCGGATTTTTCAGAACAGTATATTATATGCCTTATATTATAAGTGTTTCAATCAGAGCCTTGATTTTTGCAAACTTGTTTACTTTTTTCGGATTTATCAATACGTTTTTTACAGAAACCATTCCGTTGATGAGTGAGCCGATAGATTGGTTTGGAACAAAGTTTAATGCTTTGTGTGTTCTTGTATTATGTGATGTTTGGGGAACATTCGGTTTAAATGTACTGTACTTTCTCGGAGCCCTTCAAAATGTCCCGAGTGATATATACGAAGCGGCTGAAATTGACGGCGCAGGAAAGTTAAGACAGTTTTTTTCAATGACATTACCAATGATAGCTCCTACACTCCAAATTATGCTTATGTTATCCATTGTCGGAACTTTGGGATCAGGCGAAATCATGCTCGTATTAACAAACGGAGCACCGGGAGGACAAACATTCAGCGTAAATGCATACATATTCAGTCATTATGCGCCCGGTATGGATCAGACAGGAATAAATATTGGATATGGATGTGCATTGTCACTTGTTACAGCACTTATTATGACGGCAATAACAATTGGATATACAAAATTCAGTAAAAGACTGAATAATGTTTTTTGATGGGGGTAATTTAGTTGAGAAAAAGTGATAAGACCTATGCAAGAATAACGGTAGTTCTTCTATGTGCGCTGATGATAATAGTTGTTTTCCCTCTGTTATATGTTCTTTCATCATCTCTAAAAACAAATTCAGAGATTATTGCATATCCGGGGAAGCTTTTTACAGCCCATCCAACCTTCCAAAATTATATTGACGCTTTTACATCAGATGTTTTTGATTTGAAACATATGATTTGGAACAGTACTTATTATACTTTTTTCAGTGTGATATTTACTTTGTTATCATCTGTTATGTGCGGGTATGTTTTTGCAAGAGGTGAGTTTAAGCTGGATAAGCTTCTGTTAGGTTGTTTTTCGCTTGGGTTATTCTTTTCAATGGGAAGTGTAACAATATATCCTACATTTGATATTTTAAATTTTCTTCATATTCCGAGATCACTTATCGGACTTTTATTTACGAAGTTCTTTAGTATAGGAATAGTGAACATTTATCTGGTAAGGAGCTATATATATTCTATTCCAAAGGAAATAGATGAAGCAGCTGAAATGGATGGCTGTAATTTTCCAAATGTTTTGTTTAGAGTTATTATGCCAATGCTGAAGCCTATAATTGCTACTATCGGAATTGTTGCTTTTCAAGGTTCATGGAATGATTACCTTCTCCCTATGATTTTTACATTAAGCAATCCTAAAAGCAGACCTCTTGTTGTCGGTCTTGTAGCTCTCAGTCATTCGGGTGAAGCAGCAGCAAATTATAATATCATGTTTGCAGGAACAACTCTTGCACTTCTTCCGGTTCTTATTGCATATGCATTTTTGAACAAATATTTTGTTTCAGGACTTTCCGCCGGTGCGGTTAAGGGATAAGGAGATGAATGTATAATGAGTAAAAGAATAAATTTGCTGTTTGGTATCATAGCAGCTGTTTTGTCGTTAGGAATAGTGGATTCGTTTGCTGAGTTTGAGCCATATTCGGAAAACTTTGAAAAATATCAAACGAATGCTGTATACAGTGATTCAGCGGTTACATATACGATAACATGCCCGGAACATCCGGAGCTTGGTGAAGCAGAGCTTAATAATTCATTTATTATGAATGCTGCCGGAGGTATATATTCCGGAAGTGACGTATACACAGGCAATGCAGCAGAAAATGTTTGTACATATGCAAAAACCGGCGAAAAAACATTAAATGCTGTTTTCGGCGGACTCGGAAACGGATGGCACGGAAGATATTCCGCATGTATGACAGAGCTTAATGGCAAGGGCGGAGTAGATGCAGGATTTAACCTGTATAACAGACGCCTGGCTGTAGATGCTGCGCCCGGCGGCGGAAAGGCGCTTAGAATGAACCCGGCCGGAAACACATATATTGATACATATTCAACATATGGAGATGATGATGTTGAGCTTTGTGAAAATACACTTTGGTCCAGTGACATTTATTTGAAATCTGTTGCGTCAAACGGTTCATTCGAAATATCATTAACTGAGGGCAGCTTTTCAGAACCCAATTATTTGCAGCTTAGCGGAATTATGCAGGGAAGAAAATCAAAATATACTCTGTTAAGGTTTGATGGTGAAATGAATGCAGAGCTTTTCGGCGGAGCGGAAACGCATAAGGTTGATGCTTTGAAATGGTATACCGTCGAAATATTATTGCGGCTTGGCGAGGATGTACCTAAATGTGTAATAGTAATGAGGGACAGAAATTCGGGAGCGGAGATTTTCACATCAACACATGAAATTACAGGTTATAGCTTTGCTGATAAAAGAGCCGGATTTGATTATTGTGCTGCTTCTACAACAGCCACAAAGGGAGAAACCTGTGCATATGTCGATAACATTACTGTCAGAAGCATGGATTTAACTGTATCTCTCGTATCATCAAAGGCAGTTCCGATTGGCGGCGGAAAAACTGCAATAAGCTTTAATTCAGATATTGATTCAAGCACAATTACGAATGATAATATTAAGGTATTTTTAGGTAATGAAGAGGTTAGTAATATTTCACTTGCTCAATTGAGTTCTAAAAAGGTTGTTATTACTCTTCCCGAACTTTGTGCAACGTCAAAATACAGAATTGATACTACAGGAGTAACCTCTGTTACCGGTATAAAATCCAAGTCATCAGTATATTTCAAAACAGGTGATTTAATAGCTGTATCAGGAGCTAAGAGAATTACCAATGGTGTAAGTGTGAATGTAAAAAATAATTCCTTAAACGAACAGTCAATAATTGTAGCAGTAGCTTGTGAAAATGACGGAATGTTAAATAAGCTTGTTTATAAAAAAGTAACTTTGTCATCGGGTGCATTACAAGGTATTGAGTTTATAGATATATACGACACACCTCAGGAAAGCATAAAAATATATTTTATATCTGACATAAACTCGCCGCAGTTCGCTTTAACTGATGCACTTGATATATAAATATGAGGAGGAGAATACTATGAAAAAATTTCTTTCTGCTTTGGTAGCAGCAAGTATGCTTGTGTCATCTTTTGCAACCGTTGCAAATGCAGACACAGCAACAAAAATTACTGTTGACCCATCAAATACAATCAACAAGGCGTCAGAGAGTATTTTTGGTGCAAACAGCGATTGGACGGTAAATTCAGAAAATCTTGTTAAGGATTATAACAATAATGATTTTACGCCTAATATTTTATTTAAGTCAGCACTTAACGGTATGAAAAATCCGGTTATTCGTTTAGGTGAAGACGCATCAACAAAAATTAATTGGAAAGATACTATCGGGGATTATTCATCAAGACCTGATGTTACTCTTTGGGGGTATACAGGCCCTATAAAGTTTGGTCTTGTTGAAAAGATTAAGTATTGGCAGGATATGAATCCTGATGTTCAGTTTACATTTACAATTAATATTCATGAAAATGCAAACGATATAGCAGACCTTGTTGAATTCTTAGAAGGAGATGCTTCAACAACATGGGGTGCAAAAAGAATTGCAGCGGGACTTGCTGAACCTGTTAAAATTCAAGCTTATCAAATGGGAAATGAGCAGGACTGGGGAGAGAGCCTGACAGCCGCTGATTATCTTGCTCTTGTTAAACCGCTTATTACTGCCGTAAAGGGTAAAAATGCGTCAGCAAAAATAGCTGTTCTCGGCGGAACAAGTATGTATAACGAATATTTAAGAAGCGGCAAATATAACGACGAATTTCTATCAGGTGTAGTCAGTGATTTGAAAAACACAGTTGATTATGTTTCATTTAACTGGTATATGACATGGAATAGACAAGATATCATGAGAGAGCTGTTTAAGAAGGTTTCCGATACTCTTGACAGTAACGGTGCAACTAATGTTAAAATATTTTTATCGGAGGTTGCGGGTTCTCATTCGGGAGTTTTAAATGAAGAGCCTAACTCACTTTGGGGGACGCTTGAGATGGCTGATTTATATATATCTGCACTCAATAACTCAAGGGTTGGAATAGTTGCATATCATGGAGTTTACACAGGGAAATGGGGACAAATTTGGGTTAATCCCAATAATAATATTTCAGGTGTAACAGGAAATGGTCTTGCATATAAAGCGGTAAGTAAATATATGGGACAGGATGTGGTTTCAACATCTGTCAGCGGCACAGATGTTACAAGCACTGCTATGAAAGCTGATGATGGCAAGGTTAATCTTTTTATAGTAAACAAAAGCGCCGGCGAAAAGAATGCTGCAATTTCAGTGGTAGGCGGAGGCTATAATTTAATTAAGAGCACAGTAATAACAGGAAGCGAAGGATTGTACAGCATAAATAATGCGGTAAAGTCTTTGATCTCATCAAAAGAATATTCATATGATGAAGGAAAAGATGCTTCGGCATTTACTTTGCCCGGATACTCAATTTGTGCTTTAGAGCTTGCTCCAAAGGCAGCAAAAACTGTTTATAGTGAAGATTTTTCAACAGATTCACTTGGCAGCTTGCAGGCAGTTTTGAACGAGGGTACTGCTGAAATAGCAGACGGCAGATTAAAACTGACAGATGAGAGCTTTAACGAAAATTTTATTTATTTACCATCAAGTCTTAAAGAATATAATAGCTATACACTTGAAGCCGATTTAACTCTCGGAGATGACATCGGAATTGTTTACGGGGCTTCCTCAGCATCAAATATAGTATCATCAGGTTCAGGACATATTATAAAGGTTAGCTCATCAGAAGTATCAGACGAAAGCTATTCAGGCGGTGCTTCAAGCACGGTTTCAGCAGTAAGCGGATTGTCGCTTGGAAATACTGTTCATGCAGTTCTGAATATAAGCAGTGATAATATTGCATTTTCTATAAATGATTCTGTTATATTCACAAGAGCAAACTCCGGTGAAGGGACAGGGGAAATTGGATTCTACTTCTCATATGCAGAGGATACAGTTGATAACATTAAGGTTTTAGTTGATAGTCAAAAGGTTAAAATTAATACTCCGTTTACATATGAAGAAAGCTTCGACGCAATTGCAGACGGAAAGCTTCCGGCAGGCTATGAAATCAGAAACGGATATACAAATGCATGGGTTGAAAACGGAAAGCTTCATATCAATACAAAAAAGGATTGGAGCAATATCGGCAGTGTTGTGATTAATGAGCTTGGATTTGTAGATAAGAAAAATCTTACGATTGAAGCTGATATTACATCAGGCGGATATGACAGTGCTTCATGGAGCTCAAGAGGCGGATTTGTTTACGGATTGACAAATGAGGGCAATGGAACAGCTGCTCTTGGAACTTGGGAAAGCACAGGAAGATTTGTTGTTATGGATTCTGCTGAGCCTTCAACGATTGCAAAGGGTGAAATCGGTGGCTCTGATTTTGTAACAGCAAATAAGACAGTTCATTTTAAAGCTGTATTTGGAAACAATGAAATTCAACCCGAAATTTATGTTGACGGTGTAAATTATCCGGCTTCAAATACAATTTCATCCACATCAAATGCATATGGTGAAATCGGTCTTTTCTCGCTTGGCTCTGAAATTATAATTGATAACCTTAAAATTACAGGTGATAAAGCTGAATTCTATGCAGAAGGAGAATACAGTGAGGTTCTTCAGGATGTAAGCTGGACAGATGATTTTGAAAGCTATACACTCGGAAGAGGTGATTGGAAGAAAATCACAAACGCTGTTGATAATTACGGGTATGCTAATTTAGGAACTCAAGGCGCAGGCTGGAGTATTGAACAGGATGGAACAGGAAACAAATATATTTATCTCGACTGTGAATATACAGACGGTCCTTATGTAGTTACAATCCCGGGTCTTGATGTGGTTCAGAAGAATGGGCTTGAGATGGAAGCTGATATATGGGCTTATCCCGGAAGTAAATCACCGTCAGGTTCACATAAGTACTCAGGCGGCTTTATCTACGGCTGGGACGGAACGAGTGCAAACTATGGAACAGTTTCGCATTCAGCTTGTCAAGACACAAGAGTAAGTATATTTGATACTGCATCCAACGCTATAGATACTAATGATTTTGGATTCGCTGATACCTTCCAATCAAATAAGGGAAGTAAAATTCATCTTAGAATTCAATTTACAAACCCAACAAAGCCAAATGTTTATATAAGCGATGCAGCACATGAAGAAGTAAAAGTAGATATCGGAAACTGGATGAAGACAAATACAACAGAAGGTTTAGTTGGACTATACGCATATAATGCAAAAATTTGCATGGATAATTTAGAAATTCATGCAAAACAAAAAAAGCTTGTGGCAGATACAGTAGTGTATGATGCAGCATTTAATACTGCAAATCATGTGTTTGTTTCAGTTGATGATGCTATTCAAGCTGTTAAAGTAACACAAATCAAGAATGGTGTATCTTCTGATGTAACAGATAAGGCTCAAATAACATCAGAGAGAGTAGGAGAAACTTCAAACTATAAGATTAAAGTCGTATATGGTGATTTTACAAAGATTCTTGATTGTACAGTAATTTCAAAGGTTAACGAAGCGTTTATATTTGAGGACGATTTCGAAAGCTATACACTCGGAAGAGGCGACTGGAAGAAAATCACAAATGCTGTTGATACATATGGTTATACAAACTTAGGCAACGGCGGCTGCGGATGGTCAATTGAGGCCGAAGCAGACGGCAACAAATACATTCATCTTGATGTCGGAAATACTGATCTTCCGTATGTAGTAACAATTCCGGGACTGGATGTTGTTCAAAAGAACGGACTTCAAATGGAGGCTGATATGTGGTTAGCTCCCGGGAGCGCAGATGTGTCAGGAGGACATAAGTATTCCGGCGGCTTTATCTATGGCTGGGACGGAACGAGTGCAAACTATGGAACAGTTTCGCATTCAGCTTGTCAAGACACAAGAGTAAGTATATTTGATACTGCATCCAACGCTATAGATACTAATGATTTTGGATTTGCTGATACCTTCAAATCAAATAAGGGAAGTAAAATTCATCTTAGAATTCAATTTACAAATCCAACAAAGCCAAATGTTTATATAAGCGATGCAGCGCATGAAGAAGTAAAAGTAGATATCGGAAACTGGATGAAGTCGAACACAACTGAAGGTAAAGTAGGGATTTATGCAACAAATGCACAAATCTGTATCGATAATTTGAAAATTTCAGGCGTTCAATACAGAGATACAACTCAAGATTCTGAGCTTAAAATTTCAAAGACATCATATAACGGCAATTCAAAAACTGTTAATGTATCATTCAGCTTAGTAAATGCTGCAAAAGAAAAGGTTCAGGTATATGCGGCTGTTTATGATGAAAACGGTGCGTTAATAGGGGTAAATTCAGTCTACAGCACAGTTCCCGAAAATAATGTCAGATATTTTGGCAGTGTGGGTGTCCCCGTTTTAGGTACATACACAGATAACTGTACGGTTAAATTGTTTGCATGGAATGACGCAACTTTGAGACCGGCGGTATAATAGTAAAACAACTTTTAGTTGTATGCACGGGAGGTAATCCCGTGCATACAACTAAAAATATGAAGGAGGTCAAATATGAAAAAGATAACATTAAAGATAATATCGTTGGCTTTAGCAATTTCTTCTGTGAATTTTTCTGCTTATGCAGAGGATAAGGAGTACAATATGAGTGTAAATGACTCAGTTGTAACAGATAAAGCGCTAAAGGAATTATATGGCATTAACATGGAGTGGAGCACGGGTGTGCACTCATTGACACAAGTAATAGATTCTCAAAATAATGTTGTTATGAGACCTTCATTTCCAAAGGAATTAGGTAATATGCTGTCCTTTACAAGAAAAGCAGGAAGCTCATCTTCTTTCTTTGCATGGAAGGATGCATTCGGACCTATAGCACAAAGAAAAAATCAAACAATGTGGTCTGTAACAAATAAGGTATATGAAGGTATTTGTGAATGGCTCGAATATCTTTACGCTGCTGTTGATAATCCGGAAATTTGTTATACTGTTAATATATTTTCGGATACTTATGAAAATATGGCGGATTTAATAGAATTTATGATTGGCGATGGAACTGTTAATTATAACGGTGGAATAAACTGGGCAGAAGTCAGGAAATCATACGGATTTGAAAATCCGGTTAATGTTTATTGCTGGGAGATAGGAAACGAGCTCGATTGGGAAGACGGAAATTTAACTGTTGAAGAATATATTACACGCGGAAAAAAAGCAATAGATTTAATAAAGAGTATGGATCCTGATGCAGCAATCAGCATTCAGGCAGCTACTGATTCATGGAATAGAAGTGATTATTCGCAGAATTGGAACAGAGAGGTTTTAAAGGCGCTTGGTGACCAAACAGATTATTTATCTGTTCACTACTACTATCCTGCCGACTTTATAACAAGAGCAAATCCTGCGATAGATAAAATTAAAAATGATATTTTGGAAATAACGGGTTCGGACAGGATAAAGCTTTATTTATCCGAGCATGCTGTTGCACCGAATTCTTATTCATATAATAAGGAAAACCCATATGATTATATGCTTCCTCATACAATTTGGGGAGCAACCGGCCTTGCTGAATGGTATATGAGGGCATGGCTTGATAAATCGATAGTAATTGCAGCAAATCATCATATTAATTCATCGGTTTGGGCAATTTGCTATAATGATAAAGATGGAATAACTCATCTTACTCCAACAGGTGAGATATTAAAATCATTTGTAAACTATGGTGTTGGAGATATTTTGGAAACTAAACTTGATAATTACGACAGAGATACTGCCTCGTTTGTTTCAGGCGGTGCAATCAAGTCTGACAACGGAGATATTACATTATTCTTATTAAACAGGTTTGATGAAGATAATGTTAAATATAAATTTGATTTCGGAGAAAATAGGTACAAAGTAAAACATATAAGAACGGTTCATGGTGATTATAGAGATGCTGACAGATTTTATCGTGAAGGTGAGCAGTGGGAGTATAATATAAAAAACGATATAACGGTAACAGATGAGGATGTAACAAGCAGTGAAGCTCTTGAAACATATATTGTTGCTCCGCTTACACTGACAACATTAACACTTGAAAAGATTAATTAATTGCCGGAATAATATTTATATCTGAATAACTTAATTAAAAAGAAAGGGAATAAGTAAGCAAGATGAATTTTAGAAGGATGTTATCGACTATTATAATTTTCGGAATGTTAACTGCGAATATAAATGCGGCTGCTGAAAATATACCTGAAGAATTTGCTGTAGAAATTGGAATGTTAACGGAAAAACAGCTTTCTCAAATGCCGCAAATATTTACTCCTATTGATTTAAAAAAATATGTTAACCGTGACATAAGAGATGATGTGGCAGGAGATTTTCAAGGAGGCTGGTCTGACCAAGGTGAAAACGACCTTAGAATGTTTAATAGCTTTGGAAAGCAGGAAATGCTCGGCATACCGTTTGATTTTATTAATCCGGCTCAAAACAATCAAAAAGCTGTTTTGGGACTCAGAGGACAGAATGACTCGGGATTACCGACAAAGGTTGAGATACCGATAGACAGAGTTACTGCAGGTGCATATTTTGTTCACGCATCACCGTGGGCGAGCGGAAACTGCGGAAAATACTCTTGGGTGTATTCTGACGGAAGCGAGAGCTATGTAAATATTGCTCAAAATATTTACATATGTGATTTCTGGGGAAAGGCATCATACGATTATTGCAGACCTGTATGGTCAGTTCAAAAGGGTGACGGAACTATGAGAAGTCTTTACCTTTTTGCCATGAATAATCCGCATCCTGAAAAGAAGGTTAAAAATTTAAAGCTTGAAACCGAAGGCAGCGGCGCATATATAATGATAATGGGCATAACATTAACAGATTCAGGTCCGTATTTGCCGGCAACTGAAAATTCAAAGAAATGCACTACTTCAACATATGGATGGTATGAATATAAGCCTGAGGATGTTGAAAAAATAGAGAATTCGCCGATTGATTTTTCATTTCTTATTGATGCTCCGGCAGGTAAGCACGGCAGGGTAAGCTCAAACGGAGAAAAATTAAAATTTGAGAATGGAACAGAAGCGAAGTTTTGGGGAGCAGATATCAGCGGTGAAGCTTGTTTCCCCGAAAAGAGTGAAGCGGTGAAAGTGGCAAAAAGAATTGCTCAAATGGGTGTAAATTTAATAAGATTCAGAAATTTTGATAATGGATTATTTAACGGCACAATTCATTCTTCATTTGACAAGGATAAAGAAGACAGGTTTCTTTTCTTTATTTCCGAGCTAAAGAAAAATGGTGTGTACTCATATATTTCAGCTGTTTCAAATTTTGAATATTACGCTGCTGATAATGTTCCGGAATTTTCAAAAGGCTTTGGAATAGAAGGATATTTTTGCGATGAGCTTATATCAATGCAAAAAAAATATTTTAAAATGTTATTGGATTTATATAATCCATATACTGAAATGAAGCTTATAGATGATCCTGCTATTGCATTTGTTGAAGTTTGTTCGGATAAGTCAGCTTTTATGTTTGAGGAGGGATATGGTGATAAATCCGTTAAAAGCCCTGAATATAAAGAAGAAATCAGATTAGATTTTAATAATTTTCTTGCATCAAAATATGTCTCTGATAAAAATTTAAAAGAGGCTTGGGGCGATACCGATAAAAATGATAATGAATCTTTAGATGACAAGAGTATTAAGTTTAATGGTTCCTGGCAATCACCTATAAAAACAGATGTATATAAAAATGATGTTTTTAACTTTATTATGGAGGCGGAAAATAAGTATTTTTCCGAGATGAAAAAAATATCGGGTGACATTCTTTTTACAGGCAATACCAGCATAGCCTCTCAAATGTCTAAGCACAGAACAGCTAAAAACGGAGACAGCATTCCTCTTGCTTATTCTGATAAGTCAAATGAACTGTTACTCAGAGAGCAGCTTCTGAAAAATTCGGATTTTTCTGCAAAGAATTTTATTTTTGCAAAGGCGCTTTCAAAAACAAATGAGAAGCCGGGTTCTGCCATAATGTCGGATGTTTTTTTCTCACCGACTGATAATCCGCTTGTTTCTGGATTTAAAGAGGCAGCAGAGAATGCAATATATAATAAGCCTTATGTATCAGGCTATGGTGCAGCTTCTCCGAATCTATATTTTTCTGCATTTCCTGTTATGGCAGGAGCAATCGGCGGACAAAATAATTGGAACATGATTTATTATAACATTGCAAACGGGAGCTATCAAAACGGAGAAGCAATTGAAAATGTATATTCTGCTTTCGGTAATCCTGTAAGAAGCGCTATGCTTGGAATAGGAGCTCAAATATTCTATACAGTCGGAAATATAAATAATACCGAGGTTAAGGTAAATGATGAAATATTAGGCGGCGCATCTGTTGATTTTAAAAAGTTCATATGCAAAAACTCAAGGTTTTCGCTTGATAAATCTCATGACTCCTTGCCGGCATTTGATAATGATTCTCTGAAAGTAATAAAAACGGATAATATTTATTGGGCATCAAGTGATGGGTATTTTGAAGTCAGAACCCCAAATTCAGAAGCAATGACAGGCTTTTATGACTTTGAAAATGAAATGCCTTCATTTAAAATGTCATCAGATAATATTTATACTACCGCAGCACTTTGCGCTATAGATAATAAAAAGATTTCTGAATCTGACAGGCTTTTATTTACGGCTGCCTGCGGAGCGCAAAACAGCGGCTCACTTATAAACGTTGAAAAAAATATTTATCTTTCAGAGGGCAAAGCACCAATTTTAGTTGAGGGAATTTCAGGGAATGTAACCTTGAAGCTTAAGGGTGATTATTCTGTTTATTCACTTGATTCATCGGGTCAAAGAACGGGAAGAGTGGGAGTCTCAAAGGATTCAAACGGTTATACAAAATTCAAAATTACAAATGCAAATAATACTATTTTCTATGAGATTGTCAGAGGTGATTGATTTGAATAAAAAATTAACAGCTATCTTTTCCGCAGTTGTTTGCCTTGCTTTGTGTAAAGCGGCAGGGGCATCAGAAATAGAAATTAAAAATGATATTAATACAATGAATATAACGATATCCGGCAATCTCGGAGAGGAATATTCTGATTGCAGAGTTATGGTTTACGCTGTTTTGTCAGATGATGAAAGCGTACTTGATGTCAGTGATACTATTTCTGCAGCGGAAAAATACAAGATATTCAGACAAGTGAAAACAGACGGGCTTGGGAAGTTCTCTGTTTCAAATCTTAAATTAAGCGGCGCGGCGGGAAATTATAAGTTTTACGCTGTTTCACACAATCCCAATAAGGTTTTTTCTTCAGAATCCTTATATCTGCCGACGCAGACGGAACTGAAGGCATTTCTAAACGGAATATCTGGTTCAAATAAAGATAAAATCTTTGAAACCTTAAATGATGAAGTTCAAAATAAAAGGCTTAATATTTTGCTGCCTTTTTATTCTGAGCTTTCGAGCACGGCTAAACTATCTGTCTGCGGGGCTATGGAAAATAAAAATTATGACAGTGTTGATAAAGTGATTGAGGATGTTGTTCGTTACAGCGTTAAGTGCGGCGTTACAGACACAAAAAATCCAAAAAATATTTTAATGATGATTTTCCCTGATAAATATGATGAAGTTAGCGGATATTCAGAAAGTATAAAGGCTGAAAACGGTTTTAATGATTTAACAGTGTTTCCCGAATATATTGAACTGAACAAGATGAATATTACTGATGCGGAAAAAATCATTGCATCTGCTGTAAAAAGCGAGTATTCTTCTTCACGTGAGCTTATGGCTTCAATCAGTCAGGCAATTGTGTTTGGTGAAATTAAATCTGTCCCCGGATACGGAGATATTGAAGAAGTTTTGAAAAAGTATAAGGATTCATCTCTTTCAAAGCTTGATTTTTCAAGATATGCATCCGGTACGTATAAAAATGATATTAATAAATCACTTCTTAAAAAGAGCTTTAACTCTTTAGATGAGCTATGTGAGTATATAAATAAATATAAACCCGAATCCGCGGGAGGCGGAGGTTCATCAGGCGGCGGCGGGGGTTCGTCAAAGCCGTCAAAAACTGTTTCATCAAGCAAAGCGGTGAATGCCGTTAATACACCTATAACCGATAAAGCTCCTGAAATTAATATTCATGCTGTTTTTCACGATTTATCAGATTATTCATGGGCAGAAAAATCGATTAAATTTCTGAAAGAAAAGGGATATATTAATGGAGTTGATAAAAATGTATTTAATCCATCAGGTGAAATCACTCGTGAAGCTTTTATAAAAATACTTGTTTTATCTCTTGATAAATATAATAAAGACGCAAAGACCGATTTTTCAGATGTAGAAAGCGGCGCATGGTATGAATCATACGTGGCGAGTGCTGTTGATGCAGGTATAGTAAAGGGTGTATCTGACGATATTTTTGGAGTTGGAAAAAGCTTAACAAGACAGGATGCGGCAGTGATTTTGTCAAGAGCGGTTCAAGATGATGAGCTTGCAGTTTCCGGAGGTTTTGCTGATAATGATAATATTTCCGATTATGCAAAATCAGCAGTTTTAAAAATGAATTCGCTGAAAATCATTTCAGGGTACGAAGATAATACATTCAGACCGAATAATACTCTGACAAGAGCAGAAGCATGTGTAATTATAGAAAGAATTATTAACAGATAAGATTTGTTTCATAAGATTTATGTCGCATACGGCGGCGGAATGGAGATTGTTATGAATTTACAATTTAAAAGGTTAGCTGCTTTAGCAATTTCGCATATGATTATTTTGTGCAGCTTAAATATTACTTTTGCTGAAGATTTAAAATACAACCCCGACTTTTATAATGAGGCTTCAGGAGTAGTAAATACACTTGGAATATACTCGGGAAGCGGTGAAATATCACAGATTGTCACAAGATATTCAGCAATAGAAGCATTAACAGACCTTGCGGTACAATGTTCTCATGTACAAGCCGGGGATATTGATGCCGGCAATTACTTTTCTGATATTGGTGACGAGCAAAAAGAAGCTGTGGGGATCGCAATAAAATGCGGCATGATTACAATTCCAAGAGACGGTCTTTTTCACCCGGATGATGCAGTTGATTTTGAGTTTATAACTTATGCCGCATCAAGTGTTATCGGATATACAGAAGAAATGAAGAAAAATCCTTTGGCAGACAGAAAGTTAAGGGCGGACTTGGGTGATAATTTGCGCAGTGATTTTTCAAGCGGAATAACAACCGGTGATTTGTGCGTTATTATATATAATCTTCTTAATCAAAATTATATGAAAATGTATGAATCAGAGCTGTCTGATGAGAGTATTCTTTCAGGTGTTTTCAGAACAGGTGTTTTAAAGGCGAGAATGATAGCCGATAATCAGTCTGACATAAACGACAATATTGCGATTTTAAGTGATGATGTCATTTTTAAAAGTGGAAACAACGAATATATGCTTTCGTCAAATAATGCGGACTATTCCGAGTTCATGGGAAGAATGTGTAAGGTATATTATAATGTTGATACTGATGAAATAATATATATTTGTGCTGAGTCTGATGATTTAAAAGAATACATAAATGCTGATGAATTTGATGGCTTTTCACTAAAAGACAGAAGGATTAGTTATAGGGTAGCTGCTTCAGGTTCGCATTGGGGAAGAACATATAAGCAAAAGAGCATTGTCATCCCTCAAGGCACAGATATAATTTATAATGGACAATTCACATTAAATCATGAGGCGGTCTATAATATTTTGGAGGGTAATAGTTTAAATGTCGGCGATATAAAGCTTTATGATACAAATAATGACGGAAAAGTTGACCTTATGAATGTAAGCGCATACTACGATGTTAGAGTTGATATGGTTGATTCAAAGGATGGTGCGGTTTTTGATGTTTTATCCGGCAGGAGAATAGATTTTGTTCCGGAGGATGAATCGTCAATAAAGCTCCAGATTATTAATGACTCAGGGAATAAAACCGATTTTTCAAACTTTGCTAAAAATGATATTTTATCTGTTTATGAAGGCTTGTCAGATTATAAGATGATAAAGATTGTTCAATGCAGTGAGAAAATATCAGGCACCGTTTCAAGCGTGTATGATGACGGCGGGATTATGACTGTAAAGGTTGATGATGAGTCATATAAGCTTTCAAAAACCTATCAGCAGTATTCAAGCGGAATTGAAATAGGAAACACATACAATTTTCTTTTAAACAGCTCAGGAGCAATAGCGTCTTTTATTCCAAATGATGCTGTTTATGATACAATCGGCGCAGTTGTTTCGGCAACAAAGATGGAAAATTCAGATACTGCGGCAAATATCACAATATTTACTGTTAACGGAGAAATAAAAAAATTTGTTACTCGTGATAAATGGTATGTGGAAAATTGCCGGGTTTATGAAAGTGACAGCGCTTTATATTACAAGCTGAGCGGCAGTGAGCATCATATCAGAGAATTAAAAACGCAGTTTGTCCAATTTAAGGTTGATGCTGAAAATCATCTTGTCCGAATTGATTTCCCGAAAGAGAATGCACAGGAAGGCGAACTGTCCTATACCTTAGGCATGAATTACACAGAAGAAGTTTATGATAACCCGGGTGCATATGTCTTAAGATATAAGACAAACGGAAGATACTTTTTTCCAAAAGACGCCGGAAGCTCTTGTATGAATTTTATCGGGACAACTTCGAATACAAAATTTATTAAAGTACCGTCAAAGGCTGTTGAAGGAACTGACGAGGATGATTATTCTGTAGCAGGCAGCATTGCAAATGATGAAGAGGTTGCTTGTGTTGGATATACGTTTACTCCGGGAAATGCTGTTGCAGATGTTGTTGTTTTAGTGTCCGACGGAGCATCGAAAATTACAAATGGTTCTTACAACTATGTTATAAAGAGCATTTCTCAAGCAATTAATAAAGAAGAGGATATTGGCTATAAAATAGAGGCATATTCAAGAACAGGCAGTATTATGACTTTTGAAACAGAAGACCTTTTTGTGCCTGAATATGATATGAACACTGCTAAACTGACAGGAAATGAATCTGATTTGGGAATCGGAGATACGATAAAGGTTTCTGTGACGGCAAATGGATTGTGCAGTTCTGTGGCAAAAATATATGATGCAGACGAGAAAAAATCATATTTCACTTTAAATCCGAATTATTGGTATGCGGGGGACCGTATGATATATGGTTCTGTTTATTCGGTTAATGATACAGCGCTTGCTTATTATGTCGGAAAAGAACCTGAAGGATTAAATCCAAAAGGTAATATACATATTCATGGAATCAGAACCGATAATGTTGTAATTGTTGTTGATTTGTCAAAAAAGGGTGACGAACGTGTAATAACTGGTTCATCAGCTGACATTATAGGTTACACGGCAGATAAGGTTAATTATTCTCATATTCTTCTTTCGACAGGATATGGAGAACAAAATCTTCTTGTATGCTATAAGTGACTAAAAGAGGTTTAGAATGTATATTTTTAAAAATAAATTTTCATCTGAAAATTTTATTATAGAGCGTGAAAAGAATAAAACTGCTGAAATGTATATGAATATGATAAATGAAAGCTGTGGTGAGCTCGACAAAGAGCCGCTCACGGCTTTACCGTTTTCATTGTTCAGGCTGCACGATGAAATAGGAGACAGAATACAATATGAAAATGTTTATTATGTGCGCAGAAGAAAGCTTATTTCTTATGTTTTAAAGCTTTGGATTGATAATGACAGCTCTTATGTATCAAAGATAGAAGATATACTTTGGGCAATTTGCGATGAGTATTCTTGGGCTGTCCCCGGGCATTTGGGCGGTTGTTTATCTAAAGATGTTTCGCCGTATGTTATTGATTTGTTCGTGGCAGAAACAGGCAGCGCAATTGCGGAAACACTCTCTCTTGTGGGTGATAAAATTGCAGATATTGTTAAAAAAAGATGTATAAGTGAAGTTTTTAAAAGAATAATCGAGCCTTTTGAAACAGGTGATATTGATAAATACAGACTGGGCTGGATGAATGTTAAAACAAACTGGTCTGCCGTTTGCGCAGGCTCTGTCGGAATGGCATCTCTTTACTTAATAGAGGATGAAAAAAGGCTTAGAAGTATAATTGAAAAATGCATATCAATTTCAAATAAATTCATAGATTCGTGCACATCTGACGGAGTATGCCTTGAGGGATTGGAGTATTGGTGCTACGCTATGGATTTTTATACGTCATTTAACGATCTTTGCGAGGATAGGCTTGGTATTAGTATAGTACTTGATAAGGAAAAGGTAAGAAAAATATCGGAATATCCATTGGTTGCTTGCATTGATGAAAACAGGTATTTGCCATTTTCTGATTCGTGGGACGGACCTCCGGGTCTGCATTTTGGTACACTTTCTTCATTCAATAAAATGTTTGGCACAATGCTGCCCGGTGAGGAATATTTCAAATCATTTTTAGATTTTACAGGAAGATTTTGCTCTGCTGTTCGCATTATTGCGTATTTTGACAGTTCATTGTTTGGATGCGGCAAAAATGAAACTGATGTATTTTTACCTGAAGCACAATGGGGGATAATCCAAAAAAATAATGCATTTTTTGCTGTCAAGGGCGGAAATAATGATGAACCTCACAACCATAATGATATAGGTTCGTTTATATATATGAAAAACGGTCAAACACTGCTTTTTGATCTTGGCGCACCATTATATGACCGTGACTATTTTAGTGATAAAAGATACTCATATTTCAATGCATGCTCTAAAGGTCATTCCGTACCTATTGTAAATAATTCATTTCAAATGCCCGGAAAGGAATACAAGGCGGATAGTTTTGAAAAGGCAGAAAACGGAATTAGTATACAAATGAAGAGTGCATATGACAAAAAAGCGCTGCTTGATAAATTAGAGAGAAAATTTATACTAAAGGATTCCGGAGAACTTCATATTGTAGACTTTTTTAAATTTTCGGATGAAAAAAATTCGGTTGTTGAAAGGTTGATTACAAAGCGTTCTGCTGAGATTGACGGCAACAAAATATTCATATATGATGATAACAAAACGATTTTGGGAGAGGTAATAATTCCTGACGGCTGCAGACCAAAGATAGGATATGAAAAAATAAAAAAAAGGGTAAATGATTCGATTGGCTATGCCTTAGTCACTGTAATTGATTTTCTGTTTGACAGTGCAGGAGAAAGCCTTTGTACAGAAATAATAATAAGATAAGGAGCAAATGATTAATGGTTGACAATAAATTTGATACACCAATATATAAAAGAGCAAGATTCGGACATTGTATGCAATGTATGTTTGATTATGTTATTTCACTGCTTGCTGCCGATGCATTTTTAGCAAAGCTTTTAAATTACATAGGAATGAGCGATTCACTTGTTGGAATAGTATCTTCTATTGCAACACTTTCCTTCCTTTTTCAGCTTTTTTCGATTTTTGCAGTGAAAAAAATGAAGAATATTAAAACAAATGTTGTTGTATGTTATACACTCTGTGAGTTATTGTTTTTGGGTGTATACATGATACCCTTTATGAGTATCTCAACTGCTTTAAAATCCGGATTGGTTGTAATTTCACTTGTTCTTGCATATTTTTTAAAGGCACTGGTCAGCGGAATTGCATTTAAGTGGGCCAATATGTTTGTTGACCCTGAAAAGAGGGCGTCATTTAGTGCGGTAAAGGAAATAGTATCGCTTGCAGCAGTTGTTGTGTTTACTTTCACAGCAGGTGTTATGATTGATAAGTACGCTGAAATCGGGGAGCTTGAAAAGGGGTTTTTATTTGTTTCTATAGGTATACTTATTTTCACGGTATTTAATTTCCTGAGTCTTATAATTATTAAAAATAAAAAGATAGATGAAGAAGATGAAAGTGAGTCATTTATTGATATTGTAAAAAATGTGTTTGGAAACAATAAATTCAGATCAGTTATATATCTAACCGCTTTTTATAATATTGCGAGATATACCAGCTTAGGATTTTTAGGGATTTATAAAACAAAAGATTTGGCAATGACTGTAACTGCAATACAGGTTATAAATACAGTCGGAATCATTCTTAGAATTTTTGTTTCGAAACCGTTTGGCGTGTATTCTGACAAAAAATCCTTTGCCGAAGGCTTTAGGCTTGCTTGTATTTTAGAGGGCGCAGCGTGCTTAATTATGGCGTTTACCATACCTAAAACGTGGTGGTTATATATTGCATACAGTGCTGTATTTAATATCAGCTGTGCCGGGTCCGAAATGAATGCGTATAACATAGTTTATAATTACATAGACAAAAAGTATTTTGTCGCTGCACTTGCAATTAAAAATAGCATTGGCGGAGTTTGCGGATTGTTAATTTCTATTGTGGCAGGGAAATTACTTTCTGTTGTTCAAGCGGACGGAAACACTGTTTTTGGAATACAAATATACGGACAGCAGCTTTTAAGCTTTGTTTCTTTTGTAATGTTTATGTTAACTGCATTTTACATTAAAAAGGTATTTAGTAAGTATGAGTTAATGAAACAATAAAAATACAAATAAATTGGGAAGTTCAAAAATCAGGGCTTATATTCTTCCCTGGTTTTTGAATTGATTCTGTTCTTTATTTCGTTTCACATAAAAAATCGCTGAAAAGATGTTCGAGCAAGGTGTTTATTACAGTTCAATTTGCCTGCATTCATTTAAGAGATACGGTTAATCATTTTTCGGAGAATGACCAAACATCTTTGTATAGGCTTTATAAAAAGACGAGTAGTCGCCGTAACCGCATTCGGAATATATTTTTGAGGGCTTTTCTCCGGCTTTAATTAATTTATGTGCGTAAATCATACGTTTTTCAATAATGTATTGGTGCAGTGATATACCGAGTTCTTTTTTAAACAGGTGAGAAATGTTTGATTCGGAAGCATTTATTCCCTTTGATATAGCTTTAATGCTTATATCTGACATTAAATTTCTGTCAATATATTCCACGCAATCTGAAATCAGCTTTGCATTTTCTCTCAGCTGAGGCTTGGATATATTTTTATTGTCGAATTTAATTTCAGAAATCAGCATAAGCAGTGCGCCGTACATGAATACAGAAAATTCCTCGTGGTTTTCGCTGTTTAATATTTCAAGCATTCTGTTAATTATATATTGTATTATTTCATTTATGTTTTTTATTATATTTATTTGTGACAGTACTATCGGAGCGATACTCGCATCGGGAAAAGCAATAGTAAGTCTTTCATATTTGCTCTGGTTGCCGATTTTGAAATTATGATATGTTTCCTTGGGTATTATAAGCAATGAGTTCCTTTCTAAATTTTCTTTGAATTCTTCTGAAAGAAAAGTTGCACCTCCGTCTATGTAGTATAAAATTTCGTTATACGAATGAATTTCATTGCCTGATTTCAAGGACTTGCCTTTTGCGTATCTGAAAACTATGTCGTTGTATATAAGTTTCTTTTCAAAATAATTACTCATACAAATAGTATAACATATAATTGCAAGTTTTGCAATATTATTTGCGAATTTTTCAATTTACATTTCAATAACAGTATGTTACACTGGATTTGAATGGGGGAGAGGAAAATGCGTAAAGAAACAGTGAAATTAATAGAAAAGGAAAAGATAATCGTAATCGTAAGAGGAGTTGAAAAGGAAAATCTGATTCCTCTTGCCGAGGCTATGTATAATGGCGGAATAAGGCTTTTGGAAATTACATACAGCGCAAACGGCAGCGTCAGTGATGACGAAACAGCAAATAATATTCAAATGCTATCAAAGCATTTTGACAATCGGATGGTTATAGGTGCAGGAACGGTAATCAGAGAGGAACAGGTTGTGCTTACAAAAAAAGCACATGGTAAGTTTATTATTTCTCCCGATACTTTTCCGGAGGTTATAAGAAAAACCCGTGAGCTTGGAATGGTATCAATACCGGGTGCATTAACGCCCAGCGAAATTTTGCAAGCACATAGAGCCGGAGGTGATTTCGTAAAGGTATTTCCGATAACCAATATGGGAGCAGACTACATAAAAGCGGTTAAAGCGCCCATATCTCATATAAAGCTTTTGGCGGTAGGCGGAGTAGATGAAAAAAACATGCGGGAATATCTTAATTGCGGTATAAGCGGGTTTGGCATAGGTTCAAATATAGTAAATAAAAAACTTATTGAAAATCATGACTATAAAAAAATAACAGAGCTTGCAAGAAAATATACGGAGGCGGTAAATCATTGAAAAAATACATAACCGTTGACGGCGGTACAACAAATACGAGAGTAAATCTTAATGATCAAAAAAACATATTTTACACGGTGAAAATTCAATCCGGTGCACGGGTAAACAGCGCTGAAAGCTATAAAATTCAAATAAAAAAAGCTATTGAAGAGATTTTGCTCAAAAACAAATTGACGGAATCGGATATCGAGTGCATAGTGGCATCGGGGATGATAACATCGGAGCGCGGCTTATATGAGGTGAAGCATGTACAAGCTCCCGCCGGAATAAAAGAGCTGCATGATAATATTCAACATATTTATTTAAGGGACATAACAAGCATTCCGTTTGCTTTTATTCCGGGAGTCAGGACTTCGGCGGATTCAGTGGATACAGCAGATGTTATGCGGGGTGAAGAAAGTGAAATAATCGGAATTGCAAATTATGAAAACAGTCTGTGCGTTCTTTGCGGCTCACATACAAAATTCATAAAAACAGATACGAACGGCAGAATTACAGAATTCTCCACAACACTTACCGGAGAAATGATTTCGGCACTGTCAAGCGAAACTATTTTAAATGATGCCGTAAATCTTGACATAACTGAAACAGACAGTGAATACCTGTTAAAGGGCTATGATTACAGCTGTGAAAACGGACTTAATAAAGCGTTGTTTAAGGTTCGTGTTTTAAAAAATATTTTTAACGCTTCGGACATAAAAATATATAGTTTTTATATCGGTGCTATTCTTGCCGGAGATATATCGGAGATTATAAATTACAATATTTCCGATGTTATTGTCGGCGGAAGAGAAAATATAAAGAAAGCTGTTGCAAAGATTTTGAAAAACAGAACAAAAGTAAATGTAACGGAGCTGGATAATAAAACTGTGCAGCAATCAAATGCCTTTGGAATGGTTAAGATTTACAGAGAAGATTAAAACAAAAGCGGAGAAAATACGAAAAGGCGGTAAATTCCGAATTTTGCCGGCAGCTTTCATGCAGCATTATTATATAAATTAACCTTATTTCTGCTGTGATAACTTTGCATTTTTAAGAAAAATGTAAAAAATAGACCGGTGCTAAAAAAAAATACAATAAGCTCTTGACATTCGGAGCTTATTGTGTTATTATATGAAAAAGATAATTCGGAGAAAGGTATCGGATTTATAATGGGTTCAGCATATTCATTGTTAGTTGACAACATAATAATTATTAACGCGCTAATAATTGTTTTTACGATCGTTAGCGCTGCTTGTTGTGCCAATAAGTTTTGTAATGATGAGTTGTTGAATAATTATTAATTTTATGTTATATAACACCACCGTTCGGAACTTACGGCACAGCCGTAAGTTTTTTTATTCCGGGTTATTTAGAGCACCGATTGCTTTCGGTGTATCAAAAAAATTACATAAAAGAGGCGTAGAATTATGGATATCAAAATTACAAGGACAAAAAATCCGAAGAGGAAGCCTGAAAAAGGAGAAAAGCTTGGCTTCGGAAAAATCTTCACTGATCACATGTTTATTATGGACTACACTGAAGGTATTGGCTGGCATGATGCCAGAATAGTTCCTTACGGTGAGATTTCCCTTGAACCCTCAGCTATGATTTTCCATTACGGTCAGGAAATGTTTGAGGGCCTTAAGGCTTACCGCGGAGTTGACGGAAAAACGAGGCTTTTCAGACCGGATATGAATGCGAAGCGTGCTAATTCCAGCAATGAAAGACTTTGTATACCTCAGATTCCGGAGGAAGACTTTGTTGAAGCCATAAAGGCGGTTGTAAAGGTTGATGAGGACTGGATTCCGGAGGAAGAGGGAACATCTCTTTATATAAGACCGTTTATTATTGCAACAGATGCATTTCTTGGCGTTGCGCCTTCCAAAACATATATGTTCATAATTATTTTGGCTCCGAGCGGCGCATACTATGAAAACGGTCTTGCTCCGGTCGGCATATGGATTGAGGACGATTATGTAAGAGCTGTCCGCGGCGGAATCGGATATGCAAAGACCGGCGGAAATTACGCGGCAAGCTTGGCGGCTCAGGTTAAAGCCCATGATGACGGTTATTCACAGGTTTTGTGGCTTGACGGCGTAGAAAGAAAATATATTGAAGAAGTCGGAGCAATGAATATTTTCTTCAAGATTGACGGAAAAATCGTTACTCCGATGCTTAACGGCAGTATTCTGCCGGGTATTACCAGAAATTCGGTAATTGAGCTTTGCAAATCCATGGGCTGCGAGGTTGAGGAACGCAGAATTTCCGTGGACGAGCTTGTTGAAGCTGCACACAGCGGAAGACTTGAGGAATGCTTCGGTACAGGTACTGCGGCAGTAATTTCTCCTGTCGGGAAGCTTAGATACAAGAATGAGGTATTTACAATTAACAATAATGAAATCGGAGACCTCAGTCAAAAGCTTTACGATACGATTACCGGTATTCAATGGGGAAAATGCGAGGATAATTTCAATTGGTCAGTAACTCTTTAAAATATAAGCGCATCACTGTTTTTGCAGGACACTACGGAAGCGGTAAAACGAACATAGCCATAAATTATGCGCTGATGCTCCGAAAACAGGAAAAACATGTTGCGATAGCGGATCTTGATATTGTAAATCCGTATTTCAGAACAAAGGATTGCAGTGAAATGCTTGCCGAGCAGGGAATAAGGCTTATTTCTTCTGAATTTGCAGGCTCAAATGTAGATCTTCCGTCCTTGCCGGCAGACGTGTATTCGGTTCTGGACAGCAGGGACACATATGCTGTGCTTGATGTGGGCGGAGATGACCGCGGCGCCCTTGCGCTCGGAAGATATATTCCGTCCATAATAAGCGAAAATAACTATGACATGTTTTTCGTAATCAACAAATTCAGACCGCTTACAAAAAATGTGCAGCTTACCCTTGAGGTTATGCGTGAAATTGAAGCGGCGGCAGGAGCAGGCTTTAATGCGATTGTCAATAACTCAAATTTAGGTGCGGAAACAACGTGTGAGGACGTTTTGTCGTCTCTCGAATACGCCCGCGCGGTAAGCGAGGCGTCGGGATTACCAATTGCCTTTACTGCTGTTCGCGAGGACATCTGCAGAAAATTGAATATAAGCAATGCTGTGCCGGTAAGGCTCTATGTTGAGCAATCCTGGCAGAAGGAGGAAAAAGATGGCTAAGGTAACTTTTGAAAGAGATTTATGCAAGGGCTGCGGTCTTTGCGCGGATTCTTGTCCGAAAAAAATAATCAAGCTGACAGGAGAGATAAACGCAAAGGGATATCATCCCGCATGCGTAACCGATCCGGAGCAGTGCATAGGCTGTGCTTTTTGTGCTACAATGTGCCCGGACTGCGTAATTACGGTTGAAAAATAAAGTAATATCACACAGTGCCAAGCGGCACGGAAAGGATTGAGTTAAATGTCGGAAAAGGTTTTAATGAAAGGTAACGAAGCGCTTGCGGAAGCTGCTATTATGGCAGGCTGCCGTCATTATTTCGGATATCCCATAACACCTCAGACGGAAATTGCGGCATATATGGCAAAAAGAATGCCTAAGATAGGAGGAGTGTTCCTCCAGGCTGAAAGTGAAATTGCGGCTATTAACATGGTAATAGGCGGAGCATCAACAGGGAGAAGGGTTATGACATCAAGCTCAAGCCCCGGTATTTCTCTTAAAAGCGAAGGTCTTTCGTATCTTGCCGGCTGCGATCTTCCGGCACTTGTTGTAAATGTTCAGCGCGGAGGCCCGGGACTCGGTGGAATTCAGCCGTCACAGTCTGATTATTTTCATGCAACGCGCGGTGCGGGACATGGTGATTTTCATATGATAGTGCTTGCGCCGTCCTCTGTTCAGGAGATGGTTAATCTTACCTTTAAGGGCTTTGACCTTGCTGAAAAATACAGGATGACATGCATGATTTTGTCTGACGGCACCATGGGTCAGATGATGGAGCCTGTTACACTTGATATGGGTGAAATACAGAAGTATGATAAATCATGGGCTTTGACGGGAACAAAGGGTGAAAGAAAGCCGAGAATAATAAACTCTCTGTTTCTTCAGCCTGATGAGCTTGAAAAATTTAATTTTGCCCGTTATGAAAGATATAAAAAAATCGAAGAAAACGAATCGATATATGAGGAATACAGAATGGAGGACGCTGAGGTTTGCATAGTTGCTTTCGGAGTAGCCTCACGTGTATCAAAAAATGCTATTGATAAAGCGAGAGAACAGGGAATAAAGGTTGGTATGATAAGACCCGTAACCCTCTGGCCTTTCCCGAAAAAAAGATTCGAGGAAGCGGCAGATAAGGTTCGCGCATTTGTATCCGTTGAGCTTTCAATGGGTCAGATGATTGAGGACATTGAGCTGGCAACGCGCTGCAGAAGACCGGTTCTGCTTTGCAATCGCACAGGCGGTATGATCCCGACGGTTGAAAATGTTCTTGAAAAAATTGCTGAGGCTGATAAAATAGGAGGTACACGGTAATGAAAGTATTTGAAAAACCGCACGCGCTTACCGATAACGTGCTGCATTACTGTCCCGGATGTACTCACGGAATAATTCACAGGCTTGTTGCCGAGGTTATTGATGAGCTTGGAATAGAGGGAAGAACGATAGGTGTTGCGTCTGTCGGATGCAGCGTTATGGCTTATAATTATTTTAATGTTGACATGGTTCAGGCAGCTCATGGACGTGCGCCGGCAGTTGCAACGGGAGTAAAGAGAACAGAGCCTGATAATATTGTGTTTACATATCAGGGTGACGGTGATCTTGCGGCGATAGGTACTGCGGAAATGGTTCATTCCGCTGCAAGGGGCGAGAATATTACAATTATTTTTGTAAATAATGCAATTTACGGAATGACAGGCGGTCAGATGGCACCGACGACCCTGCCGGGACAGGTGACGCAGACTTCTCCCTACGGCAGAGATGTGAAAACAGTAGGATATCCCGTTAAGGTTTGCGAAATGGTTTCGCAGCTCGACGGTGCGGCATATATAGAAAGAGTTGCCGTAAATAACGTAAAGAATGTCAGAAACGCAAAAAAAGCTATTAAAAAGGCTTTTGAATATCAGGTTGAGGGAAAGGGATTTTCACTTATAGAGCTTATATCATCATGTCCCACCAATTGGGGACTCACTCCGTCAAAGGCACTTGAATGGATTGATGAGAATATGATTCCTTATTATCCTCTCGGTGTTTATAAGGACAAATATGCTGATAAGGAGGCTGGCTCAGATGACTAAAAATATTTTGCTTGCAGGCTTCGGCGGTCAGGGAATCCTGTTTTCCGGGAAGTTTCTTGCATATGAGGGTCTTATGGAAGGGAAGGAGCTGAGCTGGCTCCCTTCATACGGACCGGAGATGCGCGGCGGCACTGCAAACTGCAGCGTTATCCTCAGCGATGAGCCGGTAGGCTCTCCTATTGTAACAAATCCCGATATACTTATAGCAATGAATCTTCCGTCGCTCGATAAATATGAGAATGCCGCAGCGATAGGAGCGCACATCCTTGTTGACAGCTCCCTTATTGAGAGAAAGGTAATGAGAGATGATGTTGATGCTCACTATATTCCGGCAACAAGACTTGCCGCCGATAATGAGATGAGCGGGCTTGCAAACATGATAATGATTGGATATATGATCAGAAAAACAGGCATAATTCCTTACGACAATGTTGCAAAAACAATGGAGAAGGTTGTTCCCGCAAAAAAACAGAATTTGCTTGAGCTTAATAAAAAGGCAGTTGAGCTTGGCTATAATTATAAGTAATTTTCAGAAAGGAGCAGTGGCATATGAATGACCAGATAAAGGATATAGGAATAAGACTTGCATCGCTTCGTGATGACTGCGGTTATACTGATGCCGAAATGGCTGAAAAGCTTGGTGTTGACCTGGAAACCTATAAGGCATATGAAACAGGGGATAAGGATTTTTCCTTTAGTTTTATTTATAATGCGGCAGAGATTTTAGGAGTGGATGTGCTTGATATTATCAGCGGCAGCTCACCTACGCTTTCCATGTGCTGTATGGTCAGAAAAGGAGACGGTTATTCGGTAAAGCGTGAGCATGAATATGATTATAAGCATCTTGCATATACCTTCAGAAATAAAAAGGCTGAGCCGTTTCTTGTTACGGTAAGTCCTGATGAAAATCCTCCTGTTCTCCACGGACATGAAGGACAGGAATTCAATTATGTTCTTCAGGGCAAAGTAAAGCTGTATATAGGAGATATTTCCTACGAACTCTCAAAGGGTGACAGTATTTACTTTAATTCCGGTATACCCCACGCCGTAGAGGCGCTTGGCGATAAGGAAGCACAATTTATTGCCGTTGTTGTAAAGTAAATACACAAAGATAATCGGAGGAATAAAATATGGCTATATATGAGAAATTTGTAGGCGCTAACCGTGATGATTTTATATCTCTTGAGGATGCGCAGCAGAACTACAAATTAACGTATGATGAAGACTTTAATTTTGCGTATGACGTACTTGATGAGCTTGGAAAAACAAAGCCTGATAAGCTTGCAATGATATGGGTATCAAATATCGGGGAAGAAAAAAGGTTTACCTTCCGTGATATGATGCTTAACTCAAACAAGGCTGCGAACTATTTCAAGTCACTGGGTATTAAAAAAGGCGATAGAGTTATGCTTGTGCTTAAGAGAAGCTATTTCTTCTGGTTTTGCATACTCGGCCTGCATAAGATCGGCGCTGTTATTGTTCAGGCGACGGATATGCTTAAAGCGAAGGATTATGTTTACAGATGCAATGCAGGAAACATAAAGTGTGTTGTGGTAACCGGCGACGGATATGCAACAGAATATTTTGATGAGGGCAGAGCTGAATGTAAGACGGTAAAGGTAACGCTTGTTACAAAGCATAAGGATGCCGGCAAGGGCTGGATTGACTTTGAGGAAGGCTTTGAAAAAGCAAGCACGGAATGGAAACGCCCGACAGGCAAGGCGGCAACTAAGGCTGACGATATGATGATGATGGCGTTTTCGTCAGGAACAACAGGCTATCCGAAAATAATAACCCATAACTTTAAATATCCCCTGGGACATATAATGACCGGAGTTTTCTGGCACCGTGTGGTTGACGGAGGCCTTCATTTTACAATTTCAGATACAGGCTGGCTTAAATCCCTCTGGGGAAAGCTTTACGGACAGTGGTTTGGAGAAAGTGCCGTTTTTGTTTATGATTTTGATAAATTCAATGGTGAGGACATATTGCAGAAGCTTGAAAAGTATAAGGTAACAACCTTTTGTGTCCCTCCGACAATGTACAGAATGATACTTCAGTACGATGTTAAAAAGTATGATTTGTCTTCTCTTGTTCATTGCTGTACTGCCGGTGAAGCTTTAAACCCTGAGATATATAACAAGTGGTATGAGCTTACCGGTCATAAAATATATGAAGGCTTCGGTCAGACGGAAACCTGCCTTTGCATCGGTACGATCTATCCGTGGACAGAGCCTGAACCGGGAGCTATCGGACTTCCCGTACCGGGCTTTGACGTGCATATTTTAAACAGTGAAAACAAGTCCGTTCCGAGAGGAACAACAGGCGAGATTTCAATAAGAGTTTTGAGTGCGAAAAGAAAGCCCTGCGGCTTGCTTGACTCATATAATTTCAGCAGGGAGGATACCGAAAAATCGCTTTACGGCGGATTTTATCATACCGGAGATACTGCCTACAGAGATGAAATGGGAATGTTCCGCTATGTGGGAAGAAATGATGATGTAATAAAATCCTCCGGATATCGTATAGGTCCATTTGAGATTGAAAGCGTTCTTGTTGAGCATCCGGCTGTGTTTGAAGTGGCTGTTACCGGAGTGCCGGACCCTATACGCGGCTTTAATGTAAAGGCGACAATCGTTCTTTCGGAGGGCTATGAGGGCAGTGACGAGCTTACAAAGGAGCTTCAGAATTACGTGAAGAAGAACACCGCTCCATATAAGTATCCGAGGATTATTGAATATGTAAAAGAGCTGCCGAAAACCTTTAACGGTAAAATAAGGCGTGCCGAAATACGCGACAACGACCTTAAAAAATCTGAAAAATAAATATTAAAACGGTTTTCGGTGCATAAAATTTTATGTACTGAAAACCGGTTTTCCGGAAATAACTAAAAGCAAGATGTCCCCCGCCTCTATAGGCGGCGGGTTACACTTACTTTTTGGGGGTGGGGGTACAATCCCCCGCTGAAACGTTGAATGACGGGGCTTTGCCCCTTATTGAAAAAGCGGAGGTAGAATGGAATGAATTCAAGGGTAAAACGAATGGTGCTGCTTGCAATGTTTGCGGCGGTTGCCTATGTTGTGATGTTTGTCGGAAGGCTTCCGATTTCCACCGTTGATTTCCTCAAATATGACCCTAAGGATGTTGTTCTTGCAATATGCGGATTTCTCTGCGGCCCGGCGGCTGCATTTATCGTAACACTTGTTGTTTCTCTGATAGAGATGATAACAGTTAGCTCAACAGGCATTATCGGGCTCATCATGAATGTTATCTCATCGGCAGCATTTGCCTGTACGGCTGCGTTTACATATAAGAAAAAGCATACGCTTTCCGGAGCGGTAGGCGGACTGGCAGCGGGAGGCACTGCTATGGTTGCTGTTATGCTGGCGTGGAATTATCTGATAACGCCTTTTTACATGGATGTGCCGAGAGAGCAGATTGCCGCAATACTGATACCTGTTTTTCTGCCGTTTAATTTAATAAAAAGCATAATTAACGCCGCAATTACTCTTATAATATATAAGCCTGTATCAAAGGCTCTTCATAAAGCGGGAATAATCGGTTCGGAGGAACATCAGTCAGTCGGAAAAATCAACCTTGCTGTGCTTGTCGTTTCCGTTCTGCTTCTTGCGACCTGTGTTTTTGTTGTACTTGCCATGAAAGAAATAATTTAGTCTGTGTGCGGTCATACGCATATTTGATAAATAATGTCCTGATATTAAAATATTGTTATACTGTTTTCGCAGTATATTTTTCTGAAACGGAGAATGAGATGAATTTAACACATATGAAGTATGCTCTTGAGGTTGAAAAAGAGCATTCCATATCCCGTGCTGCTGCAAATCTGTTCATGGGTCAGCCTAATCTCAGCCGTGCCATTTCCGAACTGGAGGAGCATCTCGGAATAAAAATTTTCCGACGCACTGCAAAGGGTATGTATCCCACTCCGCAGGGGGAGGAATTTCTCGGCTATGCAAAAAGCATAATGGGGCAGATTGATGCGATTGAAGATATTTACAGAGGCCGCGGCAGAGTAAGCCAGAGATTTTCGGCTGCTGCACCGAAAGCAATGTATATTTCCTGTGCGTTTACCGAATTATCAAAATATGTTAAATTGGATGAAAGTGCGGAAATATTTTATCATGAAGCAAATTCACCGGCGATTATAGATGATATTCTTAATAATGATTGCAACCTTGGGATACTCAGATATAAGGCAGAACAGCGCGATAACTATTTCAGGCTGTTCAAGGAACGAGGTGTTTCGGCGGAGCTTATATGTGAGTTCAAGTTTTGTGTGGCAGTGTCCGAGAGGAGCCCGCTGAATAAAAAAGAAAGAATAACCAAGGAGGATCTTGCTCCTTATATGGAAATTTCGCATGCAGATCCGTATGTGCCCGTTTTTCCGTCACTGTCATCTCAGAAAACAAGGCTGTCTGATAAGGTAAACAAGCGTATATATGTTTTTGAAAGAGCAAGCCAGCTGGATCTTCTCGGCAGTAATGAAAACACATTTATGTGGGTTTCACCAATCCCTCGGCGTATACTTAAAATGTACGGAATTTCCGTAAAGTATAATACGTATTATAATCAAGTTTATAATGATGTTCTTGTCTATAGAAAAGGCTATATCTTTACGGAGCTTGACAAAAGGTTTATTGATGCGCTTGTAAGGCTGAAGCCGGGAAACGCGGCTGAATATTGAATCCCGGAGTATACGGCTTGCAGACTGTTTTAAACATATTGTAAATTTTTTTGTGAATGTATTGACATAATATCCTATATGATATATAATAATAAAGATTAAAAGGCTGTCTGAGGCAGTCTTTTTTGAATATCGGAGGTTATATGAAAAAATTTACACCTACATATGTTTTTGACAGTATATCGGATATTGACGGTGACTTTTTAAAACGCGAGGGGATAAGCTGCGTTTTGCTTGATATTGACAATACCCTTGTTCCTGACAATGCGCCGTGCCCCGATGCGAGAGCGGAAGCTTTTATAGAGCTTTTGAAGCGTAAGGGGATAAAGCCTTGTCTTATTTCAAACAACAAGCAATCGAGGGTCGAAAGCTTTAACGCAAAGCTGGGGCTTAAAGCCGTACACAGAGCCCATAAGCCTCTGACAAGGAAGATGCTTCGCGCTGTAAAAGAGCTTGGAGCTAAAAAGGAGTCTGTACTTTTTATCGGAGACCAGCTTTTGACGGATATTTATGCCGGAAACAGGTGCGGAATCAGAACATGTCTTGTAACACCGATCAGCTTAGAGCGTGAAAATTGCTTTTTTAAGCTTAAGAGATTTATCGAAAAAAAGGTATTAAGCAGGAATTTTAGGTAGTTTGGTTATTAACATGACTGTAATGTTACAAAACAATGTTGATTATATTTAAAATTAAAAAAAATACAGTAACAAGTGTTGACGTGAAAAGAAATATATTATAGAATATATTATGTAATGGAGGAAGACTGCATTGAGGGTTATTTCCGGTTCAAGGCGCGGCCGCAGGCTTTTGGAGTTTGAAGGTGAGCATATACGGCCGACTACAGACAGAGTTAAGGAAGCTATGTTTAATCTTATTCAGGGACGGTGCTCCGGCGCTGTGGTTTTTGATGCGTTTGCAGGCTCCGGAGCTTTGAGTATTGAAGCCATGAGCCGGGGTGCTTCGTTTGCGGTCTGCACCGATACAGATGAACGCTCTTTGGAGATAATCCGAAGTAATTATGAAAGCTGCGGTTTTTCGGACAAGTCTTTGATATTGTGTAAAAGCGCAGTGGAGTATCTTGAGGAGACGGACAGGCATTTTGATCTTGTTTTCCTTGACCCTCCTTATAATAAGGGGTTGGTTACTCCCGTTCTGGATATTATTTCAAGACGCGGACTTCTAAACAGCGGTGCATCGGTAGTTATTGAACGCGATGGTACTCAGGATTCTTTTGAGCCTTGCGGACTTGATCTTGAAAAGGAACGAAAATACGGAAGGACGGTAGTAACCGTTCTGAAAAACTTAGGAAATACCGATTAACCGGTGGTTCCTGAAGAAAAGAGGTGTGCATGGGTTGCAGACGGCGGTTTATCCCGGTAGTTTTGACCCTGTGACGAACGGGCATCTTGATATTATTGAACGAGCGTCAAGGCTTTATGACAGACTTGTTATCGGGGTTCTTGACAACTCATCGAAAAGTCCGGTTTTCTCAGCGGCAGTCAGGGCTGAGATGCTCAGAGATGTAACAAGTCATTTGGAAAATGTTGAGGTGGACACGTTTTCGGGACTTCTTGTTGATTTTGCGTCCGCCAAAAAGGCAGAGGTTATTGTTAAGGGTCTGAGGACAGTGGCTGATTTTGAATATGAGTTTCAAATGGCATTACTTAACAAGGCTTTGAATTCTCATTATGAAACGGTTTTTATGATGACGGATACAAAATATTCTTATATCAGTTCAAGTATGGTTAAAGAGGTTGCCAAATATCACGGCGATTTGACAGGCTTTGTGCCGCAAATATTGATTGACAGAATAAGGGAAAAATTTTAGAATAGGAGTGTTGGTTGGCATGGATATGGATATCATGGAAATTATCGATTTGATGGAGGAAGCGATTGAAAAGGCGTCGACCGTTCCTCTCACCGGAAAGGTAATGATTGACAAGGATGAGCTTCTTGATTACATTCAGGAAATCAGGCTTGTATATCCCGATGAGCTTAAGGAAGCAAAATGGGTTAAGGAGGAGCGTCAGAGGATTCTTCATGAGGCGGAAACAAGGGCTGAGGCTATACAGAAGAACGCCGAGGAAACTCAGATGGCTCTGATTGATGAGCATGAAATTACAAGATGCGCATATGAGCAGGCAAACGAGCTTGTGAGAAATGCGTCCGAGCAGGCAATGGAAATCAAAACCGACTGTGACCAGTATGTTGATGATTTGCTTAACGATGCGGAATCGAGACTGGATATGCTGCTGACAAAAATCAGGCAGGACAGAATGGATCTTAATACAAATAAATAATGGGGATTTTTCAGCAAAAAGCTGTAACTACCGTTTTGCGGAGTGACAGCTTAATTTGCTTTTTAAGGAAAATTGTTCGGCTTTGTTCATGAAAGGGGTTTTTTGATGTTAAGTGATATTGAAATAGCACAGAATGCGGAAATGAAGCACATAAGGGAGGTGGCGGAATCTGCCGGAATATCCGAGGAGGAGCTTGAGTATTACGGGAAGTATAAGGCTAAGCTCTCTGACGGACTTGAAGCGAGGCTTGGTGATAAACAATGCGGTAAGCTTGTTCTTGTAACGGCTATTAATCCAACGCCTGCCGGGGAAGGAAAAACTACTACCACAATAGGACTCGGAGATGCCATGAAACGTCTCGGCAAAAGCTGTGTGCTTGCTCTCCGTGAGCCTTCTCTCGGACCTGTTATGGGAATAAAGGGCGGGGCGGCAGGAGGCGGCTTTAGTCAGGTAGTCCCCATGGAGGATATTAATTTACACTTTACCGGTGATATGCATGCAATTACGGCTGCCAATAATCTTCTGTCGGCAATGATTGATAATCATATCCATCAGGGAAATGAGCTTGATATTGATGTTACTAACGTTGTGTGGAAGCGCGTGACAGACACCAATGACAGAGCGCTCAGAAAAACCGTTGTCGGAATGGGCGGACGCCTGAACGGCGTACCGCGTGAGGACGGATTTATGATTACCGTTGCTTCGGAAATAATGGCTGTTTTGTGTCTTGCCCTTGATTTAAACGATTTAAAACGCAGGCTGGGTGAGATTATTATCGGATATAACCGTGCCGGTGACCCGGTATATGCCCGTGACCTTAAGGCTGAGGGGGCTATGTGCGCTCTTTTAAAGGATGCAATAAAGCCGAATCTTGTGCAGACCCTTGAGCACACGCCATGCCTTGTCCACGGCGGCCCGTTTGCCAATATTGCTCACGGCTGCAACAGCATAAGAGCAACCCGCCTTGCTCTCAAGCTTGGTGATTACTGCATTACCGAGGCAGGTTTCGGAGCTGATCTCGGCGCTGAAAAATTTCTTGATATAAAATGCCGCATGGCAGGCTTTTCGCCGGACGCTATTGTTATTGTTGCAACGGCAAGAGCTCTTAAATATAACGGCGGTGTGCCCAAAACGGAGCTTAAGGCTGAAAATGTTCCCGCTCTTAAAAAGGGTATGGTAAATCTTGAAAAGCATGTTGAAAATATGATGGGCTACGGTGTGCCGGTGGTTGTTGCAATTAACAGATTTGATACCGACTCCGATGCTGAGCTTTCTGCAATTGAGGAAATGTGCAGAGAAAAGGGAGTTCGTTTTGCTTTGTCCGAGGTGTTCGCAAAGGGAGGCGCAGGCGGTGAGGAGCTTGCGCGTCAGGTAATTGATGTGTGTGAAAACGAAAAGCCTTCATTTAAGAATCTTTATGACGAAAAGCTTTCGATTAAAGAAAAGATAGATACAATCGTAAAGAACATATACGGCGGCAGCGGAGCTGTTTATTCGGCCCGTGCAGAACGCCAGATTAAAAACCTTGAAAAACTCGGACTTGATAAAAAGCCTGTTTGTATTGCTAAAACTCAGTATTCGCTTTCAGACAATCCGGCGCTTCTCGGAAGACCGTCGGGCTTTACCGTCAGCGTTTCTGAAATAAGAGTTTCGAACGGTGCGGGATTTATAGTTGCGGAGACCGGTAATATTATGGTTATGCCCGGACTTCCTAAGGTACCGGCTGCCGAAAAAATCGATGTGGACGGCAGCGGAGTTATTTCCGGACTGTTTTGATTGGAAAGGAGTCTGCTTCTTGATAATACACACAAATTCTCCTGAGGAGACATATGCTGCCGCAAAGTCATTTGCCGGCAGACTCAAAAAGGGCGACGTGATATGCATGTACGGAGACCTTGGTGCAGGCAAGACCCTTTTTGCACAGGGGATAGCCGAAGGGCTGGGTGTCAGCGAGCATGTAAGCAGTCCTACCTTCACTATTGTAAACGAATATGAGGGACGTATTCCGTTTTATCATTTTGATGTTTACCGCATAGCTGACCCTGAGGAAATGCTTGAAATCGGTTTTGATGAGTATTTGTTCGGTGAGGGAGTGTGCCTTATCGAATGGGCGGAGCTTGTCGGGGAGCTTTTGCCGGAAAATTGTATAAGCGTTACCATAACCCGCTCCGAGAATAATCCGGAGGCGGAACGTGACATAATTATTAAAGCAGATGGGAGTGAAGATACGGAATGAAAATACTTGGAATTGATACTTCCTCAGCTGTTGCCTCCGCTGCTTTGATTGATGATGAAAAGCTTATTGCCGAATATACGCTGAATCTGAAAAAGACGCATTCAGAAATGCTTTTGCCTATGATATCTGCAATGCTTGATGCATGCAGCTGCAGCGCGGAAGACATAGACGCCTTTGCAGTTTCTGTCGGCCCGGGTTCTTTTACTGGACTGCGGATTGGAATTGCAACGGCAAAGGGTCTTGCTCATGCCACAGGGAAAAAGGTTGTTCCCGTTGGGACGCTTCCGGCACTTGCTTTTAATCTGCCTATGTGTGAGCATCTTATAGTTCCTATTATGGACGCCAGACGTTCTCAGGTTTATACGGGAACATATATCTGGGATGAGGAAGGCTTCCGTGAAATTGAAGAGCCGCGTGCTGTTTCGATAGATGAGTGTATAGAGGACTGCGGAAATTTTCTTGATGTAGTGTTTGTCGGCGACGGTGTTCCTGTATACAGAGAATACATAACCGATAAGCTGGGAGAGCATGCAAAATTCGCACCGCCCGGAAATTTGCTTCAGAGGGCATCCTCTGTGGCAGCTCTGGGACTTCGTAATATAGACAGTGCGGTAAGCTGTCATAATGTCGTGCCGTTTTATATAAGAAAATCTCAGGCAGAAAGAGAATACGAAGAAAAACACGGAAAGGATACGATTTAGATGAAAATAGGATTAGGCAGTGATCATGGCGGTTATGAACTCAAAGAACAGATAAAGGTGCATCTTGAGGAAAATGGCTATGAGGTTGTGGATTTCGGAACACATTCCGGTGAAGCTGTTGATTATCCGGATGCGGCAGCGCCTGTATGTATAGCTGTGCAAAATGGTGAGGTTGACTGCGGCATGCTTTTCTGCGGCACCGGAATCGGAATATCAATGTCGGCGAATAAATTTAAAAATATCCGTGCGGCGCTTTGTTCTGACGTGTACAGCGCAAAAATGGCAAAGCTTCATAACAATGCTCAGATTATTTGCATGGGCGGCAGGGTAACAGGACGCGACCTTGCGTTTATGATTGCCGATACATGGCTTGAAACGGAATTTGAAGGCGGAAGACACAACAGACGTATAGAAAAAATTCATAAAATTGAGGAGCTTTGATGCAATGCGGCTTTTACAGCTGTTTGTGTAAATTAATTATGGAAAAAATAACCTTAAAATGCTGCCCGGAGGCTTCCGGAACCCGGCTTGATACCTATATCGGTGAGAATACGGATTTCAGCCGCTCCTTTGCGGCGAAGCTGTGTGACGAGGGCAGGGTTACATGCTGCGGCAGGGTTTTATCTAAAAAATATAAAATATGCGGAAATGAGTTTCTTGAGCTTGTTGTTCCGGACCCGGAAAGCATTGAAGCCGTTCCTGAAAAAATGGACCTTGATATTGTTTATGAGGATGAATCGGTTATTGTCATAAACAAGCCTCAGGGACTTGTGGTGCATCCCGCGCCCGGAAACGAAAGCGGCACACTTGTAAACGGCATTTTATACCACTGCGGCAGCTCGCTTTCCGGAATTAACGGTATGCTCAGACCGGGCATTGTTCACAGAATTGATAAGGATACAAGCGGTCTTATTGTTGCAGCAAAAACAAACGAAGCCCATCTTTCTCTGACCGAGCAGTGGCATTCCTCAAAGCCTGAGCGCAGATATATTGCCCTTGTACACGGCAATATCCGCGAGGATGAGTTTTCGGTTGACCTTCCAATCGGAAGACACCGTTCTGACAGGAAAAAGATGGCAGTAACGCCTGACGGACGTTCTGCGGTTACTCATGTGCGCGTCTGTGAAAGGTTTGGCAGCTATACTCTTGTTGAATGTGTGCTTGATACCGGCAGAACACATCAGATACGTGTTCATATGGCGCACAGCCGTCATCCTGTTGTGGGAGACCCGGTTTACGGCGTTAAAAAGGAGGAGTTCAGGCTTGCAGGTCAGCTGCTTCATGCACAAACTCTTGGTTTTATTCATCCCGTTACAGGGGAGAAGATGACCTTTTCCTGTCCGCTTCCCGATTATTTTGAAAGGGTACTTAAGGTACTTCGCAGCAGATAACGGCTGCTGCCGTAAAAGGATTTGATTTATAATGGATAAATTGACGATATCCGGTGCTGCTGTTGAAATCATATTTCATAATGATGAAAACGGGTATACGATTTTTGATTTTGAAAGCGATACCGGAGAACTGATTACAGTTGTCGGATACACGGCTAATCTTGCAGAAGGTGAGCAGCTTACCGTGACGGGAAGCTGGGTTGTGCATCCTGAGTACGGTGAACAGTTTAAAATGGAATATTATAAAACCCTGCTTCCCACCGAGGAGCAGGATATATTGCGCTATCTTTCTTCCGGTGTAGTGTATGGCGTTCGCGCCGCAACGGCAAAAAAGCTTGTTATGGCATTTGGCAAAGAAACTCTTGATATAATGCTGTCAAGCCCTGAGCGATTGGCTGAAATAAAAGGGATTTCCCCGAAGCGCGCCGCAAAAATCGGCGAATCCTTCCGTGAAATACAGGCTATGCAAAGCATAGTTATGTTTTTGCAGCAATATAATGTCAGCGCAAATCTTGCCGTTAAGATTTACAAAATTTTCGGCGGTGATGCCGTCAGTGAGATAAAGAAAAATCCGTATGTGCTTACGGAAAGTGTTGACGGAATCAAATTCTCCGTAGCCGATAAGATTGCTTTCGGTGAGGGGATTGCAAAGAACAATCCTCTGCGGCTTCGGAGCGGTATGAAATATCTTCTTATGCAGGCGGCTTATACCTCCGGTCATACATATCTTCCGAAAAATCTTATGATTGAGCACGGGGCGTATAATCTCGATGTTTTTGAGACTGATATTGAAAACATACTTTCGGAGCTTATTTTATCACATGATATTTATATCGACAAAATAGACGGCGAAAGCGTGTATTTTCTTTCTGTTCTCCACAAGGCCGAATGCTATACGGCTTCAAGACTTTATTCAATGTCATCCGATAAAAAGGAGGAGCTGCTTTCCCTTGAGGAAACGGCAGCACGCATTGACAGCTTGGAGAACATAACGGGAATGAAGCTTGCTGCAGAACAGAAAAATGCTGTTGCAACAGCCATGTCCTGCGGCTGTATGGTGCTGACCGGTGGTCCGGGCACAGGAAAGACAACGACAATCAATACGATCTTACGGCTTTTTGAAGAATTTGAACTTAAGGTTGTCCTTGCAGCGCCTACGGGACGTGCCGCAAAGCGTATGAATCAGCTTACCGGGCTTGAAGCAAAAACCATTCACAGGCTTCTCGGAGCTGCGGGTGAGGAGGGCGGAACGCGGTTTACATATGATGAGAATAATCCGATACAGGCGGATGCCATAATTCTCGATGAAGTGAGCATGATTGATATCAGCCTTATGTATGCCTTTCTTCGGGCTGTTAAGCCGGGAACAAGGCTGATTTTGTCCGGTGATGCTGACCAGCTGCCGTCTGTGGGACCGGGCAATGTTCTTAACGATATAATAAAGAGCGGCGTTGTGCCCGTTATTAAGCTCGATAAGATTTTTCGCCAGGCGGAGCAAAGTCTGATTGTTGTAAACGCACATAGCATAAACCGCGGCGAGATGCCTGTTCTTTCAGACAAATCAAGTGATTTTTTCTTTCTTCGCCGAACTAATGCGGAGGGGATATTGTCTACCATTGTTCAACTCTGCAAAACAAGACTGCCGTCAAGCTACGGCATTGACCCGTTTGCCGATATTCAGGTGCTTTCCCCGTCAAAAAAAGGTCTTTGCGGCTCAATAAACTTAAACCACAGGCTTCAGGCGGAGCTTAATCCTCCGGACATAACAAAAAGTGAATACGCTTACGGGAAAACCGTTTTCCGCGTCGGCGACAAGGTTATGCAGATAAAAAACAATTACGATTTGTACTATACCCGTGAGGTGGGGGATAACGGCACGGGAATATTTAACGGCGACATGGGGAAAATTATCGATATTTCGGTTATTGATAAGCTTATGGTCGTTATGTTTGATGAGGACAAGCGGGTTGAATATCCGTTTAACCAGCTTGATGAGCTTGTGCTTGCGTATGCAATAACAGTTCATAAAAGTCAGGGAAGTGAGTTCCCGTTTGTTATTATGCCTGCCGCGCAGTTCCCGCCCATGCTGATGTGCAGAAATCTGTTTTACACGGCAGTTACTCGTGCAAAAACAATGGTTATTCTTGTCGGCATGGAACAGCCTATAGAATATATGACTAAAAACGACAGTGAAAAGGCAAGGTATACCGGACTTTGCGGACGGCTGATTTCAGCAAAGGAAGATAATGATTTATTTGATGAGGTGTTATAATGGAAATAACGGGTAGAACACAGGTGCTGGCAGTTGTAGGTAACCCTGTAAGGCATAGTCTTTCGCCGAGAATACACAATTTTCTTTCGGAGAAGCTTGGCCTTGATTATGTATACACTGCATTTGAACCGGATGGGATGGATGAAGTGCTGAGCGCTGTCAAGGCTCTTGGGATTCGCGGTATTAATGTTACCGCGCCCTTTAAATATAAGGCGCTTGAGCTTGTAGATGTTGTAAGCGATAATGCGCGGCTTGCCGGTTCGGTAAATACAGTCGTAAATTCCGGCGGAATTCTTACGGGCTACAGTACGGACGGCGAGGGCTTGTATATGTCAATGGAGCTGGCAGGCTTTGAAATAAGAAATAAGAGAATTCTTGTTCTTGGAGCCGGAGGCGCGGCAAAGCCGGTCTGCGTAATGCTGAAAAACCGAGGCGCCTCCCTTGTAGCTGTAAAAAACCGAACTGTAAGCCGTGCCGAGAAGCTTTGCAGTGATTTGAACGGTTCTATGGGGACGGATATTTTTAAGGTATATGAGACGGCAGAATGCTTCGATATAATAATAAACACAACCTCGGTCGGAATGGGCAGCAATGAAACGCCGCTTGAGGATTCTTCTTTGCTTGAAGGCATCTGCGGAGCGGTTGATCTTATTTATTATCCGGAAAAAACAACATTTCTTAAGGATGCTGAAAAGCACGGCGCGCGCGTTCTTAACGGTCTTGGCATGCTTGTTTTTCAGGGGATTCTTGCATATGAGCATTTTACAGGAGTGAAGGTTCCTTCAAAGCTTTACGGGGAGGTTCTTAAAAAAGTAAATGAATAATATATATATAACCGGGTTCATGAGCAGCGGTAAAACAGTAGTTTCTTCGGAGCTTAGCAGAATAACCGGTAAAAAGCTTATTGACACTGATGATATGATTGAAAAAACACTGAATATGATAATTAAGGATATTTTTTTCGAAAAAGGGGAAGAATATTTCAGAAAGGTCGAAAGCGAAATGCTTTTGCGCGCGTCTGAATCTGAAGGTGCGATAATTTCAACAGGCGGAGGAATAGTTCTTTCCGAATATAACAGAAGTATTATGCATAAAAGCGGTGTTATTGCAGCATTGCTTCCTGATTTTTCGGTTATCGAGGAAAGGCTTGAGCTTGCAAGGGCTACGCGTCCTCTTCTTATGGAGGATATTTCTCTTATAAGAAAACGCTTTGAGGACAGGCTTCCGCTGTATAAGGACTGTGATTTTGAAATTCCTGTTGATAACAGCATGACGCCTGAGGATATAGCGCGTGAGATTATTAAAAGGATTGATGTTTGATGGTTCATATTTACACAGGTGATGGGAAAGGAAAAACGACTGCTGCTGTCGGGATTTCGCTGAGAGCTGCGGCGGCAGGCAGAAAGGTGTTGTTTTTTCAGTTTCTTAAATCTGATACAAGCGGAGAAAGAAAAGTTCTTTGCGGAATTGATAATATCACGGTGATTAACATCGGCAGGGAAATACCGTTTCTTTTTGATGCTGATGAGAAAACAAAAGCACAGATACGTGAGCTTTATAAGGAAAAGCTTGAAATGATTTTTTCAATTTCCGGTCTTTACAGTGTTTTTGTCTTTGATGAGGCTGTAAGCGCCATTGATGCCGGGGTGATTGATACAAGTGACGTTATGCGGTTTTCAGATTTCGGTGAGCTTATTCTTACCGGCAGAGGAGATATTTCGGAGCTTGAGGATAAGGCGGACTATATAACAAATATGACAAAGCTTAAGCATCCCTTTGACCGCGGAGCTGGGGCGCGTGAGGGAATTGAATACTGATAAATTGAAAGGATTTTACAGATGATGGATTTGACAAAGGCATTCGGGATAAGTGCGGAGGTTGTGCGCTTGTTTGAAGAATGTGAAAATACAGTGCTTCCTGCATTTAAACGCATTGAAGGTATTGCAGAGAACAACCAATGGAAGGTTATGAAAGCGTTTTCCGATAACAGAGTTTCAGAGGCGCATTTTGTTCCCACATACGGCTACGGATATGATGACCTCGGACGTGACACACTTGACAGAGTATATGCTGATGTTTTTGAATGTGAAGACGCACTTGTAAGGCATCAGCTTATTTCGGGTACGCACACTTTGTCTACGGCTTTTTTCGGAATCCTGAGACCGGGCGATATTCTTCTTTCGGCTACGGGGCGGCCTTATGATACTCTTGAAGAGGTAATCGGGAGCGGCGGCGAAATCGGTGACGGTTCCCTTCGAGATTTCGGCATAAAATATATGGAAATAAATCTTTTGCCTGACGGTGAGCCTGATATGGCTTCAATAATGAAAGCTTTAGATGAAAATAAAATCAGGATGGTTCTTATTCAGCGTTCAAAGGGGTATGGCGATCGTCCTACATACAGCGCGGAAAAAATCGGAACGATAATTTCTGCTGTCAAGACAAAGTCACCGCAAACCCTGTGCATGGTTGATAACTGCTACGGTGAGTTTGTTGATGAGCATGAGCCGACAGCCTTTGGCGCTGATATTATATGCGGTTCGCTTATAAAAAATCCAGGCGGAGGTATTGCGCCCACCGGTGGATATATCGCAGGTAAATCTGAGCTTGTTGAAAAATGTGCCTGCCGTCTTACTTCTGTCGGAATAGGCAGGGAGGCGGGAGCAAGTCTCGGCTTTAATAAGCTTGCATATCAGGGCTTGTTTTTTGCGCCTCACGTTGTTTCAAATGCTGTTAAATCAGCTGTTCTTGCCGCATGTGTTTTTGAAAAGCTCGGCTTTGAAGCTGAGCCGGCATGGAATGAGGAAAGACATGATATAATTGAGGCGATACGACTCGGAAGCGCTGACAAGCTTGTTGCATTCTGTGCAGGAATACAAAAGGGAGCGCCTGTGGATTCCTTTGTTGAACCGAAGCCGTGGGCAATGCCCGGCTACAGTGATGAGGTTGTTATGGCTGCGGGTGCGTTTAACCAGGGTGCCAGCATTGAGCTTAGTGCAGACGGACCTATACGTGAACCGTACATAGGTTATCTTCAGGGAGGTCTTACCTATGAATCTGCTAAGCTTGGACTTATGGTAGCAGCTCAGAATCTGATTAATTTGAATAAATAATAGGTTTTATCCACATAAAATATTGCATTATAGCATAAAATATTTTGAAACGAAGGGTTTATTTTAGCTTTTTAGTAAACTTTCTTTAAAGTTGGTTGACATATTGTTATGAATTTGATATAATTGATACGATGATTTGTTCGGTTTTTTCAATAAAGAGCGCAGGAGCCTCACGGGCAATGAGTGTGCCTGTATTCCGGATAACAAATCCGGGCTGCTGCTGACATAATATTTAATTGAGATATGGAACGGAAAAAATAACAGCCTGAGGGCTTAAAAAAATGGAGGATAAAAATTTTGGCAAAAAAAATAAAACTGAAAATTATACCTATAGGCGGGCTCAATGAGATCGGAAAGAATTTAACCGCCTTTGAGTATGGTAATGAGATAATAGTTATTGACTGCGGAATGTCTTTCCCGGATGACGATATGCCCGGTGTTGACATGGTCATTAACGATATTTCTTACCTTGAAAAAAACGCGTCAAAGGTTCTTGGTGTGTTTATTACCCATGGACACGAGGATCATATCGGAGGTATTCCGTTTTTCTTAAAGTCTATAAATGTGCCCGTTTTTGGTACGCGACTGACGTTGGGACTTGTTGAACATAAGCTTAAGGAGCACAATATGCTTGCAAAGGTTAAGCTTGTGCGTGTTAAGGCAGGAAATACTGTTAATGTCGGAAAAAACTTCTCTGTTGAATTCATCAGAACAAATCACTCAATAGCAGATTCCTGTGCCCTTGCAATAAAAACCCCTGTCGGCAAGGTGCTTCACATGGGTGACTTCAAAATAGACACTACGCCGATAGTAGGAGAAATGATAGACCTTACACGTATAGGAGAGCTTGGCAAAGAAGGACTTCTTGCGCTTATGTCAGACAGCACAAACGTAGAGCGCGCAGGCTTTGCAATGAGCGAAAAAAGCGTCGGCGATAAGTTTGAACAGATTTTCAAGAACTGTACTAAAAGGATTATTGTTGCAACGTTTGCATCAAACGTTCACAGAGTGCAGCAGATAATAGATGCTGCTGTAAAAAACGGCAGAAAGGTAGCCGTATCCGGCCGCAGTATGGAAAATATTGTTGAGCTGTCCATACTAATGGGATATATGAAGGTGCCTGAGGGCGTGCTCATAAATGTTGATAATATAAATAAATACAGACCGAGCCAGATTGTTATAATAACTACCGGAAGCCAGGGAGAGCCAATGAGCGCTCTTACGAGAATGGCATATTCCGACCACAGGAAAATTGAGGTCACAAAGGATGACCTTATAATCATATCTGCAACGCCTATTCCGGGCAATGAAAAAGCAGTATCGAATGTAATAAACGAATTATTCAGAATAGGCGCTTCCGTTATTTACAAATCACTTGCAGAGGTACATGTATCGGGACATGCTTGTCAGGAAGAGCTTAAGCTTATTCTCGCCCTTGCAAAGCCGAAATTCTTTATACCTGTGCACGGTGAATGCAGACATCTGATGCTTCATGCAGAGCTTGCTGAAAAGGTGGGAATTCCGAAGCAGAACACATTTGTCCTGAGCAACGGCAGTGTTCTTGAGCTTGATGAGAACAGTGCTAAGCAAAGCGGTGTCGTGCAAAACGGTAAAATTCTTGTTGATGGTCTCGGCGTGGGTGATGTCGGAAATATTGTTCTTCGTGACAGAAAGCATCTTTCACAGGACGGACTGATTATTGTTGTTGCAACTATATCCGGAGAGGACCATAAAATCGTGTCAAGACCTGATGTTATCAGCCGCGGCTTTGTTTATGTCCGTGAAGCTGAGGCCTTGATTGACGGGATACGTGATGTTGCGCAGGACAGTATTGAAATTTGTATGTCTAAAAGAACTACGGATTGGTCAACTCTGAAAAATGCTTTGAAAAACGATGTTGCAAAGTTTATTTTCGCAAAAACAAAGAGAAATCCGATGATTTTGCCGATTATTGAAGAGGTCTGATTTTTTATTGGTAAATAAACTGTTAATTTTTTAGGATTTCACTTGAAAATTATGCGGTGCTGTGTTAATATACATTTGTTGTGATAATAGTATACAGCACAGCACTGCTTTAAAGTATATGAAGAAGGAGGAGATATAGATGAGCGCAAAAAATGACCGCATTAAAGTGATTGCACAAAATAAAAAAGCGCGTCACGAGTATTTTATCCTTGAGAATTTTGAAGCAGGTATTGAGCTTTTCGGTACAGAGGTGAAATCCGTAAGACAGGGTAAGGTTAATATTTCCGATGCCTATGCCGGAATAAAAAACGGTGAGGTTTTTGTTATGGGTATGAATATCAGCCCGTATGAACAGGGAAATATATTTAACAGAGACCCACTGCGTGAAAAAAAGCTTCTGTTGCATAAGGCTCAGATACGAAAGCTAATCGGTCAGATTAAACAGACCGGATTTTCACTTATTCCACTTTCGGTGTATCTGAACGGATCACACGTAAAGGTTGACCTTGCACTTTGCAAAGGTAAAAAGCTTTATGATAAGCGTGAGGATATCGCAAAAAGAGATGCTAAAAGAAATGCTCAGCGTGCCGTTAAGGAGCGCAGCAATATCGTTTAACGCTTCACAAATCATATGGGACTGCAATGGCTTCGACGGGGATAGTGAAGTGTGAAATGCGGGTAGTGAATGGGAATCCACTTAAAAAGTCCCGAATTTAAAAATAAACGCTAACAACGAATTAGCATACGCAGCCTAAGCGCTGCCGTCTTATCTGAGAGGACCACGGCTCAGAATAAGGCGAATATCAGTGGTGAACGTGACTCCGGAACGCTTCGGCCGGTTTCATGAATAAGAAGCTACCAAGCCGTTGATCATGGTCTGTGTGAGCCTCGGTAAGGGAATTTAAATCACAGCCTACACCCGTAGATTTTTGCATGGATTTATTTTCGGACAGGAGTTCGATTCTCCTCAGCTCCACCAGAAAAAACGACAAGTCAAAACTTGTCGTTTTTTCAACGAAATAAATCCTTCGGATTTGTGAAATACGCTTCGCGTGTGAAATAGCTGCGCTGTAAAATACGCCTGCGGCGTGTGAAAAAAGGATTTATTTCATTTCACAGAAAACGAAAGGTTTCTATTTCACAATTTCTGCAAGAAATTATTTCACATTTGCCGAAGGCAAATATTTCACTAAAGAAATTAATAATGTTATACTTAACAAATTTTTTGGACATTTTATATTGCAATTTAGGAGTAAAAAATGTTGATAAAGCTTGACCGGACCCGTACATTAGTGATGCGGGATGACTATACTTGTATTGACAGCTTTGTCAATTGCGAATACGGTGATAACATACATTGAGATAAAATATATGAAAGATGAGGCGTTAAGCATGTCAAAAAGCTCAAATCAGAAAATGAAGATATTATATTTGCTTAAAATACTGACCGAAAGAACAGATGAGGAGCATCCTATGACAATGCCTCAGCTTATATCCGCGCTGGGGCAGTACGGAATAAGTGCAGAGCGTAAAAGCATTTATGATGATATTGAATGTTTGTCCGTTTACGGTGTGGATGTGATAAAATCTGCTGGCTCAGGATATTTTATAGGGAGTCGCGACTTTGAGCTTCCCGAATTAAAGCTTCTTGTGGACAGTGTTCAGGCCTCAAGATTTATAACCCACAAAAAAAGTCTTGAGCTTATTTCAAAGCTTGAGCGGCTGACGAGTGCATATAATGCAGGAAAGCTGAGAAGACAGGTTTTTGTGATGAACCGTGTAAAAACATTGAACGAAGGTATTTATTATGCGGTTGACACCATTTATGAGGCAATATCAAAGAATAAGCAGATAAGCTTTCATTATTTTGAATGGACTCCGGAGGGGAAGAAGAGCTTCCGGAAAAACGGAGAACTTTACATAGAAACTCCCGTTTCGCTTTCGTGGGATGATGAGAATTATTACCTTATTGCATATAAGGAAAAATATTCGGGCTTTACTCATTACCGCGTTGATAAAATGACGGACATAACAATACTTGATGAAGAAAGAATTCTGCCGGATAAGAGCTTTGATCCGGCAGAATACTCAAAGAAAATATTTGGAATGTTCGGCGGGGAGGAAACTGCTGTTGATGTAAAATTTGAAAATTCTCTCGCCGGCGTCGTGATTGACAGATTCGGTTCCGAAGCTGTAATGCTGAAGTCGGATGAGAATCATTTTACTGCAAAAATAAAGGTTGCGATAAGCCCCCAGTTTTTTGGCTGGCTTGCAGGTCTCGGAACAAAGGCCGAGATAGTTTCTCCCCGGAATGTCCGCGATGATATGAGAAGACATATCGAAGGTATTTCTGAGCTGTATCGGAATTAAAGATAAAATTGATGCTTTCCTATAGTTGTGTAATATATCCTGTTTTTTGAAATCCATGAGCTTGCTGCTATGCTGGGATTAAAAAAATACAGGCAATTTCCGATAACGGTATCATTTGTCATAGAAAGCTTTGCAGCGGCAATTGATTCCTCGCACGGCTGATTATAAATGCTGCCGTTCATAACCGGCTCAAACTGCACCGAATATTTTGTATCAAAAATAACGCCGTAAATTGTGTTGGGGAAAAGATTGCTTTTCACTCTGTTCAGAATTACGTCTCCCACAGCAATTTTACCGAAAAGCGGTTCTCCGCAGCTTTCGGCTTTAATTATCCGTGACATCCAGTAAAGGTCATCATGAGTAAATGAAGTATCAACAGAGCTTTCGGGAACAGAGATTTCTTCTTTGGTTATCTCCACGTTTTTGTATTCACTGTCCCATGATACGTTTGCTCCGAAAAGCTCAGAGATCGCACGGACAGGCAGGAAGGTTCTGTCCGATGAGATAAACGGAGCCTCGGATAACGGAATTGTCTTTCCGTTATAAACAGCTGATGTTGAACCGATGTATATCTTTAACGTATTGCCGCCGATTGTTATATCCGCACTTTTTTCAGCGTCATTCCATATCACGCTTTCTGAGCAGAGAGCATTTGCAACAGAGCGTATCGGAGCATATGTTCTCCCGTTTAAAACAATCGGTTCTGACACTGTTTTAATGTATTCACCGTTTACGCGTATGTCTACAGGCACCTCCTGCGCCGCAGCGGACGCTGAAAAAACAAGCCATGCAGCAAGCGCCATCAGTATTTTTTTCATTATGAATAATCCTTTCGTGTTTAAAATGCAGATGGTGTAGGTGCATATACAATATAACATATTTTATTCATAAATTCAAGGTTTAATTTCTGGAAATGAGGTCTTTCGGCGGTTTTTGCTGCATAAATGAATAAAAAATGAGAAAAATATTAAAATTTTTTTAATTTTTTTTCAAAAAGGTCTTGAAATTTTTTTCATTTCGTTATACAATATATAAGTAGTGGCGGTAGGATTTTTGAGGCTTTTCCGCTGAGGGCAGCAGCTGATATCAGGCTGCGGCGGAGGGGCTGTTTCAGTGAGAATCCGTCATAACAAAAGTAAAAAAGAAAGAGGGATTTTATGGAAAAACTTTTTAAGCTGAAGGAAAACGGAACAACAGTAAAACAAGAGATTATTGCCGGTGTAACAACATTCCTTGCAATGGCATACATACTTGCTGTTAATCCGGCATATCTTGGCGGTATTGAAGGTGCTACACCGGGCGGTATTTTTACGGCAACTGCGCTTTCAGCTGCTATTGCAACGCTTTGTATGGCGTTCTTTGCAAACTATCCCGTAGCGCTTGCTTCAGGAATGGGATTGAATGCATTTTTTGCATTTACGGTATGCGGAGCAATGGGATATTCTTATTCTGTTGCATTGACGGCTGTTTTGGTTGAGGGTATTATTTTTATTCTGCTTTCTCTTTGTAATTTCAGAGAAGCTCTTGTAAATCAGATTCCTAAAAACCTAAAGTTCGGTATTACAGCCGGTATTGGTTTATTCATAACTATCATTGCAATGATTAATTCGGGAATAGTTATTAATGATGATGCTACATTGGTTTCAATAGGTTCTTTTGGTTCGCCTCAATTTGTGCTTTCGGTGCTTGGCCTTATTATAATCGGAATTCTTCGTCATTATAAGGTTCCCGGTCATATTCTTCTCGGTATTATTGCAACATGGGTGCTTGGTATAATCGCTGAGCTTTGCGGCTGGTACGTAGTAGACCCTGAAAACGGTGTATATTCCCTGATTCCTTCATTCTCAGGTCTTAACATCGGTGCGCCGGCTCTCTTTAAGTTTGATTTTGGCTTTATAGCAAGCAATTTCTCATCATTCCTTGTTGTAATGTTTACATTCCTGTTTACCGACATATTCGATACTGTCGGAACATTGATAGGAGTTGCCGAAAAGGGTGACCTTCTTGACGAAAAGGGCGAGCTTCCGAATGCTAAGGGCGCTTTGCTTGCAGATGCTGTAGGTACAGTCTGCGGTGCATGTCTCGGAACCTCTACCGTAACAAGCTATGTTGAATCAAGTGCAGGTGTTGCAGCGGGCGGAAGAACAGGTCTTACATCGCTTACAACAGCTGTATTGTTCCTTGTTGCTATAGTGCTTTCACCTATTTTCCTTGCTATACCGTCATTTGCAACAACACCGGCTATGCTCTTTGTCGGGCTCCTTATGCTGAGTGCAATTAAAAACATGGAATTTGACGGAGATATTGCAGATGTTATCGGCGGATTTACCGCAGTTGTATTTATGCCGTTTACATATTCTATATCAAACGGTATTATGTTCGGTATGCTCTCATGGGTTATCCTTAAAATCTTCACAGGTAAGGTTAAAGATATTAAGCCTGTTATGTGGATTTCAACGGCACTTTTTGTTCTGTACTTTATAACAAAAGTACTGCATCTTGCCTGATGATTTCTATTTGAAATTTTAGTTTTAGAGCTTGCTCTGAGAATGAGCGCTAAAACAGTGATCCGGAGGGAAATAAAAAAATGAAGGAATTTTATACGCTTAAGGTAGCAGGTCTTACCCGTGAATTGCCTCTTTGCCGCGTATCTGATGATATGTATATTGCCGCGTTTATTATGTTCGGAGATGTGGAAATGACAAATGCGGCTGCAAGGGAGCTTCTGAAGCTTGCACCGGAGCATGATATAATGATAACCGCAGAGTCGAAGGGAATACCCCTGCTTTACGAAATGGCAAGACAAGCGGGAGAAAATAATTATATTGTTGCCAGAAAGTCAAAAAAACTGTATATGAAGGATGTTGTTTATACGGAAGTGGAATCAATAACCACTGAAGCACAGCAGAGGCTTTGTATAGGCAAAACGGAAATAGACGCTATGCGCGGTAAGCGTGTACTTATTGTTGATGACGTTATAAGCACCGGAGAATCACTTGCTGCCCTTGAAACTCTGGTTCGGCAGGTAGGAGGAGAGATTGTGGGGAAGATGGCTGTACTCGCAGAGGGTGATGCCATGAACCGCGATGACATAATCTGTCTTGCTCCGCTTCCGCTGTTTGATGCGGAAGGAAACGAAAAAAAATAAAAGATATCGGACAAAGCTTTTGTTTCGGCTTTGTCCGATATTTTTTTATGGAATTGTACATTTTCATCCTTGCGCATAGAATATATAATATAGTTTATGCTGATTAATGAAAGGATGTTTTTATGAACAGTTATTACGAATTTAAAAATCTTCCCCTGCCTTATGCTTATGATGCTCTTGAACCGTTTATTGATGAAAAAACAATGGAGCTTCATCACAACAGGCATCTTCAGACTTATATTAATAATCTGAATGAGATTCTGAGCACCAATGAAAATTTGCAGAGCTTTTCGCTTGAACAGCTGCTTCGCATCGCAGACAAACTTCCGCAGAATTTAAAGTCTGCTGTGAAAAATAACGCCGGAGGGGTATTTAATCACAGATTTTTTTTCAACGGCATGTGCCCCGAAGGAGAAGACAGACCGATAGGGAATCTTGCGGGGATGCTTACGAAGACATTCGGCGGCATGGATAAATTTAAAGAAGAATTTAAAAAGGCAGCCTTGTCCGTATTCGGTTCAGGCTATGCATGGCTTGTATCAGATAAAAACGGAAGACTCAGAATAATAACCTCGGCAAATCAAAATACACCGGTTCCTGTCGGGCTGTGCCCGGTTCTTTGTATTGATGTATGGGAGCATGCGTATTATTTGAAACACTATAATAACAGAAGTGATTACATAGATGATTGGTTTAACGTCGTTTGCTGGGAGCGGGCTGATGATAATTATATGCGGTGTTTTCTGAATTAGCTAAATCCTTGTTCACTTACAATGCAGATGTATCTTCATAAAAACAAACTTGCTTTAGCAAGTTTGCACCACGCTTTTTCCTTATTCACTATTACTTTTTACTTTCCAAAAATCGACATTTTTTAGGGAAGAGTGAATAGGTAATAAGTAAAAATCGACACCATACTGCCGAATGGTGTCGATTTTTGGTGGAGCATAGGGGACTTGAACCCCTGACCCCCACACTGCCAGTGTGATGCGCTCCCAACTGCGCTAATGCCCCTTACAACATTAAACAGTGTAACACAAAAAGTATTTTTTGTCAAGCTTTTTTTGAAAAAAATAATTGATTTATGAACTATGTTACAAAAATACATATGAAGTATTGACAATAAAGACTTTATGGAGTATAATTTTATTAACGGTTTATGTTGTTAAAAAATCTGGAAGGATTATGTTGATGGCTGATTTTAAATATTCGGACGGAACAAAAAGATATCACGCATTGGATTATTATTTTAAGAAAAAATACGGAGCAAAGGTATTTAAGGTTTCTTTGAATGCCGGGTTTACTTGTCCGAATATAGACGGCAGCAAGGGCGTGGGGGGATGTACTTATTGTTCTGCTTCAGGAAGCGGAGACTTTGCCGGGGACCCGGAGCGGAGTCTTGATGAGCAATTTGAAGCCATTGTCGCCATGATGCATAAAAAGTGGAAAAATGCGTCTCTATACATGCCGTATTTTCAGGCTCACACAAACACTTATGCGCCTGTAGCTGTGCTTAAAAAATGCTTTGAGCCATTTCTCGAAAAGCAGAATGTGGTCGGCCTTGATATCGCCACGCGCTCCGACGCTCTTAACGGTGAGGTGCTTGAATATCTTGAGGACTTAAATAAGCGGTGTGATCTTATTGTAGAGCTTGGACTTCAATCTGTATTTGATGAAACAGGCAGACGAATTAACAGATGCATGTCATATGCTGAATTTCTTGAAGGATATTCCGAACTGAAATCACGGGGAATAAAGGTGTGCGTACATCTGATTAACGGACTTCCGGGTGAAAATAAGGAAATGATGCTTGCGAGCGCCGCAAAAACGGCACAGCTTAAGCCGGATTTTGTGAAGCTTCATCTTTTGCATGTTCTTAAAAATACTCATCTTGCGAAGGAATATGCTTCGGGAGAATTTGAAACCTTGTCTTTGGAGGAATACATTGATATTATTATTAAACAGCTTGAATTGTTTCCTCCGGAAACCGTAATAGCAAGGCTTACCGGCGACGGCGCGAGAGCAGAACTTATAGCTCCGCTTTGGAGCTTGAAAAAATTTGAGGTGCTTAACGAAATAGACAGGAAAATGAAGGAGCTTGGAACCTTTCAGGGCAGGCTTTACAGTAATGACAGATAAGGTGAAAGGAGTTCGGAATATAAAAATGAGTATAGGACTTGTTCTTGAAGGCGGAGGAATGAGAGGACTTTTTACTACAGGAGTGCTTGATTTCTTTCTTGAAAACGATATAGAATTTAAACATATAATCGGTGTATCGGCAGGAGCTTGCCACGCGTCAAGCTATATAAGCCGGCAGCCCGGCAGATCCTTTGCGGTATCAACGGATTATTTATCGGACAAGCATTACTGCGGTTTATACAGCTTCATTACTACGGGTGATTTGTTCGGAGCGGAAATGATATATGATACCATTCCCAACAAGCTTAATCCGATTGATTATAAAGCTGCCGCGGAGAATCCGGCTGTATTCAGAGTAGTGGTAACAAATTGCAGAACCGGACAGGCGGAATATCCTATAATAGAGGATATGAAACGTGATACTATATATATACGTGCATCAAGCTCACTTCCGATTGTATCAAAGCCTGTAAAAATAAATAATGAGCTTTATTTTGACGGCGGTGTTGCTGATTCTATACCGCTTGCTCAATCCATAAAATTCGGTATGTTAAAAAATGTTGTTGTTTTGACAAGGGAACGCGGATACATGAAAAGTCCGAATAAGATGATGCCGTATATCAGAATGAAATACAGAAAATATCCGGAGCTTATAAAAAGTATTGAGAACAGACATATTATGTATAACAATGAGCTTAAGCTTATAGCTTCCGAGGAAAAAGCGGGAAGAGCTTTTGTGATATCACCGAATCAGCCTCTTCCGTGCGACCGTGTTGAAAAGGACGTGGAAAAGCTTAGGATATGTTATCGTCTCGGATATAATGCTGCCGCTGACAGTCTTGAAAAGCTTAAAGCTTTTTTAGAAAAATAATTTTTTCGGATAAAACAGTTGACAAGAGAAGAAATATGTGTTAAAATATTCATGTTATGTGCTCGTAGCTCAGCTGGATAGAGTGTCAGACTCCGACTCTGAAGGTCGTGCGTTCGAATCGCATCGGGCATACCAAAAATCGACACCATTCGATAGTATGGTGTCGATTTTTACCTATTACCTCTTCACTATTCACTCTTCCCTAAGAATGTCGATTTTTGGAAGGTAATAAGTAATAGTGAAAAGGGAAGAAGTGTGGTGCAAACTCGCTAAAGCGAGTTTGCTTTTTTGCCTTGCGGCAAAAATATTGCTTCGCAATCAGGTTAATTTTCTTTTGAGTATTCTTTTTTTAGCAAAGCCCTGACATAGCCTCTTGATTTATCCGTGGAATCAATATAAAAACCTCTTCCGTAGTAAAATCTGACAAGGGATGTTATTTTTGAGCCGGTATGGAGGCATATTTCTTTTACATTCTTTTCTATCATGATTTTATCCACGAGATTCATAATAGATTTTCCGATTCCGTTATTTTGGCTTGTGGTTTTAACGGCGAATCTGCTTAGGTAAGCTGTATTATCATCAAGTATTTCAACTCTGACGCAGCCAACAGGTGTACCGTCGGAAAGCGCAATTAAAACAATTTTATCACGCAGATCGCGTTTTATGTCATCGGGTGTTTCAGTAAGAGCTGCGGCAGTAGGAATACCGGCAAGCTTTATGTATGATTTAAAGGCTTCCCTTGTGATTTCAATTATGCTGTCGATATCGTTTTCGTTTGCAAGCCTTACTTCAAAAAGAGACTTAAAGTTCATTTTGCCACCGCTCCTTTAACCCATTAAAGTCGCAAGGACGGCCTTCTGTGCGTGAAGCCTGTTTTCTGCTTCGTCAAATATTACCGACTGAGGTCCGTCAATAACCTCTTCTGTGACCTCAAATCCCCTGTATGCGGGCAGACAATGCATAAATACAGCATCGGGAGCTGCATGCTTCATAAGCTCCGCATTTACCTGGTATCCGTCAAATGCCTTGATTCGTTCTTCTTTTTCGGTTTCCATTCCCATGCTTACCCATGTGTCGGTATATACAACATCGGCATTCTTTATAGCTTCAACCGGATCGTTTGTGAGGACGAGCGATTTCCCACTTGCGGCAAAATCTTTTTTTGCATTTTCAACAACCTCATCATCGCAGGTATAGCCTGAGGGAGTAGCTATTGAGCAATGCATTCTTGCTTTTGCCGCGCCGTACATAAGTGAATGTGCCATGTTATTTCCGTCACCGATATATGCAAGCTTAAGATTTTCAAGATGTCCCTTATGCTCATATGCCGTAAGGAGATCCGCAAGTACCTGGCACGGATGAAGCAGGTCGGTAAGAGCGTTTATTATTGGAATGTCAGCATGCTTTGCCAGATCAAGAACATCCTGATGCGCAAATGTACGTATCATTATTCCGTCAAGATACCTCTCCATAACCTTTGCGGTATCATAAATTGTTTCACCTCTGCCAAGCTGAATATCATTGCTTGATAAGAAAAGCGGGTAGCCGCCTAACTGCGTCATGCCAACCTCAAAGGAAATACGTGTTCTTGTAGATGATTTTGTAAAGATCATACCAAGTGTTTTTCCCTTCAGAATCGGATGGGCAATCCCTGATTTCAGTTCCTTTTTCAGCTTTATCGCCAGTGAAAGCAAATCCTCAAGTTCTTTTTCCGAAATATCGTGTAAACTTATAAAATCCTTCATTTTCTGTCCCTTTCTATGCAGCGTTATATGTTTTTTAATATATTATCAAGAGTTTCTGTAAAGTAATCAATTTCATATTCCTTGATAATCAGCGGAGGTGCAAGTCTTATTGTATTATAGCAAAGGCTTGTGAGAATCTTTGCCTCAAAAAGCTTTTCAAAGACAGTTCTTGAAATTTCCGGTTTGAGCTCTATTCCGATTAAAAGCCCGCTGCCTCTTACCTCAACAATTTTATCTGAGTGCTTTTCCGAAAGCTTTTTAAGACAAGTTTTAAAATACAGACCCATCTTTTCCGAATTTTCAACAAGCTTTTCATTTTCAAATATATCAAAAACGGCAAGCCCGGCTGTAGTTGCAAGGGGATTTCCGCCGAAGGTTGTACCGTGGTCGCCGGGAGTAAATGCGTTTGCCACAAATTCCTTTGCCATAACGGCCCCGATGGGGATACCGCCGCCGAGAGCCTTTGCACTTGTCATGATATCGGGTTCAACACCGTATAATTCATATGCAAACAGCTTTCCGCACCTGCCCATTCCGGTTTGAACCTCGTCAAAAATCAGGAGAATATCATTTTCGTCACAGAAGCTTCTGACCTCTTGCAGGTATTCCTTTGACATCGGATGAACTCCGCTTTCGCCTTGTATAGGTTCAATGAAAACAGCGGCAGTTTTATCTCCTGCGGCTTTTTTCAATGCGTCAATATTGTTCGGTTCAACCTGAATGAATCCGGGAGTAAGGGGCTTGTACGGCTTCTGATATTTTTCCTGACCTGTTGCGGCTACGGTTGCAAGCGTTCTGCCGTGGAAAGAATGGTCAAGAGAAATTATTTCATATTTGGGAGAGCCTTTTTTGTAAAAATGCATTTTTGCGAGCTTAAAGGCTCCTTCGTTTGCCTCAGCGCCGGAATTTGAAAAGAAAACCTTGTCCATGCATGTATTCTTAACAAGCTTTTCGGCGAGCAATGCCTGTGATTCTATGTAATAAAGATTTGATACGTGAACAAGCTTTGAAACCTGTTCCTGTATTTTTTTTACAAAATACGGGTGACAGTGTCCTATTGCATTTACGGCTATACCGCCGAGAAAATCAAAAAACACTTCATTTTCCGTTGAAATAAGCTTCATACCGCTGCCCTCTGAAAAGCATACATCAAGCCTTTGACCGAAGGTGTTCATATAATATTGCTTATCAATGGTTTTAATTTTATCAATCATAATTTTCATCTCCATGGTGATTATTATACATCATTATGCATAAAAATTCAAGGCTTAAATACTACAAAAAATACTGCATTTTTTCAATATTTGCCGTCAAATATGGACAAAATCGGCATTTTGCCTATTATCCATATCTTAGAATAAATATGCATAAATTTACCGATAATTCGGTATAGAAGTGTAAATGAGATTTATAGCTTCCGTCTGCATGGAATTAAGATCAAGCTCATTGGTTTCGCATACGGCTTTATCGTTTACACAAAATACTTTTATATAATCTGCCGCGGTAGATATATTATGAAGCAGTATATATTTTTTCTCGCCCACCTCAGCTACGTCAAAATAAATATTTCCGTTCGATACTCTTTCGTCAAAAAGCGTATAGTATTTACCGTCAGCCCCCTCAATTTCAAGAAGCCACTCTTCGCTGTCATCACGGACAAATTTACCGTTTTCCTTTTTGGCAGAGGTGTACAGCGTAATAGTATCCATATCCTCTTCCGAAAGCAGTTCTGTATCAACAGAGGCAGCCTCGGTCATTGTGTCCGCTTTGCTTTCAGTTCCGGATTCTACGGGCGTAAAGGATACTTTTTTTGCTGCTTCGGTCTTGGCCGGTGCGGTTGTGCTTACAGGCGCCTGAGAGGTCGTTGCCGGTGTCTTCTCAGGCGGCTGCGCGGTGCACGAGGACAGTATTAAAACAGCTGTTATAAGTGTTAATATTTTTTTCATGCTTTTGTCAATTCCTTTCATTTTAAATATCATCAGACGGAATATCTACATATGTCTGATCAATTATTGTTATCTGTGCGGCTCCGCAGGTCATTTCCGTAAACTCTGAAATAAGCTTTTCGGTGTTGGATAACTTGCAAAGCATAATATATGTTACACTGTCATCATAAACAGTATCTTCAAGAATATAACTGCTTTTTGCAATTTCATGATTCAGCTTTCCTGTCATTGTATAACCCACCTTTATGTAAATACGGTTACACAGGGTTCTTGTGATGATTTCAGCCGCAAGAAGACCGGAACGCGCAGAGGCGCCGTATGCGTGAACCAGCCCTCCCGTCCCAAGGAGTGTGCCGCCGAAATATCTTGTAACAACTACAAGCACATCAACAATTCCCTCTTTGCGTATAGTGTCAAGCACAGGCATTCCGGCAGTGCCTGACGGTTCGCCGTCATCAGAATACCTGAATATATTGTTTTTATCAATGACGTATGCATAAACATTATGAGTTGCATCAGGATATGTTTTTTTTACCTCATTCAGCTTTTCAAGTGCTTCCTGCTCGTCTTTTACAGGATAAACAGATGAAATGAATTTTGATTTTTTTTCCGTGAGCACCGTACCGGCATATTTTTTTACTGTTTTATACTGAGCCCTTTCCGACATAAGCGTAACTCCTTACTGAATAAAATTTTTTAATTTTCTGTATGCTTCATCATCAAGAAGCACCCGGAAAAGAGTGCCGTTCTCTGTAAATTCTTCAGACAGAACCTTTTGTGTTTCGTGGAGTATTCCGGCGGCTTTTCCTTCTGAGTAGGGAATAAGAACGCTGTATTCTTTTTTTCTTCCGGGAGCACATTCAGATATGGCTGCAATAAGCTCATCAAGACCTGTTTTGTTTTTTGCGCTTATGGCTACACTTATATCATAATGCCTCATGCCCGCCATATCTTCGCATAAATCAGCTTTATTGTATATTCCTATTATAGGCTTGTTCATCGCACCTATTGATGTAAGTACATCTCTTGTTACGGTAATCTGTTCATCCATTGTATCGCTTGCTGCGTCAATAACATGAAGCAGGATATCGGCAACAACAGCTTCTTCAAGAGTGGATTTGAACGCTTCAATAAGATGGTGGGGAAGCTTGCGTATAAAACCAACGGTATCAACGAGAAGAATCTGTCTGTTGTCCGGCAGCACTACTACGCGCGTGGTTGGATCAAGCGTTGCAAAAAGCTTGTTTTCAGCAAAAACATTTGCATCTGTCAAAGCGTTAAGCAGGGTTGATTTACCGGCATTTGTATATCCGACAAGAGCAGCAGTAATAACACCGTCTTTTCTTCGCCTGCTTCTTATAAGCTCCCTGTGTTTTTTTATTTCTTTTATATCGTCTTCGAGGGCGTGAATTCTTCGGCTTATATGTCTGCGGTCGGTTTCGAGACGTGTTTCACCCGGGCCTCTCGTTCCGATTCCGGCTCCTGTCCTGCTCATTGCTGTTCCGAGACCGCGCAGCCTCGGCAGTGTATATTTAAGCTGAGCCAGCTCTACCTGAAGCTTTCCTTCGCCGCTTTTTGCGCGCATTGCAAAAATATCAAGAATGAGCATAGAACGGTCAAGAACCTTCAATTCAAGAAAGTCAGCAATGTTTTTAAGCTGTACCGGAGACAGCTCATTATCAAAAACAACAGTGTCTGCATTATATGAAGCAATTGCCTCCTTCAGCTCGTCAAGCTTGCCTGCGCCGAGATATGTTGCTGTTTCAATCTCCGCCTTATTCTGAACAAGAATATAAACAGTTTCTCCGCCGGCTGTTTTTACCAGTTCCTTAAGCTCATCAATCGATTCTTCTGTCGTATCGGATAAAATATCCGTTGTCCCCGTGTGTACTCCCGTTAAAATAACGCGTTCGGGATTTTCATTGTTGTTCATACCGCACCTCCTGCCGTAAGCTTATTATAACAGATTTTTTCTGATTAGTATACAAAAAAATTTAAAAAAGTTTGATTTTTTTTCAATTTGGTTAAAAGTTGTTATTTCTTATGTATAAAATAAGGAGCGGATAGTTGATTTTTTACCTGATTTGTGTTATAATTATTGCAGACGGGTTTTGATGCAGCCGTATTCTTGTATAAAATTATGGTGGTGTGAAAAATGAGAACAAGACAGGAAGCAATTGATTTTTGTTTATCTATAAAGGATACATATGAGGATTATCCTTTTAATGATCCGAATTGGACGGTTATGCGGCATAAATCCAATAAGAAGATGTTTGCGGCAATATATGAGCGTCAGGATAATATATGGATTAATGTAAAATGTGCTCCGAATATGACATATATGTGGCGAAGCGCCTTCGAGTCCGTTATCCCGGCTTATCATATGAACAAGGAGCATTGGAATTCCATTATCCTTGACGGCAGTGTGCCGGAGGAGGATATAAGGAATATGATTGCAGACAGCTATGCTTTGACACAGGGAAAGAAAAAGTGAAGGTCCAATCTTAAATCCTGAATTGTAGAAAAAGGAGGCAAAAAAGTGAAACAATACCTTTGCATTGACTTAAAATCCTTCTATGCCTCCGTAGAATGTATTGAGCGGGATTTAAATCCGCTGACAACAAATCTTGTAGTGGCAGATGACTCAAGAACAGAAAAAACAATTTGTCTTGCTGTTACGCCGTCCCTGAAAGCATTCGGAATACCGGGCAGAGCAAGGCTGTTTGAGGTTGTTCAGAAGGTCAGGTTTATTAATGCAGGGCGATTAAGAAAAGCACCGGGAGGACAGTTTTCAGGCAAGTCATGCAATGCGGTTCAGCTTGCACAGGATCCGTCATTGGAGCTGTCGTATATTGTGGCACCGCCTCGCATGGCGCTTTATATGGAGTACAGCACAAGAATATATGACATTTATCTTAAATATGTGTCACCGGAGGATATTCACGTATATTCCATTGACGAGGTGTTCATAGATATAACAAGCTATTTAAATACCTATAATCTTTCATCGAGGGAACTGGCGTCAAAGATAATTAGAGATGTGCTTGCAGAGACCGGAATAACTGCAACGGCGGGTATAGGAACAAATTTATATCTTGCAAAGGTTGCAATGGATATAAAAGCCAAGAAAATACCGGCAGATAAAGACGGCGTGAGAATTGCCGTGCTTGATGAAATGTCATACCGCAGAGAATTATGGGACCATACTCCTTTAACGGATTTCTGGAGAGTAGGCAAAGGGTATGCAAGAAAGCTTGAAGCGAACCGCCTTTATACAATGGGCGATATTGCAAGGTGCTCGCTTGATAAATACGGAGAAAATAAGCTGTATAAGCTGTTCGGCGTAAATGCAGAGCTTCTTATTGACCATGCGTGGGGATGGGAACCGTGCACCATTGCCGATATAAGGAATTATAAGCCGGAAAATAAAAGCCTTGGGGAAGGGCAGGTGCTGCATTGTCCGTATGACTTTGAAAAAGCAAAATTGATAGTGAGAGAAATGCTGGAGCTGCTCAGCCTTAAATTGGTTGAGCAAAGAGTTGTAACAGACCAGATTGTGCTTACAATAGGCTATGACATTGAGAATCTCACAAATCCGGAAATCAGCCGCTGCTACAAGGGCGAGGTGACGACAGACCGTTACGGGCGCAAGGTGCCGAAGCACGCGCACGGAACGGCGAATATCGGAAAATTTACATCATCAACAATGCTGATTGTAAATGCCGCAATGGAGCTGTATGACCGTATTGTGAACGAAAAACTGCTTGTCAGACGTGTATATATTTCAGCAAACCATATTGTGCCGGAAGGCTCTGTTTTAAATAAGCCGAAGCATGAGCAGCTTGATCTCTTTACAGACTATGAGACTATGCAGAAAAGGATGGAAAAGGAAGAAAAAGAACTGAAAAAAGAACGTGCAATCCAGGAAACTACTATTGAAATTAAAAACAGATATGGAAAGAATGCAATACTGAAAGGATTTAATCTTCAAGAGGGTGCAACAACAAAAGACCGCAATAAACAAATAGGCGGACATAAGGCGTAGCTTTTGTTATAATGGAAAATGCAAAGTTATGGTTGAAAAACTTCGTTTTTTCTTAATATAAAGGAAAATTCCGAATTCCGCATTCCGAATTGCAATTGCAGGGGAGGGTGATTACCATGGAGAAAAGTGAAATTTATTGCAGCAATCCGCTGCTTATGCTTCAGGCTGTACGTGTTTTTGCCGAATCGGGAGAAAGCATTCCTGAAAATGTAAGGGCTCGTATTTTATCTCACGCTCCTTTGCTTAAGAAGGTGTCGAAGACCGATATACGCAGTGAGCTTGAAAGCATGCTTATGAGCAGATTTGCAGAAACCGAAATAAAATCACTTTTCGAATGCGGCATATTGAAGGTAATACTGCCGCAGCTTGACAAATGCTTCTATGAGCCTCAGAAAAACAAATATCATATTTATAATGTCGGAGAACATATTCTCCGCACAGTTGCAGCCTCTCCGTATGATATCTCTGTCAGGTGGGCAGCCCTGCTTCACGACATAGGAAAGCCTCTTTGCTCAAGCACGGATTCGGGCGGTATAATTCATTTTTATGGTCACCATACAGAAAGCGTCAGAATTGCTAAGGATATCTGTTATAAATATTCCTTTGACGAGAGCTTAAGGCGTGAAATATGCCTCCTTATTGAATATCATGATGTACATTTCGAGCAAAGTGCCAGGGGAGTAAAGCGCGCGCTGGCAAGAATGGGCGAGCCCTCTTTTATCAAGCTGCTTATGCTTCAGGAGGCTGATGCAAGAGCTAAGGCACCTGAGTATGCAAAGGAAAAATGCGCGGCTATTGAACAGCTCAGGGAGATTTGTGCAAATGTTGTCAAATCGGGTGAACCGTACAGATATTCCGATCTTGCCATAGGGAAACGTGACCTGGTAAAAATGAAATACAGAGCCGAGCATCAGATGCGCGATGTTCTGAGAACTCTTTTTGATGAGGTTATTGACGACCCTTCTCTTAACAATCGTGAGTATCTTTTGAAAAAAGCAAAAAAAATGAAGAATTTTCATTGACAAGCTTCAATTTGTATGTTATAATAAATTCAAAGGTTTCTGACATTAAAGGATTCTGCGATGAAAGATGCTGATAATGATTTTTTGGCGTCTTTCTGTAGCTGCAGAGGGCGTTTTTTTGTTATAAAAAAAGCTGAAAGGAAGGGTTTGAGAGATAATGTATGATGTAAAATCGTTAAAGGCCGAGGAGTTTATAAATGATGAGGAAATTATGAACACTCTTGCATATGCTGATGCGCACAAAAATGATATGGCGCTGATAGACAGCATATTGGAAAAGGCACGTCTCAGAAAGGGGCTTGACCATCGGGAGGCGTCTGTTTTGCTCGCTTGTGATGATAAGGAAAAGATTCAGCAGATGTATGAGCTTGCCGAGCAGATAAAAAAGGATTTTTACGGTAACAGAATAGTTATTTTTGCACCGCTTTATCTTTCCAATTACTGCGTAAACAGCTGTGTTTACTGTCCGTATCACTGTAAAAATCATCATATTGCAAGAAAGAAGCTTACCCAGGAGGAAGTAAAAAATGAGGTTATCGCACTTCAGGATATGGGACATAAGCGTCTTGCGATTGAAGCGGGAGAGGACCCTGTAAATAATCCGATTGAATATATTCTCGAATGCATAAACACAATTTATTCAATCAAGCATAAAAACGGCGCTATAAGACGTGTTAATGTAAACATAGCTGCAACTACTGTTGAAAATTACCGCCGTCTGAAAGAAGCCGGAATAGGAACATATATTCTTTTTCAGGAAACCTATCATAAGAAGAGCTATGAGGTTCTCCATCCGGCAGGACCTAAGCACGATTATGCATATCATACCGAGGCAATGGACAGAGCCATGGAGGGCGGCATTGATGATGTTGGTCTCGGTGTGCTTTTCGGGCTTGAGCTTTACAGGTACGAGTTTGCGGGACTTTTGATGCATGCGGAGCATCTTGAAGCGGTTCACGGAGTAGGACCACATACAATAAGTGTACCGAGAGTAAAGCATGCCGACGACATAGACCCGTCAGCTTTTGATAACAGTATAAGCGATGAAATTTTTGCAAAGCTTTGTGCGCTGATACGAATTTCCGTTCCGTATACAGGTATGATTATTTCCACACGTGAAAGCCAGTCGGTTCGTGAGCAGGTAATAAGGCTGGGAGTATCTCAGGTAAGCGGAGCGTCAAGAACATCTGTCGGCGGATATACGGATAAGGAACGTCCACATGATACCGAACAGTTTGATGTATCAGACCAGAGAACCCTTGACGAGGTTGTAAGATGGCTTATGGAAATGGGTTATATCCCTTCATTCTGTACGGCATGCTACAGAGAGGGAAGAACGGGAGACAGATTTATGAGCCTTTGCAAAAGCGGACAGATACAAAACTGCTGTCATCCAAACGCGCTTATGACATTGAAGGAATATCTTATGGATTACGCTTCGCCGGAAACAAGGGAAATCGGGGAGAAGCTTATAGAAAAAGAGCTTGAAAATATTCCTAAGGAAAAGGTCAGACTTGTATGCTCCGATAACCTTAATAAAATATCGGACGGCTTGAGAGATTTCAGATTTTAACGATAAAACGGAACGAATAATAATGCTGCCGCGGCGAAGCGGGAAACGTATTTTCGTTCCGTTATTTGAATTAATGCAGGGAGGAATAAGTTTGGAAAAAGATAAGCAGCGCTTCTCTTTCTCCAAACGGCATTGGTGAAAGGAGTTCGGAGGAATAAAAATGGGACTTGGAGGAATACCTGCTGCGGAGCGGGTACATATTGGTTTTTTCGGCAGAAGAAACGCCGGGAAATCAAGTGTGATAAACGCAGTAACGGGACAGGAGCTGTCAATTGTATCGGATGTCCTCGGTACAACAACAGACCCTGTATATAAAACAATGGAGATACTTCCTATGGGACCGGTTGTAATAATTGATACGCCGGGAATTGATGATGAGGGAGAGCTTGGCGAGCTTCGTGTAAAAAAAAGCCATCAGGTGCTTAATAAATGCGATATTGCAGTTCTGGTGGCAGAAGCTTTTTTGGGAATGACAGAGGCTGATGAGAAATTGCTTGAGCTGATTAAAAAGAAAAATATTCCGTGGATAGTCTGCTATAATAAAAGTGAGTTTGCGGGAAGCAAGACTCCGGGCAAAAATGAAATATATATCAGCGCAAAGCAAAATAAAAACATTAATGAGCTTAAGGAAATGATAGCGTCGAGAATTTCGGACGGCAGCGGCAGGAAAATAATTTCCGATAAGCTGAGCCTGAAGGATGTTGTTATTCTTGTAATTCCCATAGACAGCGCAGCACCGAAGGGAAGAATTATTTTGCCTCAGCAGCAGACCCTTCGTGAGATTCTTGACTGCGGAGCAATATGTATATGCGTTCAGCCGGAAGAGCTTGGAGATACGCTGTCAGCGCTCAAAGAGCCGCCGAAGCTTGTTATTACGGACAGTCAGGCATTCGGTGAGGTTTCAAAAACAGTTCCGGAAAGCATACCGCTGACGTCTTTTTCGATACTATTCCTGAGATATAAGGGAGAGCTTGATGTGGCTTACAGAAATGCCGGGAAAATAAGCGAGCTTAAAGACGGCGACAAGGTTCTTATTTCTGAGGGCTGTACACATCACAGACAATGTGATGATATCGGCACCGTAAAGCTGCCGCGTATGATAAAAGCCGCATCCGGTGCTGATGTAAGCTTTGAATTTACAAGCGGAGGAGAATTCCCGGAGGACCTTTCAGAATACAGCCTTGTTGTTCATTGCGGAGGCTGTATGCTAAGCGAGCGTGAAGTGAAGTACAGAATGAATCACGCCTGCGACTGCGGAGTACCCATAACGAATTACGGTGCGGCGCTTGCGTATATGAATGGTATACTTGAGCGCGCAATGGAGATTTTTAAATAGAAGCAGAGGCGGAAAATACCGCCTCTGCTTCCGTTTTATCAGTTTCCCTTAATCATTTGCTTTTCTTTCAAAGGGTTTTAATTTTTCGTAAAAATTTTCAATAAAAATGACAATTCTTCCACCTTAGAATATGTTATAATTTAAATAATAAAATACACAAACCATATTAAGAAAATTCGTAGAGTATATAACTATACGAAATAAAAAATGTAATTAAATTGTAGCATAATGTCATGCGTATGTCAATATGTAACAAATTAATTCGTCATAATAACGAATATTTTTTGTTTTTTATATTACTAATTGTTTTTTCTGGTAAAATAAATAAGGTAAAAACTCATTATTTGTTGTGTATTTGCCGTCAAAAATATAGTCAATTTGATAGGAGGTAAAAAATTATGTCAAGACGAGGTGAGAATATTTATAGGAGGAAGGACGGTCGTTGGGAAGGACGTTACATAAAATGTAAGGATTTATCGGGAAAAACAAAGTACGGATATTTATATGCAAAAAGCTATTATGAAATAAAAGAAAAACTGAAAGCAATTAAATTACAGCCTCAGGATGCTGCTGTAACCGGCAGCGCTAAAACACTTTTTCATGTTTGTACATCATGGCTTGATGAAACAAAGGCGCAAATTAAGCATTCAACATATGTAAAATATTATAATATTATTTTTAATCATATTTTGCCATCAATCGGCAATTACAGAATGAATGTGGTTGACACTGCTTTACTAAAGCAGTTTGCAGATGAAAAGCTAAAAAACGGCAAACTAAGGGGAAAGGGCGGATTATCACCTAAAACGGTTAAAGATATTTTGTCGGTTCTGAGACTGGTTATTGCCTATGCTGATAATATGGGAATTACTTGTAATTGCAGGCTTGACAAAATAAATATTAAATCAGCTGACAAAAGCACTGATGTATTAAGCAAAAGCCAGCAGGAAACACTGACAGACTATTTGATAAATAATATAGACAATACCAATTTAGGAATACTGATTTGTCTTTATACCGGGATTCGTATAGGAGAAATATGTGCTTTAAAATTTGAAGATATTTCTATGGCTGATAAGATCATTCATATACGAAAAACAATGCAGAGAGTACAAAATTTTTCTGAAAATAAAGCTGAAAAGACAAATGTAATCATAACATCTCCCAAAAGTAAAAATTCTGTACGCGATATTCCGCTGCCGGACTTTATTATACAAATCATTAAGGGTCAAGTTTTATACAACCCATCTGCTTTTTTACTGTCGGGAGATTCACTGCGTTTTATTGAGCCGAGAACACTTGAAAACAGATTTAAGAGCTGTACAAGCATGTGCGGTATTGAAAATGTGAATTTTCATATGCTCCGCCATACCTTTGCAACGCGCTGTATTGAACTCGGTTTTGATATAAAAAGCCTTAGCGAGATTTTAGGTCATTCAAGCGTTAATATAACACTTAACAGGTATGTCCATTCTTCAATGGAACAAAAGCGACGCAATATGAATAAACTGAGTTTATCGCCGTCAGTTTTTTAGTCAAAGCAGAGCCGTAAACATAAGCAATACCTACAATTACGGCTCTGTTTTCGTATAGTTATATACTCTACGAAATAAATATTAAAATTGAGGGGGAATTATATTGAAGAGAATAATTTCGTTTATTTTAAGTCTTGTAATATTATGCGCGATGCTTCCCTGCGATAATGTGCTTGCCAAAAGTGTTACTGATAGCGGCACTTGCGGAGATAATGCAACATGGGAACTGTATGATGACGGCGAGCTTGTAATAAGCGGCAACGGCGCAATGTGGGACTGGAATGATTCATCTAAAAGCCCGTTTTATCAAATTCGTAAGTACATAAAAAAGGTGACAATAAACTACGGAATAACAAGTATTGGCAATTATGCGTTCTATTATTGCTACAGCTTAACAAGCGTAATAATCCCGGGCAGCGTGACAAGCATTGGCAAATATGCGTTTTATAACTGCGGCAGCTTAATAAGCGTAACAATCCCGGGCGGCGTGACAAGCATTGGCGATGGTGCGTTTAGTAGCTGCAGCAGCTTAACAAGCATAACAATCCCAGACAGTGTGACGAGTATTAACGATTGGACGTTCTTTGGCTGCAGCAGCTTAACAAGCGTAACGATTCCAGATGGTGTGACAAGCATTGGCGATTATGCGTTCGCTGACTGCAGCAGCTTAACAAGCGTAACAATCCCGGACGGTGTGCCAAGCATTGGCGATTGTGCGTTCGATGGTTGCATCAGCTTAACAAGCGTAACAATCCCGGACAGTGTAACAAGCATTGGTGATTCTGCGTTTCAAAGCTGCATCAGCTTAACAAGCGTAACAATCCCGGGTAGCGTTACAAGCATTGGCATTTCTGCGTTCCGTAGCTGCATCAGCTTAACAAGCGTAACAATCCCGGACAGTGTAACAAGCATTGACGAGTATGCGTTTTATTACTGCAGCGGCTTAACAAGCGTAACTATTCCGGATAGCGTGACATTCATTGGAACTAATGCGTTCAGTGTCTGCAGCAGTTTAACAAATATTACAGTTGACACCTTAAATCAAACATACAGTTCGGAAAACGGAGTGTTGTTCGATAAAAATAAAACAACATTGATACTATATCCGACCGGACAAAGCGGAGAATATATAATCCCGGACAGTGTGACAAGCATTGGCGATTGTGCGTTCGATGGTTGCAGCAGCTTAACAAGCGTCACTATTCCTGACAGTGTGACGAGTATTGGCATGATTGTGTTCGGTGGCTGCAGCAGCTTAACAAGCGTCACTATTCCTGACAGTGTGACGAGTATTGACTATGGGGTATTTTGGGGATGCAGTAGCTTAACAAATGTAACTATTCCGGACAGCGTGACGAGCATTGGCGATTCTGCGTTCTATGGCTGCAGCAGTTTAACAAGCGTCACTATTCCTGACAGTGTGACAAGCATTGACTATTACGCGTTCGTTAAATGCAGCAGCTTAACAGATGTATATTACAGCGGTACAGAAGAGCAATGGAACAGCATTGCGATTGGTTCTTATAATGAATGTCTTACTAATGCAACAATTCATTACAACTACGTATCGCCCAAGAAAGAATATACGATAACATTTATCGGTGATTATGTGGGTGAGCAGACTGTAGAGAAAGGCTCTGATGCAGTGCTGCCGGTTCCTCCTGATGGATATACATATGCCTTTACGGTTAACGGTGCAAAATGGGACGGAAAAAATATTACTTCTGATATTATAGTTACCGTAACAAAAGTAAGCAGTGTCATATCCTTCGACGTAACCTTTTCGGGCGATACAAGCGTTGGCTTTGTCCGCGCAGCTTTGTACGGTGCTGACGGCGCTTTAAAGTCGCTGAAAGAGTATCCGGCGGCGCAGAACGTAAATGTTGTGTTCGATCCCGGCGCCGCAGGTGCTTATGCAAAAATAATGTGGTGGAATAACAATATGCAGCCCATGTGCGACGCTCAGACAATTCCTCTGCAATAATATCGGGGCTTGCCGTAAAAAAGCGGCAAGCCCATTTTAAAGGGAGCACCGGCACACGGTGGGCGGAAGTGCGCCCCACCTTCCGGAGACTCAAAAGGTAGTTAACACAAAATAAAAACAGCAGAGGCGGAAAACAATCCGCCTCTGCTTTGACTATTTAAGAAAAACTTCAATTACAGGGTCAATTACATGGGGTTCAATCTGCGGTATATTGAAAACAACGAGATCGTCAGAGGCTGTGCGGCCTTCGCTGAAGTGTTCCGATGTTTTCTCTGAAAACAGTATTTCGCTGCCGTCATGCAGGAACTGCGCATAATTAACTTTTCCTGCCATGTTGTGCATTTCGAGAAAAGCGTAAGGGTATTCAATCAGATGAATATACAGGCGTTTTCCGTCAGCGCTTTGAGTAAGACGCGTACCGCGCGGCGCTGTAAATTCAGGGTCAGCCATTGTACAGCCATATATTGAGCGTGAATTATATTTCATCCAATCCTCATATACCTTAAGCGCTTTTTCAGCTCTGTAATCAAAATATCCGCGGGAGGTGGGACCGACGTTCATCAGGAAATTACCTCCGATTGAAACTGTGTTAATAAGCATATCGATAAGCATTTTAGGTGATTTCCATGTTTGTTCATCACGGTAATATCCCCATGAGCCGGAGAAGGTATGACATGCTTCCCATGTTACAAGCTCTTTTGTTTTTTCGTGCTTAACCCATTCCATCGGCTGATATTGCTCCGGTGTCCATAAATCCTGCTCTATATCTGCTCTGTTATCAATGATTATATCGGGGCGTATGCTGCGTGCTGTTTTTATAAGCTCCTCAGCCTCCCATTGATCCTTACCCTTGCATCCGCCATACTGCATCCACGGTTTAATATCGCTTGAATCGCGGCTGGGATATGAAAAGTCAAACCAAAGGATATCAATATCACCGTAGTTTGTCAGCAGTTCTTTAACCTGATTTCTCATATACAGAGCATATTTTTTCATGTCTCTGCCCTTGTCAAGCTCCTCCGCATTTGCGTCCTTCCGTCTCGGATGCAGAACGTCGATGGGGAAATCCGGGTGATGCCAGTCGATGAGTGAATAATAAAATCCCACGCGGAGCCCCTCTGCCCTGAATGCATCGGCGTATTCGCGAACAAGGTCTCTGCCGAAAGGGGTGTTTGTAATTTTGTAATCGGTGTATGCAGAATCAAAAAGGCAGAAGCCCTCATGATGCTTCGTGGTAAGCACGGCATATTTCATTCCGGCGGCTTTGGCACTTTTTGCCCATGCCTTTGCGTCGAATAAATCGGGATTGAACAATTCAAAATATTTTTGATATTTCTCTTCCGGAATAAATTCATTTGTTTTTATCCATTCATGTCTTGCGGGCATGGAATAAAGTCCGAAGTGGATAAACATGCCGAATCTGTCATGAACAAACCAGTCTGTTCTGCCGGGTGTTTTTCTTGTCTGATAAACTGACATAAAAATCCTTCCTTTCAAAAGTAAATTTTGTATTGACTTTTAAGAAATAATATCATATAATGTTGTATATGTAAATTAAAAAAAGTGTATGAAATATGGAGAATTGTGTATGGAAATCAAGTATTCAGCAGAGCTTTTAAGCAATCTTAATAAAATAAATATGGATATTTACGACATGGCGCATGCCCGTATCGGAACGGAATGGCAAGCAAATCACGTTTGCTCCGGATATTCCCGAATTTATTTAATAATTGACGGAATCGGTAAAATCAGCTATAACAGCTGCGAGTTTTTGCTTGAACCGGGGAACATATACATAATTCCTTCCGGCCTTGAGTTTTCTTATAAATGTGAAAAATACCTTGAAAAGCTGTATTTTCATGTTTCAATAAATCTTCCGAATAACTATGATATGCTGTCAAAGCTTAATAAATGTGTTGTACTCAAAAATGCACAGCCGTTCATAACAGAGCTTTCGGAGTGTCTATTTGATAACACAATGGAAAGTCTGTTTAAAGTAAAAATTCTTCTGCATAAAATAATTCTTACCGCTGTTGAAGAAAATGAAGAGCTTTGCGGCAATATAAAGCATTGCTCGGATTTTATAACAAGCGTCCTTTCATATATTGAAAGCAATCTGTCGGCAGCGCTTACCGTTTCGGAAACAGCCGATAAAATGTTTGTGTCTGTCAGTAAGCTTCAGAAGGCATTCAAAGCCGAGATGGGCGTTTCTGTCGGCAGGTATATAAATGACAGGCTCATGTTTATTGCTGAAAGGGAGGTGCGGAGCGGAAAAAAGTCAGTGAAGGAAATAAGCGATATGCTCAGGTTTTGTGACCAGTTTTATTTTTCGCGCAGATTTTCCGAAAGGTTTGGCGTTGCTCCTTTAAAGTACAGAAAAGAATATATGCTTTAATTTGTATCTTTTTTCAAACATTTTGTACCTGAATAGATATTGAAATATAATTATAGATGTATTATAATGTATGTAATCTATTAAATATAAATATGAGACTGATTGATGAAAGGAGTTCGGAATATAATAATGGGAAAGCTGAAAATCGGAGTTGTAGGTCTTGGAGCGAGGGGCTTATCGCTTCTCCGCGATGTTATGCTGGAAATTGACAAGGTTGAGGTTATAATTTTGTGTGATTTGTATGAGGATCGCGTTGAGGACGGAAAAAAATGTGTGTTTGAAAAATATGGGAAAGAGCCGCAGGGGACAACTGATTATAAGGATATTATAAGCTGTCCCGATATTGAAGCAATCGTTGTTACCGCTGCATGGGAAGCGCATGTCCCGGTTTGTATTGATGCAATGAATGCAGGAATTGCGGTTGCAACAGAGGTGGGAGGCGCATATTCCGTTGATCAGTGCTGGGAGCTTGTTCATACATATGAACGCACAAAATCAAAATTTATGATGCTTGAAAACTGCTGCTACGGTAAGCGTGAGCTTCAGATTCTTAATATGGTTGAGCAGGGAATTTTCGGTGAAATAGTTCATGTTGAGGGCGGATATTGCCATGACCTCAGAAATGAAATCGCTTTCGGTGAGGAAAACAGGCACTATCGTTTAAGAAACTATTTAAACAGGAACTGTGAGAATTATCCTACACATGAGCTTGGTCCTCTTGCAAGAGTTCTCGGAATCAATCACGGAAACAGAATGGTATCCCTTACATCAACATCATCAAAGGCAGCCGGCCTGCACGAATACATAAAAAATGAAAAAAGTGATGACAGCAAGCTGATTAACGCACAGTTCAGCCAGGGTGATGTTGTAACTACTGTTATAAAATGCGCTGACGGCGCTACGATAACACTTAATCTTAATACCACGCTTCCGAGATATTATACAAGAGATTTCACTGTTTTCGGAACTAAAGGCATGTACGAGGAAAGAACCGATTCAATCTTTATAGACCCTCAGGACCGTGAATATGATTTCGGATGGAAGGAAAAATGGGGGAATGCCGAGGAATATTATAAGACCTATAAGCATCCTATTTGGGAGGAATACGAAAAAAGCGGCATTATAGGCGGACATGACGGAATGGATTGGCTGGTATTCAATGCATTTTTTGACAGTGTTATCAATAATACAGACTGTCCGATTGATGTTTATGACGCGGCAAGCTGGATGTGTGTAACACCGCTCAGTGAAAAATCCATCCTTCTTGGTTCGTCTTCTGTCGAAATACCCGACTTTACAAACGGAAAATGGATAGTAAGATAAGAATTAAGGCTCTTAATTATTGACAAGTAACCTTTTTCATACAACGTAATATTTTGTTAATAAAATTGACAAAAAAATATACTTGATTTCTTGTAAGAGTTGTGCTATAATGTGTATTGTAAAGAGATTACACGTTCAGGCGAACAGGTGTAACTCAAATAAGTAAAACAAAATAAAGTTTTCACCCTGAGATTTCTCGTGGTACGGTCTGTATTTTTTACCAACACTTCTTATAAGGGATGCTTACTCTGTCGGCGGCGTATACGCCTCCTTTCCTTCGGGACTGCCAGTGGACATATAATGTCGTCAGGAAGCGACCCACCTGCTTATGCAGGTAAGAAATCCGACCGCTTTGTCACGGTTATCATGGGGTTTTTTGTTTTGAATTAAATCATTGGGAGTAAACACAAGGAGGACGGTTCTGCTGAACTCATTCGAGCACAACAGAACCGTCCCCTTGTGTTTTTATTTCGTTATTCAATCGGTACGGAAATTGTTTTCGGAGACATATTTTCGTTCCACCACAGAGCGCGAACCTTCGAAGGCTCTGTGCCCGAAAACGGTATTTCCACTGCAACAGTGCCTGACGGCTTGTATGATTTAACGCTCACAAGCCGGTTTTCATTGTCATATGCCGTGATATATACCGTTCCGTCCTTCAAGCCGGTCAAGACGATATTTGCATTTAAGCTGTTATCAGTACGCTTTACATTGGAAACGCGCATTGTCGGCAGGCTTGGGTCATAGTCAGTCAAATCAATCCACTCTCCGACTGTTGCGTCATCCTTCAGCTCCGTATAATGCTGATCAATCCACTGCGCTCTTTTGCTGAGCCTATTGTTGACGTCATCGGGATTGAAGGTGTTTATGTTCCATCTGATGTTGTCCATTATGCTTGCGGTCATCATTTCTGCACTGTAGTTATTTACAACATTCACCGCGTCAGCCATTTTTTCTTTCAAGTCGGTATTTTCGTAATACCATATAACATAGCTTACGAAATCCCTTCTTTGCATAAGGCGATTGTATAAAGTCGGGCTTGTATCATCGCTGTAGCACTTGCGTGTTTTAGCATACCAGCCTTCTGTTTCCTTTAACATATTGTCGCTGTCCCATATAGGACCTGCATATAACTTCGGGTCAATAACGTCGCGGTCCTTATAGAAATACGTGCTTGCGTTGCCACAGTCCTGGTTGGCGATAAATTCCTGATGCCAATAATATTTCACGAAGCTCTCAACGTCAATATGATCGAGGTATGAGCTTCCGTCGCTCAGCTTGCCGTCTTCGCTGAATATTGCGTCCACAAGATCGGTGATTTTTTTCTTTATGTATGAGTAATCGCCAAAATCCTCGGGGCTTTTTATTGTAAATATGTGCTGCTTGTGTCCGAAATGATAATCATCTCCCGGAACATTATCAATCTCCACCAGATAACCGCCTGTAATGTCGGTCTCGGGAGTGATTTCTGCGATATCCTCAAGGTCGGTAATATTTATACGCTCTGAGCCTAACTGAACCTTTTCCGTCAGCGAATAGCAGCCTAAATACGTACCGTTCATAAATACATCCAAAAACCGCGAATCGGGAGTATATTTTACGCCCATGCTCTGACCCAGGTCAAGTCCAAGCTTCTGACCGACAAAATAGTTATCATCTTTTATCAGACACCATGTTTTTGCTTTGCCCATGCCCAGCAGATCGATTTTCTTTTCACACTTAATCTGGAACGGTCTTTTATCGTTATGCATCCATGTCGAGTTGCCTCTTCCTTTTATTTCCATGGTACACGGCTTCGTCGCGTCATTCTCGTCGCTTTCGTAGCTTTCTTTCCAGCCTTTTTCCGCCGCCAGGGATTTGGGCACATCTATGCGTATATCGCCGTAATTTTTGACATTGTGGTCGGGGTCGGCAAGCATATCGGTTATCTTTCCGTAGGTTTCGTCAATGTCTATGTAAAGCGTTGGCAGACTTGACTGCATTACCTCTACATTATAGTTCAAATATCCGACTTTTATGCTTTCCGCCGTACCGCTTTCAAAATCCGTCACATAATCAGCCAGCTTTTCACCTTTGCTGTTTACCGTGTAATACTTAAGCGCGGTCACATCCGTGCATGACGGCAGCATCAGATATATTGTCTGGTTTTTAAACACAGCTTTTACGTCATATGCCAAGCCAGTATTTGTTGCAGCAGGCACAATAACGTCAGTCACGGTTGAATCGTCTGTTTCGGTTTTTGCCGCATTGAACAAGTATCCCGTTCCGGCGGTTCCCGAGCAAATTACATCACCAGTATGTCTGACAAGTCCCTCAACGGTAACAGGCATGGTGCCGGCGTTTAAGCAAACCTGTCCGCCGATTATTCCTATGTCTTTCAGCGTTGTGTTTTGTGATGTGATTTCAAGGCATACTCCGCTAAAGGATATGTCGTGTCCTCTGCCGTTTATTGTCACATCGCGTGTGATATCAACTGTTTTCGTCAGGCTTATGTCGGAATAAAGCTTAATCTCGCTTATTGCTTCGTCAGCCAAGGCGTTCAGTAAATCCTGCTCCGTGCGCACGCCTGTTCCTTTCACAAGTACAGGATATTTTTCACCCTGCTCCCATACGCCGTCCCCGCCAAGGAGAGCTAAAACCGTGCCGTCTGCAAATTCAGCGGCTGACCGTTTATCATTGGAATTTGATACGTCCGACAGGCAATATCCGTTCTCCAATATGCCGCCGTTATTGTTCCAAACACAGTTTCGCTGTACGTCAGAGTAAGTGAAAACATTTTTAACCGTGCCCAGGTTTTGAGCACATACGCCGTACACAGTGTATTGACCGGTGATTTTTCCGGTATTATAGGAGTTTAAAATTACGTTGCTTTTTGACTCAAACTTCGCGGCTATGCCGGCGGCAAAATTGCCGCTGCCGTTTATATCGGCAAGGTTAGCCGCCCGCTCAACTCTCGCGTTTTCAAGCATTACGCCTACTATTCCGCCTGCCCAGTCTTTTTCACAGTCTATACTTCCAAAATTTTCGGCGTCCGAAATCATTGTGAATCCTGCTGATTTTCCCACGATGCCGCCGCCGGCCGAATTTGCCAGGACAGATCCGTAGTTTGTATTGCGGGACAATTCCGCATAATTATTTGCCGAGCCGCCTTTTGCAATTCCCGCTATTCCGCCCGCAGCTTCGTTTGTTGATTTAATAATTCCCTTGTTTATACAGTCTGTTATAGTATTGTTCGATCTGCCGCATATACCGCCGGCTTCGGACGGACACGCAACATAACCGTAGTTTTGGCACGAGGATACAATACCCCCCGGTGCAGTTTCTCCGACGATTCCGCCGGCTGTTTTCTGCGAAACTATTATAGTGCCGATATTTTTGCAGTTGCTGATTTCTCCGTTTGAGTAGCCTGCTGTTCCGCCGCTGACCGAGCCGGCTTCTACATAAACATTGCTTATGCAGCTGCTGATTTTTCCTTTGTTGTTACCGCATATGCCGCCTGCCTTTGGAGCTTTTATTTCACCCTCCAGAACCACGCTGCGTATTTGTGCGGTGTCACTCGTGTAGCCAAACAGTCCTGCATATTCCGTGCTGTCCGATGATATGTACAAGCCCTTTATAACATGACCGTTTCCGTTAAATGTTCCGGCAAACGCATTTGCAGATGTGCCTATGGGCTGCCATGAGCCAATCTCCGCGCCGCATACGCCGCTCAAATCAATATCCGCCGTCAAAATTCCGTCAAGCTGTTCGCCTTTGTTGATACTGTTTCTGAAATCGATCAGTTCTTCCGGAGTGCCGATCTCGGTTCCTCTCAATGCGAGCACACTGCCCGGAAAGCTGAGCAAACTGATAAACAGCGCTGCGGTCAGAAACATAGAAACTATTCTTTTCATCTTTACCTACCTCCGACTTTAGTTATAACTAATTTTACTATTTTAATATTAAAAAATCAAGTGAATAAAGATATTTTATATCTTTTGCACAATAATAAATCAGAATTAACTGCCGGAATTGTAGTCAATTGAAAGGAAATGTTATTATTGAACGCAAAGGTTATTTTTAATACGGTATCGAAGCAAACCGAAAAATTTTTCCTAAACCATTGACAAAATATTTATTTTGCATTATAATGTATACATATGGGTAGTGGCTTTTTTCAAAAAAATGCTGCAGCTTATGCAGGTTTTGCGAAAATTTTGTAATGCAGAATCAGGTTTTAAAAATTGTGCTTTTTTTAATAATTGATTGAAAGGAAGGATTATTTTAATGGGTGTTTTATTTGGTACGGACGGCATACGCGGTGTAGCCAACAAGGAGCTGTCAGCGGAGCTTGCATTTAAAACGGGAAGAAGCGGCGCATATGTGCTGACAAAAACGGTGAACAAGCGTCCGAGAATTCTTATAGGCAAGGATACGAGAAAGTCCGGAGATATGCTTGAGGCTGCGCTTACGGCAGGGCTTTGCTCTGTGGGAGCAAAGGTGATACCTCTCGGCGTTGTTCCGACTCCGGCAGTTGCATATCTTACAAGGCTTTACAAGGCGGACGCCGGTGTTGTTATTTCAGCATCACATAATCCGTGTGAATATAACGGTATCAAGTTTTTTAATTCCGAGGGCTACAAACTGAAGGATGAAATTGAAAACGAAATAGAGGATTATATTCTCGGAAGAAAGGAAATAGAGGATTTGCCGACTCACGGGAAAGTGGGTTATGTAAGCGCAAATCATAATGCGGTTGAGGACTATGTAAGCTTTGCAATTTCGACAATTGACTGCCGTCTTGACGGACTGAAGGTGGCAATAGACTGCGCAAACGGAGCAAGCTATCAGACGGCGTTCAATGCCCTTAATAAGCTCGGAGCAAATGTTGAAGCGATTCATAATACGCCGGACGGTGTTAATATAAATGCAATGTGCGGTTCGACTCATATGGAAAGCCTGCAGGCGTATGTAACGAGTATCGGTGCCGATGTCGGTATTGCCTTTGACGGTGACGCCGACAGAATGCTTGCTGTGGATGAAAAGGGAAATATCATAGACGGCGATCAGGTTATGGCTATGTGTGCGCATCACATGAAGGATATAGGAACGCTTAAAAATGATACTCTTGTTGCAACTGTTATGAGCAATCTCGGATTAAAGCTCTTCGGCGAGGAAAAGGGAATTACCGTTGAACAGACTAAGGTCGGGGACCGATATGTGCTTGAGCGTATGCTTGAGGGCGGGTTCAACCTTGGCGGAGAGCAATCCGGTCATATAATTTTTCTTGACCACAATACAACGGGAGACGGTCTTGTAAGCGCGCTCCAGTTTTTATCAATGCTGAAAAAGACAGGATTAAAGGCATCTGAGGCAGCAAAGGTCATAGATGTTTTGCCGCAGGTGCTTATTAATGCAAAGGTAAAGCTTGAAAATAAGGACAGATATATGGAGGTACAGGAGATATCGGACGCGTGTCATGCTCTTGAGAAAGAATTTCAGGGGAAAGGACGCGTGCTTATCCGTCCCTCCGGCACAGAACCCCTTGTTCGTGTAATGATTGAGGGAGAAAATAAGGAATATATTACGAAAAAGGCAAGAGAGCTTGCTGATATGATAGAAAAAATTCTTGGAGACAATTGAGAACTTAATATGAGACAAATACTTAAAGACGGATTTATAGAGCTTGGGCTCAGCTGCAGCGAGCTTCAGCTGAAGCAGCTTGAAAAATATGCAGAATTGCTTGTTCTTAGAAATAAAAGCGTTAATCTGACCGGAATAACGGATTTGCGCGAAATAGCGCAGAAGCATTTCCTTGACAGCGCATCGGCGCTTTGTGCCGGAGCGGGGGGGAAAAGGATTATTGATGTCGGTACAGGTGCCGGATTTCCCGGGCTTGTACTGAAAATCCTTAGACCGGAGCTTGAACTGACGCTTCTTGACTCGCTGAATAAACGCCTTGATTTCCTTCGTGAGACTGTGGATGCCCTGAGCCTTGATAATGTGACCTTTATACATTCCCGTGCCGAGGACGGAGGTCACAGAAAAGAGCTTCGGGAAAGCTTTGATATTGCGGTTTCCCGCGCTGTTGCCGCACTGCCGCTTCTGAGTGAGCTGTGTCTGCCCTTTGTTTCCGTCGGAGGAAGCTTTCTGGCGTTAAAGGGACCGGCGGCTTTTGAGGAAGCGGAAAATGCTGCGCGTGCAATTACTATTCTCGGCGGTGAAATAAAGGAAATAGCTGACGTCCATGTCCCGGGAACAGAGCTTGAGCATAAAATTGTTGTTATAAAAAAAGTGCGACATACTCCGATTAAATTGCCGAGAAAGCCTGCTCTTATTTCAAAAAATCCGATAGAAACATGTTATAATATAACGAAAAGACCCGTGAAATAAAATTCACGGGTCTTTTTGTCGAACGATTTTTCTTGATTATTTTGGAGTTTATGGTATAATATATTTCGTAAGGCAGATATATGCTCAGCTTGTCCCCAAAGCTGGGTAGTACTTACCCCCATTATGTCTTACACCTTCCACCACCGAGGGCTGACAGGTGCGGCAAAGACTTGCCGCACCACATGACGCCCGATAATACTACGGAAAGGTATGTTGCACATGAAAAACTATATGGAAAACGAGATATATTATGCGGAAATTTACGATATTCCCGTTGAAATGATTACTCCGAACCCGAACGGAGTGAGAAGATATTTTGATAATCTTAAAATGAATGAGCTTGTCAGAACGATTGAAATGTACGGAATAATTCAGCCGCTGACAGTAAGAGAAACTCAGAACGGTTATGAGCTTATTTCAGGTGAAAGAAGACTTCGGGCAGCAATTGCGGCAGGACTTAGCATGGTGCCGGCAATAATAGTTGAAGCAGATGAGGAAAAATCAGCGATAATGACGCTTCTTGAAAATCTTCAGCGGGAGGATTTGTGTTTTTTTGAAATAGCAGAGAGCTATAAAAGACTTTTACGGCAGCAGGGACTGACGCAGGAGGAGCTTGCAAGAAGAGTTGGTCTCAGTCAATCATCGATTGCAAATAAAATAAGGCTTCTCAGGCTGCCGCCGAGAGTTAAAAAGCTTGTCCGCGATTATGGCTTGTCAGAGAGACATGCACGAGCGCTGCTTGCTTTGCCGGATGAAGAATCGCAGCTTGACGCCGTGCGAAGAATACATAGGGAGCGGCTTAATGTTTCGCAGAGTGAGCGCCTTATAGAAGATACCTTGCTGAAGCATCCGGAAAAGCTTGCAGGTACAGTCAAAGCCGCAAAATATAATGATGTGCGTGTGTTTGCAAATACGGTGAACAGAGCTGTGGAAATCATGAAGAATAACGGTATAAATGCTCAGATGATTTCAGAAAACCATGACTGGGGATCGCGGTTTGTAATTGATCTTAAAAAAAATGATTCGGAAAGTTAAGGGGTGCTGAGCAGCACCCCTTTGAGTTTATTAATTAGAAAGGTTGAGGATTATATGACAATTGATTTATCCGGACAGCAGAAGCTTCTTACCGTGAGACTTGACGGTGAGCTTGACCATTGCAGCGCCGCAGCGGTGCGTGAGAGTGTGGAGGAGGAACTCAGGAAAACGGGAGCTGTAAACGTTGCATTTGATTTTTCGGCAGTAACCTTTATGGACAGCTCCGGCATAGGACTTATTCTCGGCAGATATAAGACTGTCAGGGGTCTTGGCGGCAGGATTATATTGTTCGGAATGTCCAGAGAAATTGAACGCATTATGCGGATGTCCGGCATTGACCGGATTGCTGAAATATATTGACGGGAGGTTTGATACATATGAACAATAAATTCAGACTTGAATTTCCTAATCTTCCGTGCAATGAAAGCTTTGCAAGAATGGCAGCTGCCGGATTTATTATGGAGCTTGACCCTACCTGTGAGGAAATGTCGGAAATTAAGACAGCTGTGTCTGAGGCGGTTACAAATGCCATTATTCATGGCTATAAGGATGTTTCCGGAACTGTTGTGCTTGAAGGCGAGCTTTTTGAAGATACGGTTAAATTCGTAATAAGCGACAGCGGCAGGGGTATAGAAAATATTGATCTTGCAAGAAAGCCTCTTTATACCGGTGCTCCGGAGATGGAGCGCAGCGGTATGGGATTTACCATCATGGAGGCTTTTATGGACGAGGTCAGAGTAAAAAGCGAAAAGGGAGGCGGAACAACCGTAATCCTTGTAAAATCCATCGGTAAGGGAGGAAAATCCGATGGATGATAATCCTGCGCTTCTTGAGAAAATAAGTACAGGCGATAAGGCAGCATTTGACAAAATGGTTGAAGCGAACCTGGGACTTGTGAGAAGCGTTGCAAGGCTTTATACAGGCCGAGGCTGCGATATTGAAGACCTGATTCAGATAGGTGCGATAGGTCTTATGAAAGCAATAAGGCGGTTTGATAAAAGCTTTGGAGTGAAATTTTCCACATATGCCGTACCGATGATATCGGGAGAGATAAGAAGATTTCTGAGGGATGACGGGATTCTGAAAGTAAGCCGCTCTGTAAGGGAGAAAGCCGCGAAGGGAAGAAACGCCCAGGAGCAGCTCAGAAAACAAAGCGGAAGAGAACCGACTATCGGTGAAATAGCGGCAAAAAGCGGCATATCGTCTGAGGAGCTTGTTTATGCGTTTGAAGCATGCTCATGCTGCGAGTCTCTCAATGAATATATAGCTGATTCCGGTGAGGAAAGGGAGGACAGGCTTTGTGAGGAATCCCATGAGGAGGATACAATAAACAGAATCTGGATAACCAATGCCCTCAGTGCTCTTGAGCCGCGTGAGCGTCAGATTATAATTCTCCGCTACCTGAAGGGAAAAACCCAGACTGACATAGCCGGCATTCTCGGTATTTCCCAGGTGCAGGTGTCAAGAATAGAAAAAAAAACCATTGGCAGAATAAGAGAGCTTATGACTATGCAAGCATAACGTGTGCCGAGACGATAGGCATTAATTACCCGGCGGTTTCAAAACCTGTAATTCTTGCTGATTGACATATTGCAATGTCAATGATATAATTTTTTTATATTTTATCAGACAGGGGGATAATAATTTGAAAAATTATATTGAATCGGGAAAGGCTGTACTGGGGATAGAGTTCGGTTCGACGAGAATTAAGGCAACATTGATAGGTGAGGATAAATCCCCGATTGCAGCGGGAAGCCACAGCTGGGAAAATAAGCTGGAAAACGGCATCTGGACATATGATCTTGATGATGCATGGCAGGGCTTGCAGTCATGCTATGCCTGTCTTCTTGAGGATGTCAGAAAAAAATATGATGCTGAAATTACGAGCCTTGCAGCAATAGGTGTAAGCGGTATGATGCATGGATATCTTGTTTTTGATGAAAACGGGAAATTGCTTGCTCCGTTCAGAACATGGAGAAATACAATTACCGGCGAGGCGTCGGAAAAGCTTACAAAGCTGTTTGATTATCCTATACCTCAACGCTGGAGCGTCGCACACCTGTATCAAGCCATGCTTAACAATGAAGAGTACCTTGATAAAATCAGGTTTCAAACAACACTTGCAGGATATATACATTGGCAGCTTTCCGGCAGAAAGGTTATTGGAGTCGGAGATGCAAGCGGAATGTTTCCGATTGATATTTCAAACGGAAGGTTTAATAAAAAAATGCTTGAAGACTTTAATGAGCTTGCAGAAGGATATGCGTGGAATATAGATGAAATACTTCCTGAAGTACTCAGTGCAGGCGATGAGGCGGGAAAGCTTACCGAAGCCGGTGCATTGCTGATAGATCCCAGCGGGAAGCTGAAACCGGGCATTCCGATGTGCCCTCCCGAAGGTGACGCCGGGACGGGAATGGCTGCAACCAACAGTGTAAGGACCGGAACAGGTAACATTTCGGCAGGTACATCTATATTCGGAATGGTTGTTCTTGATAAAGACTTAAAAGCTGTTCATCCTGAGATAGACCTTGTAACAACGCCCTCCGGAAACCTTGTGGGAATGATACACTGTAACAACTGCACTTCTGACCTCGATGCATGGATAAGGTGCTTCAGGGATTGTATTGAAGCGTATTCGGGAGCTGTTGACATGCAGGCGCTGTATGATGTGTTTTATAATGAAGCAATGAAAGGTGATGCCGACTGCGGCGGAATTCTTATGTATAATTATGTTTCAGGTGAGCATATCACTGGAATGGAAAAAGGAAGACCCCTTGTTGTAAGAAAGCCTGAAAGCAGATTTAATTTTTCTGATTTTGCAAAGTCTGCAATTTATTCGGCGCTGTCAACCCTCAGAATTGGTCTTGATATCATGTTGATTGAAGAACAGGTAAAAATTGACCGGATTACAGGGCACGGCGGTTTATACAAAACACCTGTTGCGGGACAGCAGATAACGGCTAATGCAATAAATGTGCCCGTAACTGTTATGAACACAGCCGGAGAAGGCGGTTCGTGGGGAATAGCCCTGCTGGCTGATTATATGGTGAATAAGAATAATGAAACCCTTGATGAGTATCTGGAGAATGATGTTTTTTGTGAAAATACAGGAACCACTCTTTCGCCTGAACCCGATGAGGCTCGAGGCTTTAACATTTACATAAAAGCATATAAAGAGGGCTTGGAAATAGAAAGGGCGGCCATAGATAAATTATCCTGATAAAAAAGGTATATCCCGGCAGATGGGATATGCCTTTTTTTGATGTTTCAAATTAAATATTTCACAATCGATTTTTGGCTTAAATACAAGGCTTTTGGCGGCACTATGTAAGTTTTGACTATTCAGAAATTATTGCTTATTGAAAAATAATAACGCGTATGATATAATTCATATAACGATTAAGTTAGAAAGGTGCGAGTGTGATGAGAGAAATTACAAAAAAATCTATTACCGCCGCAGCGGCGGCTTGCGTTGCTTTATCGATGACAGCCGGATGTTCCGATAAAAAGGAAACTGCGGGAAGCGCAGATGTTAAATTCAATAAAACAGAATTGCCCATTGTAAATGAACCGGTTACTCTTGAAGCGACTGTTTGCAGACCTGCAACTTTCGGTAAGTATGATGAAATGAGCTTTTATAAGGAGCTTGAAGAGAAAACCAATGTAAAGATTAACTGGACAGAAATTATGGAACCGTATGCGGAAAAAATCAATCTTATATTTGCAAGCAATGATTATCCCGACTTAATGTTCCGCGGTGCTACGGATTCTCAAATCCTTTCTGCTGCCGATTCAGGTGATGTAATGGAACTGAACACTTTGATTGATGAATATGCACCGAATTGGAAAAAGGTTATAGAGGACAGTTACATAAGAAAAACAATAACGTCTCCCGACGGAAAAATATACGGATTGCCTTTTGTTCGGGCAGACGAAGCCGATTACGGAATCAGGGATGTGTGGCTGATAAATAATGACTGGCTTCAGAAGCTTAATCTTGAAATCCCCGAAACGCTGGACGATTTATATAATGTTCTCAAAGCCTTTAAGGCGGCGGAGGGAAAAGAGCTGCCGTCAAATATTGTTCCGTGGTATCTGAGATATAATCAGAATGTCGGAGGGCATTTTGATTTGTACAGCAGCTTTGGTATTACAGATAACACCAATCATATTATGGTTAAGGATGGAAAGGTTATTTTTACGGCGAATACAGAGGAAGCAAAGGAGGTTGCGAAGTTCTTAAACAAGCTTTACAGCGAAGGATTGATTCCGTCTGAAATGTTCACCGATGATTTTGCGGCATATGCTTCAAGGTTAAACTCAGATCCTGCCAATGTCGGACTTATTACTTCATATAACCATCCTTTTGCCGACGAGCATACATTTGTTCCTATGCTTGTTCCGAGAAGCGACAAAATAGATAAGGTTCTTATGCGTCAGCAAACCTCGATGGTAATACGCAATGCTGCAGTTATATTCAGCAATAATCCTTATCCGGAGATTACAATGAGATGGCTTGACGAGCTTGCAAAGGCAGAAAACAGTGTGCAGCTTTTGTATGGCAAGGAGGGTGAAACGATATATCGTAAGGATAACGGCCGTTATGGATTTTTTGAGGGAGATGATGTTGTGTCTGCTTCAAAAACTTCATCTGGAAATTGGGGCCCTGCTGCAGTCACTTCTGATGTTATTGATTTGGTAGACTTTTCCGGAGGCGAAGCAATCCGCAGAAAGTATTTTGAGAGCGTATATAAGGATAATCGTATGCCTATGGAACAGATGTATCCGAATGTATTTTTCACTGAGGAGCAGCAAAATTTACGTGCGCAGTATGCAAATGATATTGCAAGCTATGTAGAAAAGCAATTTGCTGATTTCATTGTTAACGGAAATATTGACGCAGGTTGGGATAAATATTGCAATGAGCTTAAAAATCTTGGTTTGGATACACTTTTGGGTGTTTACCAGGAGGGGCTTGATAATTTTAATTCAAATTAATGGTTATACAATGGAAAGGCGGTATTTGAATTGAGCGGTCATATTAAAAAGATAAAATTGAGTTATCAATTGCTGCTTCTGCTGCTTCCCGCGGTAATATATATTATAATGTTTCATTATATGCCGATGTATGGCGTTATTATCGCTTTTAAAGACTATAAGCCGGCTGCAGGTATAATAAAAAGCGATTGGGTGGGGTTTGAACATTTTATAAGATTTTTCAAAATGCCGCAGTTCAGAGAGCTTTTGAAGAACACTTTAACTATAAGTATTTATTCAATTGCTGCAAGCTTTCCTTTCCCTGTAATGCTGGCGCTGGCATTTAATTACATACGCAGTGACAAATTTAAAAAAGTTGCTCAGACTGTGTTTTATGCTCCGCATTTTATATCGATGGTGGTTATTGTAAGTATAGTAGACCTCATCTTTGCGCAGAAAACAGGAATTGTTAATGTGGTACGTCAGATGATGGGACTTGAACAGATATTTTATATGGGTGAACCCTCTGCCTTTCCGCATCTTTATGTTTGGAGCGGAATCTGGCAGAATACAGGCTGGAGTGCAATTATATACATGGCGTCATTGTCGGGAGTTGACCCATCCCTTCATGAGGCCGCAATACTTGACGGTGCATCAAAGCTGCAAAGGGCATGGTATGTTGATATGAAGTGCATAGTGCCTACAATGGTTACTATTCTCATTCTTAATATGGGACAGGTAATGAATGTGGGATTTGAAAAGGTATTTCTTATGCAAAATTCTTTGAATATTTCAGCCTCGGAGATAATATCCACCTATGTGTATAAACGAGGTATGATAGAAGCTCAATACAGTTTTTCGGCAGCTGTCGGGCTGTTCAATTCTGCTATAAACTGTACACTTGTATTGCTTTTTAACAAACTATCTAAATTAATGGGTTCATCCGGTATTCTGTAAGGAGGAGGCATACTGTGAAGGTTAAAGAAAACAAGACAGACAGAATTTTTGATGTATGTAATTGGAGCTGTATAATAATATTTTTTCTGATTGTGTTATATCCGCTTTATTACATAGTAATTGCATCCGTAAGCGATCCTCAGGAGGTAATGAACGGAAACGTATTGTTTGCTCCCGCCGGATTAACGCTGGAAGGCTTTAAAAGAGTTTTGGCATATGAAGGCATGTACATCGGATATAAAAATACAGTGTTTTATACCGTGGCAGGAACAATAATTAACCTTGTTGTCACGCTCGCTGCCGGATATTCGCTGTCAAGACCGGATTTATATGCCCGAAAGTTTTTTACATCGTTGTTTGTTATGACAATGTTTTTCAGCGGCGGTCTTATCCCTACATTTCTTATTGTGAAGTCGTACGGAATGTATAATACAATATGGCCTATGCTGCTGCTTGGTGCGGTAAATGTATGGAATCTTATTATAACAAAATCCTTTTTTGAAAATAACATTCCTGTATCTTTGCTGGAATCGGCACAGCTTGACGGGTGCGACGATATGAGGTTTTTCTTCAAAATGGCGCTGCCGCTGTCAAAGGCAATAATAGCGGTTCTGACGGTTTATTATGCGGTAGGGCACTGGAATTCTTATTTCAACGCTTTTATATATCTTAAAGATGAAGATAAATTCCCTCTGCAGCTGTTTCTTCGTCAGATTCTTCTGCAAAACCAGTTTAACGATGAACTGAGTATTGAGAGCAGTAACTCAATGGAATCAATGTTTATTGCCGAATCAATGAAATACGGTATGATTATTCTTTCAACCTTGCCTATTCTTATGGTATATCCTTTTGTACAGAAGTTTTTTGTGCAGGGTGTTATGATTGGTGCAATAAAGGGATAGGAGGAAAGATGTGAAAAAAAAGATAATGCTTTTGGCAGTTGCTGTGATTATGCTTTCCGGCCTTATCGCTCATGCGGATGAGTATAATGTTGCTTCATTAAACGGTCAGGTGGTAGTAAAAGGTATTTCCAAGCCTGATACTAAGCTTTCTGTTCTTGCACTTAATGCTGATTATGATATTGATGAAGCCATGACAGACGGAGCGGGCGTTGTTTATGCAGGCATTGTTGAAAGTGACGGCAGCGGAAAAGTGAGATTAAGATTTAAAATGCCGGAGGATGCTGCGGAAACACAGTACAGGATATTATTTGGTTTTGACGGAAATTTGAACGAGGCGGAATTCAGCTATGTAAAGCCCGATTTTTCAAATGTGGATTTCCCGCAGGGAAATGCAAGGCTCAGTGCATCTGCGGAGCTTGATTCACGTACGGTAAGCATAAGCGGAGAGACTGAGCCGGGAAATGTTGTAACGTGTGTTGTCCTGAAGCCTGAAGCAGACGCGGAGGAATATGGTGAAAATGATATCTGCTACGCGGGACAGTGTAAGGGTGATTTGGACGGCTTGTTCGGTCTGTCCTTTGATATGGATCATTATTCGGAAACGGGTAATTATACCGTGCTGGTAAGCTGTAACGGCGCAAGTGCAGGGGTGACGGATTTTTATCACTTCACGGGTTTCCGGGAAGCGAGTGAGTTTGTAAACAAAATAAACGGCGCTTTATCTGCCGATGAGGTTTATAATATTTTAGAAGAAAATGATATTGCCTCTATCCTCGGTAACCTTGGCTGTAACTATCCCGATTATCTTGCTCTGCCCGATGACGGCAGAAGTAAAGCTGCCGTTAAAATATTTAATGACGGAGAGGATTATACTGATGAGGATAAAATGTATGAAAGCTTTAAAGGCAGATTTAATGAAGCTGTAATTCTTGAGAATGTGCGCAGTATCGCTGCAGCGGACGAGCTTGAAGCTTATTTAAAAAAGTGCAGCGGACAAACAGGGCTGGATTTTTCGGAGAACTCAATTATAGCCGGCACCTCGGAGGAGCGAAGAGGCATTATATTTTCAACGCTGCTCGGAGGAGAATTCGATACCCTGGAGGATTTGGCTTACGGGGTAAACGAAAAAATAATGATCGGCTTATTAAAAACAGCGAATTACAGTGCTGTCGGCGGCATACTTGATTATTACAGACCTTTGCTTAAGCTTGAGCTGCATAATTATGACGCTTTCGATGATAAGGTATATTTGGATAAGCTTATTGTAAGCGATGAGTATACAAGAAGATATTCAAATGCCGAAGAATTGCTTGCTGCTGTGGAAACGGCGATTTCAAGCTACAAACCGAATAAGAATTTCGGCAGCTCAGGCTCGGGCGGCGGAGGCGGAGGCGGCTCGGCCGGCAGCAGCTTAAGATTGCCGGAAAATAATAAGCCCTTGGCGGACAATGATTCCGATAATTCAAAGCCTGAAGCCGTATTTTCCGATATGACCGGATTTGAATGGGCAGACAAGGCTGTTTCAGAGCTTCACAGGCTTGGAATTATATCAGGAGTTGATGATACGCATTTTGCCCCGCAAAAAACCGTAAAAAGAGAAGAATTTGTTAAGATGTGCGTCAATGCTTTCGGGCTCACGTCTGACGCATATTTAATGAATTTTGCTGACCTGGATGAAAAAGCATGGTATTATCCGTATATTTCAGCTGCATTTAACAACGGTGTTATATGCGGCATATCCGATACAAGGTTTGGAATAGGTATGGAGATTACAAGACAGGATATGGCGGTTATTATTTCCCGTCTTATCGGAGAAGATGAAAAACCGGCGGTGCTTTTTGATGATGATGACCAAATTGCATCATATGCCGGGAAAAGCGTTTATTCCATGCGCAATAAAGGGATTATAACCGGAAGGGATAATAATTGCTTTGCTCCGACCGATTATGCGTCAAGAGCTGAGGCTGCCGTTATTATATATAATTGCATAAATTTGAACAGCGATAAGCAGTATTTATCCGAAAACTTGTAAGGAAGGTATGATATGAGAGGCAAAATTATTGCAATAATCAGTACTGTTTTTATTATAACAGCAGCTTGTTTTATTAATGCTCATGCTGAATTAAACGAAAATGAACAGGGATTATTGACAGCTATAGGGATTATTGATTCCGAGAGCGATATGTCAAAGCCCATGACAAGAGGTGACATGGCTGAATTGCTGTCGCGTTTTTTCAGCTATTTCAAGAGTGAATCAAACTGCGGTTTTCTTGACGTTTCGGATGATAATACCAGCGTTGCAGCTGTTTCGGACGCCGGACTGATGAACGGCTATGACGAATATACATTCGGAATAAACGATTATGCGTTAACAGAGCAGTTTATAAAATCAATTGTAAATCTGCTGGGCTATGAGGATGTGGCGCTGCAGTACGGCGGGTATCCGGAGGGGTATAAAATTATTGCCGGGGCCCTCGGTATTACGGCAGAGCTCAAAAGCGGGTCAGAGATTACACTGGGACAGGCTGCGGAGATAATTTACAGCGCACTGAATACTAATGTAAAAAAGCGGTACTATGAAAATGATGAAGCTGAGGAAACGCTTCTGAAGTACCATTTTGGTATTGATTATACAAAAGGAAGGGTTACTGCTGACAGCAGAATCGATTTGGCGGTGGGAAGCAATTCGGCTGCCGAACATCGTATATGTGTTGACAATGTGTTTTATTATACGGAAGAAAATCTCGATTCGTTTCTCGGCTTAAGGGTTGGCTGCTACTACACCGAGAAAAACGGTGAAAGAGAAATCGTATTTGTTTATCCGTTAAAATACAATGAGCTTGAAATTGATGCCGAAGATATTACATATGCCGGCTTCAGGAAGCTTACCTATGAAACGGACGCAAGGAGCAAGACTGTCAGCATTGCGGCAACGGCTGATTTTATCAAAAATGACAGTATTATAAAGCCCTTGCATGAATCAGAGCTTGTTCCGGAGTACGGTTCTGTTCGTCTCATTGATGCGGATATGGACGGAATATATGAAATTATATTCATTGATTCTGTTATTGTAAGACAGGTTTTTTCTGTAAACGCGGAGGAGGAGATAATTTCCGTAACAAGAAATTTACCTGATATTGATTTATCAAATAAAAAGGTTACAATCCGCAGAGACGGCATTCTTATCGGAATTGAAGATATACAAAGCGATGATATACTGTGTATACGGGCAGATATAGAATGTACGGCTGACAATTTTTTAACTGTTTCTTCCGAAGCGGAATATATAGACATAACGGCAGTCAGCGATGTGGTCAGCGGCACTGTTACGGCAGTAAATTATGGCGGCGATGATCGCATTGATGTAAATAATCAGAGCTACAAGCTCAGTAATTATTTTAAAAGCCTGATTTCCGCCGGAAAGCTTATGAAGCCGCGGGTTGGGAATAATATACAAATCAGTTTAGACGAAAACGGAAATATTGCGGAGGCAAAGCTTGAAAAGGATGAAGAAGGATATGCATATTTGCTTAATATTTATTTAAATGATGATGACGAAACCGCTTCTGTTAAAATTTTAAATTTCTATAATGAAGAGGTTGTACACAAAATTGCCGATAAGCTTATGCTTGACGGGTGCCCCGGGCGAAAAGCGGCTGATTTGAAGATAGCTTTGACAGAAAACGGTGATGTGAAGGCTCAGGTTATACATTTTACACTGAATTCCTCAGGTGAAATAAATAAAATTGATACCCTGAATTTTAATCCGTTGTATGAAACAAAGGAAAATTCACTTGTAAAGACGGTATCGAAGCAAAGCTATAAATATTATTACAGAAGTGCCGGCAGGAATATCGGCGGAAAAATGATAGTTGATGAGAATGCGACCGTATTCCTTGCACCCCTTGATGAAAACAGCCATGACGCATATGATTACGGAGTATACGGTTCAAGTTATTTCCGGAATAATGAGTATTACTATGTTGACGGCTATAGCTTTGACGGAGCGCAGGCTTGTAAATTGTTTGTAGTTTATTACGATAAAAATCAGATTGTTGACACAGTTGAGGCGGCTGTTGTGGCTGATATAAGAGACGCTTCAAACTATGATGATGATATTGTAAAATTAATTGACGTATATGAGAGCACCGGTTATGCGTCATATGAGACGGCAGGGAGCAATGTTGAGTTCATTAACAGCACTGACAGCGAGGGACTGACAATTGATGACGTAAGTGAAGGTGATGTTATAAGATACAGCAAAGACAGATTCGGCGCAATATCGGTGCTTGAGCTTTGCTGTGACGCTGACGGATCAAATACGGTAAAAACAAACGGAACCTTTACAAGCACGTACAGGACAACCTTCGGTTATATATATGATGTCGGCGAAAATATAGTAAGAGTTGTCTATGATACCTCGGACGATTTGTCAACTGCCGAGCTGATAAGCGTTGATTCATGTGTTCTTCTGAAATATGATAAAAAATCAAAACCGAAGCTTAAAAAAATAAATACAAGCGAGATGGTATCATATCTCAGCTGCCATGACTATGACAAAGCTTCAAAGGTATTTACATATGCAAATAAGGGTTATACGAAAATAATGGTTGTTTATTGAGGAGGAGTGTAATGAAAAAAATATTATGCGTGTTAAGCGTTTGTATAATTATGACGTTTATACCTGCGAAAACGCTTGCTGCTGATTTGTATGACGGGCTGACGGGCTTCTGGACCATGGATGAGGTAAACGGCGACATTGTTCTTGACAGCTCGGGCAACGATTTAGACGGTATATACAAGGGGACAATAACCGCGGCGGAGGGAAAAAACAAAAATTCGCTCAGCTTTTCCTCTTCAACAGCGGATTATATTGATTTCGGTATCGGAGGATTGGGGAAGGCTTTGTCTGGAAGTGATGCAATAAGCTTTGCGGCGTGGGTTAATTTAAGCAGTGCGTCATCGGGAGGCACGATGAGACTTCTGTATATGCCGATTACCGCAGCAACGGTGGGATACGAAGTATATATTTCCGGAGGTGCTCTGAGGGTTGGCGTCAGAAGCGTTGCAGGTGACCCTTGGAATAACAGCTATTATACGCTGCCGGAAAGCTTTTCCGATACATGGCATCACGTTGCTGTTGTAACGGATTATAAAAATAAATCAATAACAATTTATATTGACGGCAAAAAGATTAATCCGAGCGGCGGAAACAGCATAACCTTCGGTGCAGACAGCTTTTCTCCATCAGCGGCAACCGTGCCCGATGCAATAGGCGGGAACGGAAAAGCCAATAATACATTTAACGGACTGATTGATGAAGTGAGACTGTACGGCAGAGCATTAACCGTTGATGAAGTATCCGCACTTGCCGGCGGCGGCTTTTCAATAGGCGAAATTAAATTTTATAACGGCAGGGAGATAGACAGTATAGAAAGCGGAAGTATTCTCTGCCGTGTACCGGTTTTAAATATGGGAGCGGATGCTCACTCTGTCAAGCTTATATGTACGTTAAACAAAAAGAGTGTAAATACAATGAAATCCATAAAAATAACTGATTTTGTTTCGGTGCCGATGAGTAATGAAACTGCTGAAATCACAATGGATGTGCCGGATTTTTCAGAGGAATATTACCTCACAGTGATGGTATGGGACGGCGGTAAGACCATGCAGTCGCTGGGAGATGGAATATTAAAATAAAAAAACAGACGGTATTAACGAAAGGAGTTCAGAATATGATTATGTTAAAAAAATTAGTTTCTTTGCTGGCTGCGATAAGCATCGCAATGGCAGGTACGGCTGTGATGGCGGAAAATAACGGTACGGATGTTGTAGGATACTGGAGCTTTGATTCTGTTGACAACTTTATTGTCCCGGATGAATCGGGGAACGGTCATGACGGTACAATTATTAACGGAGCTTATCAGATAGCGGGCTGCAAGGGAAAAGCACTTGAATTCGGAAACGGTTATCAAAGCACCGTTATGCTGCCGGTAGGTACTCTTCCGGAAGCACTAAACGGAGCGTCGGGCGTTACCGTTTCGTCATGGGTTAAATTTATGCCGCCGGCGGCAAGCGGATCGCAGTATATTTTAAATACTCCTATTACCGGAAAGAGCGGCGGTCTTGAGATTTATCTTTCCGCGAAAAAGTTAAGAATAGCGGCAAGAAGCACATCGGGCGATAAATGGGCAGGAAGTGTATATGCATACCCTACGCCGAATGTATGGACTCACATGGCAGTAGTGTTTGATTTTGCAGGAAATGCTGTGAAGCTTTATATTAACGGCGAGCCTCAAGAGGCAGAGAGCACAGGTGCATTTGCTTTTAACGGAACATATCAGCCGTCGGGTGCCGCCGATGCGGATTATATAGGCGGCTCTGCCAATGCGGCAGCAAGATTTGACGGACAGCTTGACGAATTTAAAATATACAGAAAAGCCCTTTCGGACGCTGAGATAAAGCTTGACGCTGCCGAGATTCAGGATGCCGACAGTGAAGGCTTATTTCTTAGATATAACATGGAGGGCATGGGTACATCAGTCACGGATACCTCTGGTAAGCGTGTAACGGGAGAACTCAAAAATGAAGCGGTATACGATACGGGTTTTTACGGAAGCGGTGTACTTGTACCGGCAAAATCAGATCCTGCAAAACCTAATGCCATTTCCATTCCCGCAAATACTATCGGCAAAATCATGAACGGAAAAGAGGCAATGACATTTTCTGCGAAGGTTTTACCTGAGGGAACAACTAAGGGTTATTTTTACAGAATACTTCACTTGTTTGGAGGAAATACAGGCTATGTTGAAGCCGCATTATGTTATGTGGGTGATATACCCGGACTGCGTGTGGTTGCAAAAAGTTGTGAGGAGTCAAAATGGGCATTTAATTTTTACCCGTATAATTTTATTGAAAATACAGGAAAATGGGTTAATATTACTGTTACATTTGATTATGCAAACGGCAAGGTTAAAGCTTATTTTGACGGTGCTGAGGTTTCTCCGAAAACCGAGAATATCAGCGCCTCAACGCTTAAGAGTACAACCTGGGTTTCCGGAAATTCATCATTTGCGGATTTTATAGGCGGAACAAATAACAGCAGCAGCATTTCAGAAGCGGGTCTTTGCGGAAAAATAGATAATGTATATATGTACAGCCGCCTGCTCAGCGATGAGGAGATACTAAAGCTTGCGGGAGCAGAAACAAAAATTACGGCTGAGTATACAGGCGGCAAGGCGACTGTCACTTTAAATAATAACAGCCCGGATAAATTTGATTATGTTGTAATAGCGGCAACATACAATGATCAGGGCTATATGACAGCTGTCGAGATAAAGCCCGTACACATTTCATATAATGAAAGCAGGACTGTTCCCATGACTCTTGCCGCCGGGGAGAATGAAACAATAAAAGCGTTTGTGTGGGATAATCTAAAGTCTATGAAACCGATTATGAGGTAATAGCGTGAAAAATAAGCGGCGCTCCGGGGATACGCAATCTGCTTGATTCTTTTCCGTGTTATGGATTTGAGCCGCCCGGAGGCAGCATGGAGGATTTTTATGAAAAAAATTCTGCCTGTTCTGGCATTATTACTTTTTGCACTTTCAGCTGTGTCGGTGCATGCGTATATTTCCGAGCCCATAGAGGAATGGAGCTTTAATGAGGGCGCCGGCGAAACTGTAACCGGTACCGTAAGAAGTATAACCGGTACTTTAAAAAATGTCATATGGGAGCAGGATGGCCTTAGGTTTGACTATGGAAACAGCTCATATGTATCATTCGGCAGAAAAATAAGCGAGGCATTGTACAGAACGGACGCTGCCGTTATTTCTGCCGATATAAAGCCTGAATATAAAAGTTCATTTGTCAGATATCGGATTGCAACCTTGTATATTGATAATACAGTCGGAACAGAAATTTATATTCTCCCCGGCAGAAGGCTTGTAATCGGATGCAGAAGCTGCAAGACTGACGCCTGGCAGTCAAAACAGTTTCTTTTGCCGGACTGTGAAGAAAGCTTTAATATAACGGCTGAAATATCATACCGGAATAAAACTGTCCGCGCGTATGCCTGCGGAACTGAGCTGCCCCCGGTTGCCGGGGGCAGCAGTGTGGTTTTTGCTTCTGACGAGTATATGTGCGGTTTGGGAGGAAACGGAGACTTCCTCGGAGGCAACGGCAGCGTCAACAATTCTTTTAACGGTATTATTTCAAAGCTGAAAGTATTCAGGGGAATTCTTCCGGAGGCGGAATATAAAAAAGCAGGCGGAAAGTATGCGGATGATATATATAAAGAAATTACAAGCGGGAAATATCTGTTTATGAAGCGTAATTCACAGGAGATCAATTCTCACGGCGGTAAGCTTTATACAGGGAATTTCAGGATTTGTCCGAAATATTTTGAAAATGATCTGTATTTTCCGGCAAAAACAGTGTTTGAAAGCTTTGGTTGGACTTATAAACCGGGACTTATCGGCAAGGCAGAACTTGAAAATGAAAGCATGGCATTTCCGATAGGAGAAAGCTTTGTAATATATAATAATAACAAGACAGAAACGGGGCTTCCGTTAAGGCTTGAAGAGGGCGAGTGCTTTATTCCTCAGTCGGTTTTGAATATAATAGGTCTTAATGTGATTCGGGTTAATGATTACTTTATCGTCTGTGATACCTTTAAGGATATAAGCAGTGAGGAATATGATTATTTAAATTATCGTTTGAATTTATTGTTTAACATGAGCAGAATTTCCGAGCCGCGGAATAATATATGCAAAACGCGCATGCTCATTGCCGAATCAAATCCCAAAACCGGGCAGTATATCGGTTCACCGTCTGTTTTAAAATCTTCCGGCGGAGCTTTGTATGCAGCTCATGATTTGTTCGGCAGCGCCGCTGACGGATATAAGGAATACATATATCGTTCTGAGGATAATGGGGAAACATGGGAGAATATCTCCGTTGTTAATGAAATGTATTGGTCCTCTCTTTTTGAGAATAAGGACGATTTATATTTAATAGGCGTCTCAAAGCCCGGCGGAGATATTGTCGTGCGTAAAAGCGGTGACGGAGGATACACCTGGACGGCAGCAGAAAATGAAAAAACAGGTATAATCGCTTTTGGAAATGATAAGGTAAACGGTTGGTACAGCACCGGCTCCACAGATGTTCTTTGCGTGGGAGGGAGAATATATAAAGCATTTGAGGACGGTTCGGATAAGGAATCCAATTACAGGCACAGAGAGGCATTTGTTATTTCAGCCGATGTCGGTTCGGACCTTTTGGACAGCAGAAGCTGGACTGTGAGCAATAAGCTTGCTATGGACACGTCATTGCTGCCGCCTGACAGGTGCTTTAATGATCCCATCTGGCTTGAGGGGAACATTGTAGAGGGGAGAGACGGCGCTGTATATAATATTTTAAGACTGGACAGCACACCGACGGCTGATATCGCAGCCGTGCTGAAAATTTCGGAAGACGGGAAAAATATTGCATTTGACCGGTATATTGAATTTCCCGGCGGTATGTCTCTTTCAAATATAAAGTATGACAGCAATACGGGGTTATATATTTCGCTTGTAAATAATGTGACGGATATGTCGCGGCCGTGGCAGAGAAACGTTTTATCTGTTTCGTTTTCCGAGAATATGTACGATTGGAAGCTTGGAGAAACTCTTGTTTGTGACAATCAATCGCCGGATTCGTGGAATAAATCTGTACAGACAAAGGGCTACCAATATGCTGACTGGTTTACTGATGATGAAAATATAAAATTTATAGTGCGTGAGTCGTGCAATTCAGGCAATTTTCATAATGCGGATTGTCTCACATTATATACTGCGGCTGAATATAAGAAATACGTAAAACCATCATGTGATATAGAATGGTATGATACGTATAAGCATGTATCAAGTCCGGGAGGACGTTTAAGTGTAAAGCTGAATTGCCGCAACTTAGGCAATGACAAAACGGCATATGCTGCTGTTTATTCTGAGTCCGGACGCCTGAAATCTGTCGCCGTGCGTGAAATTGCCGGTGAAGAATGCTTTATTTCTGTTGAGACGGCAGTTAATGATACAGTAAAGGTTTTCATATGGAATGATGAATTGGTGCCTGCTGCTTTTGGTATATTAAATATTGAAGGGAGAAATGCCGGAAATGTACCGGCATTATGATGAATATGAAAAAGATAATATCGCTTGCAATAGTTTTATCAGCTATTCTTATGAGTTTTACAGAAATTTATGCATCACCGCCTGAAGACGGCCTGATTCTTTCATGGGATTGCAATGAGGCAAAGGGGAGGACTGTTAAGGACAGCTCAATGTATCGGATAAACGGAATTTTAAATAATGTCGGTTGGGAAACTGATGAAGACGGCAAATATCTGAAATTCAGTTATGATGATGTCGGGCGCATAAATTTCGGCAGCCGTGTTACGGACAGTCTTGCAAGAGCTAAGGGGCTTACCTTTGCAGCCTGGCTTAAGCTGCCGGAGGATACATCATCAAGAAGGTATAGATTTTTCGGAACGTATATGGGAGGCGTTGTTGGTTCTGAAATATATTATTGGCCCAATCAGAACGCTGTAACCGTTGGCCTCAGAAGCTGCCCGCAGGATCCATGGCTTTCAAATACGTATAATGTGAAATTATCCGGTGATTGGGTCCATATAGCTGTTTCTGTAAGCTATATGGATAAATACTGCTGCTTGTATATAAACGGGTGTGAGGTTGCTCCCAAATCAGCAAGCGAGCGTATGGAGTTCAAGAGAAATTTTTATGACGGTGTTATGACGACAAAAGCGGATTATATAGGCGGAGACGGCGCCGCATCCATGGAAGGACTTATGGACGAAGTAAGGGTGTACAGACGCGCATTAACGAAGAATGAGATAAAAATGCTTTCAGCAACTAAGGAAACCGTGACTTCGCAGGAGCTTATTGATGCTGAGAAGGAATGGGAAAAAAAGAAGGTTCTTAACGGTATAATGCCGAATTACGTTATAATGCATACAGGAAAAGGTCATTATTTAAAAAATAACTGTATTTCTGTTACGGACAAAAATTATATAATTAAACCCTATAACGAGGAAGGCGATGTTTTTGTTCCGTTAAAGGCGGTTGCCGAAGCTTTTGATTATACAATAAAAAATGAAAAATCAAATGTGTTTCTTTACAGAGGAAATAAGCGTAAAAAGCCGGTTTCCGCTGTGGTTTATAAAGACGGTGCGGAATATATTTCCGCGGAGGATGCAGAAAAACTGTTTGGCGTGAAAGCATGGGTTTCCGAAAATGGACTTATTGCATTCGGCAAAAAAAATCTTGACATTGTTGCAGACGAGGCAACGATAGGACAAATAGAAGCTTTTTTCGATGATGAATTGTATCCTGAACCCTTCAGAAATCATTCGGAAACGCGTGTTGTGGTTGCACATGAGCCGAAAGAGACAGCGCAGTATATTGGTTCACCTTCGCTGATAAGGCTTGATGAAAAGACGCTGCTTGCATCGCATGATTTTTTTGGAAGCGCAATTCAGTCATATGCGGAAAGAGTATACCGTTCCGATGATAACGGGAAAACATGGAAGCAAACCGCTGAGCTTACCGATATATATTGGGCAACGATGTTTGAAAGCGGCGGAAGCATATATATGCTCGGTGCAACAAAACCGGGCGGAAGCATTGTAATCAGGAGGAGCAGCGACGGAGGTTATAACTGGACTGACAGTACAGACAGCAGAACAGGTCTTTTGTTCGAGGGTGAGGATAAGCTGAAGGCGTGGTATCATGCGGGTTCATCTCCGGTTTTAAAGGCAAACGGAAGAGTTTATAAGGGATTTGAAAACAGCTGTACACCCGAAAGCAATTGGAGACATAAATATGCTTTTGTAATTTCAGCACCTGAAAATTCAGATTTGCTGAATGCCGATAACTGGACTATGTCCGAACAGCTTATGCTTGATCAGAGTCTTTTGCCTTCCGATTGGGTAACAAATGATACAATATGGATTGAGGGTAACGCTGTAGCGTCAAAGGAAGGGAAAATCTATAATATTATGAGACTGGAAACGGCTCCGACTGTAAACAAGGCCGCAATTATATCCATGTCCGATGACGGCAGCAAGGCTGAATTTGATTATAAGACGGGATTTATTGATTTCCCGGGAGGAATGTCGCTGTTTAATATTGATTACGACCCGGTAACGCAAAGGTATATTTCACTTGTGAATAACGTTACCGATGCACAGACAAATCCTAATCAGAGAAATGTCCTGCAGCTTTCTTATTCCGAGGATTTAATTCATTGGAAAATAGCAGAAACAATTCTTATTGATGATTTTTCCGGACTTTCATGGGAGAATTCTATGGCTAAGATAGGTTTTCAGTATGTGGACTGGATTTTTGATGGGGACGATATATTAATGCTTGTCCGGGAAGCAACGGGAGACCATACATATCACAATGCAAACTATTTAACACTGTACAGGATTAAGGATTATAAGAAGTATATAGATTAACAGCTGTATACGTGGGTGAGAAGAGGTATTAAGATGAGAAAAAGCAACAGTAAAACCTTCATAAAATATATGTGCGGATATTTATTGATGGTCATTGTGCCTACTATAATACTCAGCTTCATAATATTACACAATAATAAGGATATTCTGGAAAATGAGATTATTAATACAGCTGAGACAAAGGGCAAGCTTATTCAATCATCTGCTGACAATATTATACAGGCAATAATAAATAATTCTCTGAATCTTCTTAACAATGAATCCATTAATAAGGATTTATACAGTAGTAATGTTTTATCTGATATGAGTATTCAGGACGAGCTGAAAAAGGATTCTTCTTACGACCACACTACTCATCTTCAATATTTCTACAGTGAAGAGTTCAATAAGCTGTACAGTATTAATAACGTCATTAATCTTGAAAATAATCATGACATAAGCATAAACGGGAGAGGTATAAGAGAGTTTACTGCAGGATTAAAGAATCATTCCGGCATTTCATTTGTTGAGGAATGCAGCTTGAACCTGTATGGCAATGTTAAACGATGCTTTGCAATTGTTGTTTTTGACGGCGCAGCTAAAACAAACAGATTTGTAATTAACTTTGTTGACATAAATGCTTTGTTCAAAGAAGTGGATAAGGATAAAGTGTTTTTGTTCGGCAAGGATAACAGACTTATTGCCGCAAATAAGGAAAAGGATTTTGAATTATATTCTGAGTACATGTTTGATGATGCGCAGTCAGGCAAGCTTACGGACGGCTCGCAATATTATAATTTTCTTGTCCGGTCAAAGGTGCCGGGGATATACTACAGAATATATCTTGATTATAATAAAACCTTTAAGGCGATAAGACAGGAACAATTTGTGTTTATTATCGGAATGCTGCTGATTTTTATTTTGACAGTATTCCTTGCACCGTATATGGCAAACCTCCAGTACCGGCCTGTAAAAGAAATTATGAACTACATTAAATTTGAAAGCATAAATAATAATGCATTTGAAACGGACAATGAATTTTTGTATATTAAAAATGCGATAAAAAGGATAAACAGTGAAAATAAAAACTTAAATGCAAAGGTAAATTCAAATATGACAGCTATAAGAGAGTATTTATTACTGAAACTTGTTTACGGTGAATTTGAGAGTATTGCTCATTTTAACAAATATGCACGGCAGTATCATATGGAATTTAAGTCGGAAAGCGTGTGCATTATCGGTGTGTCCGGAAGCTTTGATTCCGAGCTTATACAGAATGTATTGGATAAATTTGAAAAAAATGAGCATATCAGCGCAATTCTTGATCCTCAGATGCTGGTGTTTTTTGAGGAAAAGGGACAGAACCTCAATATGAGAATTAAGCATATTAAGGATATAATTTCACAAATATCCGATAATGAAATATATATAAGCGTAAGTCCGTATATAAATGATTTAAAGAATATGCTGAACTATTTTTTTGAAGTGAAAAACAGCTGCGCATACAGTAAATTCTCAAAAAACAACAAGATAATTTTTGTGGACGGAAATTCATATCAGGATATGATTGAAAGCTATGATACGGAAATTCTTGACAGACTTGTTGCTTCGATTGAAAAATGTAATGAAGAAGAGATTGAAGAGAATATTGAGCGCCTCAGAAAAATTATGCTGAAGCATATTAATTCGGAGCATACTGTAAAATGCATGATGTACCAGATTGTTATACGAATTCTGAAGGAGCGAAAAAGGCTGACGAATACGATGCCTGACCTTGAGGCTGATACAAATTTGTATAATAATATATTGCATTCAAAGTCGGTTGACGAGTTTTTTGATATAATTCGTATTGTATGCATGCGCATAGCAAACTACATCGTTGTTGACAAGGTACAGTCTGAGGCTTTGATAAATATGATTGTCAAAAAAATCGATATGGATTTTTACAAGCCTGATTTTTCGCTGAACTCAATTGCTGAGCATTTCAATATGAGTCCCGTTAATTTCAGCAGATATTTTAAGCAGACAATGGGATGCAATTTGAAGGATTATACGGCCGGTCTGGAAATAGCAAGAGCAAAGGAATTGCTTATAATGTCCGATATGTCTGTGAGTGAAATTGCAAATGCTGTCGGACAGATGGATGCGTCAAATTTTATAAAGAAATTCAAAAAGTATACAGGCTTTACGCCGGGTGAATACAGAGAGTCAAACAGAAAAGAGGATTGATGCAATGAGAGGATACAGTGGATGGAGTTATCTCCCGTTTCTGCCGTATAACAGGATTGATAAGGTAAATAATCCTCATATATGTTCTGTTTCACCATATGAAAACGGGGTGAAGCTTGGCATTATTAACGCGGAAAAATGTAAAATTACGATAACGGGAGACGGCTTTGAAGAAAAAACGGTTAAGACTGTGCAAAACCGTATTCTGAACATTAATAATCTTGCGGCAGATACCGGTTATTCCGTTTTTGTTGAAACAGATAAAGGAAAAAGCCCCGTGAGAAAATTTCGCACCGGTGCTTATCCGGGCAGCGTTGTCAGCTATCTTCATCCTGAAGATGAAGCATATATATTTTCGGGGCGGTATTTGGGAAGCCCGTCAATTGTAATATTGCCGGACAAAAGATTGCTTGCTTCAATGGATGTTTTTGCCGGAAAGGAGCCGCAAAAGCTGACTCAGATTTTTGAATCGGCTGACGGAGGAAAAACATGGACGATTATTGCTGAACTGAATCCATGCTTCTGGGGGAAGCTGTTTATACACAAAGATGCATTGTATATGCTTAGTACATCATCGGAGTATGGGGATTTATTGATAGGAAAAAGCTATGATTTCGGAAGGAGCTGGACAAAACCAACGGTAATTATGCGCGGCTCGGCAGGCTCGTGCAGAAACGGCTTTCACAAGGCGCCTGTACGGATTGAACGATATAACGGCCGGCTTGTAACAGCCGTTGAATTCGGTTCATGGGAGGAGGGCGGATTTTATAATGCGGTTCTTTCAATTGATGAGGAGGATGATTTGCTGAATGAAGAAAACTGGCTGCTTAGTATGCCGTATAAGACTGATATTTCCGTACATCGTGAGGCGCCTGAAAAGGGAGGAATAGAGGGAAATATAATCTGTATCGGAGGCGCTTTGTTCAATATATTGAGAGCCGGTGACGGGAAGGCTTTGATTCTGCGTGTTTCGGACAGCTTTGATAAGCTTGAATATTTTGATACTGTTGATTTCCCGTGCGGTCATTCTAAGTTTGAACTGTTTGCATTTGGTGATACAATATATGCTGTGGGTAATGCATTGCCGGGGCGTAATGTGCTGGCTTTGTATATGTCAAAGAATATTAATAGCTGGGAGCTTGCAGATAAGATAATTGACGGCTCCGGCTATGATATGGCGAAAGTCGGATTTCAATATCCGTCAGTTGCTTTAAAAAATAATGAATTGTTTATTCTCAGCCGTACCGCATTTAACGGTGCGAATACATTTCATAACAGCAATTGCATAACATTTCATAAATACAGCCTGCCTTAATTGTAATGATAACTCATTTGGAAATATGAAAGGAAAAAGATATGAACAGAATTTCAAAAGGGATTTACCCGACGATGATTACACCTTTTACCGACGATGGTAAAATTGATTACAATGCGGTTGAGGAGCTTCTTGAATGGTATATAAAAGAAGGCGTTGACGGAGTGTTTGCCGTATGTCAGTCCAGTGAAATGTTTTGGCTTGAAGATGATGAAAAGCTTAAGCTGCTGAAATTTATTGTTGACAGGGCGGGCGGCAGAATTTCGGTTGTGTCAAGCGGTCATACCGATTCCGATATAAGGCATACAACGGAATATATGAAAAAGTGTTATGAAACAGGAACAGAGGCACTTGTTCTTATTTCCTGCCTTTTAGCGGGCGGGGATGCAGACGAGTATGAGTTCAAAAAAAATACCGAATACGTCATGTCTGAGCTCCCGAATGCACAGCTTGGCATGTATGAATGTCCTTATCCTTACAAGTATGTTTTGCCTGACAGCTTGGTGAGCTGGCTTGCTGATACGGAAAGATTCGGTTTTATAAAGGATACCTGCTGTGATATAAATACGATTAAAAGAAGAATAGAAATAATAAACGGAACACCGACTATGCTTTTTAATGCAAATACTGCCACGCTGCTGCAGTCACTCAGATGTGGATGTGACGGATACAGCGGAATTATGGCAAATTTCCATCCGTCATTGTATAAATGGCTTTATGAGAACCGTAATGATTCAAGAGCAGATGAAATAGGGCATATCCTGACAGCTTCAGCCTTGATTGAGAATGTAAGCTACCCGATGTGTGCAAAGCATTATCTGAAGAGACATATCAATATAGGATGTAAATGCAGGAAGCCCGGACAGGAACTCAGCTCCGCAAATCTTATGGATATTGCTTCGGCAGCATACATAGCTGATGTGATTGCCGAGAGGATTATTTCGAAATAGAATCGGACATCAGATTTTTAATTTTTTTTTGCGTTTATGTATTCTGCACGCTGGATGGAATTATTTTTTTACAACGTCAATATACTTTATTCCATAGCGTTTTAAAGCTTCACAGGCTTGCTCTGTGATTATTTCTCCGCACATGGCAAGAGGCACTGCCGGGGGACAGGATATTGCGGCGGAGGCGCAAATTCTTCCGGCGGCTTTTTCCGGCTTGATTCTTTCGTGCTTTGAAAAAATGGCTTCGCGTATTGTCATTGCCTGCGTCCCTATGGGGGGAGCAGGAACCGGAACGGGTGGGAAGTCTTTGGGCTGCAATGCTTCAAAGGCTTTTTTTATTTTTAAAATATCGCTTTCGGAGTTGTCGGGTGTAAGCATTAAAACAAGAACGGAGCTGTCTGCGAATTCGCATTCGATATCAAATTCCCGCAGATGTTCTGCTGCCGCCCTGCCGTTACAAGCTATTGAAATTTTATACGGCTCTTCGCCGATTATTGAGAAACCGTATTTTTTAAGCTCTGATTTTATCCCGGATATTTTTTCTGCAAGCTGTTTTGCATCCCTGTGCCCTTCCTGAAGATATTTATTGCATAGGTCAAGTGAAGCAAGCGTAAGGTATGACGGGCTTGTAGAGCCGAACAGTGAAAGACCGTTTTTGGCATACAAATAATATTTTTCAGCCGCATCGCGGGAAAGGTGCAGATATGCTCCGCCGGTAAGTGCCGGAAGTGTTTTGTGTGCGGAATCGCAGCACATATCAGCGCCGAGTGTTATCGGATGCATTCCGAAAAAATTCAGATAAGCACCGTGCGCGTTATCTGTAAGCAGCGGTATATCATATTTTCTTGTTACTGCGGAAATGCCTTTTATATCGCTTATTTCTCCGAGATAATCAGGTGATGTTATGTAAACGGCATCAATCGGTATGTCTGAAGCTGTAATATGCTTTTCAACCTCCTCGGAAGTGACAGTTCCGCCGCAGTGGCTTGCTGTACCGGAGCAGGGAAGCCAAGTAACTTTTGCATCGGTCAGAGCAGCTGCGCTTATAAATGCTTTATGCGCATTGCGGGCAGCAAGTATATGCGGATGGCTTTTGCCGCAGACTGCTGCAAAAACCATTGCTTTAATACATTGTGAGGAGCCTTCCGTAGAAAAAAACGAAGCGCCGCTCCCGAAAAGGGAGGAAGTGTTTTTTTCGCTTTCAAGAATGATGCCGTCGGCGTCATAAAGGGAATCGGCACCTGCTATTTCGGTTATATCGCATTTTTCGCAGCCCAGCCTTTCATGTCCTTTATGACCGGGCATATGAGCCCGCAGCGTGTTGCCTTCCGCATATTTTTTCACAAAATCATATATCGGTGTTTTCATAGTCCGAGTCCTCGTAAGCTATTTGCATCATGATGGCACATTCCATTCTTTTTTTAAACAGCTCACAGCCATATTCGTATATTCCGGATATGCTTCCTGTGGCATGATATGAATTTGCGGCGCAGCCTCCGGAGCAGAACAGCTTTGCCCAGCAGTCCTTGCATTCCGGTCTTGAATTTATGCCGCAGCTCCTGAATTCGTCCTGAAGTCCGGAATTTGTAATTCCGTTAAATATATCTCCAAGCTTATATTTTTCATCTCCCACAAACTGATGGCACGGATATAAATCTCCCCATGGAGTGACAGCCATGTACTCAGTTCCCGAGCCGCAGCCGGAAATTCTTTTATATATGCACGGACCGTTTTTCAGGTCTATCATATAATGGTAAAATGTAAAACCGTTTCCTGACTTTTTTCTTTTTATCATTTCCTTTGCAAGAATTTCATACTGGGAAAACAGCGTCGGAAGGTCATCGGCTGTCAAAGCATACGGATCTCCCGGCGGACATACAACAGGCTCCATGCTAAGCTCGGTAAAGCCGAGGTCTGCCATATGGAAAATATCGTTTGTAAAATCAGTATTGGCATGTGTGTAGGTGCCTCTTATGTAATAGTTTTTCCCACCGCGTTTTTCAACAAGGCGCTTGAATTTCGGAACAACAAGGTCATAGCTGCCCCTCCCGTCATAGCTTACACGGAATCTGTCATGCACCTCTTTGCGGCCGTCAAGGCTCAGTACTACATTGCTCATTTCACGGTTGCAGAAATCAATTACTTCATCATCTATAAGAATGCCGTTTGTAGTAAGCGTAAATCTGAAATTTTTGCCTGCCTGTTTTTCTATGCGTCTGGCGTATTTAACCAGCTGTTTTACAACCTCAAAATTCATAAGCGGCTCACCGCCGAAAAAATCAACCTCAAGATTTCTGCGCTCCCCGGAGCTTTTTATAAGAAAATCAAGGGCGGCCTTGCCGGTTTCAAAGCTCATAAGAGCCCTGTCGCCCTGATATTTCCCCTGGCTTGCAAAGCAGTAGGAGCAGTTCAGATTACATGTGTGCGCCACATGAAGGCACAGCGCTTTTATAACTCCGCCTTCTGTTTTCAGCCGCGGCGGAAGATTGCTGTAATCGTTTTCGTAAAACAGCTTTCCGTCAGCTTTAAGGCTGTCGATATCGTCAAGGCATTCCGAAGCTTCATCACGGCTTATACCGTAGTCGGAGGTGATTTTATCAATGATTTGCTGTCTTTCCGTATTTTCGTACATGGCAATCATATCATATGCAGCATCGTCTACAACATGTATTGAGCCGCTGCAGCCGTCAATAACTATATTATATCCGTTTAATTTATATTGATGAACCATAATTTCTCCTTATCGCAACAAAAAATGCCGCCATTTTATACGGTGGCATTTTTACAGCTTTCTTGTTATTTATTCTCGTTTTCACACTGCTGGTTTATAGCACCGCATGATGTTTTGCAGGCTGACTGGCAGGAGGTCTGACATTCGCCGCAGCCGCCCTTCTGAGCGCTCTTGCAAAGATTGCGTGTTTCAATTGTCTTGATTCTTTTCATTGTTATTTCTCCCATCTCTGAAATTGTGGCAAAAAGCCTATGCATTTAGTATATCACAAGGATTGATATATGTCAATAGCCGCGGCAAGATAAATGAAAAATATACAAAAATTCTGTTATAAATATCCGTAAAATTCAGTTAAGTTTGTGAAGCTGCCCGGAAAGCTTTACAAGATAGCTTACAACATAGCTTTGAATTGATGTATTGGCTATTTCCTCGGCAAGCCTCGGAAGATAAAAATATATAAAGGCAAGCTCGGAAAGGCTTGGAATCAGTTCCATAAGCAGTATGGTGTTCAGCGTTGTTACGATGATGTTTGACGTCATTAGCACGGCGAGAACGTTTATGTATTTTTCTGAGTAAAGCTTTGTTTCTCCGGCAGCTCTGTTAATTAATAAAAGAAGCGCGGAAGTAAGGCTGAATGCCATTGGGAGTATGGTAAGAAAAGCGGTTTTTTTACCGAAGCCGGCAATATACCGGCCGTAGGCAGTAGCTGTTCCGGACAGCAGAAAATTTGCCGCTCCGAACAGAAAAATAATTATAAATATTAAAATACACGGCCGGAAAGCAAGGGTTTTGTCTTTCAGATACTTCCACATATAACCGCGGATTACACCGCCGAGAATTGCTGTTAGCGTGAGCGGAAAAAGATATGCGCCGTCAGGTTTTATTACAAATGCAAGAACATCCATAATACCCATTGACACGCCGCCGTATACCGGCCCGAAAAGAAAGGCGGGAAGAACGGATATGTATGAGGAAAATCCTATCCTCATTCCCGCACCGCCGCTGAAATAAATCATCTGGCTGAAGGTTGACAGTACAAGACCGGCGGCTATAAAAAGCGCGGTCAGTACAAGCTTGTAAATTTGATTTCTTTGCATAAAAAAATCCCCTTTCATGATAAGCAGGGGGCTGTAATAAAAAGTAAAAAATTTTTAAAACAGCGGATGAAATATTATACCGCAAGCCGCGTCGGCTTTTCGTTCAGAAACTCTACTCCCATTTTCTGACACTTAACGCATAATATCTGCTCTGCTTTGAGTTTGTGTCTATTTCAGACACATGTATATATTACCACTTTTTATTTCGTCAGTCAATATCAATAATATATAAAATAAGCGGAAATTCTCGGCAAAATTTCTTAATTACTTATAAAAGAGCCTTGATTCCGATTATAATAAGTATAATTCCGCCGATTATTACACTTTTATCACCAAGCTTTTTTCCGGCGAAGTTTCCTATCTTCAAGGCAAACATGGTAAGAATAAAGGTGGAAGCTGCAATAATTGCGGCACTTGACAGGATATGAGCACCCATTGCGGCGAAGCTGACGCCTACTGCAAATGCGTCAATGCTTGTTGCAACAGCTTGCAGCAGCAATATTTTCAGAGAAAAGACTTTTTCCGTCTGCTCATCCGGAGAAATTCCCTCTTTAATCATATTAATGCCGATAATTGCGAGAATAACACATGAAATGATGCCGGAATATGCTTCTATAAAGGATGAAAACAGGCTTCCGAGATAATATCCGAGAGTCGGCATTACACCCTGAAAAAGTCCGAAAGCAATGGGAAGGGACAGCTTCTGGCGTAATGTCATGTTTGGGTATACCATTGATGAGGACAAGGTTACCGCAAAAGCGTCCATGCTGAGCGCTATACCGATTAATAATATTTCAAGCATTATAAAAAAAACTCCTTTTGTTTTTATTTAAAATGACCTATTAATATATTAATAAAAACAGAACAAAAATATTCCTTTTAAATGAAAATTAGGCTGCCGCTGAATTCGGCAGCCTAATATATATTATCTGAAAATTATTTCATGTCTTCCCGGTCCGTTGGAAACGATTTTTATCGGAACCTGTATTTCTTTTTCTACAAATTCAATATATTTTCTGCAGTTTGCAGGGAGCTTATCATATTCCGTTATGCCGCGGATATCGCTTTTCCAGCCGGGAAGTACTCTCAGCACCGGCTTTGCCTTGTTCAGAAGATTTGTTGTCGGAAAATCCTTTGTTACTTTACCGTCTATTTGGTATCCGACACATACAGGTATTCTGTCAAGGTATCCGAGAACATCAAGCACCGTAAACGCAACCTGCGTTGTGCCCTGTACCATGCAGCCGTATCTTGTTGCAACGCAGTCAAACCATCCCATACGCCTCGGACGCCCGGTGGTTGCACCGTATTCTCCGCCGTCTCCGCCGCGGCGCCGAAGCTCATCGGCTTCGGCGCCGAATATTTCACTTACAAACGCGCCCGCACCGACAGCAGATGAGTATGCCTTTACAACAGTTATAATATCCTTTATTTCATAAGGCGGGATACATGCGCCTACAGCTCCGTAGCCGGCGACCGTTGAAGATGAAGTTGTAAACGGATATATACCGAAATCAGGGTCCTTAAGTGAACCGAGCTGTCCTTCAAGAAGAATGTTTTTATTGCTTTTCAGAGCGTCATGCATGAAGGTTACAGAGTTCACAACATACGGCTTAATCATTTCACCGTAGGAAACAAGAGTCTCAAGAAGCTCATCTGCATCAATCAAAGGCTTGTGATATACGTGCTCTAAAATGAGATTTTTTACTTCAATAACGCCCTTCAGCTTTTCCGAAAGATACTCTCTGTCGAAAAGCTCCCAGACCTGAAAGCCTATTTTTGCAAACTTGTCTGAAAAAAACGGAGCAATTCCCGATTTTGTTGAACCGAACTTACGGTCCGAAAGACGCTCTTCCTCGTATTGGTCAAAAAGCTTATGGTACGGCATAAGCACCTGAGCGCGTTCGGAAATGAGAATGTTCGGGCGGGGTACACCGCGGCTTGTAACGTCTTCAATTTCCTTTATCAGCTCCGGAATATCAAGAGCCACACCGTTGCCTATCATATTGATAACATTTTTATTAAATGAGCCGGAGGGAAGAAGGTGGAGTGCAAATTTTCCGTAGTCGTTTATAATTGTGTGCCCGGCATTTGCACCGCCTTGAAATCTTATTACTATATCGGACTGTTCTGCAAGCATATCCGTTATTTTGCCTTTCCCTTCATCGCCCCAGTTAGCTCCGACTATTGCTTTTACCATTAAAATCACAACCTATCTGTTAAAATCACTTTATTTTTGCGGTTTATACGTTTATTTCAACCGAAAGTCCCAAAAGACTTCTGTATTTATCAAGCATCGGCTTTACATTTTCTTTAAGGAAGTCCTCCGTCTGAAGCGGAGCGCAGCCTACAAAATTTTCCGGCTTCATTATAGAGTTTATTTCATCGGCAGTTAATCCGAAGGCGGGATCTCCCGCAATAAGCTCGGTGAGATTATTCGGCTTTCCTTCAGCCTTTACTTTTTGTCCTGCTTCCATTGAGTATTTTCTGATAAGCTCATGAAGCTCCTGTCTGTCTCCGCCTTTTTTTACGGCGTCCATCATAATATTTTCGGTTGCCATAAACGGAATTTCCTCCATGAACTGCTTTCTTATGACCTTATCATAAACCACCAGACCGTCAATCACGTTTATATAAAGATTCAAGATGGCGTCAACTGCTAAAAATGCTTCCGGTACGCTTATACGCTTGTTTGCCGAATCGTCGAGTGTACGCTCAAACCACTGGGTAGATGCAGTTATTGCCGGATTAAGGGCGTCTATTATAACATACCTTGCAAGTGAGCCGATTCTTTCACAGCGCATGGGATTTCTTTTATATGCCATCGCGGAGGAGCCTATTTGTGATTTTTCAAAGGGTTCCTCAATTTGCTTCATATGCTGAAGAAGGCGTATATCATTTGAAAATTTATATGCGCTCTGAGCAATAGATGAAAGGACGTTAAGCACAAGTGTATCAAGCTTCCTCGGATATGTCTGACCGCTTACGGGGAAGCATTTTTTAAAGCCCATTTTTTCAGCTATTTTTCTGTCAAGCTCTCTGCATTTTTCATAGTCGCCTTCAAAAAGCTCAAGAAAGCTGGCCTGAGTACCCGTTGTTCCCTTACAGCCGAGAAGCATTGTGTTGTCAAGCCGATGCTCAAGCTCGTCTAAATCCATAAGAAGCTCCATTATCCACAAGGTGGCGCGCTTGCCGACAGTTGTGGGCTGAGCAGGCTGAAAATGTGTAAAAGCGAGGGTCGGCAGAGCTTTATATTTATCGGCAAAACAGGAAAGCTCATTAATCAGGTTCACCAGCTTTTTCTTAATAAGCTGAAGTGCCTCTGTCATGATTATTATATCTGTATTGTCTCCGACATAACAGCTTGTTGCACCGAGATGGATTATCGGTTTTGCGGAGGGACACTGAAGCCCGAAAGCGTAAACGTGGCTCATAACGTCATGGCGGACTTCCTTTTCCCGTTTTTTTGCAGCGTCATAATTAATATCATTAACATGCTGCTTCATTTCATTAATTTGTTCCTCGGTTATCGGAAGCCCAAGCTCACGCTCGCTTTCCGCAAGTGCAATCCACAGTCTGCGCCAGGTTGAAAACTTTTTGTCCGGAGAAAAAATATACTGCATTTCTTCGGAGGCGTAACGTGTGTTAAGCGGACTTTCGTATGTATTTGTCATATCATATCCTCCCGATATCTGACGGCATGCTTACGTCGTCATTAAAATTGCCGTTTGATAAGGAACGACGCCCCGTCATTAAAAACTTACGGCAGGGACGTCAGCCCGAATTCAGCGGGGAATTTTACTCCGGCACTGAATTAATATGTTCCCGGTCGTTTCGCAGAATGAGAACATATACGGCATACAATTATATTATATAACATTTGTTAAAGAAAATCAAGCATAAATATGACAAACTTTTTGCGGTTATTTGGTGTTTTCTTAAAAACTTTACCTATAAATACGATGAAAAGAATAAATTTTATTTAGCGAATTG
>JAGBHE010000010.1 GCA_017935675.1 Clostridia bacterium | reverse complement strand
GGCATGTAAACATGCCGAGCTGCTTCTTTTTGCATTGTTATGCTGCTATGCAGCATAATTTTCCTTATTCATTATCCGCAGGCGCTCAAACATCCTTTCCACGGCTGATTAAAAATGGAATCCGCTAAGATGTTCACGCAATTGTATAAAGGCATTCAAAAGCCCACCCACAGCATGGTACTCGAGACAATATGTAATGACCTCCGTTTTGTAAAGTCGTGGATTTACCTGTATACTGAAAGTGAAGAAGCAATCATGGTAACAGGGTTTACCGCATACAAAAGGAGGTCATCAAATGAATTATAACACAGTATATGTAGGAATGGATGTACACAAGGAAAGTTTTTCGCTATGTGCTTTTACAATTGAAGCAGATAAAGCATGTCATTACCAAAAAACAGAAGCGGATTTTAGAAAAGTATTAAAATATCTGGATTTTCTCAGAACGGTCTATGGTGAGAATGTAGATTTTGTATGTGGTTATGAAGCAGGCTGTTTAGGATATACTTTGTACCATCAATTGATAAGCCATAATGTTAATTGTGTTATTCTTGCACCTACGACAATGCTTGAACAGCGCAGCAGAAAACGAGTAAAAACAGACAGGCGCGATGCAGAAATCATTGCGAAATGTCTTGCACAGCGCAACTACAGTCCGGTACATGTTCCAACACTAAAAGAGGAGGAAACAAAAGAATTTCTTCGAATGCGAGATGACCATAAGCTGGCATTAAAAAAAATAAAACAGCAGATTCTTGCATTTTGTCTGCGTCATAACTATCGTTATGAAGGTAACAGCCATTGGACGGAAAATCATATCAAATGGCTGAAAGCCCTAAAACCGGAATCGCTTTATAGAGAAATACTGGATGAATATCTTCATACGTACAGTGTACTGAGCGATAAGCTTGAACGACTGGACGAACGGATTGAAGAACTTGCAGCACAGGATGAATATCAGGAGTCTGTCAGAAAACTCTGCTGCTTTATTGGTGTTAAAACACATACAGCACTTTCCGTTATTGTTGAAGTTGGGGATTTTAACCGTTTTGCCACAGCACAGCAATTCGCTTCTTATCTCGGTCTTGTGCCGGGAGAGAATTCCAGTGGAGGCGAACACAAAAAATTGGGAATTACCAAAGCCGGAAACAGGCATGTGCGTAAACTTCTTGTAGAAACAGCCCAGCATTATGGCAGAGGAAATGCGAATTATAAATCTAAGACATTAAAAGCACGTCAGAAAGGGAATACAGCCAGAGTCATTTCCTATGCAGACAAGGCGAATGAACGATTGAAACGTCGTTATTACAAAATGGTACTTGGGAAAAATAAAAAGGCAAATGTGGCAAAAACGGCAGTGGCCCGAGAACTGGCGTGTTTCATGTGGGGGATGATGACAGATCATATCGCATAATACGAATATAACAGCGGGATTATAATATCAAGACATCCCGCTGGCGCGGTGCTTCGCAGTCTTGACATTATAATCCCGCTGTTATAAGAGGTAATCAATCAGATGTAAGGTGGCTTACGCCACATACATCTGACCAGATACAATACAGTAATAAATGAAGGCATCTTGAAAGGGCTTCGGTCATTTCAAGGTTTGAGTAATCTACGAAAATGAACTGAGTCGGCACGTATTATCGTGATCCACGTTTCGAGAGGGTAGTGCTCACGGCGGACCATTGACCTGTAGGTAACCAATCCACGTATATCAGAGTGGCCAATGCCGGGAACTGATTCTCCGAGGCTCTTTCCGGGTGTCTTCATTACAATTGCATAAATTTGTGGTGAGCCTTGTTAATTATTTACTTGACAAGAGGTCATTACATATCAGTT
>JAGBHE010000091.1 GCA_017935675.1 Clostridia bacterium | reverse complement strand
TGTTTATTTTTCAATGTACAACTCTGTCTTAAAGACAGCTTATTAATTTTACCACATAATTTAATTCTTGTCAAGTACTTTCTGAAAAAAAATTAATTTTTTTCGGAAAAGTATTTAAAACAGGAAAATTATGCACCGCCGTCATGTTGACGACTAACTTAGTATACCACACCAATCCCGATGTGTCAACACTTTTTTTCGTTTTTTTTCATTATTGACTATTTTGTACAACCTAATCGCTTTTTTTCTCTTTTTCCTTTATTCAAATAGTTTAACTATTGTCACTTCAATTGATTTTATATCGATTTTATGATACAATTATCATGTTAATTCAAATGAAACGGATTTTTACTATTATGAATGAATTTAACGCAGAATTTATGAAAGAAGCCATAAGACAGGCGAAAAAGGCGGCGGCAATCGGAGAAACACCCGTCGGCGCGGTTATCGTTCACAACGGAGATATAATAGCCCGCTCATATAATAGAAGAGAAACAAAAAAGTGCGTAACAGCCCATGCGGAAATTCTTGCAATTGAAAAAGCGTCAAAGGCTCTCGGAGGCTGGCGGCTGCCGGACTGTGATCTTTATGTAACTCTTGAGCCGTGTCCCATGTGTTCGGGAGCTATTATTCAAGCGCGTATTAACAATGTTTACTTCGGCGCCTACGATGCAAAAAACGGCTGCTGCGGCTCAAAGGCCGATTTATTTGCGCCCGGTCTGTTTTATTATGACGTCAACTGTATCGGCGGTATAATGAAAAACGAATGCGCAGAGCTTTTAACCTGCTTTTTTAAAAACCTGAGGAAATCAAAGAAAGGCTTAAAGGGTGATACGATATGAAATTCAATGACAAACAAAAAAAAGTAATCTGCACCGTAATTGCAGTGGCAATGCTGATTCCTATTGTAATCAGCGCCATTGCCATTATGGCAAGTATATAATTATGAATAAACTGAAAAAATTCGCCGCAGTGCTTTTGTCGATTTTGCTTGCAGCCGGTTTATTTTCGCTTGCGGTAAATCTTTATGTAAAAAACGTCACTGCGGACAAAATACGAATGTCTGATGATATTTCGGAAAAGTATGACTGTATTCTTGTTCTCGGATGCGGGGTTCTCCCTGACGGAAAGCCAAGCAATATGCTGCACGACCGTCTTAAAAGAGGAGTGGAGCTTTATAAATCGGGAGCAGCCGGGAAAATTATTATGAGCGGTGACCACGGGCGAAAGGAATATGACGAAGTAAATGTCATGCGTGAATTTGCCCTGAATGCCGGGATTCCTCCTGAGGATATATTTATGGACCATGCCGGATTTTCCACATATGAAAGCATGTACCGCGCACGTGATATATTTGAAGTGAAGAAAATGCTTGTTGTAACTCAGCGCTATCATCTTTTCCGCGCATTGTACATAGCCGGTAAGCTCGGCATTGACGCAGACGGGACAGCAAGTGACTACCATAAATACTATGGTCAAAAAATTCGTGACTTACGCGAATTCATTGCAATAGTAAAAGATTTTCTCGTTTGCATGATACAGCCGGAGCCGACATATCTCGGTGATACGATACCGGTGGGCGGAAACGGGACAGCAACTCTTGATTAATAAAAATATTTCAGTAAAAGCATATATCCGCAAGGTCTAAAACAGTCTATATTGCATAAATTGTATATTTTTTTCGATTTCATTTGACATTTGCCTGATTTTGAGTTAAAATATATGTAATCGTATGTATCAGAAAGGATTGATTATAATGTCGAGAAGATTGTTTACATCTGAATCCGTTACAGAAGGACATCCCGATAAAATCTGTGATCAGATTTCAGACGCTATTCTTGATGAAATATTAAAAAGCGATCCCATGGCACGTGTGGCATGTGAAACAACATGTACAACAGGCATTATTTCCATCATGGGAGAAATTACAACAAGCTGCTATGTGGATTTTCCGCGCATTGCAAGAGAGGTAGTTCTCGATATCGGCTATGACCGCGCAAAGTACGGATTTGACGGACACACCTGCGCAGTAATTACTTCAATAGACGACCAGTCTCCGGATATTGCCCGGGGGGTTAATTCAGCTATTGAAAACAGAGAGCAGGGCGGAAACAGCGTAGACGATTCAACCGGCGCGGGAGACCAGGGAATGATGTTCGGCTATGCATGCGATGAAACTCCGGAGCTTATGCCTCTGCCGATTTCATTGGCTCATAAGCTTACAAAACGCCTTACTCAAGTACGTAAATCAGGCGTTATCGATTACCTCCGTCCCGACGGCAAATCCCAGGTAACGGTTGAATATGAAAATGACATTCCAAAACGCATTGACGCAGTTGTTATTTCAGCCCAGCACTCTGATGATGTTTCTCTCGACAGAATAAGAGAGGATATAAAAGAGCATGTACTCAAGCCTGTTCTTCCTCCTGAGCTTATTGACGAAAACACGAAATATTATATTAATCCAACAGGCAGATTCGTAGTCGGAGGCCCTCAGGGCGACAGCGGTCTTACCGGCAGAAAAATAATAGTGGATACCTATGGCGGCTATGCACGTCACGGCGGCGGCTGTTTTTCCGGGAAGGACCCCACAAAGGTTGATCGCTCCGGTGCATATGCTGCAAGATGGGTTGCTAAAAACATTGTTGCCGCAGGTCTTGCCAAAAAGTGCGAGGTACAGCTTGCTTATGCAATAGGCGTGGCAAAACCCGTTTCCGTAATGGTGGATACATTCTCTACCGGCACGGTTTCTGATGATATTATTGAAGCTGCTGTTGAAAACGTATTTGATCTGCGTCCGTACGCAATCATAAAAGAACTTGACTTGCGCAAGCCGATTTACAGACAGCTTGCCTCATATGGTCATGTCGGACGTACAGAGCTCGGAGTCCGCTGGGAGGAATGTGATAAGGCGGAGGAGCTGAAAAGCTATGTCCGCTTGCACAGCGCAGATTAATCAGCTATGAAATGAGTGATTAGATGAAAAAAAAGGTTCTTGTAGGAATGTCGGGCGGTGTTGACAGCTCCATGGCGGCATATCTTCTGAAAAAAGACGGATATGATGTAAGCGGTGCAACAATGCTGCTTACAGACGACCCGTCAGCCCGGGAAAACGCCGATGACGCTGCGGCAGTTTGCCGGAGCCTTGACATTCCTTTTACGGCTTTTGATTTCAAAGAGATGTTTCGGGAAAAGGTAATAAACAACTTTATTGACGAATATAAAAACGGGCGGACGCCCAATCCATGCGTTGTATGCAACAAGCATCTTAAATTCGGAGCTTTTTTGGACAAGGCGGCAGCAGAAGGCTTTGACTATGTCGCAACCGGTCATTATGCAAAAATACTGTCTGACCCTTCCACGGGAGAATATAAGATTAAAATATCTGACGCCGGCGCAAAGGATCAGAGCTATGTGCTTTATAATCACACTCAGCACACCCTTTCAAAAACACTCATGCCCCTCGGCAGCTATGAAAAGCCGCAAATCCGTGAAATGGCAGCAAATCTCGGAATAGCCTCAGCCAACCGGCCCGACAGCCAGGAAATCTGCTTTATCCGTGATGATGATTATGTGCGTTTTATAAAAGAGACAAGCGGGTACGTGCCGAAGAAGGGAAATTTTCTTGACACAGACGGAAATGTAATAGGCACTCACGACGGCATAATCAACTATACCATAGGACAGCGGAAGGGTCTCGGTGCATTCGGACGTCCTATGTTCGTAATGAAAATAGATGTGCCGGGCAATAATATAATTCTCGGCGAAAAAGGTATGGAATTCGGAAAAAACCTTGTTGCCGGAAATTTAAACTTTATAAGCGGCACATATCCGGCAGAGGAATTCAGATGTCTGGCTAAAAACAGATATCAGGCAAAGCCTGCATGGTGCACGGTAAAAGTAAAAAACGAAACAGCCGAAATAACATATGATGAGCCTGTTCGTGCAATTACACCGGGTCAGTCAATCGTATTTTATGACGGCGATTATCTTCTCGGTGGCGGAATAGTTGCCGATTCTTAGAGCCTATCCGTAATTAAAATAGTGCATATTGCGAAGTCGGATTTTTCGTCAGATTGTTCAAAAAATCCGACGCATACTGGCGTATGCTGAGGACTTTTTTGGGCGATATGACGGAAAATCAGCAAGCAAGATGTGCTTA
>JAGBHE010000090.1 GCA_017935675.1 Clostridia bacterium | reverse complement strand
AGCACATCTTGCTTGCTGATTTTCCGTCATATCGCCCAAAAAAGTCCTCAGCATACGCCAGTATGCGTCGGATTTTTTGAACAATCTGACGAAAAATCCGACTTCGCAATATGCACTATTTTAATTACGGATAGGCTCTTAATATTTTCTTTTTCATATATGTAATCCTTTCAAATTCCCGGACTTCAATTATTGATAAAAAATATTGAAAAGTTTCTTTTTTTTCTTGACATTATAACGGTATTCCGCTATAATATGATTAAGAAAGAGTTTAAGGGAGGCAAGCGTTATGATAATTACAGAATTACTTGCACAGAACAATATGACAAAATACCGTCTGTCCCATAACAGTAATGTCCCGTATACCACTTTGAATGATATTTGCAATGGCAAGACTAACCTTGCAAAGTGCAGTGCAGAAACGGTTTACCGTTTGGCGAAGGAATTGAACGTTTCTATGGAGGAACTTTTAAAAGACTGTCTTGAAAAGCGGTGTTCTTTTGAATTGTACAAGAGCAATGTATGCCACAAACTCAAAAATTTAGGCGATATTGATTTTCTGATTGAAACACTGAAAAGCGATGATATACGGATTTACTACGAGAAAAAGTGGTATCCCGAATGCCTGTATCTTTTGGCTATGGTGGACTATGTCAGTCGCGAAAACGGCATAGAGCTGTGCGAAGAATATGATGATTTGCGAAATCGGAAGCTTTCGGAAATCATTTATCCGGCAAGCATACTCGCTCTTTGCGCATCAAGCAAGTCCGATGCTCCGAAGAAGCAGGCATGCAGAGAAGCTATTCCTGAATTTATGCGCTTTAATATCGTAGAAAGCGAGGTCAGAAATGTCAACTGAAAACAGCAAAGTGTTTACAAAAGAAAACCTTAATTTGTATTTAAACGAATTGTCAAAGGAATATAAGAAATTGGGAGGAAGAAAGGTTCCGGTAGAAATCATTTTGATAGGCGGCGCGGCAATTATCGAAAACTATGGTTTTCGTGAAATGACAACGGATATTGACGCTATCCTTCCCACTGTATCTATAATGAAGGAGGCAATTAATCGCGTCGGAGATCGTTTCGGCTTGCCTAACGGGTGGCTAAACGCAGATTTCACTAAAACAGACTCCTATTCACGGCAGTTGAGCCAATATTCTGTTCCGTATAAAACATTCAATCAGGTTTTGAACGTTCGCACAGTAGCAGGAGAATATCTGATTGCTATGAAATTGCGGGCAGGAAGAAAATACAAAAATGATCTTTCGGATATTGTGGGTATTCTCGCTGAGCATCAAGCGAATAAAAAACCTATCGGCTATGAAATGATTGATGAGGCAGTAAAGAACCTTTACGGAGGATGGGAGAGTTTTTCCGTAGATGCTGTATCTTTTATTCGCGGCATTATTAAAGAAAATGATTACATTTCTGTTTATACACAAACACGGCACGAAGAAAATCAGGCAAAGGAAATTCTTTTGGACTTTCAGGAAGATTATCCCGGTGTATTGGATGAGAAAAACATTGACAGTATCTTAAATAAGCGGATAAAACAAACTCCAAAGGCTTCTCTGCTTGAAAAACTGAAGGAGAAAAAAGAGCAGGAAACGGAAACTGAACAACTTCAAAAACCACATAGCAGCAGAGATGACAGATAATTGCGTTCTTTTATTCCAAAGTATGTTAAAATGAAAACAGAAAGAAAAATATTGTCGGGTGAAAGGATTTTTTTTATGAATGAGAGAGTATTGAGGCTGGTAGATGAGCTTTTTGATAATGAGGGAGCTTTGATTTCGGGGCGCGCGAATATATTTTACTACAGTGGTTTTACATCTGAGGACGCCATGCTTTTTCTTACAAAGGACAGGTGTGTTATTCTGACTGATTCGAGATATACCGTTCAGGCGAAGCAGCAGGCAGCCGGGTTTGAGGTTTTTATCGGCAGGCCGGCAGATTTCTTAAAGGAAGCAGGCGTCCGGTATATCTGGTATGAAGACGAGGAAATGACCGTATCTGAGCTTAGCAGGCTTAAGGCTGCGGCGGCGGACAGCTTTTTTATACCCAGGCAGTTTGATATATCAAAGCCGAGACGTGTTAAGGACGCGGAGGAGATAAAACGCATTGCGGCAGCTGAGGCGCTTGGTGACGCGGCATTTTCGCATATTCTGAATTTTATACGCCCGGGAATAAAGGAGCGTGATATTGCTCTTGAGCTTGAGTTTTTCATGAGAAAAAACGGTGCGTCAGCGCTTTCATTTGAAACAATATGCGCCTCCGGTGTGCGTTCGGCCATGCCCCACGGTACGGCAAGCGAAAAGATAATTGAAAGCGGTGAGCTGCTGACCCTTGATTTCGGCTGTGTGCTTGACGGGTATTGTTCTGATATGACAAGAACTGTTGCGGTAGGTAATCCCGGTGACAGGCAAAGGGAAATATATGAGACAGTAAAATCAGCTCAGGAGGCGGCGCTGTGTGAAATTGCGCCGGGGAAAGTGTGCCGTGATATCGATAAGGCTGCAAGGGATATAATTGCCGGGAGGGGATACGGAGACTGCTTCGGTCACGGCCTGGGTCACAGTGTCGGAATTGAAATTCACGAGTCTCCCAGTCTGTCGCCGCGTTCACAGGATATTCTTGAGCCGGGGAATGTTGTTACGGTTGAACCCGGTATATATATCGAGGGTTTTGCCGGCGTCCGCATTGAAGATTTAATTGTTCTGACGGAAAACGGGTACAGAAACCTGACAAGCTCTGATAAGGAACTTGTAATTTTGTAATGGATAAAAAGCACACAATTATCATAACTACAACCTATTATTCAGCGGGATTGCAATCTCCCGCTGAATAGGGCTGACGCCCATTATTGAAACAGGAATGCTTCTGCTCTGTAAAGCCGTTCCATTTCAGCACACATAAGTATAAAAGCTCCTGCACCATGAAGATCATTCTTTACTGTTTTACAATTAATATAATGGTCATAACTGCCTGATTCAACGCAGGTTCCGGCACATACAAGATCAAGCACAAGATGTCCTTCATCATCTGTATAGAGAATATTTTTTATGCCGTTGTATCCTCTCATCAGTATATCTTTATATTCTTTCCCAACAATGCCTTTTCGGATTGCTTTTGCGTAAGAATATACGAATAGGCAAGTTCCGGAGCTTTCTATCCAGTTTCCGTCATGTCCGGGTTTATCAAGTACCTGATACCATAAACCGGATTCTTTGTCCTGAACCTTTGAAAGAGCTTTCAACAAGTCCTGTTCAATTTCAATCAGTTTGCTTCTTTTTGGATGATTGTCCGGAACATAGTCAAGAATGTCAAGTATAGCAACAGCGTACCAAGCGACAGCTCTGCTCCATATTTGTTCTGAAAGACCTGTTTCCGGGTCTGCCCATTCAGCTTCTTTTGACGGATCCCATGCATGGAAGTAAAGTCCGCTTTTTGTGTCCTTTATGTGTTTATTCATTATCATGATCTGTTCAATTGCACGATTAAGCAGGGTGTAGTCGCCGAAGCGTGAATACATAGCTGAAAGCGGTCCCACCATATAAGCTCCGTCCATCCACATTTGATGAGGCTGAAACATCATATGCCAATATCCATTATATGTGTTTACCGGCCAGTAATATATTGACCGGGATATTGCTTCTATAGCATTTCTGTATTTTTCATCGCCTGTTTCATCATAGAGATTATACATGAGAATTACGGGCTGTTTGCTGTCAAGCATAGTTAATGATTGCTGAGCCATTCCCGGAGTATCAGGCGTGGTAATTTCATGACACATACCGTATATTTCGCCGTTAGGGCCGATAACGCTGTCAATATAATCTTTTATGTAATTGAAGTATTTTCTTTCTTTAGACAGAAGGTATATCTGCTCCATACCGGAAAGAAAAACCCCTTGATGATAAAAGAGAACATGTTCGGGCGGGAGCAGGGGCGCAGCGTATTTATTCATAAGCGAGTCACAGCTCATCATACCGAGCTCAAGGGGCGTTTTATTTTTCATAATAATCATTCCTTTTTTGTGTGTCTTAATATATTATGATTATAGCATTGCATTCAGCTGTATTCAAGTGATAATAACTGATTTTACGTGACAAATTATGAAAAAATATTGAGGGAGGGGTTGCGAAATGTCATATAATGCACAAAATGTCAGTTGCCTTTTCAGTATCAATATGATATAATTACTACTATAGAATATACGGATAGGAATCAATTAAGAATAAATATGTTTTGTAAAGGATGAATCGGTTTTGAATTCTAAAGTTAAGTTTCGTAAAGGCAGCATAGTGAAGATATGGTTATGCTATTATTTGATAATGCTGCTCCTTCCCTTGAGCATTAGTGCATGTATTTACAATCATCTGTGTAATATAATAAACGATGAAGTTCTGCGCAATAGTGAAACGTCTATAAATTTCATGGCTAAAAACTTTGAAGATCAATTTCTGGGAGCGGAAAAATTTTATAAAGATGTTTATTATATGAATGATACTGCAAGAATAATAAAGATGATGACTGAAAATGGGGATATTGATATGTATACGGCATCCTCGTATATAAAAAAGCTGAAGACTCAAGGTAATATGGATGAATATGCGAAAGGCTTTATTATGTACTTTGAGGATATCGATAAAATAATCTCTTCTGTCGGATATTATGACAGCAGGACTTTTTTTGCGATGTATTTTACGGCATATGACGGTGATTATGAACAATGGAAGAAGGAGATGTTCTATAACGGCAGTTCTTTTTTTGGAATAGGAAACATATTTGAACCTAAAATGTATCATTCTGCAGGTATTTATTATCCGGAGGCAAAGAACAGTAAAGTCAGGTTTCTGACGGAAATTAATAATGATGCCATTCTTAAAAATCTTGATTTATTGAATAAGAGTGAAGATGAAATATATTTTGTTGCAGATAATTCAGGAAAGCTTTTATGGCAGATGGGAGGAACAAGTACAAGCTATGAAAAAATAAATGAAGGAAAAGGCGATATAAAAATAGACGGTGTTACTTACAGCATAAACAGTGCATCGTTTAAGTATTACGGAATGAAGATTTCATATGCGGTTGAACGGAAGAAGGTATTTAATCAAGTTATCGTTGCACACAGATATGTACTGATTTGTTCCATGCTTTGTATTATTATCGGAATTTCATTGATTTATGTTTTCATGCGTAAAAATTACAGTGAAATTAATGCAGTACTTGAACTGTTGGAATGTAATAATGATACAGACGGCGGGAACGAAATGGAAGTAATAAAAAAAGAAATTATGAAACAAAAGGAAACAAACCTGAAATACAAGAGCATACTTGCCAGGCAGCGATATCAGGTGGCAAATTATACTACAATGAGAATATTGAAGGGGGTCAATGAAAGTATAGACAATCTTTTTGTGAATCTTAATTCAACACCGGTCTCCGACCGTTTTTCGGTTGCAGTATTATCAGCTCAGAATAAAGAAATTGCCGATGTTATAGCAGAACTTATACATGACAGCCTTAATGGAGTCGGAAATCGGGTATTCTATGTTGATTTTGAAGGTTATAAGGCATTTGTAGTTAATTGCGTTGATTATAGCGTTGACAATATAGAGGAGGATTTTAAATATGCGTTAACTTATGCAAAGGAAACCCTCGGAAGCGGATTTTGTGCTGTAATAAGCGATATATGTGAGACTGTTGCTCAAGTTTCTACAGAATATGAACATATAAAGAAAGTAATTCAACAATTTGAAATGTCAGGGGAAGAATGCGTTTTTGTGGATGCGAAAGATAAATTGGATGATAGAAATTGCTATTATTATCCGCTTCAGCTTGAAAGACAGCTTATAAATGCAATTAATACGGGCGATATCTCAAATGTACGTAATCTGATTGAAAGCGTATATTGTGAGAATTTTGATAAAATGCAGCTTGATATTGAGATTGTCAACTGTTTGTTTAATAATATGCTTGGTACATTGATAAATACCATTAAGGCTAATAATTTAACAGATAAGAACGATGAGCTTAATCCGACAATGCTTATTCACCGATTGCATGAAAGCAAAAAGGTGAATGAAATGAAGGAATTAATAAGCAATATAGCACAGATATGCTGTGAATGTTTAAGAAATGAGGCGGAGCGTAAGCACAGCAGCAAGATGGATGATATTTTGGCATACATACATAATAATTATTCGGACGCCGATATGAATGTATTCTATGTGGCCGATAAATTTAATGTAAGTTCCACAGCAATGTCCAAGATGTTCAAAAAGGAAATGAATATGGGTATGCTTGAATATATTAACATATTCAGGCTTAACAAGGCAACTCAGCTGTTGGTATCAACCGATAAATCAATTAGTGAAATTGCGGAAAGTGTTGGCTGCGGAAACTATAGAACCTTTGCGAGATTATTTGCAAAACAGTATGGAATAACCGCAAAGCAGTATAGGGAGATAAACAAGTAAAATATGAGGAATCTTTTTTTGGAGGACGGGACACAAATTGTCATGTGTTTTCATGATTTGACACTTGAACTATTGATTAATATACAGTAAAATGAAATTACAGTATTAAACAGCGGAATACTGCGCTGGAATAATCATAAAACAAGGAGGATCATTTTATGAAAAGGACAAGTAAAAAGATTGCGGCAGTTTTTGCTGCTGCGGCAATGGTTTGTACATCCGGTATATCATCATTTGCAGAAAAGGTTGTGTTTGAGGATAGTTTTGAAAGAGGTTCCTGGATAGATAATAATTTCCTTGTGGCTCCGCCCGAGGTTAAGGTGTACAGCGAGAATCTTATGGATGACGGTGATTTTGAAAACGGAAAAGATATCGGAAGGTATTCGGGACATCAGACAGCTTGGAGTATAAATTCAATCGGCAGCGGCAATACATATCTTAAGAAATCACAGGATCAGAAGCATGGCGGCAATTGGTCTCTTTGCATTAACCCGTCTTTGGATACGGGAAGTACATCAGGAAAGTGGACAGAGAATAACTATCCTATGCTTACTGTAAGAGAAGGTGAAAAGAACGGCGGCAGATATGATTTTACGGAAGGCATTTATGAGATAACTGCTTGGCTCTATACGGATGCTCCTGATTACGTTGTAAGATCAGATACTCATAACAGTTCTAAAGTGTATTTGTCACAGAGTGGTAATGCTTGCGGTCAAGTGGTTCTGGAATCGGGGAAATGGCAGAAAATAAGACAAACAATTTCAATTCCAAAGAGCGACACGCAGGTTCCTGAAATCTATTTCACATTCAAGGTTGTGAACAGCTGGCAGACTAATGGGGATGGAGCATATTATCCGCTTTATATAGATGATGTTACGGTAAGAAGAGTAGAAAATGCGGCTGTCACAGATAATACACAATATGATAACGGAACCATAGTTCCTTCGAATCAGAATGGTATTGCAAGATATACAACGGAAGGCATTATAAGTACTGAAGATAAAATAAAGACAGTTGAAGTTACAATGACTGTAAATAATGAAAACGGCGAGGATGATTACCACACAGCACTTATTTCAGCACTGTATGACAGTGAAGGCAGATTTTTATCAGTGCCCGGATACGCAGAGGAAATAATATCAGCAGGAACCGAAGATTATGATATAGTTTCAACATTTACCATTCCTGCCCAAGCAGCGTCCGGTGTAAAGCTTATAAATTATTTATGGGAGAATGTTGATGCAGTCAGACCGCACGTTCAGAAATATGTGTATCCATACAATACAACTAAGCTGATAATGAATGATGACGGAACATTAAATTATGTACCTGATAAGAATATTCCGGATACACAGTGGAAATCGGCCCCGTACTATACAGGTTATGCGTCACACTCATATACAGCTACAATGTTTGATCAGCTTTCAGTAGGTAACGGCCGTACAGGCATGAACAGTTTATTTATACCTATTCCAAAAACATATGCTGCTGATGGAGGAGTATATAACCGCGGCTGGGTATACCGTGATATGGAGCTTGAGGAAGGACATACCTATAAGGTTACTTTTTACGCAATGTGCGATCAGGACTTCCTTGCATTTAACGTATTCCCGGTAGGAGGTTTGCAGGCTTCAAGTATAAACTTTGCAGGGCTGAGCCTTGATACCGGTATGACATCGGGTGTAAATTTTGCCGGTACAAGAATATACTCAAATCTTTTTAATTGGACGCCCGTCACATTTACATTTACCGCAGCAAAGACAGGTACGCATTCTCTTGCATTTACACAGGGCAATAACGGATATTGGAATCCCGGCAGAGCCTGGAATAAGGGATTGGGTGCATTTATTGATGATGTAAAGATAACTGATATTACACCTGCGGCAGCTGAATAATCGGCATAAAAAATATATATTCAAAAAGTGATTTACCGTGTAGTTTTTCTGCACGGTAAATATTTCAAACAGCACAAAGCGGAGGTGCATATAGATGCAGGTGATGGAAAAAAACAAAGCAGCGGTGATAAAAAAAAGCAATGCAATAACAAAGACCCTTGCGGATATAAAAAAATATCCGCAGCTGTACATCATGATTTTACCTGTTATAGTTTTTTATATTCTATTCAGTTATCGTCCCATGTACGGTGTACTGATGGCGTTTCAGGACTTTGTACCTCTTAAGGGCATTGCAGGAAGCGATTTTGTGGGATTTAAGCATTTTATTACATTCTTTAATGATATTTATTTTGGAAGAATTTTAAAGAATACAGTTATAATAAGCTTTGCAAGCATTATATTCTGCTTCCCGGTTCCGATTATTTTTGCATTGCTTCTGAATGAGATAAAAAATAAATATATAGTAAAACCTGTTCAGACTATTTCATATATGCCTCACTTTATATCAATGGTTGTATTTTGCGGTATTATACGTGATTTTACAAAAGATACAGGCATTATAACACAAATGCTTTCAAAGATAGGTATTGAAACCGGAACCATGCTTTCAAAACCATCGCTGTTTCTTCCTATATATTTAATATCGGATATATGGAAGGATGCAGGCTGGAATGCCATTATATATATGGCGGCGCTCGCCGGAGTTGATCAGCAGCTTTACGATGCGGCAAAGGTTGACGGAGCAGGAAGGTGGCATCAGCTTTGGCATGTTACCATTTCGTCAATTATGCCTACAATTGTAATAATGCTTATTATGAGATTAGGTTCGGTATTGAATGTCGGATTTGAAAAGATACTTCTTTTATATAATCCGGGGATATACGAAACATCAGATGTAATATCTACATATGTATACAGAAAAGGCTTGCAGGAGTTTAACTATGGTTATTCAACTGCGGTAAATCTGTTTAATTCGGTAATCAGTTTTATTATGCTTATTGCGGCTAATCAAATAAGTAAAAAAACTACGGAATACGCGTTATGGTGAGGAGAAAAGCAATGAAAAAAAGTTTAAGCGAAAAAACAGCATATGTTTTAATTATTTTCGTTTTGGTTATTTTTACTGTGGCTACCGTTTATCCGATTATTCATGTAGTTATGGCGTCTTTCAGTGACGGTGACTTAATGATGGCCCACCAGGGACTGCTTTTACGCCCATTGGAATTTAATGTTGATGCATATAAAAGGGTATTTGAAAATGAAATGATAATGCGCGGTTATCTTAATACGATAATAGTCGTAGCGGCAACACTTATATTAAACTTTCTGCTGACATCATTTGCGGCATATTTCCTTTCAAGAAAATATTTGTATACTGCCAATGCAGTAATGTTTTTTATAATGGTTACCATGTACTTCAGCGGCGGTACCGTACCATTCTATTTTGCGGTAAAGAATCTGGGCTTGTACAATTCACTTTGGTCTATTATATTGCCGGCATCAGCCAATGCGTTTAATATAATAGTTCTCAGAACAGCATTCAGCTCAATGCCGGACAGTATAGAGGAGGCCGCATTAGTTGACGGTGCCAATCATTTTACAATATTGTTTAAAATATTTATTCCGCTTTCAAAGGCCTCATTGGCAGTTGTAATGCTGTATTATCTTGTTGCTCATTGGAATTCATGGTTTAACGCGATGATATTCCTAAAGGATAGAGAGCTGTATCCGCTTCAGCTTGTACTTCGTGATATCCTTGTTGAGAATGATACATCAAATATGACAGGCGGTGCGTCAATGGATACAATGCAAGCGGTAGGGGAAACAGTCAAATATGCTGTTATTGTTGTTTCGACATTGCCTGTAATGATGATATATCCGTTTTTGCAGAAATATTTTGCTAAAGGTGCAATGGTTGGAGCTGTGAAAGGATAGTAAATGCGAAAAAAACTGTTTTTATTTATTATTATATCAATAATTATGATTTGTCCTTCGGTGCGGGCATCATACATATACGGAAATGAATTGCTTATAGATACAGGATTTGAGAGTAAGAGATTAAATGAGAATTTGATAGGCTCTAATACCTGGAGACCTTATTATGACTATAATGTTGCATATACGGAAATAGTTGAAGATAATGTCCGCAGCGGAAGTAAAGCATTGAGATTTTTAAATGCGGGCGGAGGTTACGGAAGAGGTGTTTATTACACTCCGAAGGTACTTTCCGGTGCCCGTGCGGGTGATACATACGAGTTTTGCGGCTGGTTCAAAACCGATAATACAAGCGGCGCAGAGCTGTATATTTACAATGCTTGGGAGCATTTTAGCGGATCGCCGATTATCGTGGGAACAGAGTGGACTTATGTAACGGCACAATTCACGGTTACCGATCCAAGCACAGCATTTTCTTTGAGATTGGGAACGAATCTCACTATGAATTATAAGATATCGGATTATTCGGATAACTATAACAGTTATCGTGATGCTGTCGGCTCGGATAATAAAGTATCATTTATGTATGCTGACGATTTGAGTTTTAAAAAAGTTTTGGGCGGTATTTCGCAAGCTAAATCAGTTGTGTCAAGGAATGGAGTAAGTGCTGTTATTGATAATGAAGGAAAGCTATGGATGTGGGGAGATAATTCCTCGAAACAGATAAATTCAGCAGATGAAGATTACTTCAATGAACCTTATTTCATTATGGACAATATCGTAAAGGTTGCTTGCGGAGACGGACATACGGCGGTTCTTACAGGCGGCGGCGATGTATACGGATGGGGAAGAAATGATTTTGGTCAGATAAGCGATAACCGCTGCGAAATTCTTTCGGAGCCGTGCCTTATGGCGAAAGGAGCAAAGGATATATCTGCCGGAGATGAATTTACAGTTGCCGTAAATTATAAAGATGAGCTGTACGGGCGGGGAAGAGGTAATTATAACAGCTTCGGAGGTCCTGACTCCTGTACATGGTCAAAAACATACACGGGGGTTAAAGCAGTTGAGGCTGCCGGCGCGCAAACCTTTATTATTGATAATAAAGGTGATTTGTACGGCATAGGTTATAACGCCAATGGTCAGTTAGGCTTAGGTACATATCTTTCACCGTACAGATTTACAAAAATCATGAGTGATGCAGTGCAGGTATCGGCAAATGACGATTATACACTTGTTATAACTTCAAATAATGAGTTATACGGATTTGGATGGAATAAATATGGGTATTTGGGTGATTTTATAACCGATACCGATATTCCTGTAAAATTGGCAGAGGGTATTCATTTTGCCGGGGCAGGCGAGAAGGCGGCGTTTATCATTTCAAACGATGGAAAGCTTGTTAAAATGGGCGGCAGCAATCAGGGTTTGTATAATTCATCGGACAGTATTGCAGATATACTTTGTGACGGCGTAACGATTGCATCGGGAGATGATAATGTTCTGATGCTGCAAAACGGTAAGCTTATGTATTATGACGGCAGTTTTAAAGAAATTGAGCTTTTTACCACAGAAAACGGGGTTTATACTATAGAATACTGTGGAATTGACGGCGGAAGCTTTAATGTAAAGATTCCGGCAGTCAAAGAGGCAGAGGTTGTTACGGCAATTACAGCATTCTACAGAGACGGTACTCTGGTCAAAGTTAAGGGAGACAGAATTTTTCCAAACAGAGATGTGCTGATGGAAATTAAGCCGTATTCGGATTGTGATATGTGTAAAGTTATGCTGTGGAAAAATATTTCGGATATGACACCTAAGGCTGATTCACTGGAATTACATATTTCTTCATTTTCTGCATCAGCCGTTGATGACGGTGATAATGCAATCGTGCCCATAGACGGTTTTGGATTTGAGAGTTTTACCGAAAATGATGGAAATGTAACGGATTACTATGTTAAAGCAAGTGTTTTCAATAAATATATTGAAAAGGATATAGTTTGAAAGTAACAATATGAAAGGATGTTAATTATGAAAAAAATAATTGCAAAGGCCGGTGTACTGATTATGTCTGCGGTGATGTTGACTTCATTCGCAGGATGCGGCAGCGAAAAAAAAGTTTCAAGCGATGTAAAGAGCGGCGGGTATGGGGATTCATATCCGATACAAACAGATGAGGAGGTTAATTGGTGGACTTATATTGACGCCAATATAACGGCAACTGCACAAAATTTAGGTGATACTCCTTTTGGGAAAAAATTTATAGAAAATACAGGTGTTAATATTAAATTTGAACATCCATCGGCTTCCGGCGGTGCAGAGCAGTTTAATCTTATGCTGTCATCGGGAGAGCTTCCGGATATTATTGACCATTATTGGGCGGATTTCCCCGGCGGACCGGAAAAAGCGATAAAGGACGGGTATATCATTGACCTTTCAGAGCTTATTGATAAATATGCTCCGAATTTTAAAAAGTATATGGAAGAGCATCCTGATTACAAAAAGCATATAACAACAGACAGCGGTGCTATATATATGATGCCGTATATCAGCGCCGTAACAACAAGCGGCGGCTTAATTATCAGACAGGACTGGCTTGACGAGTTAGGTTTGGATATGCCGGAAACCATTGATGAGTGGTATGAAGTTCTTAAAGCGTTCAAGGAAAAGAAGAATGCAATAGCACCGCTCAGTGCAGATACATATATGTTCCGGGCGGGAGCGATTTCCGGTGCTTATGGTATAACGCTCGATGTTTACAGAGACGGAGATGTTGTAAAATACGGTTATTACGAGGATGGCTACAAGGATTTACTTACAACACTGAACAAATGGTATAATGAAAAGCTTTTTGACAATAACTTTGCATCAATAGACGCACAGACAATCACCTCCAATATTCTCAACGGAACATCGGGTGTAACATACGGCGGCATTACAAGCGGCATTAATAAGTTTATGAGCGCTAAAAACGGCGATCCCGCATATAGGGTTGTTGCTGCACCGTATCCGTCACTGAATAAGGGCGAAATATCGGAATTCGGTCAGTACATATTCCCTGTAACAGTGTTCGGAAGCGCAGTATCAAGTATGTGTAAGAATCCGGAGCTGGCGGTACGTCTTATTGACTATACATATTCAGAAGAAGGTATTAATCTTGTAAACTACGGTATAGAGGGCGAAAGCTATACAATGGTTGACGGACAGCCGAAATATACGGATGAAATTCTGAATAACAGTAACGGACTCACTCTTGGTCAGGCGTTATCACAGTATGCTAAGCCGTATAACTGCTATGATTCGGTTCAGCTTATTGAGGCATATGAGCAGACACTGATAACAGATGATATGAAGAATGCACTTGGTGTATGGAAAAAGCATAACGGCAGCGAACATATTGTTACAAGCCTTACTCCGACAGAGGAGGAGCAGACAAAGCTTGCTGAAATTTCAAATGCAATAGACACATACGCAACCGAAATGTTCATTAAGTTTGTAACCGGAGTTGAGCCGATTGAGAAATTTGATGAATACAAGGCGAATCTTGAAAAAATGGGCGTTAAGGATTTTATTAAAATAAAGCAGGATTCATATGATAGAATGACACAGAGATGAAAGGTGATTAACGTGAGAAAAAAGCATATCATTTCGTTACTCAGCGCAATGTGCATTGGTATACAGAGCTTTATCTGTATACCAAATGCAGTATATGCCGATGAGATGTATGGAGCCGAGCTTCTGGGTGATACCGGGTTTGAAGATACAACAGTCGGTGCAAGACCCAATAATACGAATTGTAAATGGGTTGTGTATGAGGATAGTAATAAATCCTTTATAGAATTTATTTCTGATACAGAGAACAGTGACAATGTTTACGACGGCAGCAAGGCTGTAAGATTTCTTGGCTTGGGCGGAACAAGCGGAATGGGTATGAGGTATAACAGCAGAAGCTTGATTTCGGGTGCGTCTGTGGGAACAACATATGAGTTTTCGGCATATATGAAAACAAATATTAATTCAGCTGAGGTAAATATTGAAACAGGAGATTCGTCTACAGAGTTTACCGGCGGAATGTCTGTTCAACTAACAAATGAATGGCAAAAGGTATCTGCATTCTACACAATCACCGAAGAGAATGCAGGTAAACCCTTTAGTATCATTTTAACTACACCTCTTTCAACAGAAAGGCAGCCGTCGGATTATAGTGTATCGGGTGCCGTTAATAAATACAATGCACTGCGCAGTGATTTAAGCGCTGATGAAGGTCAGGGATTTATATATGTTGATAATGTTTCATTTAAAACTGTGGAACGGATATCGGTATCGGATGTCAGGGTATCTTCTGTTGACGGATTTGAATCGGATTCTTTGGTATATGCAGAGTATTCATATTCAGGAATGGAGGAAGAGGGAGACAGCGAAATTCAATGGCAAATTGCCGACACTAAAACAAGCTTGACATGGGAGACCGTAAAAACAGTAAATTCCGTTACTTCGGCTTCCGCTGCCGGGTTATCAATGCTTTGTCTTGACGCCTCAATGGCAAATAAATATCTTTCAGCGCTTATCATCCCGAAGGATATCAGCTCAATGACCGGCGCACAAAAAAGAAGTGAACCGGTAAAAATCGAGATGGCAGGCAACCTGATTTCAAATTCTGAATTTAAGCATGGTATATTTAAATGGAAAGGTGATGTCTCTTATGTGGAAGGAGAGAATGCAAACGGTTCAATGAGGATTGACGGAGTGGCATCATATCCGCTTATTTCATATAATGACGAATCTGAAATGTACAGCATCTCATTTACGGCAAAGGGAGAAAGCTTATCAATAAAAGGATTTGGTGATGAGCCTGTTTCATTTGAATTAACAGACGATATAAAGGAGTACAATGAAATAATTTCGCTGGATGCCATGTCGGATAAGGACATTTTATTTGAAGGAAGCTGCATAATAGATAATATCGGATTATATGCAGCAGTACCTGAGGCAGGCGATGTTAAAATTGAAAATCTTCCGATTATCGGTTCAACAGTTAAGGCATCATATCAATATATCAGCTCGGTAAATGCGAAAGAAAAGGACAGTGTTATCACCTGGTATGTCAGTGATTCAAAGGGCGGCGAAAAGACAGAGCTTTCAAATGATAAGGAAATAGAAATCACCTCGGACCTTGAAGGAAAGTATCTTTCATTCTCAGTAGTTCCGTTTGACGAGAACGGCAGAGGCGGAACAATAGTTTACTCAGAAGAGGTAAATTGTTATAAGCTCTGTGCGTCGGCACTGAAGCTTAAGTCAACCGGAAACAAAACAAATGATATATTATATCCTTCATATAGCTATGAAGGAACTTTAGGAGAGGGTAATACCATTATTGAATGGCTTATGTCTGATTCGGACCGGGCACCGTCAGAGGCATGGGAGGTTATCAATCCGAGAGCTGTACAAGAGAGAGGCTGCCCAAAATCAAATGTGAACGCATCGACAGTTGAAAAAGACGGAGTATTGCTGTTGTCACAGGATCAAAGGGGCAAGTATGTCAGATTCAGAATAACTCCGGTTGATACCTCAGGCAGAAAAGGTGTTCCGGTAATGAGTGAGTGCACGCCTGTTATTGAGTTTGAAAGGAATATGATTAACAACGGTGACCTTTCATCAAACTGGGACGGCTGGAATCAGACGTACAGTAATACTTTTTCAAACGAAAACAGTGATTTGACAGGATATGATGACGGCACAGGCTCACTTGCGGTAAATGCTGAGGCTGCAAGGCATGGTTATGATATAAGCGGCGGTGAGTTTGTAACTAACAGAGGCTATGATACATTCAGTTACTATTTTGCTAATCAAATCGAGAGCAAATATACATATGATTATGCGGCGGATATAAAATTAAATTATGACCATGATACTGCCATGAGTATTTCATTTATGTCCCAATGGTCAGGAAACAACGGCGGATATAACTTTGGACAGTTTGATGTTTACAGCAACAGATGGACTCATGTTACCACATCCTGCGCAGGATACAGCAATGAGGATTGGGCAAGGGTTACAGTGAGATGTCAGGGAAGTCTTACAGATCCGCTTATAATAAGGTCAGGCAAGTATTTAATTGATAATTTAACGCTTTATGCAAAGCGTCCGGTAGTTGAAAACCTCAGGATTTCAGGTAATCCTAAGGTTGGTCAAATGCTTAGTGCAAGCTATGATTATGAAAAAGCATTTGATCTCGGAACAGAATATGAATCCGAAATCAAATGGCTTGTATCAGACTATCCATGGGGACCGTGGGAAGTGAAAGAGTCGCTTATAGGCACAAGTGAAGATAATTATGAGCTTGAAATAACAAATGATATGATAGGCAAGTATATAAGATTTTCGGTTACTCCGCAGGATCTTTTGTTAAACAAAGGACTTGAGATGCAGACGACAAAGGAGTTCTATGTTGCGTGCTCAGACGATATTTCAAAAGAGATTGACGGTAATATAGAAGACGGTAATACTGTAACTGCAAGAGTAAAACTCGTGAACTCACAGAAAAGTAAGCGCCGGATTACTGCTGTATTGGCAATATTTAAGCCGGAAGGCGGTTTTAAGAAGCTTACAAATATCGCATATGAAACAAAGAGTGTAGAAGCGAACGGGGAAACAGAGCTGACACCGTCACTCACAGCAGATTCGGCAGATATCGGCGGAGAGGCTTATGCATTTGTTTTTGAGGGTGATAAGTTCACTAACCTGCGTCCTGTAGAATCGGAAAATTCACCCGGTGCCGGCACCGGTGAAGCAGCAGCCAACAGAGCAATAGTCGATAATGATAAAGCGTCCGTAAAGGTGATAGCTGCAACAGAAGAATCGAATATGGCATATTCACTTGTAGTCATAAACGATAATTACAGCGAGATTACGCCGGATAATATAAGAGACGCGGTTGTGTATATTTCAAACGGAACAACAGGAATGCAAAAGTGTTTTGAGGGTAACTTTTCCATAAACGGAGCAGCGGCAGGAACATCGTATACGGCATATAAAACACAATCAAACGGTGAAAGAGATTCGTCAATTAAATTCCGATATAACGGTTCTGATGCTGCAGATAAAATTGCGGAGCTTATAAAAAATTCAACATCTGAGGTGTTGCTCAGGTATTTTGCAAAAGACAGAGAGTTATATGAAGGTTTTGATGTTCCGGCTGTTTTATCGTGTGACTTAACTGATTATTATATGTTAGAAAATCCAACTGTTGTTATGGATTTACTGGCAAATAAGGACTTTACGAAAAGAACTGCCGAAATTCACTCCATAATTGAGAATAAAGCTGATTACGAATATAAATTACAGGTTAAACACAATACTATAAAATCGTTTAAATCCGATATACAAGCCGGAAATCCGGATAATCTCAGAAGCATACTGGAGAATTATAAAGATTTCTTTGGCTTTGATTTGGATAATGAGTATATCTTTGGTTATTCATATAATTCAGTGAACCGAAAGACAGTAAACACCAAGATTTTGGAAAAGCTTCAAGAAGCCGTAAACAGCACGGATAATCTTGACGAAATATATGATAAGGTACCGAAGACATTTAATTATGCCGCTGCATTATGGAGTATAAATGAAGGCGGATGGGAGGATATGGAGAATATTGTAAAGGCAAATTCCGGATATCTGTCTGTAGATGTTGATTCTCAGTATGCACGGCTTAACGCATATCCTTCAAAAAAGACGGAGCTTAACAAGGCTATATACTCAAAAACATTCAGCTCACTGGAGGAGTTTGAAAAATTCCTGACAGAACAAATTGCAGCATTGCTTAATTCGTCGGGCGGCGGCGGTTCGCCGTCATCATCATCGGGCAGCCATGCTTCTTCTGCAAGCAGCGCAATGGCAGTAACTCCGGCTGTTAAACAGCCTCGGAACACTCCGGTATTTGCAGACATTGATTCATCACATTGGGCATATGATGCCGTAATTTTATGTGCCGAAAAAGGAATTGTCAAGGGTTATGATGATAACACAATTCGTCCGGATAATAATATTACAAGAGCGGAATTTCTGACAATTATATTAAAAACCCTTAATATAGAAACTGATGCAAAGGAAATTCCATTCAGAGATGTAACTGACGACTCGTGGTACCATGATGTTGTTGCAACTGCTTATGAAAAGGGAATTGTAAGCGGTCTGTCGGATACTCAATTTTCTCCGGACAGCTTCATAACCCGTCAGGATATGGCAGCAATAACAGGAAGAGCTTTGGAATATATTAAATATTCCGGTACTGCAATCAGGGAGGCCGGCAGCTTTGCTGATATCAGTGACATTGCTGATTATGCAGGCACTTATGTCGAAAAGCTTTATACATATGGTGTGATCAACGGAATGGACAATAATATGTTTTGCCCTATAATAAATGTGAACAGAGCCATGGCAGTACAGATTGCAGCAAACCTGTTGACAATAATTTAAATGAAAGGTTTGATAATTATGAATTTTAAACGAATAATAATGATAATGTTATTATTGTTTATCATTCCGATTTCATCAGTGACGGCAGCTAATGAAAAATATGATGAAGCATATGAATTGCTCAATGAGCTGGGAATAGCGGACGAAGCACCGGATAATACTGATGCGGCAATTACCCGCGGCGAGTTTGTTGAACTGTATTTCAGGTCGTTGAATAAGATTGAAATGCTCGGAGACGGTGCACGGCCGTTTGTGGACGTGCCGCGCTCTCACAAAAACTATTCGGCAATTTGCTCAGCATACAATTACGGCTATGTTAACGGATATGCCGAAGGAAGCTTTTGCCCGGATGATTATATAACACCGGAGGAATGTATTAGTTTAGCGCAAAGAGCGCTTGGTTATCAATCTGATATGTCAGCTGAACAGTGTGTAAAGGATTTATATAAGAATATAAGCTTTGCAAATGAAAATGTAAGCTACCGTAATGCGGTAATATTCATATATAATATGATGAATGCCGGAAGAGTTTTATATTCCTCTTACAATACATATAAAATAGATAACGATAATACAATCCTCGGAGCGGATTGGGATGTATTTGAGATTCAAGGTCAAATAACCGCTAATTCATTAACTGCACTGGATTCAACGGATGGCTGTCAGCTTGACGCAGTAAAAATAGATGATGTCGTATATGAGTGCGAAAACAAAAAGATATGTGATATGCTGGGATATTATGTTTCTGCCTATGTAAGAGAAATTGATAGTACATATTGTATTATTTCGGCAACAGCTAAGAAGGGCAAGGCAGAGTATATAAAATCGTATGAACTGTATGACGGCTTATGCAGCGATAATAAAATTGAATATTACAAGGAGGGTGATAATAAGAAAAGCACATTGAGAATCCTTCCGGCTGTACAAATTATTTATAATGATGTTTTTGCCGGTTCCCAGTTTGAACCGTCAATTTTAACAAATATGAATTTGGGCGAAGTAACGGCAATAGACAGTGACGGCGACGGATACTATGATGTGCTGAAGATATATGACTACAGCATATTAACGGCGGGCAATTATACTACAGACAACGCTTTTAAAATATTTGATTTATACAAAAAGAATACATATATTAATTTTGAAAAGGAATCTGTCGGGGATGTTGTCAATGTGGAGATTGACGGAAAAGAGGCTCTTCCCTCAGATATTATGACAGGTGATGTTCTGGCGTACTATGAGAATGAATCTTCACACGGTAAGATTTTAAATGTCAGGATAAACAGGACTGTAAGAACAGGAACGTTGGAAATCATGAACGATAGAACGTATGTTGTCGATGGAAAAGAGCTCAGAATTAATCCTATAATAAAAAATGCAGCAGCATATAATTACGGAAAGGTTCCTACGTTAGGGGTTCTTTCAACATTTTCATTGGATTTCCTGAATCAGATAGTGCTTGTAAGCAATGAGGAGCAGCCTGATTTATACACGGGAGTATTTATCAATATTGGATATGATTCAGATACGGAATCTTTCTGGTTTAAGATACTTACACAAGGAAACAGTGTGGAAACATATGATTCGGAATCAAAAATAACCATAAACGGTGTAAAGATTAAAAGCTATGAACAGGCATGTAATGTTTTGGGTAAGTCAAAGCTGAACGGATGTACGGGTGACAGTATGGTACAGCTTATAAATTACAAGCTTAAGGACGGGAAAGTTGCAAGCATATATACAACTGAATATCAAAATGAAAAATCACCCCAATTATATGCCGATCTTGCAGTCCGGGATTTCAAAAATCTCGGTAACGTTTTTGGTACTTCGGTAAGGGAGTTCAGAGTAAATGAAGGTACTGTTATGTTTACCATTCCCGGCAAGGCTTTAGAAACAAGCAAGCCGGACCTTCAAGGCTTTTTTGCGACAAAGACAGATGTGCTGTTGAACGGAGCAAAATATAATTGTCAGGCATATGACGTCAATGAAGCGGGGGTGGCGGAAACTTTGCTGGTAGTTGATGATATACCTGAAAACTACGGAACTTCGCCGGATATGTATTTGGTTGCATCAAACAAAATTATTTGTGATGAGAACGACGAGATAAGAAGAGAATTGGAGCTGATCAAACAGAAGGTCAGGTTTGTATACAAGACTAAACCTGATGATACCGATACCTGCTGTGACATAGAACCGGGAGATATAATCAATTTGGTTCTTGATCCGGAGAATAATATAGCTTATACGAAAACAGTTCTTGATATAAGTGCGCCGAAGCTTCTTCAGGGATATTCGGATATATCTTCATATCTGAGGGTCAGGTATTTGGTAGGATATTTGTCAACCTTCAGTAACGGATGGGGATATCTTACGTACGACCGGGCATCCTCCGCAGATATTACTGCAGAACCTCTTCGGGATCTTGTCAATGTTGCCGGTGTAACATGCAGCGTATATAATGTAAAAACCAAGACTGTAACCGATGGTGCTGCAACTGATTTTGCAAAATATATATCAATGGATGGCAGTGATTATCTTATATTCTATACAGAAGCATATGGACAAGGAAATGATTTAGTTGTATATGATTTCAATTGATTGGAGGACTAAATGAATAACATTAAAATATTATTTGTCGTATGTTTAATGCTGCTTGCAAGCAGCTTTCGTGTTCTTGCGGATGATAATTATAATATAAACCAGGATAATACACAGCAGGATATAGAAAGTCAGCGTCTTGAAGAGGAACAGCTTCTTATGAATATAGTTAATGCTGATAACGATCAGGTGTGGCCTATACCGGAATATGATAAAACAGGTATGAGCGATAGTGAAATACTTCTGAAAAATTATTACTATTATTATATTTCACAGCAGGGAAAACCGGAGCAATACCTGTCAATCGCAAAATGGGCAATTGAACATATAAATGAAGACGGTTCATTCCCGGGTATTGACTATTATGATTATGACTATGCTGCCGGAAATTCAATGGGTCCTAATTTCGGAAATATAAGAGCAATGTATATGGCATATATAACTCCGAATCAGGAGTATTATATGGATGAACGTATTCCGGAGCTTATTGAAAAAAATTATAGATTTTATCATGATACAGTAACGAGAAAGTATGTTAAGGGCGTATATATTGTTACATGGTGGAATTACACTATAGGTATACCGCTTAACCTTATGCCTGCGCTTATTCTGACAAATGATATAGTGTCAAAGGATATTACACGTGCTATGGCAATGGATTTCCTGTATATGCCTGACCAGATGGGCAGCGGACTTGTTACGGGACAGAATGCTGTTTGGTATGCACAGCAGTCTGTTGTTCGCGGTGCATTGCTGGATATGGACGACTGTATAAAAACAGGCATAGATATGATCAGCCGTGAATGCAGAATGGTATCAATAACCGACCCTGTTTCAAGACAGCTTATGTATGACGGAGCGGGAGATTTGGATGTGGGAACATGTGAAGGTATGCAGCCGGACGGAAGCTATCATATGCATGGACCACAGTTTTATGCAACCTATGGATATAACACCATTCAGGATTTTACAATAGCAGCAATGGTTACTCAGGGAACCAAATATGAGCCTGAGGATAAGTATGAAATTGTATATAACAATTTGATTAACGGATGGCTGTGGGGCGGCAGAGGAACGGAAGAGGATGTGTCATTGCTTGGAAGGACAATAACAGATAAAAGAACAGAGCTGCCTTCAACTGCTGTTATAAAGCTTGCTATGCAGAGGTTTATGCATCTTATGCCGGAGCATAAGACTGAGTTGGAAACAGCAGTAAGGTATTTGCTTAAAGAAGACGATCCGCAGAGATTATTTTTTGAAGGAACAAGGTTTTTCTGGCGTTCAGACTATCTTGCGCATCATAGGCGTGATTACAGTGTTTATCTGCATGTCAATTCGGGCAGAACAACAGCGATGGAGTTTAATAACATGCAGGCAGAGTCTGCTGCATGGGTAGGTTTCGGAACAACATATCTCACAAAGGATAACGGCGATTCAAATACACCGGCAATCTTGTATTGGGACTGGACTCTTTTGCCCGGAATAACCGCGGAGAAAAGGCTTCCTGAATTTGACAAAGCAGGTTTTTTCAATCGGCAGAAGGACAATTTTGCCGGCGGCGTGTCAGATGATGATTACGGCGCTGCTGCGATGCGTATGAGCAAGGTTCTCGGAACAAGTGCATATAAGTCTTGGTTTTTCTTTGATGATGAATATGTTATGCTTGGAGCCGGAATAAGCTCAACCGGCGGTGAAAACATAAACTCAGCAATTGAGCAGAGGTTTTTAATCGGTGATGTTGAAGTTAACGGAGAAGTGATTTCAAAGGGCGAGAGAGAACTGCACGAGGTAAAAACGGTTCTGCATAATAACATAGGATATGTGTTCCCAAAAGCAGAAACAGCAGCTATAAAGAATAAAGAAGCGACGGGGAATTATTCGAATATCAGCCATATGGCGGGGGCAGACAGAAAAGATTATAAAGCGGATATGTTTGCTTTATATATACCCCATGGCAGGCGGCCGGCAAACGGAGAATACGAGGTTATAGTTATTCCTGAAACGGACAGCATGGAATTAGAGGAATATTCCGAAAATACACCTGTCAGAATTGTTTCAAATTCAAAAACATTACAGGCTGTCTATCATGAAAAGCTAAATATCGGATATGCTGTTTTCTATAAGAGCGGTACAGCAGAATTAAATGATAATCTGTCTGTAAAATCAGATTCCGCCTGTATTCTTATGACGCGTTATACAGATGATGGGTTAAAAATTTCGGTAAGCAATCCGTATAACTATAAAACTGATGTAAATTTAACAGTTACATCAGGCGGGAAAAAATACGAGCTGAAATATGAGCTTCCGAAATTTGATGAAAACGGATATGATTTGGGCGGAAAGTCAATGGAAAGGGTTATAAAATGAAAAGGCTTGCATTGTTGTTTATAGTGATGTCCACAGTCTTGCTTGGTACTTGTGTTTATGTGGAGGCATTTGATTTCGATTCCGTAATTGATAAATATTTCGATTATTATATGGAGGAGAATAATACAAGCAATGAATATGCGTATCAAAATTATGTGTCCATGAACAGTGACGGAAGCTTCTCAAATGTGGACTATAACAGCGGAATCTCAACTGCTTGGACACATCTCAGAAATCTTATTACAATATCGGTTTCTGCAAATAAAAGCGGTACGAAGGTTAACAATGTAAAATCAGACGCCATGGCAAAGGTGGAGGCAGGTATTGCATATTGGCATAAAATAACAGGTGATCCGTTTAATGAGGACGGAACACTGAAACATTTACAGGAATGGTGGAATTATACTATAGGCCAGCAGCTGTTGATAATGCCAATTTTGGTAATAACAGACGGTGATATTTCGGCAGAGTCACAGGAAATTCTTATGGGATATTTATATAATAGTGAGGACATGAAAAACTATCCCGGTTTCCTGACTGCAGCAAATTTGATATGGTATGAAAATGAGGGGATTATTGAGTCACTTATAAGAAGAGATTTTGACGGCTTAAAAAAATCATTTGAAACTATCATATCTGATGCTAAGGTACGAACGGATATATATGCGGAGGGAATTCAGAGTGACGGGAGCTTTCATCAGCACGGAGCTGATTTCTACCCGGGATATGCAGTGAACTATATATTGCATATTTCAAATCATTTAAAAATGATGAGCGGAACGGAATTGGAAAAAAAGGATATATATCCGATTATATCAAAAACAATTCTTGATGGATTCAGATGGATTACACGTGGAAAGTATATGAATTTAAATCTTTACGGAAGGCAGATATCGGATAAGGTCAGCAAAGAGCCTGATGTTTCGGGATATATAAGAAGTGCAAGAAATATGGCGGAAATATACCCGTATGAAGCAGACAAGCTCAATGAATTTGCAGATTATCTCGAAGGCGGAAAGGACAATACTGTTCCTGTTTACGGAAACAGGTATTTTTACCGTTCGGATATGTTAGTACAGAATCGCGGTGAATATTCATTAAATTATCGGATGGTTTCAGATCGTACCATATCCGGCGAATGTAACGGCACACAAAATATTTATGGCTCATATATTGGATTCGGGACTTCGTTTTTAGAAAAAGAAGGTGATAGCCATTACGGATATCCGGTATTTATGGATTGGGCGAAGCTCCCGGGTACAACGACTCCCGATTATGTGGATAAAATATTGTATTCGGGAACGATGATTTCACAGCGGGAAAAATTCGTCGGAGGTGTGTCTGACGGAGAATACGGCGCTTGTGCAATGCAAATGTCTGCATTTCAGACGAAAGCGAAAAAGGCATGCTTTGCATTTGATGATGAAATAGTATATCTCGGCAGTGATATTACATCCTCGGGAAAATCTGTAAATACATCAGTGGAACAAAGATTCAAGTACAGTGATGTAACGGCAGACGGGAAAAAAATAAACGACGGCGAATGGCTGATTAATAACGCGTCATGCATAACTCAGAATAACATAAGCTATGTATTTCCTCAAAAAACAGATGTATGCGTTAAGAGCGGAGCTGTTAAAGGGAAATGGAGTGATATAGGAAGCTCAACCGATACAACTGAATATTCGGCAGATTGCTTTTCATTATGGATCCCGCACGGTGGTACTCCGGTTAATGCCGAATACTCATATATTGTATTACCGAATTGCAGTGCGGAGGCTGCTTCAGAATATGTAAACAATATGCCTGTCAGCATTATAGCTAACACTGATAAGCTTCAGGCCGTGTATAATAAAAACCTTAACATTGGATATGCTGTGTTCTATAAAGAAGGGATTTGTAAATTCAGCAATGAATACTCAGTTCAGGTTACGAAGCCATGTATACTGATGTTAAGAAGTATAAATAATGAAATTGTTATCAGCATTTCAAATCCGGTTCAAAAGCCGGAAGAAATTGATGCAGTGCTTTTACACGATGGAATTTCCGTTAAAAAGACATATAATATGTTGGGTAATTCATATAGCGAAGGAGCAATGGGCGGCTCGACAATTTCAAAAGTATTTTAATTTTATGAGAGTATGGAGATTTTATGAGAGAAAACGATACATATCAATTAGAAAGCAATAACAAGCTTGAGAATATTGAGTGGGACGATATTTGGCGCCAAAATGCTCCGGATAATGAAAAACCGAGAGTTTTACTTATTGGTGATTCGATTTCAAGATCATATCGCGGTTCATTAAATGAGATTTTATCGGGAGAGGTTTATGCAGACCAATTGTCTACTTCGAAATCTGTTGCAGACAAGGGATTTATCGGAATGCTTGATTACATGAAAGCACAGAATGACAGATATGAGATTATAGTGTTTAATAATGGCTTGCATGGATTTTACCTTAATATTAAGGAATATGAGGAAAACTATCGCAATATAATTTTGTACCTGAAAAAGATTTTCCCCGATTCAACGTTTATCTTAGCATTGTCCACCCCGGTTCGCAGCAAAGACAATTTAGATGAATTTGACGATATCAACAGTGTTGTTGTTGAAAGAAATGAAGCGGTAAAGAAAATTGCTGAAGACAATGGCATAGATTATATCGATTACTATACCTTGTTTGATAAAAACGGAGATATGTATACCGGTGACGGTATCCATGTGATTGACAGGGGGCAGAAGCTTCTTGCGGAAAAATGTGCAGAAATGATTAAAGTGATTTTAGGAGATAGAAACATATAAATTTTGTAATGGGTAAAAAGCACAAAAAATAATTTGAAAATTGTGCAAAATAACGGTAAACTTAAACATTGTATAAACTTTGAAAAAAAATGCAACTATCCGGCTTCCGAAATGGTATAATAGATGTAATAACCTACGCGCAGATGTCCCCCGCCTCTAAGGCGGCGGGTTCCATTTCAGGATTTCAGTGGAAGCTCAAATCTTCCACTGAAATCCTGAGAAGCTAACCGCTCTCTGCGCCGGTTGCAATCTGTCGCAAGCTCTGCTCCTTGCGAGCAAAGCAGGAGCGTTGCTCCGATTTAAATAAAACGGAAAATTGATAGGATTACGGTTATTACTTTTAATTGTCTGAGGTTTATTTAAGAAACAGAAAGGAATGATGTAAAATGAAAAAAATCTTATCAGTTGTATTAACTGCGGCTTTTGTCATGATGAATACCGCGGCTTTTGCTGACAATGCTTCGGCTGATGCGATGAAGGAAGCTCTTATTAAGGTAAAGGAAAGGATTGAGGTGCCGTCGGAGCTGTCTGTTTTTGAAAGCAGATCTGAGGTTATTAATGATGAAATGCGCTTCTCATTTACGTGGCGGAGCACGGATGAATACAGCGGCAATCTGAATGTCAGCGCAGATCAATATGGAAATATTTCAGAATATTACTACTATAAACAGGATCTTTACAAGGACAAGACTCAAATTTCAGATATGCCGAAGGCTGATTATTTCAATGCAGCTTTAGACTTTATGAAAAAAACAGTACCTCAGCTTTTTGAGACTGAAAGCGACAGGCTTGTGCCTGTTGAGGATGGCAGCATTATAAGAAACGAAATCTGTAATTTTAACTGGATACGTCAGAAGGACGGCATAGATGTTGTTTCAAACACAGCGCGGGCATGCGTTATGTACACAGACAGCGGTTTTGTTGTAACGGAGGCAGAGATCAACTGGGATTACCGGACAGAGTTTAGCGGGGATTATGATAAGGTGATTGAACACCCCGAGGCAAAATATTCCGAGCAGTATCCGATTGAGCTCGTTTACAGCCCTCAGTGGAACATAACCTATAAGATGAACGGCAAGGAACAGCCGCCGCGGCTGATTTACAGATTTAAGAATAACGATATCGGATATATACTTGCACAAACAGGTGAAAAAGCAGAGGCGGATTCCTTTTTCGAAGTCTATGAAAATGAAAAGGCTATGTATTCCGCAGCCGATAGCGGAGCGGGCGGCGGTTCCCGCCTTACAGAGCAGGAATTAACAGAGCTTGACAATGTTTCGGGACTTCTGACGCCGGCGCAGATTGTTGAAAGGGTGAACGCACTCGGTGTTTTCGGCAAGCTTCCGGAGGCGTCGGAATTTTCATCAAGAGTGTCGGGAAAGGACGGCCGGTATTATATAAGCCTTTATTATTCCAAGGACAGCAAGTACATAAATATTATGGCGGACGGGAAAACCGGACAGATTCTCAATGTTTACAATAATGAGTATTCAAAGGATTATGACCCTGAAAAAAAATATTCGGATAAGGAATATGAACGCGCGCGGGAGGTAATTGACAAGTTCTTGGAAAAGAATTACGCCGATGAGGTTTCCGCATGCATAGAGCCTACGGAAACAAAGGATGATGTAATGAGTTTATCCATGGTCAGAACCGTAAACGGAGTTAAGTATCTGAGTGACGGAATAAGCGCCTCCTACGATATGGAAAGAGGAGTTATTTCACAGTTTGCGCTTGACTGGACAAATGATACGTCAGAATTTCCTGACCCCACGCAGGCAATTCCTGCTGAAAAGGCAGCACAGCTTATTTTTGAAAATGCGCCGGTTAAGCTTTTCTATGTAAAGATTAATAATGCGTTTACTCTTTGCTATAAAGCCGACACGGAAAGGGCAGTTGAAATTAACGCTTTAAGCGGTGAGCTGATAAATGATTATCCGTCAAATATCGTTCGCAGCTATACGGATATTTCCGGCCATTGGGCGGAGAAGCAGATAAAATGTATTTCTGAGCACGGTTCCGGGCTTCCGGGCAGCGAATTTATGCCGGATTCCGATATAACCCAGTTTGATTTGCTTCGTATGCTGGCTTCCGGAGTAAGCTATTACAGGGTTGATACGGATGAAGTATCCTTCTATGAGGGAATGATTCGTGACGGTATTATAACTGAAGAGGAGAAAAATCCTCAGGCGGCAGTTTCCCGTGAGGACGCCTTTGTTTATCTCATAAGATTTATGGGACTTTCAAAAATTGCGTCAATGAACGAAATTTTTCAAACCGGCTTTGCGGACGGTTCTGACATTTCTGCTGAAAAGGTAGGCTCAATTGCGATCCTCCGCGGCTACGGAATAGTATCGGGTGACGGTGTTTCGATAAGACCGAAGGATAACATCACAAGAGCAGAAGCTGCTGCTTTGCTGTACGCACATCTGACAGCGGAAAAATAATTAATAAAGGCGGAGAGTAATATACTATCCGGCGGGGTACAATCTTTCGCCGGATAGAGGGTAAATGCCCTTTATGGAATATTCATGGAGAAAGGAAAGGTGATTAAATGAAAGCGAAGTTAATATCTGCAATTGTTTCTCTCGGACTGCTGGGCGGACTTGTACCGAATGGGGCTATTGCGGCGGACAGTCTGAATCTTGGGACAATATCCGGAGTAACGGGCGGAGGCTTTGAAAATGCGGTTGTATCAACCGCCGGTTTGATAACGGAAATAGAGGCTGCTGCAGCCGGAGGTGAAGTGACTGCCGCTCCGGGAGCGGGATATACAGTCACAAACAAATCCTCGGGCAGCGTTTTAATAACTTTTAACGAGCCTGTAGGCGCCGCGGCTGCTCAGAATGTTATAAGAAATGCAATTACCTGCAAAAACAGCGGCGGAACGGATTTGCAGGCAACTGTCAGTCTGACGGTTTTTGAAAGCAATCTTCCGGCAGATGCTGCTGTTAAAAGTATGGTCATAAATAACAGTACGCATTACTATGCATATATTGATAAAAGTGCTTCCTGGTCTCAGGCGTACAATGCGGCAAAGGGCTGTACCTATAAGGGACTTCAGGGGTATCTTGCTACAGTAGGCTCGGCTGAGGAGCACAGCCTTCTCAGAAGCATGTCTTCAAAAACGGCATGGATTGGCGGAAGCAGATACACAGGTGCAGCTGACGGAGATACGGCTCCGTCGGGCTCAGCTCAGGGGAATGTTGATTTTTACTGGAGCTGCGGACCTGAAGCAAAAACATCGTTCTTTACATATATAAATGAAACCGGCATGGCTGCTAAGCCCGGCGTATGGAATGGTTTTGCAGCCGGCAAGCCGGATAATAAATCAGCAGCCGGAAAATCCTATGCTTATAACGAAGCTGTTCAGGAGCCGTGCGTTGCAATGAATACGGATCCTTTAGGCAGCTGGGATGATTTAGCGGACAGCGCCTCTGCGGCAAGCGGTTATTTTGTTGAGTTCAGCACATATGGCACCGAATCGGAAAAGACTCAAAGAATCAGCGCAAATGTAACTATAAGCGGAATAAAGGCAGAGCAGACGCCTCAGATAAAGGCGAATTCCGACGGAAAGCTTTATGGCTTTGACGCGGGCGGCAGCTACACTGTGAACGGCTTGCAGGTTTCTCCGCTGTCTGACGGTACGATGCAGATAAAGCAGGAGTGGTACGGAACAACAGTCAGCATTGTCAAAAAGGGAAACGGAACAACAACGGCTGACAGCGCGCCTCAGAGACTTGTGATACAGTCTGATATTGTTTTGTTTGACCTTTCCGGAGTGGCATATGATATTGCGGGCTCAAAGCTTAAAAATACATCGGCAAATCTTGAATACAGCGTTGACGGAGCTGACTGGAAGCCCTGCTCATCACCTGAAACTGCCGGTGTTACAGCTCAGAACGGTTCAAAAATTACTGTAAGACAGAAGGACCTTATAAGCAATGTAAAAACCCTTACTATAGCGCTTACGGTTAAGCCGGATATGCCGAAGGATATAGCTGTGGATTATACAAATGAAAGACTTGATAAGTACAATTCCGCAACGATGGAGTATTCCGTAAACGGTGCGGCATTTGCCTCCGGCAAACTTGAGGAAAGCATTTCAGATATTGTACCTGCATACGGCAGCAGCAGCCTGACAGTGAATGTAAGGTATGCGAAAACAGCTGAAACGGCAGAAAGCGACGCTGCAAGTGTTGTTATTCCGGCAAGAATGGCTGCGCCTGAGGTTGCAAAAACAGATGAGACGGGAGCAGACAGCAAGGACGGAAGTATAACTGTTTCCGGCGGCTTATGCGAATATAAAAAGGATGGCGGAGAATATACGGATATCACAGGTACAACTGCGGCAGGACTGGAACCGGGAACGTATTATGTCCGTACAAAGGCAACGGCTGCAGCCTTTGCTTCTGTTCCGGTTGCTGTTACCGTTGAAGAAGGCTTTGATCCGGACGCGGTGTTCGGCGAAGGAAATGCAGAGCTTATTGAATCCTCAGTACCGGGAGTGGCACAGGCGATAAAAATACTTAAGGATATAACGACGTCGGCTGAAATTACACTCACGCGCTCACTGTTTATAGATCTTAACGGGCACAAGCTTACGGCAGGAGTAAATAAGCCGGTTATATTGGTTGACGGGACGGATTTAAATATAGTAATAACAGATTCTGCCGGCGGCAGCGTTATCCGCGGCTTTAACGGAGCAGACGGTGAAATAGGAGAAGCCGGCGGTGACGCTGTTGATGTAAGGGCTTCGGTAAATTGTACACTGCTTGTTGAAAAAAATGTTTCAATTTACGGCGGTGATGGAGGCGATGCATCCTCGGAAACAGGCGGAAACGGCGGTGCAGGCATCGTTGGCGCAGGGCTTATGCTTGAAATTGAAGGCACTGTCTACGGCGGAGCCGGAGGCGATGCGAAAACTACCCTTGCAGGTCGCGGCGGAGCTGCGGTAGACCTTACCGGCGGCAAGGTGACAAATTACGGAACGGTTATCGGCGGAAAAGGCGGAAATATAAACGGCGGTATTGCCGGAGCCGGCGGAAATGCGGTTATTTGTGTAACAGGAGATATTGTAAACACCGGTACTGCCCGGGGCGGAAACGGCGGCACAGGCTACGGTACACCGGGAGACGGCGGTGACTGCTTCGTTTCCTCGGGGACAATTACCGGAACAGGTACCTTTAAAAACGGAAATGACGGACAGAGAATGATTCCCGGCGGCGGTGACGGAGGCTCCGGTGACGACAGTGTATTGCTTCCTACCTGCAATGTTACAGCCTCCTATGCAATTAAGCAATATGAGCTTAAGCTAACTGGCAGACAGACTAATTCTGTGATTTACTATACTCTTGACGGCAAACGTCCGACTACACGGAGCAATGTCTATGAAAAGCCGATTGTGCTTAAGGAGTCGGTTACTCTTAAGTTCTTTGAGGTTGGTTCAAGAACAAGTGATGTTGTTACAAAGAGCATTAAGATTGTAGATAATGTTGCAAAGCTTTCATCAGATGCCGGAAAAACAAGATATATAAGTCCTGTCAGCTCGTCAAGGTTTTACCCCGATGAGGCAATTACAAGATATGACGTGCTTACAAGTCTTTATAAGCTTCTGGATTTCCAGCGAAGCTCAAAGTATCTGACATCGGAATTCAGCGATGTTGATGAGGATATGCGGGAAATTGTTGCATACTTCCAGTCCGCGAATATTATTGACGGGTACAATGATTACAGCTTCAAGGGCGAAAGAGGCCTGACAAGAGCTGAGTTTGTAAAGATTATGGCTATAATACTTAATCTTAATACAACTAATTACAAAGCCTCTTACAATGATGTTAAGGGTCACTGGGCTGAGGATTACATAGCGAGATTTACTCAGCTGGGGTATCTTAAGGGCTATGATGACGGTGAATTCAAGCCGGACAGGGAAATGACAAGAGCTGAGTTTGTTGCGATTGTCAACAGAATAACAGGTGTAAAGATAACCAATACGGCTTCCGTTTTCAAGGATGTTGATAACGGACACTGGGCAAAAAATGAAATAATGTCCTCTTATATTAAATAATTAAATTATACATTCTGACAGCTGCAGCTCCCGTGTTATACGGAGCAGCAGCTGTCAGTTGTTGTTTTGCTGAAGAACACAAGAGAACCGTCCCCTTGTGTTCTTTGCGCTATTATTATAAAGCATTGACTTTTGTCGAAATATATGTTATAATTAGCGCGGGTTATATGTTCAGCATAAGAGAGGTGGGGATTATATATGGGAAATTGGATTGCGCTGCTAAATGATGTTTGTGTGATTATATTTGATTTGCTGTTATACGTTCAGATGACCACACTGCGCAGGAATAAGACGAAGAACAAGAGGATATTATACGCTGGCTGTGCTGTGATTGTTGTATTTTATATATTGGCTGTTTTTGTATTATCCTGGCCTGTGTCGATTTCTGCATTTGTTTGCATGACCATACCGAGCTTAGCACTGTTTTGGGCATTATGTAAATACAGAGATGCCCGATTTTTTCTGACCTTCTGCTTTGTAGACACTGTATCCCTGATAGTTGGCTTTATAGCCAGATATATCGGTATTCTGTTAGGGGATGCCGGAGGTGTTCTTGCACTTGTTCTCACGTTGCTGTTATTTACCATTATCTACAGAACGGGGAAGCCATATTTTAAAAAGTATCGCGAATCGTTGGAATTTATAGATGAAGGTTGGAAAAAAATTACGTGCTCAGCGGTAATTATTTATATAACTCTGATTTTTTGTGCTGCCTATCCTAAACCTTTGATCGAACGTCAGGAATATTTGCTGCCTTATTTGGTGATGTGTATTATGGTGTTGTCATTTTATGTGGTTACTCTTGCCAGTATTGCCATGATTCGAAAGACACACGAACAGAGTATACAGCTGAAGAAACAGCAGAAATGGTTTGTAATGGCATATGTAGACGCACTGACCGGCATTCCGAATCGCATGGCATATATGGAAAAAATTCATGAACTGGAACGTATGAAGGACACAGCCGCATCCGTGGCGATTGTGGTCATGGATCTGGATAATTTTAAGGATATAAATGATGCTTTGGGTCACAGTATGGGAGATGAGGTATTAAGACGGGCGGCAAAATGTCTGTCGGACAGCTTTTCTGGTGACAGCAGTACAGTATATCGTATCGGCGGAGATGAATTTGCTGCGGTTGCTGTCGGAGTTGGGGAGGATGAGCTTTCAAAAAAACTGGAGGCTCTCGGAGAGTTCAGGGACAGTGATATAAAATACAGCATCTCCTGCGGTTATTCGTTCGTTGACAGGTCGGAAGATAATGCGGTAGACAGGGCATTTTCACGGGCAGATGCAATAATGTATGCCAATAAAGCACAAAAAACATCTTCCGGATATGCTGAGTAAACCGCCTGTGTGATGAAAAGTGAAGGTCTCATTCGTTATTTACTCGGAATTTCCGCAGTATTTTGCACCGAAAAAAAGACAAGCCTTGATATATCAGTCCGGCTTGTCTTTTTCATTATTTTTTAAAAAATCTATATCGGCAGGTGATAAACCTGCTTTTTCAAGCAGATCCGGGCGCTTGCGCTTTGTATTTAAAAGCGATTGTTCCCGTTTCCACTTTAAAATATTTGCATGATGCCCCGACAAAAGTACATCGGGTACCTTTCTGCCCATGAAAACCTCCGGCCGTGTGTATTGAGGATATTCGAGCAGACCGGAGAAATGGGATTCCTCCTCATAGGAGCTTTCCTCGCTCAGTACACCGGGTATCATACGTGTCACAGCATCAATCACCGCCATCGCCGGAATCTCGCCGCCGGTCAATACAAAATCTCCGATGGATATTTCCATATCCACAATCTCATCTATAATGCGTTGGTCAACACCCTCATAATGTCCGCATAGTATTGCAATATCATCATATTCCAGAAGCTCCTTTGCGGTGCCTTGATTAAATACACGGCCCTGAGGTGACATATAAACAGTCAGCGGCCGCTTGCCCGCTTTTTGGCATATATCGCTCCAGGCGTTATAGATGGGCTCCGGCGTCATAATCATTCCGCCGCCGCCGCCGTAGGGGTAAAGGTCTGTTTTTCTGTGCTTGTTAAAGGCAAAATCCCGGATATTTATAAAGTCAAATTCCACAAGCCCGTTTTTCAATGCTCTGCCGATAATGCTGCTGCCGAGAACAGCCTCAAGCATTTCGGGAAAAAGAGTCATTACATAAAATTTTTTCATTCGTCCTCCAGCCCCTCGGGTACTCTGATTTGAATTTTTTCCGATTCGGTATTTATGCTGATAATTGTTTCTTCGTTTGCCGGCAGAAGAAGATCGCTTTTCCCCTTCCGCTTAACCGTATATACATTTCCCGCGCCTGCACGGAATACATCTGCAAGTGTTCCGAGTTCAATGTTATTTTCATCAAATACCCGGCATCCGATAAGGTCGACAATATAATACACGCCCTCCGGCAGGGGAGGAAGCATTTCCCTGTCAGCGGTAAGCACAGCGCCCTTGAGCCGTTCCGCTTCCTCAATTGACTCAAGCTCATTGAATTTTATAATAAGGTTATTTTTCTGGTATTTTACCCTTTTGACCGTAAGGGTAATTTCTTCATTATTTATGCTTGCATAAACACGCTTGATACTTTCGAACGTATCAGGACTGTCCGTCCAGGCAAGAACCTTTACCTCGCCGTGCAGTCCGTGGGTGTTGTTTATTTTTCCTACCTCAAGTCTGTTCATATAAAAACACCATAGCCTTTCAGCCCGCAGGAAAGCCCTATGCGGGCGGGTAATTTGAAAAAAATCCGCATCAGGGCGGATTTTCTCAAGTATATGCATTGGCTGAAATCAGATGATTTCAACAACAACACGTTTGTTTTCACGACTTGCAGCCGCCTTAACAACGGTTCTGATAGCCTTGGCTATTCTGCCCTGTTTGCCGATAACCTTACCCATATCATCCTCTGCAACCTTAAGCTCAAGGATGATTGACTGATCTCCGGCAACCTCATTTACACTGACAGCTTCAGGGTGGTCAACAAGCGACTTTGCAATTAATTCCAATACCTGTTTCATTGTAATCCCTCCGTACCGAAGCTATTAAAGAATATTTGACTTCTTTAATAATGCCTTTACTGTATCTGTAGGCTGTGCGCCGTTGCCAATCCATTTCTTTGCCTTCTCAGCATCTATATTGATTGACGCGGGGTCTGTCATCGGATTGTATGTTCCGATTTCTTCAATAAATCTGCCGTCTCTTGGATATCTGGAATCAGCTACAACTACTCTGTAAAAAGGAGCCTTTTTAGCACCCATTCTTCTGAGTCTGATTTTTACTGCCATGTCGAATTCACCTCCTTCACGTGATAAAGCGTATATACTCGTCAGCGGAATTTACGCAGACGCTTCAGCATTTTTTGCTGTTTTCCGCCGGACAGCTGTTTCATCATTTTCTGCATTTCCGCAAACTGCTTAAGAAGCTGGTTTACGTCCTGCACTCTGGTGCCGCTGCCCTTGGCGATACGTACCTTTCTGTTTGCGCCGATAATCTGAGGCTTTCTTCTTTCCTCTTTAGTCATCGACTGGATAATTGCCTCTATATGAACAAGCCGTTTTTCATTTTCCTCGGTATCAACCATATCGAGCATTTTTTTGTCCACACCGGGCAGCATTCCGATTATCTGGGCGATTGAGCCCATTTTACGGATTTGCTTGAACTGTTCAAGAAAATCGTCAAGGTCAAAGGACTGATCCTTTATTTTTTGTTCAAGTTCAGCGGCTTTTTTCTCGTCAATAGCCTCCTGAGCCTTGTCTATCAATGTGAGCACGTCTCCCATACCGAGAATACGCGATGCCATACGCTCCGGATGGAACGGTTCAAGGTCTCCGAGCTTTTCGCCCACTGAAGCGAGCTTTATGGGCTTTCCGGTAACATGCTTTACAGAAAGCGCAGCACCGCCGCGGGTATCTCCGTCAAGCTTTGAGAGAATTACGCCGGTTATATCAAGCTCATTATTGAAGCTTTCGGATACGTTGACCGCATCCTGACCGGTCATGGCATCAACAACGAGAAGTATCTCTGTTGGATTAACCGCACTTTTTATTGCCTTAAGCTCATCCATAAGCTGCTCATCAATATGAAGACGTCCGGCGGTATCGATAATAACAGGGTCATTTCCGTGCTGCTTTGCATGTTCAACGGCTTTTTTTGCGATTTCAACGGGACTTACGTCCGTACCCATTGAGAACACTGCCGCCTTAACCTGCTCACCGAGCACCTCAAGCTGCTTTACCGCTGCCGGTCTGTACACGTCTGCCGCTACAAGCAGCGGACGCTTGCCCATGGTTTTAATAAGGTTTTTTGCAAGCTTTCCGCATGCCGTTGTTTTACCGGCACCCTGCAGGCCGCACAGCATAAAAACTGTGGGAGGCTTGTTGTTAAATTCAAGTCTTGAGCATTCGCCGCCCATAAGCGCGGTAAGCTCATCGTTTACTATTTTAACTATCTGCTGACCGGGTGTGAGAGACTCCATAACCTCCTGTCCCACGGCCTTTTCGGAAATGCTGTTTACAAAATGCTTTACAACCTTGAAGTTTACGTCAGCCTCAAGCAATGCGAGCTTAACCTCACGCATGGCGTCCTTTATATCCTTTTCGCTGAGCTTTCCTCTGCTGCGCAGCTTTTTAAACACGCCCTGAAGCTTATCTCCGAGGCTTTCAAATGCCATAAAACTTCACCTACCTTTTATTTATCAAAGCTCATCTATAACCTGTGATGTAAGCGCCCTGAGCCTGTCGAGCTCAGGTCTGCTTCCGACGCATTGTGCAAGAGCGTCGGCAACGCTGTTAATTTCCTCTATTTTGCTTTTTATATCTGAAAATCTGCCTGCAAGCCCAAGCTTTTCTTCCAGCTCATCAAGCTGCTTTTCACCGCGTTTTATAAAATCACGGACGCCCTGACGGCTTATTTTCATCTCATCGGCAATCTCTCCGAGGGACAAATCCTCATTATAATAAAAATCAAGAGCTTCCAGCTGCTTTGGAGTCAGAAGCTGACCGTAAAAATCCATAAGTATGCTGACATTAAGATTTTTGCTCATCAGTCTACCATCCTTTACAAATCGCCTGTAAAGGCAATCAACTTTACACATTATACTATATATCCTTCGGTTTGTCAAGGGGTTTTTAAAATTTTTTTATTTCCCCGAGATATTTTCTCGTCACCCATTGACTATTCTCGTCAAATGTGGTATAATTGACGAGAATAGAAATGAGGTGAGGCGAATGCGCCGATTTGATTACAGTGTATTAAAGGATAAGAAATGGGATATTGAGATTGTAAATTACCTGTCTTTAATTCACGAAGAAAAAGGAAAACAGTCATTGTATTTAAAGCAAATGCCCTATGAACTCAATAGCTTGGTGGAAATTGCCAAAATTCAAAGCACGGAAGGCTCAAATTCCATTGAGGGTATTCGCACAACGGAAACCCGTCTCAGACAGCTTATGAGCGAGAAGACAACGCCGCGAAATCGTGACGAGAAAGAAATTGCCGGATACAGAGACGCTTTAAATACTGTTCACGAAAACTTTGAATATATTCCATTAACACCGAATTATATATTACAGCTTCATAAAATAATGTTCAGCCATACGGATTCAAGCTTTGGCGGCACATTCAAGAATGTACAGAATTTCATCAGCGCTACGGATACTGAGGGAAAAGCACATACTTTATTTACCCCTCTTGCGCCACATGAAACACCTCCTGCCGTGCAGGAAATTTGCGATGAATTTAATCGGTGTTTGGGTGAAGGCAAGGTTGACCCGCTGCTTATAATTCCCGTATTTATACACGATTTTCTATGTATTCATCCTTTTATTGACGGCAACGGACGAATGTCCCGTCTGCTTACAACATTACTTTTGTATCGCAGCGGATATGAGATAGGAAAATATATTTCGCTTGAAGCGAAAATCGCGAAAGATAAAAGCTCATATTATTATGCCCTTGAGCTTTCACAAAACGGATGGCATGAGGAAAAGGACGATCCTACGGCATTTATTAAATATCTGCTTGGAATAATCATTGCGGCATATCGTGATTTCGGGGATAGGATAAATATTGTCGGACCGTCTTCGTTTGATACGGTAAGCAAAGCTGTTCAAAGTAAAATCGGTAAATTTACCAAAAGGGATATATTGGAGCTTTGTCCTACTATCAGTGCTTCAACTGTTGAAAGGCATTTGAAAAAGCTCTGCGCGGACGGTACAATCACAAAGAATGGCGGAGGCCGTTCAACATTCTATGTGAGAAACATTTAATTTTGTTTTATGGAAAGGAAACCAGTCAGGAGTATAATGAAGGAGAACTAAGTGAGGATTAAACCTGTCGGAATTTCCGACAGGTTCGTATGGAAATTTCAATAATATTTTTATTTGGAATATCAAATTTTTGAACTGTTTTATCCAAAGCGGAATATTTATGCTCACCCATAGCATGATAAGGAAGAAGCTCTGTTTTTTCAGGATATCCGTATTGTTCAAAAAATTGTCATTGTCAGAGTATATTTGAAAATTCAATCAGACTCACATTCCCCATCTCATTCGCCTTATCAGCACAACCTTTTGTAAAGCCTGATTTTGAGAACAGGTAGTAATGTTTTGCTTTATACGAGAATAGGTTACTGCGTTTTACAAGGGTTTCTAAAACACCAAGATCAACCTTTTCATTTGTCCATTTGCATTCTGCAAAAAGGGCGGTGTTTTTATCTTGTTCGCCCATAATATCAATTTCAGCCTGGCTCTTTTCTTTTGGATCGTTACCCCACCAACGACCAAGTGATGAAAACTCTACCGGGCAGTTGCCGGCAAGAAGTTGTTTCCAAAGATACTGCTTACAGATTTCTTCAAAAACCTTACCCATATAGTCGGAGAGCTGAGGTTCAATACGTTTATAAACCAAATCGGCAGCGCCGCGGGCGATAATCGAATTATTATTAAGCACAAAACGATACCAAAAACGGAACATATTATCCTCGATTGAGTAAACCGACTTACGTGAAGCTTTTTCGCCGTAAGGTGTTTCTTTCTGCACGATACCGAGATTTATAAGATTTTTAATATAATTCGTGCACACATTTGTATCTTCGCCAACCTTGCTTGAAATCTCTGACATTCTTGATGAACCGGTTGCAATAGCCGTGATTATTGCCGTATAAATTGCAGGCTCACGAACCTCTTGCTTTAAAAGGTTAGTCGGTTCTTCATAAAGGAAGGATATCGGATTGAGGTATGTGTTTTTGATGTTATCTTCTATGCTCAATTTGTCGCTCATCTGCAAAAGATATTGCGGTGTGCCTCCTGCAACACCGTAAATAAGCGCTTTATCCTCATAAGAGAGGTTTTTAAAATATGCGCAGGTTTCTTCAAAGTCAAACGGCAAAAGCTTAATTTGTGCCGTTCTACGACCATACAGAGGTGCTTTATATGCAAGCACATGGTCTTCCATATACGACATCGATGAACCGCAGAGAATAAACATTAATTTTGATGTATCTTTGTACTTATCAATCAAAAGCTGCAGAGTAGAAGCAAGACTCTTGGATGCACGGGCGACATAGGGGTACTCGTCAATTGCAAGAATAATTCTTTCCTTCTCTGCAAGCTTAAAGACATATTCAAGTGCAGCCTGAAAAGACGGAAAGGATATTTCCGCATCAATCCCATTTGCATATTCCATTATGCTTTTTGAAAAGTTTTCAAGATTTTGCTTTGCATTACTTTCAACGCCCATAAAGTAAATGGCTTTTTTATCATTTATAAACTCATTTATGAGCGCAGTTTTACCAACACGGCGTCTGCCGTAAAGCACCACAAATTCAAATTTTTTGGATGTGTATAGCTTGCTGAGAGTATCAAGTTCTCTACTTCTTCCTATAAACATAACACTACCTCCATCTTAGGTTGTCTTTATTGTAGCACACAAAAATAAATTAGTCAAGTGTAAATGAGTAATTTACACTTGACTAATTAAAATATTTTTTTCTTTGCAACAACCGTTTCCTCGTAATGGTAAATAAACTGTTACCCTCCACAGGAATATCCCTATAACTATGCGCTAATGTCCCCCGCCTCTTAAGGCGGCGGGTTCCATTTATGACTTTCAGTAGGAGAATTAATCTTCTGCTGAAACCCAGCGAAGCTACAGCTTCGAAGCGCAAGTTGCAAGCGTTCGCAATACTTGAAACTTGCAAGCAAATCAAGGTGTTGCTCCGCTTTAAAATGATTGGAGCCTATACGCGTACCGACAACGCTGAAAATGATGTTAAAGATTATTCTTAAAAAAATCTTCCAGCTCCGATGCTGCTTTTTCTTCGTCGGCACCGCAGACCGTTACCGTAACGGAGTCTCCGCATTTGATTCCCATGCTCATGACGGACATCAGCCTCGTTGCCGAGGTGGATTTTCCGCTGCACTCTATGGTAACTTCACTTTCAAATTCCTTTGCCTTCTTTGTAAGCAGACCGGCAGGCCTTGCATGAATCCCGATTTTGTCTTTTATGACATAGTTAAACTGCTTCATTATAAAAATTCCCCTTATCCGTTTATTTCCATAAATTCATTTCCTGCTGAAACAGCGCTGCCCTTCGCGGTGACTGCAATATTTTTATAATCATCGGTATTGCATATAATAAGCGGCGTTGTTGTCTTATATCCGTCAGCCCTTATTGCTTCCGGGTCAAAGGTGATCAGAAGGTCGCCCTTTTTGACTTTTTGACCGCCTGAGACATGAGCCTTGAAATGCTTTCCGCCGAGCTTTACGGTGTCTATTCCTATATGCAGCAGAATTTCCGCTCCGTCATCAGATGTCATATTTACCGCGTGACAAGTATCAAATACCGAATGGATTGTTCCGTCGCAGGGTGCATACAGATTGCCGTCGGCAGGCTCAATTGCCGCTCCGCTGCCGAGTATTTTCTGAGAAAAAACGTCATCTTCAACATTTTCAAGGGGGACTATGGTGCCGTTCATATGCGCTCCGAGCAAGATTTTTGTGCTTTTTCCGGACTTTTTGGCGGGTTTCGGTGAAGCCGGAGGCTCCTTATCCGTCAGTGCTTCCGGAGAATCCGATAACGGCGACTCAAGAAAGTCCTCAAGGTTTGATTTTATAACAGATACCTGCGGTCCGTATATTACCTGAACACCGTTTCCTTTATGAATAACACCGGAAGCTCCGCTTTCCTTAAGCAGCGGGTCGGATACCAGTGACGGGTCTTTTACGGTTATTCTGAGCCGTGTTGCGCAGCAGTCTAAATCCGTCAGATTATCCTTTCCGCCAAGCCCTCTCAGGATATATGCGCTGACAACGTCTGTGCTGCTTTCGCCTTGAGAGGCTTTTGCTTTTTCAAGGTCGCTTCTGCGGTAAAGCTTCGGATCTGCGGCGTCAGCTTCGCGGCCGGGCGTTTTAAGATTCAGCTTTGTAATCATAAAATAGAAAACGAAAAAGTATATAAACGCGTATACTATTCCTGTTATTACAATCCATATCCAGTGAGTTTTAGCATTTCCCTGGAGAATTCCGAACAGGGTCAGGTCAATGAGTCCGCCGGAAAATGTCATTCCGACACCTACATTAAATATATGCATCAGCATATATGACAGCCCTGCAAGAATGCAGTGCACACCATACATAAACGGCGCAACAAACAAAAATGTGAACTCCAGCGGTTCTGTAATTCCCGTAAGCATTGAGGTCAGGGCGGCGGACAGCAAAAGACCTCCGACAGCCTTTCTCTTTTCGGGACGTGCCGTTTTGTATATTGCATATGCGGCTGCGGGCAGACCGAAAATCATAAACGGGAACTTTCCCGACATAAAGCGCGTAGCCGAAACGGAGAAAACTTCAGTTGACTTTGATGCAAGCTCCGCAAAGAAAATATTCTGCGCACCCTGTACAAGAACGCCGTCTATCAGTGCTGAGCCGCCGAGCTCCGTCTGCCAGAACGGCATGTAAAATACATGGTGCAGACCGAAGGGTATAAGCGCTCTTTCGATAATGCCGTAAATCCATGTTCCTATATATCCGGAATTGAGAACGAGAATGCCGAGCTTTGAAATGCCAAGCTGTACGATTGGCCAGACATAGAACATCGCTATTCCCACAGCCAAATATGTTACTGCCGAAATAATAGGAACAAAGCGTGTTCCTCCGAAAAAGGAAATCACCTGCGGAAGCTGTATTCTGTAAAATCTGTTGTGCAGCGCCGCCACGCCGAGACCGACGATAATACCGCCGAAAACACCCATTTGAAGCGTTGTTATTCCGAGCACCGAGGCGGTTGAGTTTGCCGCCATTGCTTCAACTCCGCCGTTTGCGGAAATAAGCGCGCTGATTGCCGTGTTCATAATCAGGTATGCAATCGCACCGGAAAGCGCCGCAACCTCTTTTTCCTTTTTTGCCATTCCTATGGCAACACCCATTGCAAAAAGCAGTGCTAAATTATCGAATACCGCACTTCCTGTTTTGCTCATGATATCAAGAATCGTATAAAGCAAGCCGCCTTCATGTATTATTTTGCCGAGGCGGTATGTTTCAATTGTTGTCGGATTTGTAAAGGAGCTTCCTATTCCGAGCAGAAGCCCCGCAACGGGAAGCAGTGCAATCGGCAGCATAAATGAGCGGCCTACACGCTGCAATACACCAAAAATTTTATCCTTCATAAATATCACCGTATCCTTTCTTTTATTCTTCGGGATGGTACATTGTATTTTATCCTGATATTTAAAACTATATCCCTGATTTTTGAAAATTTTTGACGGGCGGACGGTTTTCAATGCCTTTTTTTACGGCTGCTTTAAAATTCTGCACAATAACGGATTTGTTTTTTCGGCAATATTTATGAACAAAAAGTAAATTTTGAAAAAAAGGTGGTAAAATTATTATATTTGTGATATAATAGGTAGGTATGGACTTATACACAATTGACCGTATAGGAGTGAACACTGATTATGAGTTTGTTCGATAAAATATTCGGAACATATTCCGACAGGGAGCTTAAGAGAATATATCCCATAGCAGATGAGGTAATGAAGCTTGAGGACAGCTTTGCCGCTATGTCTGATGATGAGCTTAAGGGAAAGACCGCAGAGTTTAAAAAGAGACTTGCGGAGGGCGCAGAGCTTGACGATATTCTGCCGGAGGCATTTGCCACTATGCGTGAAGCGTCATGGCGCGTTCTCGGAATGAAGCATTTCCGCGTCCAGGTAATCGGAGGTATAATTCTTCACCAGGGACGTATTGCGGAGATGAAAACAGGTGAGGGTAAAACTCTTGTTTCCACACTTCCGGCGTACCTTAACGCCCTTTCCGGAAACGGTGTACATATCGTCACCGTAAACGACTATCTTGCCAAGCGTGACAGTGAGTGGATGGGCAAGGTTTACAGATTCCTCGGCCTTTCGGTAGGGCTTATTATCCATGACCTTAATAATGATGAAAGGCGGGCTGCTTACGCCTGTGACATTACCTACGGAACAAATAATGAAATGGGCTTTGACTATCTGAGGGACAACATGGTTGTTCATAAGGAAGAAATGGTTCAGAGAGGCCATAATTATGCTATCGTGGACGAGGTAGACTCCATACTTATTGACGAGGCAAGAACGCCGCTTATCATTTCCGGTATGGGTCAGAACGCCAACGAGCTTTATGCAGTTGCGGACATGTTTGTAAAGCGGCTTAAAAAGCTTGTTGTTACGGAGCATGACGATAAGCAGCTTGACGATGATGTTGACGCCGACTATATTGTTGATGAAAAGGCAAGGACGGCAACCCTTACCGAGAAGGGTGTTAAAAAGGCAGAGCAGGGCTTTGGAATTGAAAATCTGTCCGATCCTGAAAACATGAAGCTTCAGCATCATATAAATCAGGCCCTTCAGGCAAACGGATGTATGCACAGAGACAAGCAGTATGTTGTTGTTGACGGACAGGTACAGATAGTGGACGAGTTTACCGGACGTATTATGCCGGGGCGCCGTTATTCAGACGGGCTTCATCAGGCGATTGAGGCAAAGGAGGGTGTAACGGTTGAAAACGAAAGCCGCACCCTTGCAACAATAACCTTCCAGAATTATTTCAGACTTTATAAAAAGCTTTCCGGTATGACGGGTACAGCCCTTACCGAGGAAGAGGAATTTCAGCAGATTTACAGGCTGGATTGTGTTGCCGTGCCGACAAATAAGCCGATTCGAAGAGATGATATGCACGACAGCGTGTATAAAACAGAGCGCGGCAAGTACATGGCGGTTATAAAGCAGATAAAGGAATGTAACGCAAAGGGTCAGCCGGTTCTTGTAGGTACTGTTAATGTTGACAAGTCGGAGCAGCTTTCAAAGCTTTTGAAGTCTGAGGGAATCCGTCATGAGGTCCTGAATGCCAAATTCCATGCAAAAGAGGCGGAAATCGTGGCACAGGCAGGTAAAAAGGGCGCAGTTACAATCGCTACAAACATGGCAGGCCGCGGTACTGATATTATGCTTGGCGGTAACGCTGAATACATGGCGAAGCACGAGCTTGTAAAGGAAGGCATGACCGACGAGCTTATCAGTGAGGCTACGGGCTTCGGTGAAACGGACGATGAGGAGATTCTTGCAGCCCGTGAAAAGTATCAGGAATATTATAAAAAGTTCAAGGCTCAGATTGAACCGGAGCAGGAGGAAGTTAAAAATGCCGGAGGTCTGTTCATTATCGGAACGGAAAGACATGAATCACGCCGTATAGATAATCAGCTCCGCGGACGTTCGGGACGTCAGGGCGACCCGGGCGCGTCAAAGTTCTTCCTTTCTCTTGATGATGATCTTATGCGTATTTTCGGCTCTGACAGAGTTAAGGCGATGGTTGAGCGGATGGGTCTTGAGGAGGATGAGCCTATTGAGGCAAAAATGCTGACTAATGCCATTGAGAACGCCCAGAAAAATCTTGAAAGCCGCAACTTTGATGCAAGAAAGCATGTGCTTCAGTATGACGAGGTAATGAACGAGCAGCGTAAGATAATATACAAGCAGCGTCAGATGGTTCTTGACGGCGAGGATATTCATGAAACCATAATGGGCATGATTGAATCCATTATAGATTCGGCTCTTGATGATTATATAGGGATTTCGGATATCCCCGAGGAATGGAATATCAGAGCTATAACTGAGTTTGCAAATACAAATCTTAAGGCGGACGGTGAGTTTAAGGTTGAGGACAGCGAGCTTGACTCCATTTCAAAGGAAGAAATTCGCGAACGTCTGCTTGATATTGCAAACCGCAGGATGGAGACCCAGAAAGAGGTATTCGGCGAGAATATGCCTGAGCTTGAACGCATGATCATGCTTCGGGTTGTTGATAATCTTTGGATGGATCATCTTGATGAGATGGAGCATGTAAAGCGTGAAATCGGACTCCGTGCCTTTGGTCAGCATGATCCGGTTGTTGAATACAGAAATGTCGGCAGTGACCTCTACAACGGTATGCTTGAATCCATTAAGCGCGATACGGTAAGATATATTCTCTTTGCCGTGCCGCGTATAAAGATAGAGCGTGAGCAGGTTGCAAAGCCTCTTGATACAGGCGGAGACGGGTCTTTGGGGAACCAGCCGAGACGTGCCAAAAAAGAGGTTGGCAGAAATGACCCATGCCCCTGCGGCAGCGGAAAGAAATATAAGCATTGCTGCGGAAAGAATAAATAAAAAAAACAGCGGCTTCGGCCGATAAGGATGTGATTTAATGTTAGAATATGATGAATACAGGGTTCAGCTTAACAACCTTACGGAAAACATTAACGAATTGAGGGATTCACTTTGACATTGCAGGAGCAAAGTCGGAGATAGAAAAGCTTGAGGAGGAAAGCGCTCAGCCGGGCTTCTGGGATGATATGGAGAAAAGCCAGAAGATTTTGCAGAAAACAAAGCAGCTTAAAGATAAGGTGCAGAAGTTTGAGGACCTCAAAACCGCCCATGAGGATACGCTTCTTCTTATTGAAATGGCGAACGAGGATAATGATGAAACAATGCTTCCCGAAATTAAGGAGGCTGTTGACAGCATTATGAAGACCCTTGATGACATGACGCTTCAAACGCTGCTTTCCGGAAATTATGACAGATGCAGTGCGATTATGGATTTTCATGCGGGCGCCGGCGGTACAGAGGCTCAGGACTGGTGTGAAATGCTTATGCGTATGTATCAGATGTGGGCGCAAAAAAACGGTTACACCTTTGATGTAATCGATTCCCTTCCGGGAGACGATGCCGGAATAAAAAGCGCAACCGTAATGATTAACGGAATTAACGCTTACGGATATCTTAAATCGGAAAAAGGAGTACATCGTCTTGTGCGTATTTCTCCCTTTGACGCATCGGGAAGAAGGCATACCTCATTTGCGTCAATAGAGGTTATGCCGGAAATTGATGATGAGATAGAGATAAACATAAAGCCTGATGATCTGCGTGTTGATACGTATCATGCAAGCGGTGCCGGAGGTCAGCACATAAATAAAACGGCTTCAGCCGTAAGAATAACTCATCTTCCCACAGGCGTTGTTGTTGCGTGCCAGACCCAGAGGTCACAGCACCAGAACAGAGATTATGCTATGAAAATGCTTAAAGCGAAGCTTGTTGAAATAGCCGAGCAGCAGCAAAAGGAAAAGATTGAGGATATAAAGGGCGTTCAGAAGGAAATCGCGTGGGGAAGTCAGATAAGGTCCTATGTTTTCCACCCCTATAACCTTGTCAAGGATCACAGGACAAATTTTGAAATGGGTAATATAGGCGCTGTTATGGACGGCGAATTAAACGGATTTATCAACGCCTACCTGAAGGCGGCAAGCCTTGGTAAGCTTGAAACAAAATAAAAAAACTGCTGCGGCACATGCGCCGCGGCAGTTTTTTTAGTGACGACAATTTCACGGCGATAAAAAGCTGTTAAATAAATACGGACAGTAAAAACAAACACAAGAGAACCGTCCCCTTGTGTTTTTTTTCTTGTTCTTTTTTCCGGGGCAAATACCGTCTCCTTGTGTTTTTGAAAGTTGACAATTCTTCCACCTGACAATATGTTATAATAATAGTATAAAGCACTTTCCCGATTAATCATTAATCGGGAAAGATGCTTTAAAATCCATTCTATCAAGCGGTTTTAAAATTTTCATGACCAACTTTTTTACGGCTCATAGTGTAAAACCTCCATTTTTTTAAGCATTTGCGTTTTGTGTTCTTT
>JAGBHE010000089.1 GCA_017935675.1 Clostridia bacterium | reverse complement strand
TAGGTATATGAAGTCAGACTGAAGCTGTCATCTCTTGCAAGCTCATCTGCCGTGACAAGGAAATCAGCACCTGTTACCTTATCGGTAACATTTCCCGCTTCATCATAGAAATACTGAACATATGCATTATCTCCGTTCCTTGTGTATAAAAGCCTGTTCATTTCATCATAAGTGTTTTCCTCGGTAATCCAGCTGCCGTTATCCTTTTGCATGGCTGATTTAATAACATTGCCTTTCTTATCGTAATAAGTTTTTGAAACAGCTGAACGTGAATCGTCTATAGGTTCGGTCATTTTAATCTGTCTGCCAAGCTTGTCATATTCAAACAAAGCTGCATTTCCCGCATAATCAGTTTGACTTACAGGAAGTCCGAGAGCGTTGTATGATGTCTGAATATAATCCCCAAGAGCATTATACGCCTTGACAGCCCGGTTTGCATAATCATATTCATACCGCTCGGTATAGCCTTCCTCCCAGTTCTCACTCCAGGCTCTGCCGTTTTTCTTTTCAAGAAGATTTCCTGCCCGGTCATAGAGATATGTATCCTGATACTTTATGCTGCCGGAGCCATCGACAATTTCCTGCTTGTACGTAAGACCGCGGATATCGGTATAGGTTTTTACCGAATACGGAGCAACGGCATCATCACCCTTAATGGTTTGCATAACCCAGTTATAATCCTTGCCGGAAACCTCTGCATTATGAGCCTGTGAAAGTGTTACGCCTTTCCTATAGCTGTATATAATTTCTTTAAGAGTATTTCCCTGTTTATCTGTTAAAACAATTTTACTCGGCGTTCCGTCAACATTATATGTATAGTCAGATTTAAGATAATCAACCGGTGTTGTGCCGCTGTAGTCCTGATAATATGTTTCAGAACTCACTCTGTTGCAGTTATCATAGGTTTTCAGGCACAAAATCCGCCAAGAGCTGCCGTTTTCAGATACACTGATTCTTTTTAGTTTTCCCAGCGGAGTGTATTCATATTTAGTCAGAAGTCCGTTTTCTTTTGTTTCGGTAACAATATTCTGAGCCGTGTTATAGGAAATTGTTTTAACAGTTCCGTCAGGATTTGTTATTCTGACAGGTCTGTTCAAAATATCGTATTCAGTTTCCGTTTCGCCGCCGTTTGCATCAACTGTTTTAACACATCTGCCGAGAGCATCATAATACGTATATGTTATTACATCTCCCGAGTTTTCGCCGTCAGCGTTGTCAACATCTTCAACCTTGCTCTGAATATAATATGAACCGTCACTGTTATATGTATATGTGCTGTAGGCTGTAATATCACGTGCCCCGTCATTTTTTGTAACTGATGTTATGTTTCCGGACTCATCATATGTAAAATATGAGGTTTCCTCAAGGACTTCTTCACCCGTTTCAGTATTTATCTCATAAATACTGCTTGAAGCTATGCTTTTTTCATCCTCTGTAAGAGTGTTTACCGTACGAATTTTATGGGTATCATCACGCATATATTCTGACTTTGTTATAAGACCGTTTTTACCGTAAGTATATGTTTGATTCGTAAATGAATCCTGAGCACTCGTTATCTGCCCGAAGTTGGTATATTCATAATTTGTCGTATTTGACACACCGTTCTTGTAACCTACGCTTTTCGGCCACGCACCCGGATCGTTGCTGTTATACGTATAAGAAGTATATATCGAATAAAAATATTTATCTTCTATTATCTGGTTAAACCGGTGATACTTCGTATCAATAGAGTATTCCGTCAGTTCTCCGGTTGATATATTTTCTGCTGTTGCTTTGCCGGTTGAATATGTATAGTTGATTTCATTTTTTATTGTACTGTTTTCCTCATCCTTTTCGGAAAGAACATTTGCTCTTTTATCTAACCGGAAAGACTTGCCTACCTTCTCCTGACTGTAGGTGAAATATTTCTTCGCTCCTGTAGGCAGCGTTATTTTGTCTATTTGCGAATAGCATGTGGTCATGGCGTCTGACCCTTCTACCTTTACCTCGCCCTTGGACATTTCATATCTCGTAACATTCTTCGTCAGGCTTAAATCATCTGTCGGATTTTCAAGCTTTTTAACCGTGAAATAATATGTATCGTCACAATCAATGAAATCATATGGGTCAGACGGACTTGTTATCGAGCTTGCTTCATAAGACACAACCTGAGTTAGTGTTCCGTTTATATCAACAAAAATCCCTTCATCATTTGCCAAAAAACTGCGCCCGTATGTATCGGTATGTTCCTGATAATTAATGAAATTGCCGTACCTGTCGCCGATAGCAGATGCAAAGATGGTACTGTTAGTTGAAGCCTTAATATTGAAATAATATGTTTTACCGTCATAGTCGGTTATCGTCATTCCATACCAGAATCCGTTTTCATGCTCTATACTGTCCTTTCGGTAAAGCTTGTCATTATATGCCTCTGTGTGCATATCAGCCGTATATCTTACAGGTATTTCAAAATAAGGCTTCTGATAAAGATTTCCTTCACCGGACACTGTTTTGAACGGCATTGATATCGGAAATACTTCTCCGTGCTCATTCATAAAAAATCCGATAAATTCCTCATAATATGAGTCACAGTAGCTCCACACAATTTTAGGTCTGTAAACATAATCCCAATTTGTTTCATTATTCAGCGTAGTACCTTCACTGTTCTCTTCAAAGGAGCATTTCATTGCCTCAATACACTTATGAGTTTCCGGCGCAATGCCTTTTTCCAAGGTATACAATAAATCTCCTGAAGGATATACCTTGTAACTTGCATATTTGGTGCCGTCCGTTGTTTCCCATTTCAAAATATTCTTTTTCCAAAAAGTCCGCATTGTAGCATATTTAGGGTCTAAAAAGCTTGAATCATACGGTATATGCACTTTAATATAATGTTTGATGTTTTTTGAATTATATGCGCTGTAAGTAAATAATTTAATATCCACCTTTGATGAAGTTACAGAAGATGTTTTTAAAGGTATAAAATCTGTAGTATCAGTACTGTGAGTTCTTATAAATTCTATATCCATTCCGTTTTTACCCGGAAGAACATAATCCACCTCGCGCGTCTCTACTGATTTGTTTTTAACGTTTACCGCAGTACTTACATCATCAGAGGAATACGCGGGAGCATATAAATCCCCGTATCTATCCGCAAGGCTGTTTTTATACTCAAGCCGTTCGGCGGCGCTTGTGGTGCTGCTTGCCGAAGCGGTTTGGTGCAGCACAAGCATATATGATAATATAACAAAAAGAAACAGTGTTTTTTTCATTGCCCGTCCGCCTCCGTTTCCGCAAAATACTTATCTGTGCAGTTACCTACAAGATATCCCTCTTTGTAAAGCTCCCGGAAGCCTTCCTCCATTGTACAGCCGAGGGCTTTAACATATTCCGAAGCATTCAGAATATCTATATCCTCATATCCCTCGGCAAGATATTTATCTATTTCATCATTCGTTATTCCGTTCCCGAGGGCAAGGCTTATAAGATCATAATTTATGCTTTTTTCCGATTTGTCAGGATCTGTTATTCCGATAGCCTCAAGCTGACTGATGGTTTTTGCCGCAAGCCCTGCTTTGACTTCTTCTGAAGCCTCTTCAATCAAGCTGCTGTCAACCAGAAAAGCGTCCATTGTATCTCCCGTAATTGCTGAAAGCTCAGCCGATTTTATTATATCATCAGAAGAGGCTTTTTGCTTAAGCCTTGCAGCCGATCCTGTTTTAACTGCGGCATTTTGCATATATACCTTAGCTGCAACAGTGCCGAAGCTTGTCCCTGATGTGCATTCATCAAGAATTTCATTTATTGTATACACGCCCTGTCTTGACAACTCATTTGCTGCCAGAACATCATTGATTGTAAGCCCTTTTTCAATGTATTCCTCTATTTCATCAGTATCAAGAACGCCGTGGGCATTTTCTGTAACCGCATTAAAAGCTTCCTCAATCCAAAAGGAGCCGACAAAGTCATTTTCAGACGCTTTATTGTATATGTCCTGTACAAGCTCGATATCGTATTTAGTATCTGAAACAAAATCATATATTCCGGTAATCCTGCTGATATCAAAGCCGGAAAGTATCATATTATTTAAATATTCCGACTCGTCTGCAGAGGCTTTGTTCTTATTCAATGTATATATATAACTGTAAAAAGCAAGATATGCAGCCTCATCATTTTCCGAAGTATTTTGTATCCTGCTGTAAACCTCTGCAAAGCCATTGCTTTCAGTATCAATTGCAGATCCCAGTTCTGCTTCTGAAATCTCAAACGGTTTTGTCAAAATTCCCTCGCTTTTAAGTGCGGCATAGCCCGTAACTCCTGCTGCTAACAAAAAAATCAAGGCTGCTGCTGTTATTTTCTTTTTCATTGTAAATCCTCCTGCTCCAAATCAGTTTTTAAAATTGAACAACTTGCGTCGGCTTTTGTATTGTCAGTGTAAAAAATTTCTGTATCAGTTACTCTTATATCACTGCAGCTGTCATAGCATATAATCTCAATATCCTCTGTTCCGGAAACATTATATCTGCACAGTCTGCCGCTGTTTTTCCAGTCGGCAAAATATACATAGCCGTCATTATATGTCATATACCACGGTGAAACATTATCAAGAAGTACTGTGCTTTTTCCGTCACAGTATTTGTATATCCTGTCTTCAGAAGCAAAATACAACGCTTCTTCACCTGCACTTATCCACAGAGACTTTAAAGGAGCAGCGATTATTCCGTCAGCAAACATCATTCCCGAATTTTCCGCGTCTGCATAATACATTTTATTGTTGAACATAGTCCGGAAAAGCTTATTTCCGGTTATCGGATTCTTAATTGTCAAGGTATAAGCAGTTGAGTATTCCGGATTTATGCAAATCAAATATGTATCTTTTGTATTCATTTCGTATTGTTCTGCCCCTATAGCTGTTCTTATCCCGTTTTTATAAATATCAACAGAAAGACCGTCATTCAATTCAAAGTAATAAACACCGTTATATTTTGGGAAGTACCGGTAGTACGCACAACTGCCTCCTGTATCGCCTGAAAGTATACATGAATCCTCTGCAGCGGGATATGAACCTTCAGGAGCCGGCTTTGAAACTGTCTCCTTAATGGTCTCATAGCCCTGAGCAGACAGCTTGTATGATGTGCTTGCAACAACATTCGGGATGGTTGTTGATATGCTTTTTCTTCCGGTAAAGGTTGTGCTTTTGTCTACCAGCCCTGTATTCACGCTTTGCAGCTGAGCATTTATTCTGACATTGTCAGCAGTTTCCGCAGTTCCCGACAATGATACAAGAACGGTTGATGATGACAATTCAATATTCATAGAAACAAGTGTTGCTTCGCCGTCTGTACAGCTCAATGATACAGTATAATTTTTTTTATACAAAAGACTTGGCAGCGAATATGATAACTCATATACATTATCAAGAACCGTAATCACGTCACTTGCAATAACAGATTGGTCAGTTGTATTCATAATATTAAATGTTACACTTTTCCCAGCAAGGCAGTACAATGTACCCTCAATTTTCGGAATAAAATTATTGATTGATATATTAACATCCGCATTAACGAACATCTTCTCCGTAGATATAACGGGCTCGGAATAAATGATAATACCGTTATACGTTGCAATATCGCCGTTCGCGCCGACCTTGTAATTATATTGACCATATGCCAGGCGCTTCGGCAGAGTAAATTCAAATGAAAAGCTTCCGTCATCAGCAGTCGTTTTCTGAGCAATATATATGATATTATCTATATCTCCAACCAGCAACGATACCATTTTACTCTCTGTCACACCGCTTATCTTGCCTGTAATTGTAACGTTTCTTTCATCGACATGTGAAGTACATTCAATTGTGCCTTCCGCATATGTCATTACCTGAATACTTAGCAGAAATACAGCAATAATTATTGCGTATAGTTTTTTCCCCATTGCAAATTACCACCTTTATTGAATAATTAAAATATTTTGTCATTATCAGTATAACACACTAATATTGCCAATGTAAATATATGATGAAAAAAATTGTAATCTTATGACAAAATTATGCATAAAAAATGTATAATTTCGCCAAAAATTCTGCGTAAATTAATGGATATTTTTTACATTAATGCTTGAATTAATGACGTAATAATTGTAATTTTTATAAAATAATCGTACATCTAAAGAACACAAGGGGACAGCTCAAGAAAGCTTAAAAAAATCCCCTTGTGTTAAAATGTTGTTTTATTGTTTTTGCATTCTGACGAGTTTTGTATAAAACGAAAAAATATAACTAAAAGTAAGATGTCCCCCGCCTCTAAGGCGGCGGGTTCCACTGACTTTTTTCAGTGGGAGTTACAATCTCCCTCTGAAACGTTGAATGACGGGGCAAAGCCCCTTATTGAATTACTGCTCGCCCATGATTTTTTGATGTATTCATCAAAATCCGCATCAGCAAGCTTTTGAGCCTTGTTTCTGTTTTTATATCTGCTGCTCTGTTTATCTTAAATTGAGGTGTTCCATAAGTGCGGTTCTCAGCACTTCAGAAAAGTTAAATCCTGCTTTTTCACCCATAACATTGAGATTGAACCCGTCCCCTTGTGTTACGACTTTTCAAGTTTTATTGAACCGTCCCCCTGTGTTACTTTCCGTTTACCATTTCTTGAATCACATACATATCACTTGTTTTATACTTTTGATTCTGACTATTTGGTTTTTCTGGTATAGTCATCTCCAACATTCCTCTTTCTATCATCGGTTTGATATAGTTTTTCACAAAGTTCTTTTTATCTTTTAACTTCATCGCCGATTGCATTTCTTCACGACTTTTTGGTTCAATACATATTTCCATTAATTGCTTGAATCGAATATCGACTTGGGGGGTGACTTGGGGGGTGACTTGGGGGGTATTATTAATTTTATTTCCATTATCATCATACTCTACTTTATTTCCGTCCCAATCTACAACAGCTTTAAACTGAAGCATAATTCCTGTCGCATCTATTTCATATACAGGCTTGGGCAATCCTGCTTGCATGCATGCTTCACAAATTTTCCCAATTCCTCTTCCCCAACTTTCTATATATCCGGCAATAAAAAATGTGTAAGCAATTAACGGATTGTATGGTTGTGACGGATGTTTCGAATAGAGTTTCTCTATTGTCCACTCTTCCGGAAGTTTTCCGTTATTGTATATATACATTTTATCAGAATAAACACTTATCTGAATTGGTATACCGCTTGAATATTTCTTATGGACTACTGCATTAAAAATTGCTTCTCTTAATGCTTCGTCCGGATAAGGATATGTTTCAACTCTCTGTATCCCTTCGTAAGAAATCCAAGCCTTCATATATTTGAGTTTCAACAGTTCAACAGCTTTATCAACTTGTTCAATCAATGAACCGTGAACTTCATCTTGAAATCTCAAATCTGTATCCGTTTCAAAAAAACCTATCTTGATATATGCTCCATTGATATATTTTTCCGGTTTATCATGAAAAAGCAGTATCGCAGCTTGATTTAAATAACCATTATTGTACAATCGAAGATTATTCATAATAACTGCATTACTATCTTCTAATATTGCGTTATCAATTCTCTTTTTTCGGGCTGCACGTTCTTTAAATAAACTTATCGCATTTTCACTTAAGTCATTGATTGAAATATTAGGCACAGGAGAAGCATCCCATGTTACTCCGCTTTTTCTATTTAGAAATTCCTGCAATGCTATTCCTGTAAGAAGTTGATTCGTGCTTCCACTTCTATAATAGTACTGACCATAATAACTTATAGGGAAAGTATATGGCTCAACAATAATTTCTATATATTCCTTCCCATTCTCTTCATTCAAGTTAACTTCTGTAATTATTCCCATACTATTCTTTATCTTATTAGGAATGTCCTCAAGAAGTTTTTTTGAGTTCTTAATCCCTGTTATTGAGCCATCGTCAGATTTACCGATATAAATTTTTCCGCCTTGTGCATTCGCAAATCCGCAAATCCATTTTAATTGCTCATCTTTCCATTCGGATTTCCACTCAATATTTTGTTTTTCAGGCATCGTTTTCACTCCTGACATAAAAAAACTTCTCTTATATTATATCACAGAATTTCTCAAAATACAATCCATATTATGCACAATATTTTCTTGAATCCCGAGTTTGACACTTCAAAAGATATAACCTACGCACAGATGTCCCCGCCTCTTAGGCGGCGGGTCCCATTTCAGAATTTCTCTTTAAAAATTTTCATTCATCCTTCTGTTTTTTATTTTTCCGATAATCTGTCTGAAAACATTTTTTATTCGGCGTATTTTCAGGCTGCGGCAAACCGATGAAGCATATTTTCTATAGCTTTCATCGGTGCAGCTTATATAATTTCCGTTATGGTAAAAAGCGCTCAAAACGCCGATAATATCCTTGTCCGTTCAATAAGGGGCAAAGCCCCGTCATTCAACGTTTCAGTGGGGGATTGTACCCCTACTGAAAAAAGTAAGTGGAATCCGCCGCCTATAGAGGCGGGGGACATCTTGCTTTTAGTTATATCTTTTTCAAGATGTGTTCGATTGTCACCGCATATTACATAACCACGCTTTGTAGCCTTGACTATCCTGTGCATGGTATAGTGCCCGCCGCGGCGGTAAACGGGAACGTCATATTTTTTCAGAGGGAATACAGGCGGTACGATAATGACCGTGTCTCTGCCCTCCTTTAGCATGGGCTGCATACTGTCGCCCTGTGTTTTTCCTATATAAATACCCTTTTCCTTTAATTCGTTTTCTATATTATTCATAATTTCAGACCTTTGTAAGCTGTTTTTGCGGCGCTTATATCGGTATTGCATTTTATCAAATAAAATTCTGTTTTTTCGGTCAATGTATTTATCAAATCAAGCGTTTTTAAAAAAAATTTTGTCTTTTCGGGGAGGTATATTTGATTTATAAGCCGTTCAAAAACCTTGTCTTTATCAAGCTTAATACATTCGTTTTTATCGGAACGCTCTATAAAGCACACCTTCTTCAGCTCCGTTTTTGCGTTGGTGTGCAGATTTTCCTTTCCTGCCCACGGTGTGCCGCAGGCGAAGATTTTACCGCCTATTATCCGCACAAGGGGCTTATCGCCGTTTATCACAGTCATCCTGCTGCCTAAAAGCTCCCGCCACAGCCTTGCATGAGTGCTCTTTCCTATGCCGCTTTTTGCTAAAAATGCAATTCCCACACCTTCAACGTCAATTACAACGCCGTGGAGCAAAAAGCCGTCATAACATAAAATTTTCTCCGCAATTTTGCGATAAACGGCAAGACTTTCGAGATAGCCCATGCTAAGGCTGTCTCCGCTGCCCTCCGCTGTTATTTCCGGCGCCGAAACCGACACCGAAAAATCCGGCGGCCGGTCGGTAATATAACCGGCACACATCTTTTCTATATAACCGTATTTGTTATCTATCATAATATTAAGCTCGGCAAGACGAACGGTAAACATATAAATCTCCCTGTTTTATTACTCATGTTTTAGCTTCAGTATTTCCTTCATACCCCACGGCGCAAGAAAATTCATCAAAAAACCGATACCGTGAAATATTAAAGCGCAGCGGAAGGTTTCAAGCTCCGCATTTGTATATCTCCCGAATTTTGTTATACCAAAGAGCCAGGCGTAAGCTGCGCTTGAGCAAAACCTGTATATCAATAAGCATACGGCGGTAAAAATCAGGTACGCCGCTATATTGGCAACAAAATAAACAATATTGCCGTTTAAATCAAAATAATAATACCTTAACATTCTCACATTTATACATACGAAAACCGCTGTTCCGCAAAGTGTTCCAAGCAAAAGGTCATTTTTGTTGCTTAAAAACCCAAGAATATTTAATACTGTAACGATTGACGAAATTATTGTACATGATAAAAATAATTCTGTAAATCTACGTGTCACAACCCGTGTAATGCTGAAATTCATTTATACACTTCCTTACATATAAAGCCGCGAGGGTGCAGCCAAATGAATAAATATTTCATTTGGCCGCACCCTCTGTTTGTCGGTTTTAGTCCATCTCGCCGTCTTCAATAAGACCTGAGGTTTGAATAATATCATTTACTGAAATTTCAACAATATTAATCTCCGGTTTCGTGTACTTAGCCATAGTTAACATCTCCTTCAATAAGAGGCAAAGCCCCGTCATTCAACGTTTCGGTGGGGGATTGTACCCCACCCCCAAAAAGTAAGCGGAACCCACCTATAGAGGCGGGGTACATCTTGCTTTTAGTTATATAGAATACTCTGCCGCATAATCAAAATTATGTAGTAATACAATACTGTAATATACATAATTATGCATAAACAGTGTATCACTAAAATACAGAATTGTCAATAGAAAACGATAAATTTGACGAATTAGACGAAAAAAATCAAGGCTCATTGTGAATTTAAAAAGTCACCTTGTGTCATAAAGCCGCGAGGGTGCAGCAAAATGAATAAATATTTCATTTTGCCGCACCCTCTGTTTGTCGGTTTTAGTCGTTTAATATTGATACTGCAGCCTTTGGGTTTGGCTCCGGAAAAACAATCGTTCCACTGCCGCCGCCCTCGCCGCCGTCAATAAGACCCGAGGCTTGAATAATGTCATTTACTGAAATTTCAACAATATTAATCTCCGGTTTTATGTACTTAGCCATTGTTAACATACTCCTTTTAAATTATTTTGTGTATATATCATTTACGGTGTACAAATTGCCGTAAATTCTGCTGCCGTCAAAATTTACGGCAAACGGGCTGAAGGTTATCTCTTCTCCGGCATATGTTTCCGGGAACAATACATTTACGCCGAATATGCGGTAAGCGCCGATATCCGCGGCGGTAACCTTCATATTAGTACCTTTAATTGAGGTATAGACGATGTCGGTCGTTGATTCCAGCGTAGTGCCTCCGGCCGTTACTGAAAATCCTACGTTTTTGTAATTCAAGCTGTCAATTCCCGCATACAGACCAAGCAGATATTTACCGTCCTGCATGGGCAGATCTTTCATATAGAATATTCTTCCGAAAATGGTTGTAACCTCATATGTTCCGTCCGGGTTGACCTTTGCTTCATAGCTCTCCGCGGCATAGTCCTTTACATCCGATGAGAAGGTTCCGCCTGTTATAAAATTCTTGTTCTCTATGTCAGCAACTGTGTCATCCTTACGGTAGCACTCTACTGCTTTTGTTCCTTCGCCGGTAGCTGTTACCGTTCCTCCGGTAATTGAAGCGGTGGGCGCTCCGCCCGGATATCCGCACGCGTCAAGAACGATAGCGTCTCCCGTAATGTCTGCTCCACTGCCTGTCGGGGTATAAGCATCTTTTGCGCCGTTAGCTGTTATCGTTCCTCCGTTAACAATCAAATCTCCGGATTTCATATAAATAGCCGTTCCGCCTGTGATCGAACCGCCGTTAACGATTAATTTACCCGGCTGAGGATGGAAGATCGCAGCGCAATTGCTGTCTGAGCTGATCACAGCTTTTTCCCCGATAATAAATGTACTGTTTTTTGTTGTATTGCCGTTACCCATGATCGCCGCGGTTTGGGAAGCGCCGACAGTAGAAATATTACCGTTAAACTCCAATGTGTTATTTGTGCCTTCAATTAATATGGTGTTTCCTTTAAGATAAACATCCTCACCGATCACAATTTTACTTCCGGAGTAAGATTTATAAATATAAAGCAAAGTATTCTTAGCAGTCGGTTTTGCTGTTGTTAAAATCGTTCCTTCCTTATTTGTTTCACCGGTAATTGTTCCTTTATTGATCGTAAGCGTAATATTACTCTTTCTCACGCCAAATGCGCCGGTGCCTGTTCCCGTATAAGTATACGTATTTCCGTTAAGATTAATTGTCGTATCTGTTAAAACAGAACATGCGGTGTCTGTTGTATAATCCGTAAGTAGATCTATAGTTGCCGGCTCTGTAAGCTTTGATAACCTACTGTTTATTGAATCCCCATCTCTGAAAGCGAAAACCTCCCCGCCCGAGGTAATGGTAACCGCACGTTTATCAGGAGCAATACTACATTCATACACACCGTCGGTACCGTTGTTTGTGATCGCATAATCTTCATTGTATGCCCTAAACACGCCTTCAGCCCCGCCGCCGTTTACGGTGATCTTTGCAGTGGCAAGAGGTATCGTTCCGCTGAGCTTGGCACCGTTCTTTATATCAAAAGTGATTTCAGTGGGAGCTCCGTAAACAGCTCCGAGATAAGTGTTGTCAGGATATGTAACAGAGACATCCTTTTCGATTATGATATCATTTGCGAGAGTATACTGCATCAGGGGATACAGGTCATTTTCTGTATAAATTCTATTATATTCCAACCGCTGTGAATGTGTAGGATTTGTGCAACTAAGATGCGCAGGATAATTAACCGCTTTATCTTTATCCACAGGCTCAACATATCCGTCCTTGTTGAGTAAAATACACTTTTCTTCTCTCGGTATGTATTGCATCACCGTTAAAGAGAGCTTTGAATATAATCCTTTGTTTATTGTTAAATTACTTTTTCCTGAAACCGCCGTTGAATAATTGCTCTCAAAACGACCTCCATTGATTACACAGCTTGAATTGGCATTGGTATGATATACCGCATACATTCCGGCTTTTACCACAGCGTCATTAATAACAGCTTCGGTTTTCAGGGTTGAACTCGCTGTATGTACTACAATACCATAGCTTTTGTCTCCGCCTACGGCCGACTCGATTCTGACGCCGTCATTAACTTCTAAATAAGTTGCGTTTGTCGAAGTCTTTGGTGTTTCAGCAATAATAGCAGCGACTTTAGATGTCCCGCTGTAATTATTAATAATTGCGCCTTTTTGTCCTTTGTTTGAATCGTCTTTTATAACAACTTTTGACCCGGACACATAGAGAATTCCCGGGGTGTATGTGGTGGCGGTAGTGGTAAAACTTGCCTTATTATTACCGCTAAGCTCAAATCCGGAAAGGTTAAGGGTAATGGGCATTTCTGTACCCTTGTCCTTAATTTCTATACGTTTACCCTCATCCAAATTAATGTTATCCAAAAGGGTGATTGTGTCGCCGGACTGCGCTGCCGCTATGGCAGCATCAAGGGTTTCAAATTTTGTGCCGCCGATTTCTGCCACACCATTCCCCGACTCAGCCCCAACTTCAGCAAAAGCCGTTAAGCTCATTGTGCCCAATACTATTGCGGCGGCAATAATTGAGGACAAAATTTTCTTTGCGTTCATTGAAAATTCCTTCTTTCTTTATATTTTTGCAGAAAGCTCCGTCTCTGCGGCGGACAGAGTAATACAAGCACTAAAAATCCGGCACTCTGCAAGCCTTAGCCCTGTTGTTCGTTACCTCTGTCACCTCCAAAAGCTCCTTCCGGTTACAACAATAAAAAACATCTGCCACATAATTGATATTATGTAGTAACACAATACTATAATATACATAATTATGCATAAACAGTGTATCACTAAAATGCAGAATTGTCAATAGAAAACGATAAATTTGACGAAAAAAGTTGAAATAAACAAAAAAAATAACATAAAATCAGACCAATGGCTCTTTTGACTATTCCATTGGTCTGAAAGTCTTTGTTTTTCTTATAATTTTACCCTGTGCAAAATGACTATATATACGTTTATTGACAGTTTTTTGTTTCATCTGCCACATAATATCAATTATGTGGTTTTTATTTTAACATCTCAACAGACCCAACCTTTGTATCTGTCTGCGATGCATATCTCCGGTTTCCATAGTATATATACGTGTCGTATTTACACTCGAATGTCCAAGTATATCCGCAAGTCTTACCACATCTTTTTCAAGTGAATAATATGTTCTTGCAAATAAGTGTCTGAAGTTGTGCGGAAATACTTTATCCTTTGATACTCCGGCGCTTTCACACAATGATTTTAACATCTTCCAAATATAGCTTCTATCCAAGGGCTTACCGGTACGGCTGACAAATACAGAGCCGCCTTTAATGTTACTTTCTCTGATATATCCCTTCAGCATTTTGCAAAGCTCCTTTGGTAATATTACAACACGCATTTTGCCCTTGCAGTTTATAGTTGCTTGTCCGCTTTGAACAGCAGATACCGTAATGTATTTTAATTCTGAAATTCTGATCCCGGTTGCGCATATCGTTTGCATCAACAAGTACAACCTGCGATTGCTTTTCTTTTCTGCTGCAACCAGAAGTCGCTCATATTCGGCTTTCGTCAGTTCCTTTTCCTTATTTGCAAAAATTTGTTTTTGAATTTTTAAGGTTTTAACAATACAATCATGCCTTCCGGAGTGTATGAAGAAACTGTTCAGTGACGAAAGCATTGAATTTACACTTTTGGGCGCATATTCTGTCACTATTTTCTGCTTATATTCAATAACCATTGTTTTCTCAAGTTCTCTTTCTCCAATCCATATCATGAAGGCCGTTATATCTCGAATATACTTTTCGATTGTAGCCTTAGACTTTTCCTCATAAATAAGATAATTCTTAAATTGGTTAATCAGCTTTATTGTTATTTTTTTCATTTAATCTCATCCTTTAGAACACAAATTTCAATAAAAATGTATTTTTTGTGATTATATCATATTATAACTCACAATACAAGCTTTTTTTGAAACAAAAAAATTCGGGGCTCATTGTGAACCCCGTTTTAATGACGACTTTACTGCTCGCCCATGATTTTTTTGATGTATTCATCAAAATCCGCATCGGGAAGCTTTGCCGGAGACGTTTTTATCCTGCCCATCGCGCTTCCCGGCACTGCGCCGACCTCATTATAGCTTCTTTTTTTCGGCGCAGGCGTGGCCGGTCCCTGCATCGGCTGTGCCTCAAGCTTCTGAGCCTTGTTTCTGTTTTTATATCTGATGTATGCGTAATATACCGAGCCGGTGCTGTTAACATCCTCCCTGAACTCAGAATCTGAATTATACAAGCTTCTCAGATTAAAATCAGGGTCATCTCTTCTGATCAAAGCTTCTTCTCCGAACAGCCTGTTTCTCATGCTTGTTACCGCGTCCTGTCCGGGTGTGTCATCCTGAGGAACAGAAGACTTTGAAGGCTTGTCGTCCCTCTCCGTGTTTTCAGCCGGATTCTGACGATTCTCCTGCTTCTCTCCGTTCTTTTCCTCATTTAATTGTTTTTCAAAAATGTCAATTGCTTCCTCATCCGTCTGAACGCCGTAAAAGTCCTTTAAATATCCGACCAGAAGCTCATATTTCCTCCCTATTCCGTCATTCTCCTTTGTTTTTTCAGCAAGCTTCTGCTCCATATGTCTCAGATAATCGGCTTCCGTCTGAAAAACCATAAACGGTTCCTTGCCGGAAGCTTTATTCGCTCCTGACATAATATCATCGATATGTCTTTCAAACTCCTCGTCAGACATCTGAGCCTCCTGTCCTCCGGCAAATTCCTCCTGCTGCATGCTTTTTTCGTTTGTGTTTCCCTTTCTTTTCCACATAGTGGTCATTCCTTTCTTTTTTTATTCAGCTCTTGGCTGTAATATGAGTATAACACAAACCAAGGTGGAAGTAACGTCAACTTTTCAGGAAAAAAATCTTGCATATATACTTTTTATGTGATACAATATCCATAAGAGATCGGAGGCATGAGAAAATGACTGTTATCCCCATAACCGATATAACAGAAAAAACAATAATACATAACGTATATGCAATTTTGCAGATATGGCATAACACCAGTACCTACAGCTACATTTATACCCCCCGCCCGAACCACGGCCTTATGTATATTCAATGTGATAAAGCAATTTTTACCTGCGCTGACGGCAGTGTAAAAAGCTTTTCAAGAGGAAACATAGTTTATATACCGAAAGGGCTTAGGTACAAGGCGGCGTTCAAGGATAAGGCCGATCCCTTCAACACCCTGCTGATAAATTTTTCAATGAACCATGCCGGAGATGAAAATGCCGTTTTTTTCACAGATATTACATGTCTTGAGCAAAATGCTTCCTCCGCATATATAGAAGAGTTTTACAGAATAATAAACTTATGCATAAGCAATAAAAACTGCTGTCTTTCCGTCATGTCGTCATTTTACGGACTTCTCGACAGCATATCCGCACACCTCATGAAACAAAATTCATCGGGAGACGAATACAGCATAATCGCTCCGGCTCTTTTCTATATTGACAGCCATATAAACGAAAATATTTCTGTTCCGGCTCTTGCAAAAATGTGTCTTGTAAGCGAAACCTGCTTCAGAAAAAAATTCAGGGCATATGCAGGTATGCCGCCGTCCCGGTATATGATGACGGCAAAGCTTGAAAAGGCAAAGCAAATGCTTAAAACCGCCGATATACCCATTGCATCAATTGCCCCGGAGCTTGGATTTTACGATTCATCATACTTCTACAAAACCTTCGTGAAAACAGTCGGAATAACCCCGGCCCGTTACAGAGAGCTTCATCTTAATCAGTAAAAAGAACACAAGAGAACCGTCCCCTTGTGTCGAGAAAGAACACACGGGGACGGTTCTCTTGTGTTAATTTTTCACTGCCGCAATTCTGCAAGAACCTTCAACAGGAATTCCCATACTCTTTTAACCGAAGCTATACTCATGGTCTCAGACGGCGTATGGATATTACTGAGGTTTGGACCGAAGGATACACATTCAAGGCCGGGGAGCTTTCCGGCAAGGATGCCACACTCAACACCTGCATGTATCGCTTCAATTTTCGGCTCACTGCCGTACATTTCAATATATATTTTCTTCATAAGCTCACGAAGGGGAGAATCGGTCAAATACTCCCACGGCGGATAATCGCCGATTATCTCGCAGCTGCCGCCAAGCAGCTCTGTCATAAGCTTAAGCCTTTCTGTCAGAGCATCCTTTTCCGAGGAAACAGAGCTTCTTACGCAAAATGAAGCCTCAACTGCTTCCTCTGAGGTTTTCAGTATTCCGAGGTTAAGAGATGTCTGAACAAGACCGGGGATATTCATACTCATACGCTGAATTCCGTCCGGCATACAGCAAAGTGCGGAAACTACCCGGTGAGACGCTTCCTCCGTCATAGGAGCATATTCCGGGTCTGCAATGCCCGAAGCGCTTATCTTAATTTCAGCATCCGATGCTGCAAACTCTGCGGCAAAAATATTCTCACATTCCTTTAAAACACCTTCGGGATTTCCGTCAAGCTTCACCACGGCACAGGCAGCGGCAGGGATAGCATTATCCATAAGTCCGCCGCTTACACTTATTACACGCATTTTACCGGACTTTTCCAAGGTCCTCAGCACTCTGCCGAGAAGCATATCGGCGTTTGCCCTTCCCTTGTCAATCTCAACACCGGAATGACCGCCCTTAAGACCGCTTATTTTAATTTCAAAGCTGTCTCCCGGGAAATCCTCTCTTGAAACGGGAATAATACATTTTGTTACATTACCGCCGGCACAGCTTACGGTAAAGACGCCCTCTTCCTCAGAGTCTATATTAAGAAGCCGCCGTCCCTTAAGCGGTGACGGATCAAGCTTTGCCGCACCTATCATTCCTATTTCCTCATCGGCAGTAAGCAAAACCTCAAGCCGCGGATGGGGAATTGTCTTATCGTCTAAAATTGCAAGCGCCATAGCAACAGCGATTCCGTCATCTCCGCCGAGAGTAGTTCCCTCTGCCGAGATTTTATCCCCCTCAACCCTGAGGCGAAGCCCTTCCGCAGACATATCCAAAAGGGCGTTCTCCTCCTTTTCACAGACCATATCAAGATGCCCCTGAATAATAACAGGCGCCGCACCCTCATAGCCCGGGGCTGCCTCCTTTATAATAATACAGTTTCCCGCTTTATCAAGGTGACATTCAAGCCCCCTGCTGCGTGCAAAGCTCATACAGAATTCAGCGGCTGCTGCCGTATTCCCGGAGCCCCGCGGAATTTCGCTCAGCTTTTCGAAAAAATACATAACACCCTTCGGCTCAATTCCTTCAAGCACTGACATTTTATTTTACCTCCCTGAATTTAATAAACCCGCTCTCCGACAAGATACGCATATATTTAACAAGCCTGTTGTAAAGAGGTTCGGCATCATTGCCGTACTCCGCTTTAATCAGTCCGGCAAGCTCACCTACGCTGTTTTTTCCGTCGATACGGCGCCATATAAAACTTCCGTACTCGTCAAGATGGATATGACTCACCCTCGGTGTGCGGCGCAGAAGACGGGCAAGGGCGCAGTAAAATCCCTTGTTTTCAACATTTATCACTACAGCACCGCCGTCCTCCTCCCATGTATTTTTATTATTCCTTACCGGAATAAATTCGAGAAAATTCTTTTTTTTCACTGATTTCACACTCCGGTCATTTTTTTATGCTTTTATTCCACAGCGTGAATTTAAGCATTGTCAAAATCAGCGCCGCAAAAAATATAAGTCCGCCTGCATTTCCAAGGCTGAAGCTCTCCGATATATTCAGATAATCTCCGAGAGTTTCGCTGCCGATGGGTATTATGGCAAATACGGCAAGAAGAATTCCGACAATTCCCTCACCTGCTATCATTCCCGAAGAATACAAAACTCCCGCCTGTATTGTTTCACCTTTTTTTGCTTCATTTTTATATTTTCTCTTTTCAAGAAACAGCCTTACAAGGCCTCCTGCCATTATCGGCAGTGAAAGGTGAATCGGCAAATAAAGACCTATGGTATACGGAAGTACAGGTATTCCGAGTATTTCCACAGCAATTGCAAGAAACACTCCCGTAAACACAAGAGCCCACGGAAGGTTTCCGTCCATCACGCCCTCAACCACCAGCTTCATAAGCATCGCCTGCGGAGCCGGAAGCTCATTTGAGCCATATCCCCATGCCTTATTTAAAATATAGAGTATACCGCCTATTGCAAGAGCTGAAAATACGCAGCCTATAATCTCTCCAAGCTGCTGCCTAAGCGGTGTGGAACCGATAAGAAAGCCTGTCTTCAGATCCTGTGACGCGTCACCGGCAATGGCGGAAATAATGCATATAAATGAACCTATAACTATGGCAGACGTCATTCCGGATACACCTGCCGCTCCCGTAAGCTTAAGAATAAATGCGGATATAAGCAGTGTTGCAATAGCCATGCCGGAAACCGGATTGTTTGAGGAGCCTACAAGCCCCACCATTCTTGAAGAGACGGTAGCAAAAAAGAAACCGAAAATTATTATTATCACCGCACCGAGAAGATTAACAGGAATGACGGGAATCAGCCACATAAGCACAGCAATAACAGCTATGCCTATGCCGAGAACACCCATCGGAATATCCCGTTCCGTCCGCTTCGCCCCATGTACGCCTCCGCCGTAGCCGCCTATTGCTCCGATAAAGGTTCTTACAATAAGAGGCAGGGATTTTATAAGACTTATAATTCCTCCTGCCGCAACTCCTCCTGCTCCGATATATCTGACATAATTTTTCCACAGTCCCCAGGTGCCGGCGCTCTCCCAAAGCTCGGCTACCGACATTTCGGCAGGAAATATTACGGCGTTGCTTCCAAACAGCGCCATGACCGGCATCAGCACAAACCACGCTGTAATGCCCCCCGCCAGAAGGTATGACGCCACCCGTGCGCCGCAGATATAACCCACTCCCGCAAGAGCCGGAAGCACGTCCATTCCTATTCCGGCACCCTTGTAAAAACCGATTGAAAAATCCACCTCACTGGGGAAAAGGCGCAGCCCGTCGGTAATAAATTTATAAACTGCCGCAATTGAAAGTCCGGAAAACACCGTAACGGACCTTGAACCGCCTTCTTCACCTGCTATAAGAACCTCTGCACACGCCTTTCCCTCAGGATACGCAAGCACCCCATGCTCCTTTACTATAAGAGAGCTTCGCAAAGGGACCATGAGAAGCACTCCGAGAATGCCGCCGCAAAGAGCTATTATTCCGATTTCAATCAAGGACGGAGCTTCTCCGAGCCCCTCGCCTGCCCACATAAACAAAGCCGGCAGCGTAAAAATCGCACCGGCGGCAAGTGATTCACCGGCGGAACCGATGGTCTGAACCATGTTGTTTTCAAGAATTGAATCCCTTCTCAGTATTTTCCGTATAATTCCCATAGAAACCACCGCAGCAGGAATGGAGGCGGAAACAGTCATTCCGACCCTCAATCCAAGATATGCGTTGGCACCGCCGAACAAAACTGCCAGAATAACTCCGAGTATCAGAGAAACCGGAGTCAGCTCAGGCATAACCTTATCCGCGGGAACATACGGCTTAAAATTTTTATCGTTCATTTTTATCCCTCTCGCATCTATGGAAGCACCGCATTTTTACGATGCTTCCTGATATTTTTAATAGTATCTGCAATCGTGGATAAAATTATATATATTTTTTAAAAAAAGGCTATCCGAGGGCAATATCAAGAATCATCATAAGCGCAAAGCCGAGAGCAACACCGATTGTACCGATATTGCTGTGCTGACCGCTCTGACTTTCGGGAATAAGCTCCTCAACCACAACATATATCATAGCACCTGCGGCAAAAGCAAGAATATAAGGAAGAACAGGAACTATAAATGAAGTTATAAAAATCGTAAGCAATGCTCCCACAGGCTCTACAATTCCGGATAAAAAGCCGTATGCAAAGGATTTTTTCCGCGATGCTCCCGTGCCTACAAGAGGCATTGAGATAATTGCACCCTCGGGAAAATTCTGAATTGCTATGCCTATGGCAAGGGCAAAGGCAGCTGCTGCTGAAATTGCCGCTTCACCGGTCAGCGTTCCGGAAAATACAACGCCCACTGCCATACCCTCCGGCAAATTGTGCAGCGTCACTGCAAACATAAGCATGGTTGACTTCTTAAGACCTGCCATCCTTCCCTCCGGCTTGTCGGAATTAAGATGAAGATGCGGGGTAACCGTATCAAGCACCAGTAAAAATGCCATTCCGAGCAAAAAACCAATCGCTGCCGGAGCCCACTCCGGACCGGGGCTGTTTTCCGATAATTCTATTGCGGGAATCAGGAGTGACCATACAGATGCAGCAATCATAACGCCCGAAGCAAAACCAAGCAACGCCTTTTCAAGTCCCGGCCGCATTTTACCCCTTATAACAAAAACCATTGCCGCGCCAAGTGTAGTTCCGCAAAGGGGAAGTAATATTCCAATCAATATTTTAATATAATCACTCATAAAAACTATCCTCTCACTGCTGATTTTCATCGCTTGTGACAAGCTTTACATTGTTTTCACTGAGCTTCCCAATCAAAGCGTCCTCCGGCATATTCTCAGTAATAAAATAGTCAATGCCGTCAAAACCGCAGAGCTTTACAAAACCGACGCGCCCCACCTTAGACCTGTCACATATATAGTATTTTGTTTTTGCATTTTCAAGCATTTTCTTTTTTATGCCGCATTCCTGCTCATTGCTCTCTAAGATACCGGCATCATCTGTTACGCCCTTGCTTGAAAAAAACATTTTACTTGCAAAATAATTGTCCTCGATTGACTTTTCGGCAATTGCCCCCACAAATGACTGATTGCTGCTGACCATGCCGCCGACTGCAATTACCTTGATTGCCTCTGTGCTTTCAAGCTCCCCTATAACACGCATGGAATTTGTAATAACCGTTATATTCTTCATTTTCTTAAGCTCACGCGCCATGTAAAATGTAGTGGTTGACGCGTCAAGGAAAATCGTATCCCCCGTAACCACAAAACCTGCCGCTATTTTTGCAAGCCTTGCCTTTTCCTCAACATTTGTATGCTTTCTTTTTTCAAGGGAAAGCTCATAGGTTGAGCCGTCAATCGGCACCGCACCGCCGTGGGTACGTCTGAGACATTCTTTTTTTTCAAGCTTCTCCAGGTCACGTCTTATAGTTTCCTCCGTAACCTCAAGCTCTGCGCTGAGCCTGCTTACCGAAACTGCCCCTTCGGCTGCAAGCCGCTCCATTATACGGTTCTGTCTTTCAAGTGCAAACATATCATACCTCCAAAACTCAAAAAACCAAAAGCTCTCCCAAAGGACGAAGCTTTTGATTTTTCCGTATTACAAGCCTTTATCATTAAAAAATTCAGTTTTTCTTTAAAATCCGTACTCTCATGCCGTTTTTCAAGCCTGCGGAATTTGCGTCATCCGTATCGATATGCATTTCCACATTAAAATCATCACGAACGCGAACCTGCACATCATAAAATTTTGTAGGCTTTATTCCGTCAATAACCACATCAACGTAATCATTGTCCTTTATTCCGTGGGCCTCGGCATACTCCGGTGTAAGATGGATATGCCTGTTTGCTATAATAACACCCTGCTTCAGATATACCGACCCCTTAGGTCCTACAAGAACAAGTCTTTCCGAGCCTTCAACCTGACCGGAGGGACGTACCGGAGGGCTTACCTTAAGCACAAAAGTATCCGTTCTCGATATCTCAACCTGAGTATTTTTTCTTACCGGACCGAGAACCCGGACATTTTCAATTGATTTCAGAGACGGACCGACAAGCGTAACAACCTCATTTGACGCAAACTCGCGCCCCATAAGCGTTTTCTTTTTTGTAAGCTCATAGCCCTCGCCGAAAAGTATATCAAGATCCTCGCGGGACAAATGCACATGTCTCTGGGATATTCCAACCTTTATTTCACCGTGATCCTCTCTCACGCTTTCTATTGCGGCTCTGACCGCCTTTGCTATTTCCTGTTCATTCATATATTCACACCCCGCTTAACCTTCCATATCAAAAAATTTCAGCACTTCCTCATGAGGGCCGGGTATTACTTCCTCTCCGTAAACCTTGCCGAGAGGTGACGCCGCTGCGACTGCGCTTTCAACCGCCGCCGAAACCGCCGATACGCTTCCGGCAATAACCATTGTCACAAGCCTTCCGCCAAGCCTTTTTTCCGTATGAACAAGGCGAACCTCCGCTGTTTTCAGCATGGTATCAAGCCCTTCAACAGCAGCTACAAGACCCTGTATTTCAACAAGTCCTATCGCTTCGCCGGAGGACGGTGCAGGCACTGCGCCCTTCATCGTCTTCGGAAGCTTTTTATTGTATTTATCCCGGTTAATGTCAAGAAGGTACGCCATCTTCTCGGTGTCCTCCGCCGGATTTGCTATTATATGCGAAACTATGTACTTGCCCTCGCTTTTGGCAAAGTCTGACGCCGCCTCAACCGCGGCTTTTACCGCTGAGACATTGCCCTCAAGCTTGATTTCCATAACAAGGGGAGCAGGTACATCAGGACTTATAGGACGGTTTCTGTCAAAGGCTATTACCGCAACATCAGCCGCTTTAGCCGCAGCATCCGCAGCGGCAACAGCAGTTGAAAAGCTGTAAACCTCTATCATTCCCAATGCTTTCATCCGTTACCCTCCTCAGATAATGTGCAATCCGTCAACCATTACGCATCTTCTTTGACGGGTAAAGGAATGAGCTGCCGTAAGTCCTTCTCCGGTTGGCCCGGCAATTGTGAATGTTGTATAACCTTCTCCGCCCGCACCGATTCCTGCATAGGAGGGAGCATTTTTAACAAATATCGTTGTTTCAACAGCTCTTGCAAAGCATGTAAGATGATCTATATTTTTTGAATGTATGTGCGCCGAATGGCGGTTTCCGTGCTCGGCTCTTACAGCCATGGTTATTGCCTCATCAATATCCTTTACTCTTACGACTGCAAGAACAGGCATCATCATCTCAACCTGAACAAAGGGATGCATTTCCTCCGTCTCACATATTATTAGCTTTGCGTCTGATTCTATACCAAGCTCCTTAAGGAACTTCTTTGCATCCTTGCCGACCCACTTCTTGTTAATAACGTATTTTCCGTCTTTTTCAATCAATGCAATTTTAAGCAGTCTGTCAATCTGCTCACCGCGTATGAGATATGCACCGTTTTTCGTCATTTCATCTATCAGCTCATCTGCGATATCGGCAAATGCAAAGCATTCCTTTTCCGCGATACAAGGAAGGTTATTGTCAAAGCTTGCGCCGTCAACAATATCCTTTGCAGCCTTTTTAACATCAGCCGTGTTATCAACAATTACAGGCGGATTTCCGGCACCGGCTCCGATGGCCTTTTTCCCCGAGGAAAGAAGAGCACGTACAACGCCCGGTCCTCCGGTTGCAACAAGCATTCTGACAACCGGTGATTTCATCATAACATTTGAGGAATCCATAGTAGGATTTTTAACGGAAACCACAATATTCTCAGGGCCTCCGGCTTCAAGAACCGCGCGGTTCACAAGGTCCACAGCGTAGTTTGCGGTTTTCTTTGCATTAGGATGAGGATTGAACACAACGCCGTTTCCCGCAGCAAGCATTCCTATAGAATTACACAGTACGGTTTCACTTGGATTTGTGGAGGGAGTTATGCTCCCGATAATTCCGTAGGGTGCCATTTCAATAAGCGTCAGACCCTGGTCGCCAGTAAGGGCTACGGGATGAAGATCCTCCGTTCCCGGGGTTTTATTTGCAACAAGCTGATGCTTTATCGTTTTGTCGGCAACGTTACCCATTCCCGTTTCCTCAACGCCGAGGCGCGCCATTTCTCCTGCCTCTTCAAGAATAAGCTTTCTGATACAGGAAATAATTTTCTCCCTTTGCTCAATTGAGTATCCGCGGTACAGCTCTCTTGCCTTTGTAACCGCCTCAAGCGCTTCCTCCATTGTATCAAAAACGCCCTTCTGTTTTCTGCATGCATCCTCAACATCCATGCTTTTAACAACCTTGGCAACAATTTCGCTTACATACTTTTCGTCCAACATTTATATCATCCTTTCAGCTTAAAGAATATTACGCCATGTTTTTTCATCCGGGTTTGCAATAACGCTCGTATCAAGCAGCATACCGCGCTCGCCGATGTCAGCCTTTGCCTTTTCCACGGCAGCGGTCACCGCCGCAACATCGCCGGTCAGGAACATGTATGATTTCCCGCACATTCCCCTTGCAATACGTATTTCCACAAGTTCAACCACCGCAGTTTTTGCCGCTGCGTCCGCAGCCGCTATTATTGAAGCGGCGGAATATGTTTCAACAATTCCGAGTGCCTTCGGATTATGTATTTCTGTCGCTCCGTAAATTGCAGGGAAAATGGATTCATGCGGATTACCGAGAACAAAGCTGTCAACCAGCCTGTCCGGGTTTCCTCCCTTCGCCGCATCAACAGCCGCGCGAACAGCGCTTAAATCTCCGCTTATAAGAATTATGTACTTACCCGGGCATACCACTGTAGCCTCCATAATCTCAACCTCGGAGGTTTTAACCATGGTATCTGCGGCGCTGACGCCGGATGCCACTGTCATAAACTCAACCATCGCTATTGCCTTGCCCATAGTTATATCTTTCCTTTACATTTTTATTACTAAATAATCCTTTGCAATCTCAGTAACCGTTCCGCCGGCAGGAGCGCAAATTCCGACGCTCAGCCCCTCGGCAGGTTTTGCAATAAGCTGACCTGCAGTCACCTTTTCGCCTTTTGATACCGTGCACACCGCCGGTACACCGATATTCTGTCTCAGCATAATTTTTAATTCCTTCGTATTTAAAGGAGTCTCCGAAAGCGGCGCCTTAACCACGTAAGGCGTAAGTCCCAGCCTCGCTATGAGCCTGTTCATCTGCACCTTTCTGTAGGGCCGCATGGAATTTACCGGCTTCAAAGCCGGCGGCTCCGGCTTTACGCCCTCTCTGCGCAGAGCATCCCTGCACTCACCGATCAGTGTTTTCGGGGCAAGCCCCTGAGGACATGCGTACATTTCACATATTCCGCACTGTGCGCAGTACAATGTATTTATAACGGCTTTTATATCACGCTCCATGCCTTTCGATGCAGCACGCATAAAAAGATGCGGCTGGATCGGATGTCCGAGAAGATGTCTCGGACAAAGGTCAGTGCAGGTGCTGCACTGACAGCAGGAGCTCATTGACCGTTTTATATTCAAGGTTGTTTTAGATTTTCTTTTTACGATAACGGGATGATTTTCCGGAAGAACGAGAACCGCATTAGTTGTTTTAATAACAGGCTCCGAAAGGGACGCAAGACGTCCTGTCATAGCGCCTCCGGACAGATAAGCGGAGTTTTCCTCCGTCTCGCCTCCGGCAAGCTTTATAAGCTCCGAAAATCTCATTCCGAGAGGAACATGAAACGTTGCGGGGTTTTTCACCGCACCGCCCACCGTAACATATTTTTCGGTTACAGGTCTGTTTTCCGTTATCGCGTAGTACGTATTCAGCATGGTTTCAACATTATATACAATGCACCCCACGCTTATGGGAAGCTGTCCGGGCGGTACTACGCGTCCGGTTGCCTCATAAATTGTTACCACCTCATCGCCTGCCGGATATACCTCAGGCAGAGGATGAACGCTCGCATGCGGAAATGAGGAAGCCTTATCCCTTACCGCCTCTATAGCGTCCTTGTATGACGGCTTCACGGCAATTATTATCCGCTCCGCCGAAACAGCCTCGCGCACATGCTCAAGAGCTGTTAAAATCTCGAAAGCATATTTTGCAAGAAGCTGCCTGTGAACTCTGAAAAGCGGCTCGCATTCGGCGCAGTTCAGAATTATTGTATCAGCTTTTTTATTAAGCTTGGCATATGACGGAAAGCCTGCTCCGCCTGCGCCGACAACGCCGCAGGACCGCATGATTTCCGATAAAGCATCAAATTGCATAACTATTCAAGTCCTTCTCCGTCGTCAACTATACCAACAATTGCAGCGTCAACGGGCGCATTGCTGTAATCAGTGCCTATTCTTGCCGCACTGCCGACAGCAACGATTACAAATTCGCCGATACCGGCTCCGACATTATCAACAGCCACCAGTCTTCCCTTGCCCATAGAAGAGACAGGTTCAACTATCATAAATTTATTTCCGACAAGCTTCTCATTCTTCCGCGTTGAAACAACGCTTCCGACTACTTTTCCGATAATCATAAAATTTTCAGTCCCTTCCGTGAGTTTTATTGGGGCTGTTGCGTTAAAGCAGCAGCCCCGGGGGTTTCTTACTTAAGTGTCGGTAAAATCTTCTCAACGTCATTGTGAGGTCTGGGTATTACGTGGGTTGCGATAATTTCTCCGAGCTTGGTAGCCTGAGCTCCGCCGGCTTCAACCGCAGCCTTAACCGCACCTACATCTCCTCTTACCATAACGCTTACGAGTCCCGAACCTATCTTCTCTGTTCCGATAAGCTCAACATTCGCAGCCTTAAGCATAGAATCTGCAGCCTCTATAGCAGCTACAAGACCTCTTGTTTCAACCATTCCCAATGCTTCCTGTGACATTTTACGTACCTCCTTAACAGCTTCTGTTTTTGTTTCTGCTGCAGCCCTCTCAGGTCTTTGTTCCCCGGCAGGACCGCCGCTTACCTTAACCTTTTTATTGTTATCCATTCGAATTCCCATAGCCTTTCAGCCCGCAATCATGAAATCCATCCTGCGTCCCGCCTGCGGGCAGACGGGACAGGATATGGAAAGAATTACTTAAGTGTCGGTAAAATCTTCTCAACGTCATTATGAGGACGGGGTATAACATGTACTGCAACAAGCTCGCCGAGCTTCTGAGCAGCAGCGGAGCCTGCCTCTGTAGCAGCCTTAACCGCACCTACGTCACCTCTTACCATAACGCTTACAAGTCCCGAACCTATCTTCTCTGTTCCGATAAGCGTTACCTCTGCAGCCTTAACCATTGCATCAGCTGCCTCAACAGATGCTACCAAACCTCTTGTTTCTATCATTCCGAGTGCTTCCTGTGCCATTTTAAAATCCTCCTAAAATTTATTTAAAAATATTTTTTACTGAAAGTCCGATGCATTAAAGCAAATCATCGGCAATAACAGCAATCTTAAGACCTTCCATTCTCAGGTTCGTCTTATGTGCTTCATTGATTTCCGAAAGCGGGAATCTGTGTGTTATAAGCTTTTCCATAGGAAGGCCTATACCCTTTGCTCTCTTCAGAAAATCAAAGGTTGTTGCATAATCGCGGAGCGTATATACCCACGAACCAACCGTTGTTATTTCCTTTGAACATATATCAAAATGCGGATTTATCGTAGCGTCACCGCCGTTGATAAAGAAACCGAGCTCACAGAGTCCGCCGCCGTTTCTTATAAATTTGTATATATTGCTGTGTGCCGCCGGTGAACCCGTACACTGGAACGCAAAGTCTGCAAGATGACCGCCGAAAGAATTTTTAACAGCGGCGGTAAGCTCCTCAATACCCTTATGCTCCTTGAAGTTAACCGTCTCAGTCGCACCCATTTCCTTTGCAAAGGCAAGCCTTTTCTCCTCGCCGTCAACGGCTGTAATGTTCTCAACACCCATAGTCCTCAGTACAGCGATACAAATAAGACCGATAGGTCCGCAGCCCTGAACCACCACTCTTGAGTTAAATCTCAGAATTCCTGTGGTCTTTGCTCTTTCAACAGCGTGAATAAGAACAGCACACGGCTCAATCAATATACGCATGTCAAGGCTCAGATCGCTTACGTTAAAAATCGTAGAGCCTCCCCGTACCAGTATGTAATCACCGAACCATCCGTTCAGATGCTTATCATCATCCGGAAGCAGCCCGTAAACATCAGCGCCGCCGACATTCTTCTTGTTAAGGTCAAACATTTCTATCTCGGGATCATCCGAGAAAATCATGCATGTTACAACCTTATCGCCTATATTAAGAGGCTTTCCCGCACTGTCTCGTTTTACGTTCTTTCCCATTTTCACAATCTCACCCGTGCCCTCATGTCCGAGAACAACAGGTATGAGACCGAATGGGTCTCTTTTGAATTCGTGTGCGTCTGTTCCGCATATACCACAGCCCTCGACCTTTACGAGTATATCGTCATCGCCAAGCTCCGGAATGGGGTATTCCTTGATGTCATAGTGCTCAAGGGCAGTAAGCATTGCAACGCGGCTGACAGCCGGAATTTTTCCCGCCGCCTTCGGGGCCGGCGCGCTTCCCTGCATATTTGCAAGCACCTGCTTTACTATCTGTTCAATATCATTTGAATCCAAACCGTATCAACTCCTTTACTCTGTCAGCGTCCCGAAAAGCTCCGCGCCATAAGCGGAAAGCATAGTATCCTGCTCCTCCGTACCGCCGCTCACTCCGAGACCTCCGACAATTCTGTCTCCTGATTTAAGCGGATCGCCTCCGCCGAAAATAACAATCCTGCCGCCGTTTGTAAACTGAATCCCGTAAAGGGAAGCCCCCGGCTGACTCAGCGCCTTTAAATTAATGGTTGACATCTTCAGTGCAGCTGATGTATAAGCCTTGTTAAACGCAATATCATAGCTCGCAATATACGCACCATCCATGCACTCAACAAGCACCGGCCTTGCGGCTGAATCAGCGATTGCCACAACAACCTTAAGCCCCAGCTCCTCAGCCTTCTTCTCTACTGCGCCGGCAAGCTTTTTTGCAAGCTTCAGTGTAATTCCCGCCGCCGCCCCGCGGACGGCAGCTTCGGCAATTTCTCTTATAAGCTTCTCATCCATGGTCTTATTTATTAAGCTGCTGCATAACCTGCTTTGTTATCTTTGCGATAAGCTCTGCTTCTGCAGATGACTTTTCCTCACCGCCGCATTTACCGCAGCTGTGACAACCCGTTCCCTTGTTCTGGCAAAGGTTTGCGGGATGCTTTCCGGTCATACCGAACTTTCTTCTTATTTCATAAAGTCTTTCAACCTGCTCCTTTGAAAATTCCTTCGGTCCGCCAAGCTGTCTTGACTTAAAGAGAAGCTCCGCATAAAACTCAACAGATTCCATTTTGTGATATGCAGCAAGAAGTGAATCGGAATATGTAAGTGCGCCGTGACTTTCAAGAAGCACCGCATCATAATAAGGAAGGTATTTTTCAACAGCGTCCGGGATTTCCTCGGTTGAAGGTGTGCCGTATTCGGCAATCGGAACACAGCCCAGAGCTATTACAGCCTCAGGCATAATCGGCTGAGTAAGAGGAATTCCTGCAATAGCAAAGCTTGTTGCGTAAATCGGATGAGCATGAACTACAGCGTTTACATCAGGTCTCTTATTATAAACTCTCAAATGCATTTTGATTTCCGAAGAAGGCTTGAAGCCCGGATTTGCCTGAAGAACGTTTCCGTTTCTGTCAATCTTGCAGATATATTCCGGCGTCATGAAGCCCTTGCTGACGCCTGTCGGAGTACAGAGGAATTCATTCTCGGAAAGCTTAACAGAGATGTTTCCGTCATTGGCAGCAACCATTCTTCTGTCATAAATCCTTTTTCCGATGTCACAGATTTGTTTTTTGATTTCATATTCTGATAACATTTTAACTTCTCCTTTTTGTTTGAATTTTATTGTTATTGTTTGTTTTTGTTTTATTACAAACATATTATACATTATATTTTTATTTTTGTCAATACTTTTTCTTTGGTTTTTTTGTTTTTCTTTTGTTTTTCTTCGGTTTTGGTTATTTTGTATGAACAAGTCCGAATCCCACGGCATTTTCCCGTCCATTTTCAGCTATCCGCCTATGATAACTTCAAGCCCGGTTTTTTCAGCGAAACGTTTCAGCTCCTCTATAGTATCCTTTGTATGCAGCTGAGCATCTCCCATGGGATAATCCCTTCCGAGCCCCTTGTATTTATCCTTTCCCAGCCTGTGATACGGAAGAAGGTGCAGCTCACGCACCGTACCAAGCCCTGCCGTAAATTCCGCAATTGCTGTAATTTCCTCTGCGGTATCGTTAAATCCGGGTATTACAGGCACTCTTATTATAAGATTTGCGGCATCTTTTGAAAGCCGCCTTGCGTTTTCAAGAATAAGCTCGTTTGCCACGCCGGTAAATTCCTTATGCTTCGATGAATTCATATGCTTTATGTCCATAAGATAGTTGTCAATACAGGGAAGCGCCTCCTCTATGGTTTTATAAGGAACGCATGAGGTTGATTCAACCGCCGTATTTATACCCGCTGCCTTTGCCGCGCACAGAAGCGCCGTCGCAAAATGCGGCTGATAAAAGCATTCACCGCCCGACAGAGTCATTCCGCCGCCGGAACGTCGATAATATATCCTGTCCTTCGCCACCTCAGAAACTACCTCACGGACAGTAACATCACGCCCCATAATCTTCGTCCTGCCGCCCTGCACCATAGACTGAACCGCAAATTCCTGAGATTCCGGGTTACAGCACCATCTGCATCTCAGCATACAGCCCTTAAGAAATACAATCGTTCTGATACCCGGTCCGTCATGCACCGAAAACCGCTGAATATCAAATATTCTGCCTTTTTCCTTTAAATATTCCATCTTCGGCTTCCTTTCTCCGATTTAAATCAGAAGCTGTGCTGCTCTGTTCTGTTTATAATATCGTCCTGAAGTGATTTTGAAAGAGTTGTAAACAACGCACTGTAGCCTGCCACACGCACCACAAGGCTTTTGTAATTTTCAGGATGCTTCTGAGCGTCTAACAGTGTTTCGCGCCTTACAACATTAAACTGCATATGGCTTCCCTTCTGGTCAAAATATCCTCTTATCAGATTTATAAAGCTGTCAATTCCCGATTTTCCTTCAAGCGCAGATGGATGGAATTTCATATTAAACAATGTTCCGTTGGAGGCAATGTAATGGTCAAGCCTTGCAACCGAATTTGCAGCTGCCGTAGGACCGTTTACATCCTTGCCTGCCGAAGGGCTTACGCCGTCAGCAACAGGCGTGTGGGCATAACGGCCGTCAGGCGTGGCTCCCGTCTGTGCTCCCAGAGGAACATTTGCGGAAACGGGATACAAACCTGCCTGGAATATTCCGCCCCTCGGATTTCTGTATTCCTGCAAAGGTCTTGTATATGTATAGGCAACGTCTCTCGCAAACCTGTCAACCTCTTCAATATCATTTCCGAACTTCGGGATTTCAAGAATCATATCCCTTATATGTCCATATTCGGAGCTGCCTCCAAGCTCTGAAGAAACAGTTTTGTATATATCGCCGATCATGTCATCGGAAACCTCAACACCGTTTTCCTTAAGCTCCTTGACAATCTGCACGGTAGCAGTCATAGCCTCCTCGCTGCCGGAATCCTTGCCGAAATTATTTTCCAAAGCCTTCTTCAGCTGAGTCATGGTAATTTTCTTTTCATCAAACACAAGCTTTTTTACGGCATAGAGCGAATCTGCCATGTTTGCGATTCCAAAGCCCTGAGGTCCCGTGAAATTATAAACAGCGCCTCCCTGCTGCACTGATTTTCCGCGGGCGATACAGTCATCTACCATAGCCGACAAAAACGGAAGCGGACATCTTTCGCCGTGAGCCGTGTCAATAGCGTTATCAGCGTTTACAAGCAGCTCTATCATATAATTCATCTGCTTCTTATACGCGTCATAAAACTCCTCAAAGGAAGACATTTTCGTTACGTCACCTGTCTGAATGCTTATCTGCTCGCCGTTATCAACGCCGTTTGAAAATACAAGCTCAAGAGGTCTGCACATGTTGAAGAACGCGGCGTCATGCCAGCCGTCTGTTTTTCCGGCCTTCTGCGGCTCAACACATCCGATTATGTTGTAATCTCTGGCATCCTCTATGGAAAGTCCCCTGTTCTGAAGCGCCGGTATTATTACCTCATCATTATAATAAGCAGGAAGACCGATTCCCGTTTTCGTAAGCTCAGCGGCGTGAACCAAAAGCTCATACGGCGTTCCGTTCCACACCCGTATGGAAAGTGACGGCTGGGGCAGCATAACATGCAATGAAGCCGTTATACACATAAATGACAAATCATTTGTTGTATCCATTCCGCGTTCATCCTGTCCGCCGACAATCAGATTCTGAAACAGGCTGTAGCCTGCAAACCCCTCAGCAGAAGCCGCATCACGGGCCTTATTCAGGTCATTGAGCTTTATCCAAATGCAGTCGATAAGCTCCTGCGCTTCTTCGCGTGTAATAACACCGCGGTCAAGATCGCTCTTATAATAGGGATACATATATCTGTCAAAGCGGCCGGGTGAAATGGAATGTCCGCTTGCCTCGGTCTGCAAAAGCATCTGAACGAACCAGAATGACTGACACGCCTCATAGAAGCTTGAAGCTCCGTGCTCCGGCACTCTTTCACAGTTTCTTGAAATCTGCATAAGCTCCTTTTTTCTCTTTTCATCCGTACATTCAGCCGCCATCTCGGCAGCAAGAACAGAATATCTTTTTGCATAGGCTGCAGCTGCATTCATGCATTCGATTACGCTTTCAAGAAATGCCGATTTCTCAGCATAATTTCCATCACCCTTTGAGCATTTGGCAAGCTCCTGCTTAGCCCGCCTTGCTATTCCGGAAAATCCGATTTTAAGAACCTCGTCATATTTTACCGTAACGTGTCCTACCCCGTTATAAAAATAATTTCCCGGTGTAAAAATATTATGTTCAATCGCCTTAAGAGCTTCGTCCGACATATAAGATGTCGCAAGCTCGCTTGTGGTTTTACCTTTCCAGTAGGAAAAGCATTCTTTAAGACTTTCCTTTGTATCCTCTGATATGTAAAACGGGTCAGCGCTTCTTTTCTCTATTGTATCAAACTCACCTTGAAGCCATTCAAAGGAAAACTCGGGAAAGGCCTGACAGCTTCTCGGCCGCCTTGTATTTGATCCGACAATCAACTCATTTTCTCTTATTGTAATAGGAAGCTTTTCCGCTATGTCCCTGAAAGCGTGGGCACGCCTTCTGATTACCGGCTCACCCTCGCTGCTTTTGTAGGACTGCGTCAGTATAACGGCCCTGTCGGCTTCAACCTGCGGCATCTCAAGAAACAAAGCGTCCTTGAGCTTATCAATGCGGCTGCTTTTTGCAACAGGCTCTTTATAAAATTTCTCCATACAAATCGCACACTGCCTTTCATTTAATTTTACATTCACTCCGCAAACCCTGCGGCAGATGAAAAAAATAATTAAAACAAAAACAATTCTGCCCTTATTATAAACCAATTCCAACAAAAAGTCAATAGTTTTTCAAAAAAAATAAAATATTTTCAAAGATTTTTTACTCCAAAAGCAAAAAAACCACAGATTTTTAAACAACAAAAACCTCTTCCTTATTCACTATTACTTATTACTTAACACAATGGGACGGTTCTCTTGTGTTATAAATGCGGTGTTAATCGAGTAGGGCGGATTTTCTCCGCCCTCTCACACCACCGTACGTGCCGTTCGGCATACGGCGGTTCAATTCAATTTCAAAATATGCCTTCGACTATTATAGTAGTCGATACAGCTCACTAATCCTCGCTTCGTGAGCTT
>JAGBHE010000088.1 GCA_017935675.1 Clostridia bacterium | reverse complement strand
GTGGCTTGTGCCATTGCTTTTGGATGATACAGAAGTATATTGGTTCACCTTTCTTTAAATCTCCTTCGAGAATCTTGTTAGCATCTCGAAGGCTTACATTCAGCCATAATTTACTGCCTGATACAGATACAATCAGGCAGTTGAAACTGCGTGTTTTCCACTCCCATAATACTTCCTTTATCCAACCAAGCTCTTGCCCTGTAAAATAAGGTTCTGCATATTTTTCGCCCTTATAGGTAATAACTCTGTGGACATTTCCATCCGCTGATGTTCTTACTGTTATAAATTCGTCTAATGTTTGATAAAAAGTTCTCATAATAAAAATCCTCCGTTTTTTCATTTTAATAATGTTTTTGACACCGCGATTTTCAAAGCGATGTCAGTTGTACAAAAATAACGGCACCAACCATTGAAAACGAGCTTTCAACAGTAAATGTGCCGTTATCTTCGCTTTATTTATGACACCGTAGAAGTGCCATTTTTTATCTAATTGTTGCATCAGTTGTTACCGAATACAAAATCTAAAGCCGATTTTTCATCAGCAGTAGAATTTTTGTTTTCTTCCGGCGGTTGAACTGTCTGCATAGGCTGACTAAGTATTTTTAAAAGGTTTAGTCCTGCTGACTCACGAAGCTCTGTGCGGATAGCAGATATAATCCTGTCTATAAATTCGGTTTGCTCCTGCTCGGTAATAAACTGATTTATATAGCCGTCAATGCACATAAGGATAAATTTGTTTATGGATTTATGCTGCTTTAAATTCAGGTCTTGCAGAAACTCCCATATTCTCAAATCGTATTCCTTGTCGAGATTGAAACGGATACCGATTCTTTTAACCATTTTTCACAGCCTCCTTTTTAAGATTCAGTTCGGACAGATATTCATAGCCCTTTGCAGTAGCGTGAATATCTCCGTTGATGATAACCCTGTTTTTATTGTAGTCAGCAAAGTTCCTGATAAGGCAACCTCCACCGCCGACAATATAGAGCTTCATAACAGTTGGATTATATTCATACTCTTTGAGCCTTTGGAAAATCTCTGCCGTATATTCTCTCGCTGTGTCGGATATGGTCTTTAAAATATCTGCATCAAGATTTGATTGGTTGTAGGTCAATATCTTATGTATGCTTTCTTCAGGCAAGGTAAGATGATGTTTTTTCATAAGGTTTTCCCTGATTCTCAATACACATTGATTTGTGCCGAACTTTTCTGAAAAGCATTTTTGCGGATTGGGAATTTTGTCATTGATATACATAACATTCATCGTGCCGTTGCCTATGTCACACAGCATATTGATACCTCGGAACTCGAACAGCTTATTTGCTATTGCCGAGAAGCCTTGCGGAAATATATCTGTACCGACAATGCGGATATGATATTCCGTGCCTTTATAGGTAAAATCAACAGTTTCATTTTGCATAAGATATTGCTTAAATTCTTTACGTTGCTCTTCTACCCAAGTAAGCGGAAGTCCTGCGGCTATGTGCACATCAGCGTTTGTGATGCCCAAATCCTGAATCTCCATTGCAACAGCGGCAAGTGTCATAACATAATAGTCCACATCTGAGAACTTGTCTGCCGTAAATGGCTTGTGTCCTACACCGATAAGATAATACTTCCCGTTATAGACAAGCAGGTTATTATCTATTGCCGGATATTC
>JAGBHE010000087.1 GCA_017935675.1 Clostridia bacterium | reverse complement strand
TATTTATATACAGATATATATAAATAATTTATTATTATTATTTATATTGTGGATAACGGAGGATATTATGGAACTGTCATGTACCAAAAATGAAATGATTGAAATACTTAATACTGTTCAGAGAGCTGTTACCGTAAAAAGCACAATGCCTATTATGGAATGTATTAAAATAGACTGTTATGCCGGAGAAAAAGCTATATTTACCGGTAACAATACTGAGCTTTGCATCGAATATCAGGCGAAAAACCTTAATATTCCAACAGGCGGAAGTATTGCTCTTGCATCAAGAATATTCGGGGATATAGTAAGAAAGCTTCCTGACGGTATAATTAAAATTGCAGTAGACGAGGAAACAAACGTTACAAAAATAACTGGGGGCATAAGCGAATTTAACATTCAGGGTCTTATTGCCAACGAATATCCTTCACCGCCGGTAATAAACGAAATTATGTCGTTCCAGCTTGAAGAAAGGGTTTTAAAGGATATACTTAAAAAGCTTATTTCCTTTATTGCTGTTAATGAAGGAAAGCGCCCCACTCTTACGGGAGCACTTTTCGAAATTAAAGGGAATGAGCTTACCGTTGTAGCAAGTGACGGTCACCGTCTGGGAGTGGTTAAAGAGACCATTTCAAAAAGCTTAGAGCATGCGAGATTTATTATTCCGGGCTCAACACTCAGGGAGCTGCTTAAAATATTAAAAGATGATGAAAGTCTTATCGATATAATTATTGCTGAGCGCCATGTTATGCTGAAATTTGAAAGCTTTAAGGTTTTCACAAGACTGCTTGAGGGTGATTTTCTTAAATACGAGCCTATTATTTCAGCAAATAATACGATTAAAATGGAGGTTAATACCCTGGAGCTGAAGGATTCCCTTGAAAGGGCTATGCTTATTATAAATGATGACGAGGCTTCCCCCGATAAGCGTATGCCGGTGCGGCTTACAATCGGTTTTGATAAGATTGAAATATCATGTATTACTCCTAAGGGAAAGGTAAATGATGAAATTTCCGCAAAGATTGAAGGCGGGGAGCTTTTAATAGGCTTTAATTGCAGATTTCTTATTGATGCTATATCGGCGTGCGATGAGGAAACCATACAGATTGAGCTTTCAACGCCTACAAGCGGATGTTTTATGAGGTCTCTGGACAATCAAAAAAGCAACTATGTGTTCATGGTGCTTCCTGTAAGGCTTTACAACTAAGGTGAACAGTTTGGAAAAAGATAAGCGGCGCATCTCACCGCCATCAGCGACTTGAAGTATCAACATACGTCGGCGTCGCTTCCGGTGGCAATCTGCTTGCTTATCTTTTTCCAAACGGCATTGGTGAAAGGAGTTCGGAATATAAATATGGAATTAAAGATTTTGAATGATTTATATACAGATGAAAACACATATTTGCTGTTTTCCGGAAATGATGTGCTTCTTATCGATCCGGGGACAAGGACAGAGGATATTTTAAAAATGACAGAGGGGAAAAAAATAAAATATATTCTTCTTACCCATTGTCACTATGACCATATAACGGCTGTGCCTGAGCTTTCGGAAAGCTTCGGCGCGCAAATTTACTGTACCGGGGAATGTGCTGCGAATGTGGGGAATTCAGGAATAAATCTTACTGAAGCTGCCCTCGGAAAAAGCATTTGCATTGATAATATTTCGGGTATTCTTACCGAAGAAAAGGGCTTTGATTTTAACGGAGAGCATATAGACGTAATAAAAACGCCGGGGCATACCTCTTGTTCAACCTGTTTTTTGTGGGAGAATAAGCTTTTTTCTGGTGATACGCTTTTTCAAAGAAGCGTAGGCAGGTGGGATCTTCCTACAGGCAGCAAGGATATTCTTGAAAAATCAATAAGGGAAAAGCTTTATACCCTTGATGATAATACAGAAGTTTATCCCGGGCACGGAAAGCCGACCTCAATCGGCTATGAAAAAAAGTTCAACATGTGTATCAGATAAATAACTAAAAGCAAGATGTCCCCCGCCTCTATAGGCGGCGGGTTCCACTTACTTTTTTCAGTGGGGGTACAATCCCCCACTGAAACGTTGAATGACGGGGCTTTGCCCCTTATTGAAAATTATGCCGCATCTTGCGGCGGAATGGAGGATTTTGATGAAACTTTCCGATGTTAGAGAAATACTCAGCGCTGAGGTTCTCACAGGTGAAGAGCTGCTTGACAAGGAGGTACATTCAGCCTGCGGCTGTGATCTTATGAGTGATGTACTTGCTTTTGTCAAGGACAGAGCCCTTTTGCTTACAGGGCTTATGAATCCGCAGGTTATCAGAACGGCGGAAATGATGGACATTGAAACGGTTATTTTTGTACGCGGAAAAAAACCGGACGAGGCAATTATAGGAATGGCAAAAATGAAGGATATTATTGTAATGACTACGGATTATCCTCTTTACATTGCTGCCGGAATGCTGTATAAGGCCGGTCTCGGCAATGTATAACAGCGCTTCGGAGGATGATGTATATGGATAATCTGAAGCTTCATTATGATGTAAACGGAGATGATTTCAGCGTTGCGGGAGAAAATTCAAGCAAGGTTAAAAAAATGCTTAAGCAGCTTGGATTCAGCCCTGATGTCATCAGATGTGTTGCTATCGCCATGTATGAGGCAGAAATAAATATGGTGATACACGCAAACGGCGGATTTATTGATGTTGATATTTCTCCGGAAAGAGTTAAGGTTGAATTGCAGGACAAGGGACCGGGAATACCTGATATTGAAAAGGCTATGCAGGAAGGGTATTCAACAGCAAGCAACCGTGTCAGAGAGCTTGGCTTCGGAGCCGGAATGGGGCTTCCGAACATGAAAAAATATACTGACGAGCTTAACATATCTACGGAAATAGGAAAGGGAACCCTGGTTGAGCTTATTGTAAATGTAAAGTAAAGGCGGGTGGCGTTGATGATAAATTACTGGCACTCGGTGACCCTTGAAAAGGACAATTGCAAGGGATGTACAAACTGCCTTAAGCATTGTCCCACAAAGGCCATACGTATTCAGAAGGGCAAGGCTAAAATATTAAAGGAGCGCTGCATAGACTGCGGCGAATGTATCAGAGTATGTCCTTATCATGCAAAAAAAGCCGTTACGGACAGCTTTGATATACTGAATAATTTTAAATATAATGTTGCGCTTGTGGCGCCGACATTTTTTTCACAGTTTTCGATTGCAGACAATGTTAACCTTATACTTACGGTACTTAAAAAAATAGGCTTTGATGATGTTTATGAGGTAGCGTGCGGAGCGGAAACAGTAACGGAAAAAACAAAGGAGCTTTTGAAATCCGGCGAGCTTCTTACTCCTACAATTTCATCTGCATGTCCGGCGGTTGTACGGCTTATTTCCCTGAGGTTTCCGAACCTTATCGGAAATCTTATACCGCTTCGTTCACCTATGGAGGTGGCTGCGAAGGATGCAAGAGATGTGGCTGTCAGGAAAACAGGTCTTAAGCCTGAGGAAATAGGAATTATATTTATTTCACCATGCGCCGCAAAAGCAACAGCTGTAAAGAATCCGGTTAATATATCAAAATCCTGTGTTGACGGTGCTATTTCCGTAAATGACGCTTATCTTAAGATTGCTCACCAGATAAGCAATATAAACGAGGATGAAATTGAAAACCTCAGCCGCAGCGGCAAATACGGAATAATGTGGGCTGTTTCCGGCGGTGAGGCGGAGGCAACCAATTCAAAGCGGCATATTTGCGTTGACGGAATACATAATGTTATTGAGGTGCTTGAAGCTGTTGAGGACGGGAAGCTTCGCGATATTGAATATGTTGAGGCGCTTGCATGTACGGGAGGCTGTGTCGGCGGTCCTCTTAATGTTGAAAATAATTTTGTGGCAAGGTCAAGGCTTGAGAGAATTTGCAGGGACATTTCAATAAATGAAAATGTAAAATCACGGGAGGACGTGCTCTGGGAAAAGCCTCTTGTTTACAGACCGGTTATGAATCTTGACAGCGATATTTCAAAGGCTATGGAAAAGGCGATGAAGATTGAAGAAATTTACGAAAGCCTGCCAAAGCTTGACTGCGGATCATGCGGATCTCCGGGGTGCCGTGACCTTGCTGAGGATATAGTCCGCGGTTATGCAAATGAAAGCGACTGCATATTCAAGCTCCGTGAGCGGCTTAACACTCTTGCAAAGGAAATGATTGAGCTGGACGGAAACTATGAAATAACGAAGAAGAAAAAAAATGAGGAAGAGCAAAATGAAGGCGGTGAGGATTAATGACGGGAAAAGAGCTTGCTGAGGTAACAGGTGGGAAAATACTTTGCGGAGACCCGGAGAGAAGCCTGTCCGGCTGCTATATAGGGGATTTGCTGAGCCTTGCCATGAGCCGGGTTCAGTCAGACAATGTATGGATAACAATTCAGTCAAATATAAACATTGTTGCGGTTGCATCACTTACAGATGCAGGCTGCATTGTGATATGTGATGGATTTTCTCCCGATGAGGACGCCCTTGAAAAAGCAAAGGATGAGGATATTCTCATAATAACAAGTGAAAAATCCGCTTACGATATTGCAAAGCTGATTTAGGAGAGAATATGGAAAAGCTTTATTATGATATGCATATTCACTCCGCTCTTTCCCCATGCGGTGACAATGATATGACGCCGAATAATATTGTGAACATGTCCATCATAAAGGGACTTGATATTATTGCGGTTACAGATCATAATTCCTGCGGAAATGTTGAAGCTGTGATGAAGGCGGCAGATGGGAAAATTCTTGTTGTGCCGGGTATGGAAATTGAAACAAGCGAGGAAATACATGTTGTTTCATATTTTCCTGACCTGGAAAGCGCGTTGAAAACAGAGGCTGTTGTTAAGGATAATCTTCCGTTCATAGAAAATAATACTGAAATTTACGGAAATCAGTATTTTATGGACGAAAATGATGAAATAACAGGTGAGGAAAAATCACTTCTTGTCAGTGCTACTCAGCTTGATCTTTATTCGGTTGTGCGCCTTGTCAAGGATAACGGCGGAGTTCCGGTTCCGGCTCACATTGACAGGTCAAGCTACAGCGTACTTTCAAATCTCGGATTTCTTCCGGAGGATCTTGGTGTTACAGCTGTTGAAATTACACCCATGCGGAGAAAATTTTTTGAAAATGATTACCTTAAATATAATATTTTGTCAAATTCTGATGCTCATTACCTTGAAAATATATCAGAATGTGAATTTTTTATAGAAATAATCGATAAAAATATAAAAGAAGTTTTAAAATATTTGTGCAAAATAGAGTAAATTATTTTTTTATCAAAGAATATTGAATTTTTTTATCAATAATGATATAATGATATGAGAAAATTGATATAGTTATGTATTGTATCGGTTGACTTATTTGTGTTAGCTTTAGGAAATGGAGGTCTATTGATGGAAGAAAAAAAGGTTGTACCCTTTAATGGTACAAAGGAGCAGGAGAAACAGCTGCTTGAGGTTATTGAAAGCCATAAGGGACAGGACGGAGCGGCTATTCCTGTGCTGCATAAGGCTCAGGATATCTACGGATATCTGCCTATTGAGGTTCAGACTATGATAGCGGAGGGGCTTAACATACCTCTTGCTGAGATTTATGGTATTGTAACCTTTTATACGCAGTTTTCCCTTAATCCGAAGGGGAGATATCAGATTGGTGTCTGTCTCGGAACAGCCTGCTATGTTAAGGGCTCAGGTGATATACTCGAAAAAATTAAAAGTATACTTGGAATTGATGTGGGAGAATGTACACCCGACGGTAAATTTTCTCTCGACGCAACACGCTGCATAGGTGCATGCGGACTTGCTCCGGTAATGACAATAAACGATGATGTTTACGGACGTCTTGTGGTTGATGACGTTGAGGATATTTTAGGTAAGTATGAATAAAAAATTTCAGAGAAGCACTTTTTCTGATTATTTTTTATAGACATATGTGAAAAATTTAACAATAGTCCGGAGTGATTTTAGTATGAAAGAAATATCCTTACATATTCTTGATATTCTTCAGAATTCAATAACTGCCGGTGCAAGCCTTGTGGAGCTTTGCATTACGGAGGACGCTGAAAAGGATATTTTTAAGTTTTACATAAAGGATAACGGCAAGGGAATGGACAAGGAATTTTTAAAGAATGTTACAAGTCCGTTTACAACAAAGAGAACTACCCGTAAGGTAGGTCTTGGAATACCTTTGTTAAAGCTTGCCGCCGAAAGCACGGGCGGCGGAATAAATATCAGCTCCGAACTCGGTGTGGGTACGACTATTGAAGCTGTTTTCTCATATTCGCATATCGACAGGCAGCCTCTCGGCAATATTGTTGATACTATGTTTACGGTTATAACAGCTTATGAAAATACAGATTTTCTGTACATTCATAAATCGGGTGACAGAGAATTTAAGTTTGATACCAGGGAAATTAAAAAAATACTTGGAGGTGTAGCTCTGAGCGAGCCTGATGTAATGGCATGGCTTCTTGATTACCTGAAGGAGGGAGAAGCCGGACTTACAGCAGAGTAATTAATACAGGGAGGTTTATTAAATAATGAAAAGTTTAGCTGATTTAGAGGAAATAAGAAAAAAGGCTTCGGCAGGCGTTGGAATGCGTAAGGACACTCATGCAACAAGAATAGTTGTAGGAATGGCTACCTGCGGTATTGCTGCAGGTGCAAGACCTGTTATGACTGCCTTTGTTGAGGAGATTGGAAAAAGAAATCTTGAACATGTTTCTGTTGTTCAGACAGGCTGCATAGGTGTTTGCCGCCTTGAGCATATTGTTGAGGTTATGGTTCCCGGCGAGGAAAAGGTTACATACGTTAAGATGACGCCGGAAAAGGCAAGAAAAGTTGTTGCCGAGCATATCGTGAACGGAAATGTAGTCAGCGAATATACGATAGGAAATGCTGAATAAGCACTGATACAGAAATTTGAAAGGAATGATATAAAACATGGATATGGTTAGAGGTCACGTTTTATGCTGCGGCGGTACCGGTTGTACCTCATCCGGAAGCGAAGCTGTTATTAAGGAAATGGAATCGCAGCTTAAAGCGAACGGACTTGATAAGGAAATAAAGGTTATAAAAACAGGCTGTTTCGGTCTTTGTGCACTTGGTCCGATAATGGTTGTTTATCCTGAGGGAGCATTTTACAGCAGGGTAAAGGTTGAGGACGTAAAGGAAATTGTTGAGGAGCATCTTCTTAAAGGAAGAATTGTAAAGCGCTTGCTTTATCAGGAAACAGTTGAAGATGATTCAATAAAGAGTCTTAACGAGGTTGATTTTTATAAGAAGCAGCATAGAATTGCTCTCAGAAACTGCGGTGTTATTGACCCTGAAAATATAGATGAGTATATTGCAACCGACGGTTACAAGGCTCTCGGTAAGGTTCTTACCGAAATGACCAGAGAAGAGGTTATTGATGAAATAACAAAATCAGGTCTTCGCGGACGCGGAGGCGGCGGCTTCCCTACAGGTCTTAAATGGAAGTTTACATATAATGCAAAGGGAGATAAAAAGTATGTTGCCTGTAACGCCGATGAGGGTGATCCGGGTGCATTCATGGACAGATCGGTGCTTGAAGGTGATCCACACAGCATTATAGAAGCAATGGCTATTGCAGCATATGCTGTCGGAGCGGATCAGGGTTATATATATATCCGTGCCGAGTATCCTATTGCTGTTAAGAGACTTGAAATTGCAATAAAGCAGGCTAAGGAATACGGACTTTTAGGTAAAAATATATTTGATACAGGCTTCAATTTTGATCTTGAACTTAGACTCGGAGCCGGTGCGTTTGTATGCGGTGAGGAAACTGCTCTTATGACCTCAATAGAGGGTAAAAGAGGTGAACCCCGTCCCCGTCCGCCGTTCCCTGCAAATTCAGGATTATGGGCTAAGCCGACGCTGCTTAACAATGTTGAAACCTATGCTAACATAACGCAGATAATAAATAACGGTGCAGATTGGTTTGCTTCAATCGGAACCGAAAAGAGCAAGGGTACTAAGGTATTTGCCCTCGGCGGTAAAATCAACAATACAGGTCTTGTTGAAATTCCTATGGGAACAACGCTCAGAGAAATAATTGAGGAAATAGGCGGAGGCATTCCTAACGGCAAGAAATTCAAGGCTGCCCAGACAGGAGGCCCCTCCGGCGGATGTATCCCTGCTTCTCTTATGGATACTCCGATTGACTATGATTCACTTATTCAGATAGGTTCAATGATGGGCTCGGGCGGACTTATTGTAATGGACGAGGACAATTGTATGGTTGACATAGCTAAGTTCTTCCTTGAATTCACCGTTGATGAATCCTGCGGAAAGTGTGCACCGTGCCGTATCGGAACAAGGCGCTTGCTTGAGCTTCTTACAAAGATAACCGACGGCAAAGGAACAATGGAGGATATTGATAAGCTTGAGGAGCTTTGCTATAATATAAAGGCTTCATCATTGTGCGGTCTTGGTCAGACAGCACCGAATCCTGTTCTTTCAACACTGAGATATTTCAGAGATGAGTATATAGCGCATGTTAAGGACAAGACATGTCCGGCAGGCGTTTGTAAGGCTCTTTCAAGATATATTATCGACAGGGATAAGTGTAAGGGCTGCAGCCTTTGCTCAAGACAGTGTCCGGCAGGCGCAATCTCAGGCAAGGTTAAGGAGCCGTTCGTAATCGACCCCGATAAGTGTATCAAGTGCGGCGTATGTATGCAAACATGTAAATTCGGCGCCATCTACAAGAAATAACTAAAAGCAAGATGTCCCCCGCCTCTATAGGCGGCGGGTTCCACTTACTTTTTTCAGTGTGGGTACAATCCCCCACTGAAACGTTGAATGACGGGGCTTTGCCCCTTATTGAAGAAAGGAAGAACAGAGCATAATGGAAATGGTAAATTTAAAAATCAACGGTCAGGCCGTAAGCGTTCCCGAGGGCTATACAGTTCTTGAAGCGGCGCGTGAGGTCGGCATAGATATTCCGACACTTTGCTATCTGAAGGATTATTCCGAAACAGGTTCATGCAGAATGTGCGTTGTTGAGATAGTAGGTGCCCGGGCACTTCAGGCAGCATGCGTTTATCCTGTTGCTGAGGGTATTGAGGTGCTTACACATTCTCCTAAGGTTAAGGCTGCAAGAAAATCAACTCTTGAACTGCTTTTGTCAAACCATGACAGAAAATGTCTTACCTGTATAAGAAACAAGCACTGTGAGCTTCAGACTCTTTCAGAGGAGCTTGGAGTTGACGATATAAGATATGAGGGCGAGATTATTAAAAGAGAAATCGACGATCTTTCTCCCTCAATTGTAAGAGATAATAACAAGTGCGTGCTTTGCCGCCGCTGCGTAAATGTTTGTAAGAACATTCAGACCGTAGGCGCCATTGATGCAACCGAGCGTGGATTCAAAACACAGATTGCATGTGCATTTAATAAGTCACTTGCCGATTCAAACTGTGTAAACTGCGGACAGTGTATTGCTGCATGTCCTGTAGGTGCCCTTAAGGAAAAGGATAACACCGCTGCCGTATTTGAGGAAATTGCAAATCCGGATAAGTATGTTATAGTTCAGACAGCACCTGCTGTAAGAGCTGCTCTCGGTGAGGAGTTCGGTTTTGAAATGGGTACTCCCGTTACAGGAAAAATGGCTGCTGCTCTCAGAAGACTTGGCTTTGATAAGGTATTTGATACCGATACGGGCGCTGACATTACAATAATGGAAGAGGGCACGGAGTTTATTGAAAGACTTAATAACGGTGGAAAGCTTCCTCTTATCACATCATGCAGCCCCGGCTGGATAAAGTTCTGCGAACACAATTTCCCTGATTTTCTTGATAATTTGTCAAGCTGTAAATCACCGCATCAGATGTTCGGCGCAGTTATTAAGTCATATTATGCTGAAAAGCACAACATTGACCCGAAAAAGATTTGTGTTGTTTCGGTAATGCCCTGTGTTGCAAAGAAATTTGAATCCTCAAGAGAGGAAATGGAATTCAATAAGCTCAGAGACGTTGATATTGTTATTTCAACAAGAGAGCTTGCAAGGATGATTAAGCAGGCAGGTATTAAATTTGAAAAGCTTCCTGATGAAAAGTTTGACGCTCCGTTTGAGGAAGCATCAGGTGCCGGAGTTATTTTCGGTGCTACGGGAGGAGTTATGGAGGCTGCTCTCAGAACTGTTGCAGATGTACTTGAAGGTAAGTCAATTGACCAAATTGATTATCATGCCGTAAGAGGTACGGAAGGCATTAAGGAAGCAACTCTTAATATTGCCGGCAAGGATGTCAGAATTGCTGTAGCTCATGGACTCGGAAACGCAAGAAAGCTTCTTGAAAGCATCAGAAGCGGTGAAAAGAATTATGAGTTTATAGAAATTATGGCTTGTCCCGGCGGATGTGTAACAGGCGGAGGTCAGCCCATATGCTCGGCTAAGGAGTATATGGACCATGATGTAAAGGCAGAACGTGCAAAGGCGCTTTACACAGAGGATGCAAACTCACCTGTAAGAAAGAGCCATGAAAATCCGGATATCAAGCTTCTCTACAGTGAATACTTTGAAAAGCCCGGCTCACATAAGGCTCATGAGCTTCTCCATACAACATATGTAAAGAGAAAGAGATTCTGATAAAAAATCACAACGGTTAGGTAAATACGGTATAAAATGAAAGAGATACAGACTGTAATAAATTGAGTCTGTATCTCTTTTTTTATATTTCATTTGTCCTCATTAAATAAGGAAATATCTAATTTATTAAGTATATTTTGTGGTAGACTTGAAATATCATATCGTTTATCTCTGTATTTTAAAACATTGTATAATCTTTCATCATTTCTTTTTGCAAATATGTACTGTACTTCATAAGCATCTGAACTTCGTGAAACACTATCTTCTACCCGTAAGGATCGAACAACATATTTGTCACTGACAACATTACCTAAAGTGTCAACATCTTTTTTTAGGCATAGAGTAAAATTCAATTCAGTTAAACCGAATTTATATGTAAATGTATCAGTGGCTAAATTTTCGAGCATAAAAATCCCGGAATTTGTAGCAGCAGATATATTTTGTAATTGTGTCATTTTTTGAACACATAAATCATACGGGTGCCTTTGTGAAAAATATATTTGATTATGCCGTAAATTTCCTTTTACAGCCTCACGATAAAATGCTATAGAACTTAGGTTTGAGTCAACGCCTGTCAAATGCATAAAGTCCTTAGCTCTATATATAACTTCTATATATCTGCCTTCAAACACATACAAGAAAACATAACCGACCATTTTTGTTTTATAGACAGAAGCTGCTTGAATAATGGATTGAGTTATTTGTATTTTGTTTTGAGTTTTGTTATTCATTGTCTTATTTTGTCACTTCCTCAGAAAAAAAGAGCAGACGATATAATAAACATCGTCTACTCAATCTTTCAACAATGCGTGTTTTCTGCTGGCTGTCAGCCCCAACATCCTGACGAATGTCTATGCCACGGGTATCATTAAGTCCCCCGTGTGGACTACATCTGTATCTCAGATGCTAAGCCCGATACCCTGTCGAGTATCTATAATGCTATGGAAATTATCCTGCTCCATATGCAGCACAGCTTTAGCGTGTCGCCACACGAGAGATATTACTATCTCTATAATTATTATAACCCAAAATATGAAAAAAGTCAAGAAAATTTTTTTTATCTTGCATATTTACATTGTTAATATATGAATTTACATGTAGATTTGTGAATTGTTCCATATAAAAAGTTCCGCAAGACTATTTCTAATCTTGCGGAAATATCTTTATGAACTTCTGCCGTTATAATACGATTTTTTATTAAATTAATTATTGCTGTATGTTGCAATTTTATTTTTTATATTACTTGTTTTTTGCTTTACCGCTGCTGCGTCATTTGCAAGGGCGCTTGTTTTTTCTTCAAATTCATTTATGTATACTATGCTTTGTATGCAAAGGGCCGTCTGAAATATAAATGTGCCGATAAGAATTGCCGATACGGCTGCATACATAATTTTTTCATGCACCGTATACTTTCTTTTTCTGCAATTTTGGTTTTCCATTAAACTACTCCTTTTAAAATGGTGTAATCTCGCTTATGCAAAGTTCATTATATTTATTTCCTGCATAAGTATCCGCAACGGTGATTTTTACTGATTCGGATAATACGGGCTCAGGAAGGGTTACGGTTTGTTTTATACCGCATCCGCTGTCCTTTAGTACGAATTTATAATCCTCACCGCCGCAGGCTATGATTATATTTTTTGCACGCATGTTCTGATAATATAGATTTTCATTTTTTGAATAACCGTTTTCAATTTCAAAACCGCTTATTTTTTGTTTTGATGAAGACTTAAATAAGACCCAGGGGTTTGTGTCACTTTCCTCCGGCGTCCATGCAGTTTCGGAATTGTTGTCGGTCAAATTTTTTGCAGTATATGTTATATACACGTTATTTCCTCTGTATGCCTCGCGGACACTTGAAGCGGTAATTTTAGTAAATACCGGAATTTCCTCATCTTCATCTGAATTGGGAGACGGAGATGGAGGGTCGGTTTGCAGATTATTTTCTGTCGGTTGTTCTGTTGCCGCATCTGTTGCTGCCGGTTCGGCAGTTCTCAAAACATAAGGTGTTGGCGTCTGAGGAGCATGCAGAGTTTTATTGTTTCCCGTGAGAGTTATAACGCCGATTACAGCGCCGCAGCAGAAAATTACCACCAAGGCAAAAATTAAAATCATTATAAGTAAGCTTTTATCGCCCTTGCTTTCATGCCTGCTGCTTTTTTTGCTCATATCACCTTCTCCTTCCATTTATTCTTATAGCAATATTATAGCATATAATATTGATAAAATCAATAGTTTTTTAAAACAAGAGGATTACAAAAATAGAAACTTTATTGTGCAATTTTACCTAATTTTAAGGGTTGTATTTATGAATATCACCTATATTACAATAAATGAAGAACACAAGAGAACCGTCCCCTTGTGTTCTGTGGTTTATCCGAAAATTTTTATGATCAGGGTTATGAAGTAGATTATTATTGCTGCGTCTATGATTGCTGTTCCCACAGCGGCAAGGGTATTTTTATCATTTTTCGCATTCCATACTCCATAAGCGGTAAGCTTTACAATTGAATACAAAACGATAATAGCGGCTATTTCCTGCATGGCAGATGACCTCCTGTTTATTTTGTCCCTGTTCTTGAAGTAAGACCTGTTCTTCTTACATTGAAATCTGTTTCAATTTCATATTTCATATCCTTATATTTATTTTCCCAGTCAAAATCCGTAAAGTCTTTTAATGTTAAGAATTTTGATTTTGCATGCATTCCGAAGCCTATTATATCGGAATTAAATTCCGCCTGTGTCATTTTAATAAAATCCGATATTTTTTCCGTAATCGCTGTTGTGGCAGCCTTTTCAAAGTTTTCAAGGTCATACTCTGCAAGATAATTATCGGGAAGCGATATGAAATCTCCGGAAAGGTTTAATTTAATTGTAGATTTATGCTCTTTTTTGTTATATTTTATTTTTGTCCTGTTATCGAGGCTGATCAGGAGGGTTATCGGTGTATCTGATTTATCTGATTTTATTGTTATATAGTTTTGTGTAAATGAATTTGTAAGCATATTATAAAGCTGCGTTTCGATAAATCCGAGTTCACCTATCATTTTATCCATTTTAAAAACAGCACAGCCTATAGCCTCACCTTTTTTATTTTGGTAAATACCAACCTCACCTGCTTTATAATCCTTCAGATTATATTCATAGGGACTTTTATTAATTGGAGCCTGCGATTGATTTTTATTCTGCTGATCACTGCTTTCACCTGACGCTTCACTTTTACTGCTGCCCTGTCCTTTATTTTCACTTCCGCCGCTGCCGCCGCTTTCGCCGCCACCACTGCCGCCACCACTGCCGCCGCCGCTTTCGCCACTGCTGCCGCCGCCTTCGCCGCCGCCTTGTGATGAGGATTGACTTTCATCGCCGGATTCCGTTGATTCCGCTATTCCTGTAAGGGGGATAACAGAGTTTTTTTCAGGTATATTGGTATAAAAATAAAGGTTCTGATTATAGCTTGGCGGAACAGCGCTGAATTCGCCTTTTTCAAAAATAAGCTGATAGTATTTAGCGGGGTTTATTTCTACCAAAGGCTCTGTATCTCTCAGGTATTCACCGGCTTTTTTTACCGATACCGCCGTGTAAACGTTAGGGCGTATTTCCTCGCTTCTTGAAATTGTTTCAAGAAAGTCTTTTATTCCGTCCTCGGCAATTTCCTTTGAGAATACAAAAAGCTTCATATGTGACAGGTTAAGATTTTTACTTATTACATGGTCAATAAGCCCTACGGCGGAGTATATATTCGGTGCTTCTACGGTTATATTATTCATTATATCCTTTCCGCTCCCGCCTTCTTCGCCGGAGCCTCCGCTGATATTGGTAGGATTTGCAAATTGTACTGTTATATTATAATTATCTTTATTATTTTCATTTTTATCTATTCCTATTGCCGTAACATATGCAATGTCATTCGGTTCATCCTTATCATAGCAGCCGCTTACAGTAAGCAAGGCAGCACAGCAGGCAATTAATTTAATTATTTTCAATATTATCGTTTCCTTCCTTTATTCTGATTTTCCCTGCAATACCTGTTATAAGCGGTATCAGTACTGATACTGATATAAGGGCGATTGAATACCACATATAATGAGCGTTCATCTCGGTATAGGAATCAGACTGCATGACAAACATCATTATCAGTATCATAAGAGGAAAAATCAATGGCTTATGATATTTCATTCCAAAGCTTTCCTTCCATACTATGCTTATTGTATAGATATAGATAGAAAAATACAAAAGAACTGAAATAGACCATACAAATTCAAAAAATGCTTCAAATCTGCCGAAAAAGTCACCTATTTGTATTATTCTTGTCAGTTGATAGACCGGCAGCAGAAAATTTTCTGAAATATTTGCGGGAAAAATAAGACTGTAGGACAGAAGTATAAGAGTCATTATTATTCCTATTACAATTATTGATTTATAACCGCATTTTATGATTTTTTTCTGATTTTTTGATTCAAGGTTTAAAATAAATATTACTATTATGTCTGAAAAGGACGAAATTGACGTTAAACCGTCAACGAGAATGCTTTTTACCCCTTTGCCGAGAATCGGGGTAAGATTTGATATTTTCATATACGGAAACAGCAGAATAAGACAGAAAATCATAACAGCTCCGGCAATAGGGAGAAATAATGAGGTTATTCTCCCTATTGCTTCAATTCCGATATATGCACCTATAACCGCCGTGAGGACAAATAAAAATATAATAAGCTCAAACGGCGTTCTCTGCAGAAGTATTATTTTTACTGTTTCAGGATATATTCTTGCAATAGACGTCAATGAAAGCATAAGCATTAATACGGTGATTACTCCTATTATCAGCTTAAAGGCTTTTCCGAAGCTTTTTCCCGCCGTTTCAAGAATCGGTCTTGAAAAGTTGTATGCTTTTGTTAAAACAAAGAAAATCAGAAGCATTATTAATGTTACGTAAATTGACAAAATCCAGCTTGCATTACCGGCAATCATTATCATTATTCTCGGATAAGCCAGCAGAAGCTTAACATACATTAAGTTAATCAGTATACTTGTGAGATCCTTATCGCTTAATTTTTCCATGGTCAATCATCCTTATCTGCTTTATTGAAAATCCAGCTGCGGCTGATTTTTGCTTCCTTTACTTTATCCTCAGGCTTAAGGTAATCCGGTCGGTACTGCTTATCCCACAGCGGTTCGATAAATATGGATTTTTTTATTTTTTTAATGTTATTACCGGGCAGCGGCGATAAAAATTTTATGCCGAAGCTGTTGAGTGAAGCAAGATAAACCGAATATATAAAAACTCCTATACCAATGCCGTAAAAGCCAAGGCATGAACCAAGCACAATAAATGCAAGCCGCAGGATTCTGTATGTCCAGCCGAGAGTGTAATTACTTGTGGCAAAGGAACCGATACCCGTTATTGCAATTATAATTATCATTATTGGGCTTACTATTTTTGCACTTACCGCTGCTTGACCGAGAATAAGGCCGCCTACTATTCCGAGGGTTGAACCTATTGTTCCCGGCATTCTGAGTCCTGCCTCACGTATCATTTCAAAGGAAAAATCCATCAGTATCAGCTCCACAATGCTCGGAAATGGAACGTTTTCCCGTGATGCACTTATTGAATATATAAGGTAGGTTGGTATCATTTCCTGGTGAAACAGTGTCGTGGCAAGATATGTGCCCGGCAGAAGAACAGATAAAAGCATTGCAATAAGTCTGATAACCCGGGCGGTATTTGCAAAAAAACTGCTCATATATGCATCGGATGCCGCATGGGTAAGTTCAAACGCATTAGTTGGAAAAATCAGTGCATTCGGGCTGCCGTTTAAGAGCAATGCTACACGGCCGTCTGCAAGATATCTTGCTGTTCTGTCCGGACGTTCTGTTGCCAATATGTGATTTGTGATTGAAAATTTAGTGTCCTGAACGAGTGTGCCTACTTCTTCTATTGCAAAAATATAGTCAACATTGATGCCTTCAAGCCTTCTCCTTACCTCATTTACAAGATTTTCATTGGTAACGTCTTTTATATACATCATAACTCCTCTTGTTTTACTGACATTACCTATTTTAACTCCCTCGCAGACGAGCTTTTCCGTTTTCAGAATTTTGCGCACAAGAGCACTGTTATTTCTGAGCATTTCATTATATGCTTCCTGGGGACCGTAAATTGTTTGTTCGTTTTCCGGCTTATCAATGCTCCTATGACCCCAATTGCGGACATCCATCGAAAAGGCTATGTCAATGCCGTCTATAAATACAGCGCAGCCGCCAAAGTTTATTTCTTCAAGAACTGTTTCGGGGTCCTCAACTGCTTGTGCCTGGCTGTGGGCTATGAATCTGTCTATTATTTCTTCTTTTTTTATTTTTATGTCCTCATCTGTAATCAGAGGAATGAAAAGGAGAGTTTCTATAATGTGTGAATTTACATAGTCGGTGCTTACCATTCCGTCAATAAAAACAGCAAAGCCTTTTCTGTTTCCCTTCAGCATTATTTTTCTTATTATAATATCATTGTTTTCAGGAAGTGAAAACTTCTTTTTTATATATTCTTCATTTTCATCTAAATTTCTGCTGATTTTAAATTTTTCTTCCGGCTTCCATTCCTTTTTGGAGGAAGTAAGAACAAATTTATTGTTTTCTTCAGGTTCGTGAAAAATAAACGGATTTTTCATGACATGCTCCTTAAAGATTTTTTATTTTTAGTTTGTACCGGCAAAAGAATTTTATACATAATTATTTTTTATAGTTTTCTGCCCCGGTCAGGGTTATTAATATTACAAATTCATTAAATTTTTAAAATGTTTCACGTGAAACATTTACAAATAGAAATTTTGTGGTATAATATTCTCATAGGAGCTTCGCTCTAAGCCGTATTCTACGTCTTGCAAAATTTTATTTTGCCTATGAGAAATTGACGGCTGCGTAAAAATGCCCTTGCAAGCAAGCATTTTTACTTATGGTAAAATATTATGTATAACCATGATACTGGTTAAAATCTGAGCTTTGCTTTGATTTAAAAATGTTTCACGTGAAACATTATCGGAGGTGAATATGGGTAAGGTAATCGCTATAATTAATCAAAAAGGCGGCGTCGGAAAAACAACAACTGCTGTTAATCTTGCGGCCTCTCTCGGATTTAAAGGGAAAAAAACTCTTCTTATCGACAGTGATGCGCAGGGAAATTCAACAAGCGGTCTCGGAATTGAAAGAAATGAATGTGAGCTTTCAATTTATGACTGCATGAGTAATCCCGATTCAGTGGAGAAGGCAATTATTGAAACGAAATTTAAAAACCTTTTTCTGCTTCCGTCTTCATCTGACCTGTCAGGCGCGGAGATTGAACTTGCATATGAGGACAAGCGGGAGTTTTTTATAAAGTCCTTTGTTGATAAAATAAAGAATGATTTTGATTTTATACTTATAGATTCACCGCCGGCGCTGGGACTTCTTACTATTAATATACTTACTGCTGCCGATTCTGTACTTGTACCGATACAGTGTGAGTATTATGCGCTTGAAGGACTGAGTCAGCTGACGGCATCAATAAAAACAATAAGAAAAAAGCTTAACAGCAGCCTTGAAATCGAAGGAATAATCGCAACAATGTTTGACGGAAGAACAAATCTGTCAATACAGGTGCTGGACGAGCTTAAAAAATATTTTCCCGATAAGGTTTGCAGGAGTATTATACCGCGTAATGTCAGACTTTCCGAAGCACCGAGCTACGGAGAGCCTATAACAAAATACGATATAACCTCAAAGGGGGCAGAGGCGTATTTATCTCTTGCCAGAGAAATAATACATAAGAACACATAAACAGGCAGCTGCAAATTGATTAAAGAATGTATAATCTACGCGCAGATGTTCCCCGCCTCTAAGGCGGCGGGTTCCATTTTTAAAAAGAAATGAGGTTGATTGAATGAGAAAAGGATTGGGGCGCGGAATTGAAGCGTTATTTCCCGAAGAGCCGCAAACCGAGGACAAGCAAGACAAAAAAACACTTAAGCTGACAGAAATCGAGCCGAACAAGAATCAGCCGAGAAAGGATTTTGACAAGGAAAAAATAAATTCACTGTCAATATCAATAAAGGAGCACGGTCTTATTCAGCCCATTGTTGTTACGAAAAACAGCAGGGGAAGATATACTATTGTTGCCGGTGAGAGAAGGTGGAGAGCCGCAAAGCAGGCAGGGCTTAAAGAGGTTCCTGTAGTGATTAACGACTACTCTGACGAGGAGGCTGCGCAGATTGCCCTTATTGAAAATCTGCAAAGAGAGAATCTTAATCCCATTGAAGAAGCCCGTGGATATAAGGCGCTTCTTGAGGATTATAATATGACTCAGGAGGAGGTAAGCGCGCGGATAGGTAAAAGCCGAAGTGCGGTTGCAAATTCCATAAGGCTTCTGTCTCTTGAAAAATCAATCACTGAAAAGCTTGCGTCAGGCGAGCTGACGGGAGGTCATGCAAGAGCAATTCTTTCACTGTCCGACAGCGGACAAAGATTAAGCCTTGCGGACAAAATAATTGAAAACGGCCTGAACGTCAGGCAGGCGGAGCATGCGGCAAGACAAATGCAAAAGGAAAAGAAGCCGATGCCGGAAAAAAGAAAATCGTTTTATGATATTGAGTCCGACGCACTCAGCGAAAGGCTTTCATCAAAGCTCGGAACAAAGGTAAGTCTCAGGCACGGAGCAAAAAAAAGCAAAATAGAAATAGAATATTACAGCGACAGTGACCTGGAACGGATAATAGAAATGCTTGGAGTGTGAAAAATGAATAGTAATTTAATATTAATATTTCCTATACTTCTGATAATGGCATTGCTTCTTATATTATGCTTTATACTATGCATGGTCAGCCTTTCAAAATGCAACAGGCTTAAACGGCAGTTGTCTGATGGTGAATTTGAAGAAAAAATCGAAGAGGCTGAAAGAAAAATATCAAGGCTTGCTAAAGAAGCGTCACAAAGCGGAGCGTTGCCGGCAGCAGATTTGTCGGATCCCGGAGCTATACGGAGAATCGGAATTGAAAGATTTGACGCTTTTCCGGGGGTTACAGGTGCTTTCAGCTTCAGTGCGGCACTTCTTGATGATAATTATAACGGAATTATCCTCACAACACTTTACGGACATGAATCCAGCAATACATATATAAGGGAAATAAAAGAGGGAGATTCTGACGTAAAACTGCTTGAAGAGGAAATAAAAGCGCTTGAAAAGGCAAAAAACAATTAATTTGGAGGATAACATGAAAAATTAGCGGCAATCCGGTGAAACACAATATGCCTGCTTCTTTTCCACGTTATGGATTTGAGCCGCTTAAAGGCGGCATGGAGGATTATTATGACTGAAAAGAAAAATAACAGCTCGCTGTTTCTTTACACGGCACTGATATTTCTTGTGGCTCTTATTATGATTGTACTTTCCTTTTTCGGACAGAGCCATCTGCAAAAGGCTGAGGAAACGAAACAGCAGGCAAAAACAATAACGGAAAGAGCTTCGCTTTTAAGTGAGGAAAACCTTCTGCTTACCGAGCAGGTATCAAGTATGCAGGAGCAGCTTGAACAAAAGGATACCGATATACTTACAAAGCAGCAGACTATAGATAATATGCAAAAGGAGCTTGAAGCCTGCAAGGCGGTTATTTCCGCATATCAAAGGTGCATAGAGGGAAACCTTGAAGCAGGTGCGGCCGCTATTGCCGCTGTTGACCCTGCATTATTAACAGGGGATATTAAAACGCTGTATGATCAGACATTGCAGCTTACAGCACAGTAAAATACAATGTGCCGACGGCACGGAAAGGAAATGATATATATGTTAGACATTAAAATTTTAAGAACGGAACCGGAAAGAATAAGGGAAGCGCTGAAAAAACGCCATAATGACCTTGATATTACACCGGCGATTGAGCATGATAAAAAGCGCAGGGATATTTTATCCGAGGTTGAACAGAAAAAGGCCGCACAAAACGAAATTTCCAAAAAAATTCCGGCTATGAAAAAGGCCGGAGAGAATACTGACAGTATTTTTGCCGAAATGAAAGAGTTAAGCGGTGAAATTAAGGTTATGGACGACCAAGTGCGTGAAATAGATGAAAATCTTAGGAATTTTATGTTAAGAATACCTAATATTCCTAACAAAGATGTACCTGAGGGCTTGGACGACAAGGAAAACAGAGAGCTGAGGAAAAACGGAACACCGAGAGAATTTGATTTTGATTTTAAGGCGCACTGGGACATCGGAACAGGACTTGATATTCTTGATTTTGAGAGAGGAGCAAAAATCTCCGGAGCAAGGTTTACGGTTTACAAGGGTCTCGGAGCAAGACTTGAACGCAGCGTTATTCAATATTTCCTGAATACACATACAGGGGAAAACGGATATACTGAAATTTTCCCGCCGTACATGGTAAACAGAGCGTCAATGACGGGAACAGGTCAGCTCCCGAAATTTGAAGAGGATGCTTTTAAGGTAACAAATAACGGATATTTTCTTATACCTACGGCTGAGGTCCCCGTTACAAATCTTCACCGTGACGAAATACTTGACGGTACAAAGCTTCCTGTTAAATACTGCGCTTATTCGGCATGCTTCAGAGCAGAGGCAGGTTCTGCCGGCAGAGATACCCGCGGTCTTATCCGTCAGCATCAGTTTAACAAGGTTGAGCTTGTTAAGTTTGCTCATCCGGACAAGAGCTATGAGGAGCTTGAAAGTCTTACAAATGATGCGGAAAAGCTTTTGCAGGGTCTTAAGCTTCCGTACAGGGTAGTATGTCTTTCCACAGGCGATCTTGGCTTTTCTTCCGCAAAAACGTATGATATTGAAGTATGGATGCCTTCATACGGACGATATGTTGAAATTTCCTCATGCTCAAACTTTGAGGACTATCAGGCAAGACGCGCTAATATCAGATTTAAGATGGATCCCAAGGACAAGGCACAGTTTGTTCATACTCTTAACGGTTCCGGTCTTGCAGTGGGAAGAACAGTTGCGGCAATACTTGAAAATTATCAGAATGCGGATGGCAGCGTAACAGTTCCGGAGGTTCTTGTGCCTTATATGGGAACAGATAAGATAACGCTCTGAAATTTAAAAAAGTAAAACATTCCCAATGGAATTATGTGAACCTGAAAAAATGTTTTCACAGGGTGTTAATGTTTTTATCTGACTTGTCCACAGGAAAAAAAGCTTAAAAAAGCGATTTTTATAAACTTATCAACATAATCCACAAAGTTATCCACGCATTTTTTGATTTACCATATTTTTAAAATCGGAAAAGTGTGGATAACTTTAAGTTTACATATAATTTTATTAAAAATCGGTTTATGTATACCTGAAAGATAGTTAAAAATCGTGGATAACTTGTTGATAGTGTGAAAAACGGCGTTTTAATGCCAAAAGTTTGTCCGGTTTTAGAAAAAAGTTATCCACACCCGTGAATAACTTTTAAGAAAATTAAAAAAGTATAAATTTTATGTAAATTAAAAGGGTGAAAAAATTGCTTACTCCACGAATGCAGCTTATTTTCAATCATGTAATGGGAAAAACAGCCGCGGATATAGGCACGGATCATGCATATATCCCGATTGAGCTTATAAAGAGCGGAAAATGTGAAAGGGTGATCGCTACAGATATAAGAAAAGGACCGGCAGATACGGCGGCGCGGCATATCAAAAAGCAGGGGCTTAATATTGAAATAAGAGTCGGAAGCGGTCTTTCGGTGCTGAAGCCCGGTGAAACCGAGGATATAATAATTGCGGGAATGGGCGGTAAGCTGATTTGCTCGATTCTTGCGGAGCATCCGCAGACAGCTGCTGCATCAACGCTTATTCTTCAGCCGATGAACGGTCAGTATGAGCTGAGAAAATTTCTCAGGGAAAATAATTATAAAACAGCCGCGGAGGATTTAACGGTTGAAGGCTTTAAGGTATACAATCTGCTTGTTATAAAAGAGTGTGAAAACCCTGTTGAATATAATGATGAATCTGATTTTCATCTGCCCTCTGCTCTTAAGGGGCACATATATTTTGAACAGCTGCGGCAAAAAAAACAGAGAGAGCTCGGAAAAATACTTAAGGGAAACGAGGATGCAAAAAGCGGCAGAAACGCCGAGGTGGTGGAATATTACAAAAAAATGCTTGAGAGAATAACAGAAAAATAAAATTTATATGACAATTCTGTAATAAATATTGAAATCAAAAACAACAAATGGTACAATTAATTAAAATCAAAAAAACGAGTGGTGTCTTATAATGAAGATATTCAATTCGGCTGATATACTCGTGCCGAAGAACACTGATCTTAACGCATGGAGCGTTGTCGCCTGTGACCAATACACCTCCGAGGCTTCATACTGGAACAAGGTGTCAGAACATGTGGGCGGCAGACCGTCAGCCCTGAACATAATTTTTCCGGAGATTTATTTAAATGAAGAAAACCCGGAGGCAAGAATTAAAAATATTAATGAAACAATGAAAAAATATCTTGATGAGGGTATTTTTGAAAAATATCCCGACTCTGTAATCCTTGTCCGGCGGCGGCAGCGTGACGGCAGAACGAGATACGGTGTTATCGGAACAGTTGACCTGGAGCAGTATGATTTTTCAAAGGGCAGCAGCTCCCGCATCCGCGCAACTGAGGGTACGGTGCTTGAGAGAATACCGCCAAGGGTTAAAATAAGGGAAAATGCCTGTCTTGAAATGCCGCATATTATAATGCTGATTGACGACAGGAAAAAAACGGTTATTGAGCCCCTTAAGGAAAAGAAGGAAACCTTTAAAAAGATTTATGATTTTGACTTGCAGATGGATTCCGGACATTTGACAGGATATCTTCCGGACAGAGAAGCAACACTGAAAATGCTGGAGGCGGCAGAGGCTCTCGGAGATGAGACAGCTTTCAGAGAAAAATATAAAACAGACTCTCCGGTTCTGCAATATGCGGTGGGTGACGGAAATCACTCTCTTGCAACCGCGAAAACCTGTTGGGAAAATATCAAAAAAAATCTGAGCCCTGAGGAAATGGAAAATCATCCTGCAAGATTTGCCCTTGTGGAGCTTATGAATGTTCATGATGACGCCCTTGAATTTGAACCGATACACAGAGTTGTATTTGATGTAAATCCGGAGGAGGTTACGGCAGCGCTTAAGGAGTTTTATCCGCAGCTTTCGGAAGAGGATAACGGCGGACATAAAATAGTCTGCTGCACTAGGGGAAAAACAAAAACCTTCTATATAAATAATTCCGGTTCAAATCTTCCGGCAGGCACCCTTACGTTGTTTCTTGATGATTATATCGCACGGAGCGGCGGAAGGATAGATTATATTCACGGTGAGGAGGTTGTAAAATCTCTTTGCGGACAGGATGGTACAATCGGATTTATTCTTCCTGCAATGGAGAAAAATCAGCTTTTTGAAACTGTTATAAAAGATGGGGTTCTTCCGAGAAAAACCTTCTCCATGGGTGAGGCTCATGACAAAAGATTTTATCTTGAGTGTAAAAATATACAATTTCTGAAGAATAATTTTGGCAAATTTTATAACAGCAGTATATAAATTTTTTTTAAAAAACTCTTGACAATGTATAGTATTTTGCTGTATAATATAATCAGGTATCAATAAATAAGATAGATAAATTGTGTTGTCTTAATAGAATCGAGGAGTTGAGTTCATGAAAAAGTACATAAAAGGGTTATTTACCTTAGGAGTGATTTTTGCTTTGACAGCAAGCGGCGTTTACGCTGAAACAACCGATACTGCCAATACAGGAAAGACGGAGTATAACTATTCTGCGAAAAAGCTTGGTATTACCGATAAAGAACCATTGAATCCGAGTGCGCCGGATGAATCGCAGGAGCTGACGATTCTCGTTGTAAAGGGTGATTTTACAGGTACAAATGCCGGTGACATAACAAGTGACAATGTATACTATGTTGATCAGGAAAGCGGAACATCTTTTTCATGCTTTCAGAATTTAGGTCTTAAGCAAACCGGTCTTGAAGCCGGTACATATACATTGATTGCCGGAGGGGCAAATGTTACCGAGCCGATGAAGGAGCTTATGATAATCGGAAATGTTGATGGTTCGGTTCCTAAGGGATTAGAAGGGAAAACTCTTAATTTCGGTACGGTCAGCAATGTTACAAAGGTTCAAAAAGATGGTGAGTATGTTTATGCATGTCTTTGCACAGTGCCGAAAGGTTCCGAACCAAGTAAGCTTGGATTTATATTCCAGAGGAATGACAAGGGACAATGGCAGCATTTATATAAGACATTGGATTTATCAAAAAAAATAGAGACATCTATAGATGCACCGATTGAGTTTGGTTTACAGGTAAATGGCATAACAGAAGATCCCGATACAATTCAGTTTTCTGCTATTCCATATGCAGAAAAAGTAACTGTACCTGCACCTGCAGCTGAGTAAGGGGGAACACGATAATGAAAAAATATGCAAAACCGGAATTTAATTTTTATAAATTTGAAGTAGAAACAAGCATAATGACTGAATCGCCGACTCCGTCACCTACCGGAATGGTTGTATTTGGAGGAAGTCAGTTATCAGCAGCAAGTGTAGACCAGCTTCCTCAGACCGATGCTTTAACAAAAGCTTATACCGAATATGGAGACGGCGGAGATTGGAATTGGGAAAATAAATAATAAAAAATAAAAAGGATGCGGTTTACCGCATCTTTTTTTGAAGCCATACATAATATTTTTAAAAACAATGCAAAGAAAAAACATATTTTAAAAGAATTAAAAAAAATATTGCTTTTTTCACCCGAATGTGTTATAATAATTATATGTGTATTACAAACAAAGAGGAGAAAAACGTATGAATATTTTTTTCGGGAGCTGCAGCGATGCGATAAATCATGCAAACGAAACAAAGATGTACGGCGTGTATTATACCGAGGACAGGACAAGCAATACAAATATCCATGTTCATGAATGCTGTGAGGTGTTTTTCTGTGTGTCCGGCGGCAAGAACTTTCTTATAAACGACAGGGTTTATGATGTTTCCCCCGGGGATATGTTTGTCATAAACCAGTTTGAGCCCCATAAAATTTCTTTCAGCACAGATGAAATGTTCGGAAGATTTATTTTGCAGGTTCATCCCGCGTTTCTTTACGGAAATTCTACGGAGCACACTGACCTTTCAAGATGCTTTTATCTGCGCACTCCTGAGGTTTCAAATAAACTGAAGATTTCCGACAAGGATTTTACATATTTTCAGGAAAGCTTTATGGAGCTTAGAAAAAGCTTTGATTACGGTGATGATATAATTAAAAATTCAATCGTGCTGCAAATGCTTGTAAAAATAAACAGCGAGTTTGCAAAGGGGTATAAATATATACCTAACATGAGCGGACACAGCGTTATTTCAAAAAGTGTGGAATTTATCAATAATAATCTGTCGGAGCAGCTGTCTCTTGAGCTTATAGCTAAAAACTCCTTTGTGTCGGTAAACCAGCTTTGCCGCCTTTTTAAAAATCATCTCGGTACAACAGTTACAAAATATATAATTTCAAGGCGTATCACCGAGGCTAAAAAGCTTCTGAGAAAAGGCACAAGCGTAAGTGAAACAGCGCTCAGCTGCGGATTTTTTGACTATGCTAATTTTATCAGAACCTTTAAAAATACAGTCGGTGTGTCCCCCGGAAAATATATTCAGATAAATCCGCCGGAGTAATGGGATTAATAATAAAAAAATAGGTTGACTTTATTCTATAAATAGTATATAATATTTACATGAGACTGAAAAATGTTTTTTATTAAAATAATTAAAATACAGGAGGACAATATGAAAAAGAGAATTTTAAATGCTTTACTGATTTTAAGCATGAGTACGGCTTTTGGTGCTGCGGCGCATGCGGAGACGATTCCGGAGATTACCTGGGGTGAGCGTGAAATCTATATTGATAACCCTCAGGCTGAATTTTCAAACGGCGTGTTTATGGTTCCTGTCAGGCGTTTATGTCAGCTTGCAGGTGCGAGCGTTGACTGGTACGAATCCAATCAGGGTATTATTATAAACTCAAAGGATAACCTGACAAGATTATTTTTGTACATAGGAAATGATACCTTGAGAATATTCAAGTTTACGTCAATAGCAGACGGTGTTGGTGAAAACGTGCCTCTTGAAGCACCTCTTAAGATTATCGACGGAAGAACACTTGTTCCCTTTGAGCAGATTTGCAGGGCTTTGAATCTGAATTATGAATGGAGCGGAGACAGAACGAGTATTGCTGTAGAGCCTTTGACCAAGATCGGTGAGGATAAGCGTGTTGAAGTGTCAATCAGCACCGATAAGGAGGAGGTTTCGGAGGGCGATGAGGTTACAATTACCGTAACAGCCTCAAATATGGATATTTATCCCGGTACAGGCTACAGCGGTTACACTGCCGGTATACTCTATAATCCTGAAGAATTCCAGCTTGTTTCCTCGTGCCTTACTACATCGGAAGGCGAAAAGTCTGAGGGCGGAATCGGCGCGGATAACGGTGCGCTTACAAAGGATTCGCTTAAGGTTGCTTATGTAACGGTTGATATTTATGATTATATTGACAATAAGGCGCCTGTCGGCAAAATCGTTCTTAAGGCTCTGACCGATAACGGCGGTACAGTCAGTCTTTCGGACAGAATAGGCAATGTGGGCTATGACACTTCAATTGTACTTACAGATAAGGAATCTAAAAAAATTGTCGGCCTTCAAAAGGATACGGAGCTTAAAATCGATACAACACCAATTGTAATTAAATAGTAAAAAATATTGTAAAACAAGAACGGGCAGTCGGATTTATTCCGGCTGCCCGTTTCAAATATTACAGTTATGTTGCATTTATATTATTGGGTTGACAAATATTTTTTTTTGTAGTAAAATACTTGTTAGCACAATATATAGTGATTATTAATCAATCATAATACAATATATAGATTTTTTTGAAGGGACGGAAAAAAATGTACGTTATTAAAAAGGATAACACCCGTGAGGAATTTGATGTGAGCAAGGTTGTTGCCGCGGTTAATAAGTCGGCTAACCGCGCGCTTATTACCTTTACAAATGCCGAGACGGAATTTATCTGCAAATTTGTTGAGGAAAAGGTTTATGAGCTCGGTGTTGAGGAAATAAGCATAGCATCAATGCATAATATTGTTGAAGGCGCGCTTGAGAGAATAAATCCAAAGGTTGCAAAAAGCTATCGTGATTACAGAAACTATAAGCAGGATTTTGTTCATATGCTTGATGAGGTTTATAAAAAAAGCCAGTCGATTATGTACATAGGAGACAAGGAAAATTCCAATACCGACAGTGCCCTTGTTTCCACTAAAAGAAGCCTTATCTTCAATCAGCTGAACAAGGAGCTTTATAAGAAATTCTTTCTTACCACCGAGGAGCTTCAGGCATGCCGTGACGGGTATATTTATATTCATGATATGTCCGCGAGACGTGATACCATGAACTGCTGTCTTTTCAATGTAAAAAATGTTCTTGACGGCGGCTTTGAAATGGGTAATCTGTGGTATAATGAGCCGAAAACCCTTGATGTGGCATTCGATGTTATCGGTGATATTGTTCTTTCCGCCGCAAGTCAGCAGTACGGCGGCTTTACGGTAGCGCATATCGATGAGTTGCTTGAACCTTATGCTGAAAAAACATATAAAAAGTATGTTGATAAATTTACTGCAATGGGAGTTGACAGGGAAAGGGCTGAGGAAGAGGCGGAAAAGGATATTATCCGCGATTTTGAGCAGGGCTTTCAGGGCTTTGAATATAAATTCAACACAGTTGCTTCAAGCCGCGGCGATTACCCGTTTATAACAATGACGGCCGGAATAGGCAGAGGAAGATTTGCGCGGATGGCAACATTGACCATGCTGCGGGTACGAAAAAACGGTCAGGGCAAGGAGGGATTTAAGCGTCCGGTATTGTTCCCGAAAATCGTATTTCTTTATGACGAAAACCTGCACGGCCCCGGCGGTGAGCTTGAAGAGCTTTTTGAGGCGGGAATTGATTGCTCGTCTAAAACTATGTATCCCGACTGGCTCAGTCTTACGGGCGAGGGATATGTTGCGTCTATGTACAAAAAATACGGTAAGGTAATTTCACCTATGGGCTGCCGGGCATTTCTTTCACCTTGGTATGAGCGCGGCGGTATGAACCCTGCGGATGAGGAGGATACACCTGTATTTATAGGAAGATGGAATATAGGTGCTGTAAGTCTGCACCTGCCGATGATATATGCAAAGGCAAGGCAGGAAAGCCGTGATTTTTTTGAGGTGCTTGATTATTACCTTGAGCTTATCAGAAACCTTCATCTCAGAACATATGAATATTTGGGTGAAATGCGTGCGTCTACAAATCCCCTTGCATACTGCGAGGGCGGTTTCTATGGCGGAAACCTGAAGCCCTCCGATAAAATTAAGCCAATACTTAAAACAGCAACGGCTTCCTTCGGCATAACTGCGCTGAATGAGCTGCAGCAGCTGCATAATAAAAAGTCACTTGTGCAGGACGGAGAGTTTGCAATAAAAACTCTTGAATATATAAACAAAAAGGTGGCTGAGTTTAAGGAGGCTGACAACAAGCTTTATGCCATTTACGGAACTCCGGCAGAGTCATTGTGCGGACTTCAGGTAACTCAGTTCAGAAGCAAATACGGAATTGTTGAAAACGTGTCTGACAGAGAGTATGTTTCCAACAGCTTCCATTGCCATGTAAGCGAGGATATAACACCTATTGAAAAGCAGGACCTTGAATACAGGTTCTGGGATTTATCAAACGGCGGGAAAATACAATATGTAAAATATCCGATTGACTATAATATTGACGCAATTAAGGCACTCGTCAGAAGAAGTATGAAAATGGGCTTTTATGAGGGTGTAAATATGAGCCTGTCATATTGTGATGAATGCGGGCATGAACAGCTTGAAATGGATGTATGCCCAAAGTGCGGCAGCAAAAACCTTACGAAAATAGACAGGATGAACGGTTATCTTTCATATTCGAGGGTAAAAGGTGACACGAGGCTTAACAGCGCGAAAATGGCTGAAATTGCTGAAAGGAAGAGCATGTAAATGAGGTTTCACGATATAACAAAGGACGATATGAAAAACGGCGACGGTCTGAGAGTTGTTCTGTGGGTATCAGGCTGTGAGCACCGGTGCAGGAACTGCCATAATCCTGTCACATGGGATATTGACTGCGGTCTTGTGTTTGACGATAAGGCTAAGGCAGAGCTGTTTTCCGATTTGGATAACGATTATACTGCCGGTATTACATTTTCCGGCGGAGATCCGCTGCATATGAGAAATCGTGACGAGGTGGGTGCTCTTATTCGTGAAATAAAGGATAAATTTCCCGATAAGACCGTATGGGTATATACGGGCTACTTGTGGGAGGAGATTTCATCACTTCCGTTTATGGACTGTGTTGACGTCCTGGTTGACGGGAAATTTATTGAGGAACAAAAAAACGAAAAGCTTCATTGGCGCGGAAGCGAAAATCAGAGGGTTATAGATGTGAAAAAATCTCTTGCAGAGGGGCACGCGGTGCTTCACTGCAAATAATGAAAGGATATCAATATGGAAAAAACAGCAAAATTTTTTAAGGTAAGCCGTGAACAGTTTTTATCAGCCTGCGCCGGGCTGCCGGAGGCAGATTTTGATAAGGCATATGATAATATTATTCTTCCCCGCCGCGCTACGGTTGGCTCTGCGGGATATGATTTCAGAACGCCCATTGATTTTACACTGGCACCGGGCGAAACAATAAAAATCCCTACCGGTATAAGGGCCCGTATAAGTGACGGCTGGGTGCTTATGCTATGCCCGAGAAGCGGTCTTGGCTTTAAATACCGCCTGCAGCTTAACAATACAGTGGGTATTATAGACAGTGATTATTTCGGCAGTGATAACGAAGGCCATATAATGGCTAAAATTACAAATTGTTCAAATGAAAATAAAACATTGGAGCTTAAAGCGGGCGACGCATTTATGCAGGGAATTTTTCTGCCATTCGGAATAACCGAGGATGATGATGCAACCGCAGAACGCAACGGCGGCTTTGGCAGCACATCTGTTTAAATCGGCAGAAAATGTTAAAAAAATAGTAGTTTTTTGTAAATAATATGTATATTAAGGCAATTGAAAAAGCGCGTAAAATCAAGCGGTTGTGCAAAAACTACAAATTAATAAATAAGAAAGTGTAATAAACGCCGAATTTAAAAAAATAATAAAAAAACACTTGAAATCAGCAGTTTTATAGTGTATAATTATATCATTGAATGAAATATAGTTTTGACAGCATATGCAAGTTGTCTTTCTTTAGAATTGCCCGAATTCTGCGGACAGGCATTTTTGTTGTATGCAGCCCGGGATAAACAAATATAAATTTCATTTTAACGTGATTAGAAAGGAGATATATGATGAAAGTGTTAAAGAAAATACTTGCTGTAGCGGTTTCAGTTGCTACAATGGTAATGTCAGCTTCAGCTTTTGCTGCTACATATAATGCTGAAACAAACTCAGTAGCATTGACAGTTGAAGAATTAACAGCTGAGGGTAAGGTGGCTGCTGATACAACAGGTCAGATGACAGTTGTAGTTGTACCAAAGACCTTTGGTGCAGAAGGAACAGTTACTGCCGATAATATATATTATATCAATCAGGAAGATATGGAGAACGGATTTAAGACAATTATCACAGATATGGGACTTAAAGCAGCTCTCGATACTCCCACAGACTACCAAGTCCGCGTAGGCGGAGCAAATCTCGCTG
>JAGBHE010000086.1 GCA_017935675.1 Clostridia bacterium | reverse complement strand
GCAAACAGCCTTGAATACAATTCGAAGGCGGGCGATGTATGGGGCAATGTGAAAATGATGATGGGTTGGGATATTGAGAATTTTACAAATGTTAAAATGATTGCAAATCCGAGTCATTTCACAATTACCGATACCGAAAAATCCGGCTGGAAAAAGTATGAAACAACTCTGACAAATGCCGCAACCGGATTTAAAATCATGCCTCAGTACAAATGTGATTTTTATATAGACGATATTTCACTTACGATAAACGGCGGATATAACCTTTTGACAAACAATGGCTTTGAAGAAGCTAAGATTATTGAAACGGCTCCTGAAATTAAAGAATGGACAATGTCGAGCTACGATGCGGACAAGCCCGTTGATTACGGCAACATCAACGTGCGTGTGGCATTGTCCGAGGATGAGGCTTATACGGGGAAACGTTCACTGCACATTGTTCATTCCGAGGCGGGAAATCAAAAACGCATAGACCTTGTAAATGCCGGTTATTCAGATTTTGATCCGAATGCCGAATATAAGCTGGCTTTTTATATTAAGGCAAACAGCCTTGAGCTTAACTCCGATCCGGGGGATATTTTCGGCAACGTAAATATTTTGATGGGCTGGGATTATGAAAACTTTACGAATATGAAAATAATTGCGAATCCGAATCATTTTACGGTCACCGATACGGAAAAAGCCGGCTGGAAAAAATACGAAACAACTTTGACAAATGCGGCAAAGGGCTTTACAATTGTGGTTCAGCACAGATGTGATTTTTATATAGATGACATTTCGCTTACAGCAGACGGCGGAACTAACCTTTTGGCAAACAGCAGTTTTGATAAAATTACGGAAACGGGAGAACTGCTCCCTGATTTGACGGAAACAAATGTCAATCAGAATAAATGGAACATTGAAGAATTTGTTAATAATGAATTTGCCGGCAACGGCAGTGATATAGTAAAGATAAGCGGTGCAAAATCTTCGTCAGGCAAGCGTTCAATGCATATAACATATTCCGCAAATAACTACAGTTCTGATTACGTACTTATACATGATAAGGCGGTTGAAGCGGCGTTGAAAGCAAATACAACGTATCATATGACAATGGATGTGTATGCCGTTAAGCCTATAGCGTCACCCGACGCATTTTATGTCGGTGCAGGCTGGACATTTGGTGTAAGCCGTATCCGCAGCGGCGATGCCGGTGACGGAACCGCATATTTCACAGCGGAAGAGATAGAGGGTAAACCGGGCTGGAAACGATACAGTGCAGATATTACAAATGAAAATAATTTCTTCAATATCGGTATACAAGGCGAAACAGATATTTATATAGATAATATAACAGTTGTTGAAAAAGGCGGTTCTGAAAATATTTCGGTAAACGGAGATTTTGAAACAGCTTCCGATAAGGCATTTACAGTAGGAGCAGTGCGCATATTCAACGGCAGTGAGGAAATCACGGAGCTTGTTTCGGGTAGTGTTATAACGGCCGCAGTTACAGCAGAAAACTACAGTGCGGCGGAAGATTCGACGGCACAGCTTATATTGTGTCTGTACGACGGATATAAACTTATTAATACGAAAGCCTCCGAGATTAATACAATCGGTACGGACGATCCCGTGAAAACGCTTGTCTGCGATATAGATATACCGGAAATTACGGAAGGACACAATTATCACATCGGCGCATATGTATGGGACAGCGTTTCAGGTATGCAGCCTTTAACGGGTAAAGTTGATTATAACTAAAAGCAAGATGTCCCCCGCCTCTATAGGCGGCGGGTTCCACTTACTTCTTTCAGTGGGGGTACAATCCCCCACTGAAACGTTGAATGACGGGGCTTTGCCCCTTATTGAAATAATGGAGAAAAATATAATGAAAAGATTGATTAGCGGGATTTTGGCTGTTTTAATGATGCTTTGTACGATATCGGTGTCGGTTTCGGCGGCGGAAAATGCAGATTATAAGATTACGGGATTTACGGAAACGGAGGGCGTATTTGCCCTCCGGGGCATACTGAATGCCGCAAAATCAATACCGGTGACTTTAAAAGCAGTTCTCCGCGGTGCGGATGCATCGAAGCCTTATAATATAAAGGCACTGAATCAGACGGTTTCGGAAGCAGACGGTTCGTTTGAGTTTAAATTTGAGATTGAACCTGACATATATACCGTTTATATTAAGGCACAGGACATGAACACAATGCAGTTTGAGCTTGATTTATCCGCAGCAATTGAAACGGACGCTGTTTGCAATGTGCTTGAATCTGAAATTAAAGCGGCGGAAGATATGGGAATATCGGCAGATTACGAACGTGCGGCACTTGCCACGGCAAAAAAATTCAGAGGGTATATGCTTGAAGAATTTGTTGTCGGAGATGCGGTACGAGGAGCGCAAATGAAAAATGAAATTATAGAAATTGCTCAAAATGCGATTGATGATACGGAAGCATATATCGAGGGGTCAAAAGAAGAAAAGAAAGCGGTTTCTTATATTTCGGGAAAAACAGAAATTGACGGCACAACAACAAGCGCCGAAACGACCGACGGAAAACGTCCTGTATTCTTTGTCGGATACGGTCATTGGAATTATGCGGCAGAAAATATTCCGTATTTTGCACAGACGGGCACAAATATAATTCAGACGGAGCTTGGTCCGGCTCAGGTAGTAAAACATGGTGCGGCACCTTATTGGCAGACAGGCTATGAAAATAAGGTTAAGTTTGATTCCGCAAGCGGAAATCTGCACGTTACATATGACGGCGGCGAAAATGTTTCGTGGCATATCCGCCAGCGAATTCCCGTAAAACCGAATACTTGGTATAATTACGGATTAGATTACAGTGGCAGCGGAATAACGGATGCATGGTACTGCTTCAATGATATCGATTTGGCGGAAGAAACAAAAATGATGATGACGGACGCTTCCTCAGAGATGAAACATCACAGTTTTTGGTTTAAAACCGGTCCTGAGCAAAAATATGTAACATTTACAATAGTAAACAACGGAAAAATGAATGAGCTTGTTCTCGACAACATATTTGCTAAGGAAGAAAACGGCGAGAATATTGTTACAAACGGCGATTTTGAAACGCACAGCAGTGTTTTTGACGAATATAATTACACTGCGGATTTGATTGAGATAAATAATCTCAAAAGTATTTTAAAAAAAGCAAAAGAAAACAATGTAAGAGTAAGTCTGTTGCTTAAACCGCACGATTTTCCCGAATTTGTGGCAGCATACGACCCAACGGTGTCGGAAAACGGGCAGTTTGACCAGTTTATGCCATTCAATCCGACTCACCCGAAGGTTCTTGCCGTTATGGAAGCGTATATCGAAGCGCTTATTCCGCGAATAAGCGAATATGCCGACATTACAGACATCATTTTGGCGAACGAACCCAGATTCAACTCTTCAAAAAGTGCATATTATGTTTTGCAGTGGCATGAATATCTGAAAAATAAATATAAAAGCATAACGGCACTTAATACAAACTATTCATCGGATTACGGGGATTTTTCACAGGTGAATATGCCTGCGGAAAAAAGTAAAACAAATCTGTATTATGACTGGGTTGATTTTAATGATAACATTTTAGCGGAATTTCACGGTCGGCTGTATAATGCGATAAAGAACCTGAACCGCACAATACCGGTAAGCACGAAAATAATGCAGAATCTCGGCATAAGAGCCGATAATGATACGAATCAGGGGCAAAACTACGAAAAATATGCTCCGTATGTAGATTTGAACGGCTGTGATGGCTGGTTTTATCATGATGTCAGCTGGGCAAAGCTGTATACGAAGCTGTCTTGGTACGATTTGCAGCGTTCGATTAAAAATGCTCCGGTATGGAATACGGAGGACCATATAATACAGGATAACCCTGATGTTTTGTATTCGGATATACAAAATAATGCTGCAGGTGCAGATATATGGCAGGGTGCTCTGCACGGAAGAGCGGGGTCTATGGTATGGATTTGGGACAGAACGGAAAAATATCTTCCATGGGGTACGGACAATATTTTCTCTAATTCCAATTTAACTCTCCGTCCGAAAACGGCATATGAAATCAGCCGAACAGCAATGGATTTAAACAGACTGTCGTATGAGGTTACGGCAATAGGGAACAAAACTCCCGATATTGCAATACTTTATTCATATGGTATGCTGGCGAGAAGCAAGGACCATAATGCCCTACTTGGAAAAGCCTATAAGGCTGCGATATTCAGCGGTCATAAAGTGGATTTTATAACAGAAACAAATTCGCAGAAGCTTAATGCGAAGCAGCATAAGGTTCTGATAATACCGGCGGTGTATAATATTGATGAAACGCGGCTTGAGATAATAGAAAATTATCTTGCACAGGGCGGGAAAATAATAGTAACAGATGTATCGGGAGAAAGCCTTGCAAAGGATATGAACGGGAATGCTCATTCAGCAGAACGTGTCAAAGCCATTATAAACAAATCCATGCATATTACCGATACGATTGAAAATTCAGAGGATAAACTCATATCGGCTCTTGCACTGACAATTGCGCCGGATATGAATATAATCGATGTTTCTTCAAATACAGCTGTTGAAAATGTTGAGTGGACAAAGTCGGAATACAATGGAAGAAAATTGGTTGCCATGTGCAATTACGACAAAAAAAACAAAACCATACGTATTGACGGCGTAACAAGAAGCCGTGAGCTCAGAAGCGGAAAAACATATACGGATACAATTGTGCTCGAACCGTATAAACCTATATTGCTTGAGTTGCCGTCACCGTTTAATACTACCGATGAAAACGGAAATATTATTAAATCGGGAGTAAGTACAATAACGGAAGGGTATATGAACTGTACGGTGAATGCCGGCGGAGATGTGTTTTTAGCATTGTATCGTGACGGCAGGCTTGTTTCGGCAGCGATAAACCGACCGATTGCAATTTCTAAGCTTGAAACGGGGAGATATGAGCTTAAATGCATGGTATGGGAAAAAGAAACGTACAAACCGATTGATACCGCACAGGCACTTATCACGGAGGTGGAATAATAAATGAAGTTTTTTAAAAGATGGGTGGCATTGCTGATTACTGCGGCAATGCTCCCGATGGGAGTTTCGGCATCTCCGACGGAGAATACGGTTGATACGGTGAGTGTTCCCGGCTGGATTGTAATTTCAGCTTATTCGGATTCAAAAGCTTATATAGATGATGAGAATGCATATTCCGGAAAAGCTTCGCTGAAGATGGCAAACAATACAACACAGCTTAACGCTCAGCAATTTCTGAAGGTTCAGCAAAATCTGAATGTAAAAAAAGGAAAAACTTATCGTTACGGATTTAAAGCAAAGGCTAAAAACGGCGAAAAATGCTTTTCTATGATTAATTATGATAACAGATATTCGCTTACTCCGATATCGAATACGTACGACTGGACGAGTTTTGATTTTGAATATACGCATCTTTCAGATACCGCTGTGGTGGAATTTAGTATTACGGCGGACAGTGTAACCGAGGGGCTCTGGATTGATGAAGTATATTTCACGGACCCCGATACGGGAGAAAACCTGATTTCAAATGACGGATTTGAAATCGGTGATCCCGTAGTTGCTTCATCAAACGAAACGGATATTCCTGTGTTTAAACGCAATATAACTGTTGATGGCAGACTTGATGATTGGGCGGATATACAGGCGCAGGAGATTACGCATTATCAGACTTTTACGCCCGATGCAAAAACGGATATCAAAGGCAATATCCGCTATGCATATGACGACGAGTATTTTTACACGGTAATAGAAACACAGGACGCCGTTCATTATCCGATTGCCGGTAATAATTACTGGATGGGTGACGGCATACAATTTGCGATATCCTCAATGTCACAGGGCTTTGGAACGGAAATGGGCATGGCTTATCATGCGGATACAGGTAAAACAGAATTTTTCGGCAATGATAATATGCTGGCAAAGGCGACAAAAACTGAAAACGGCATAATTTATGAATTTGGAATTCCATGGGGAGCGGAATTTGAAAACCGTGTTCCGCCGCAGTTTAAATTTGATGCAATAATTAATAATAATGACGGCGACGGCAGAAAATATTGTCTTGAAATAGCGCCCGGTATATCGATGTACAAAAGCAATGCCGAATTTCCGATTATGTTTCCGGCAAATGAATCGGAAAAATTCGATTTTTGGGTAAAAGGAACGCAGACACCAACCTCCGGTACGGCGGAAAGCTATGCGGTATCGATTTATAACAAGACGGATAAAACAATTAAAGTTAATTTGAAATCAGAAATGTTTTCAGTGAACAAAACGGTTCAGGCAGCACCGCACAGTATTGAAACGCTCGAATTTAACGCAGCATTTGAAAATTATGGAGAAGAAACAATACCGTTGACTTTGACATCGGAGAAATCAATAGCATCATATAATTATTCGGTTAACGTAAAAATGTCTGAAAAAAATTATGCCGGATTTATAGAAAAAGTGAAGAATATGCGTGCCGACTTGAAAAAGCTGCTTTATAAATGCAGTAAAAAGCATATTGCTGCGGATTATGAAATGGTAAATTTTTCTGTTATAAATCAGTTTGTCGGTTATATTGAGGAAGAACATATGCTCGGAGATTTAAGCCGAATGATTGAGTATGACAACGCGCTTACAAGCTTGTACAATGAAGCAAAAGAAAATCTTATACTTTATTTGGACGGCAAAAAAACGCCTCCTGAGGTTCCGAAATATGTTACGAGCGATATGTCCGTTAACGGAACAAGCGTGCTTGCGGATACGGAAACAAATGGCAAAGTTGAAAGAAAACCTATGTTTTTTGTGGGTTACGGACATTGGCAGCAGGTGAGAGATGATGTGACGAAGTTTCAGACCCTCGGCGCAAATATTATCCAGGCCGAAATCGGTCCAAATTCCGTAATATTCCCCGAACGTATTGCGGCGGAATGGGATATTGCGACAGCGGGAGGCTCACAGATACAGTTTGAAGCTTCGCAGGATAATGCAGTTCTTGGAAAATATTCGTTGAAAATCCATAGCGGAGAACCGTATATATATAACCGTTACTCCTATATAAGACAAAGTATAAATGTAAAGCCTGATACAACGTATGAGTTCGGACTTAAGGCGAAGGCGGAAAATGTTTCAACAACATGGTTTTCCGTAAAAGGGTTAAGTGTGGAAGATGGTACAAGGAAATCTTTGAACGGAACGTATGATTGGAAAGATTTTTCATATCGTTATACAACGGGGCCAATGGAAACAACTCTTGAATTTGTAATACTCAGTGAGGATATCGCAGATTCGCTGTATATCGATAATATTTACGTAAAGAAAGCGGGAAGCAGTGTAAACTTAATTGCAAACGGTGATTTTGAAGACGGTAAAGGCGAGGTTACGGAAGGTGGATATTCCATAGGATATAAAGAAATAGAGAGTCTGGAAAGAACGCTTGCGGAAGCGGAAAAAAGCAATGTATCGGTAAATTTGTCGATTGCGCCGCAGTATTTCCCCGGGTTTATAAGCAATGAAGATCAAACGATAAGCGAAGGCGGAAAATTCAATCAGTTTGTGCCTTTCAATCCGGGTCACCCTAAAGTACGGGAAGTAATGGAGATTTTTATAAAGACATTGATACCGAGGGTTGCAAAGTATAAATCTCTGCATGATATATGCCTTGTAAACGAGCCGTGGTTCAACTCGGCAATCAGCGAATATTATGTGCCTATGTGGCAGGCGTACATAAAAGAAAAATATGGTACGATAAATGAGCTTAATAAGGTATATGGCAGCAGCTATTCGGACTTTGCGCAGGTTATTATGCCAAAAAGCGATACAATGCCACAGGGCGATAATAATACGCCGCTGTATTATGACTGGTGTTCATTCAATGATAAAATACTTGCGGATTTTCATGCTTTTCTTGCTAAAGAGGTAAAAAAGTATGCACCGAATCTGTTGACTCATACAAAGATTATGCAATACTTTCATTCTTTTGGAAATTCAAGACTTAATATAGGTACAAATTATGAGCTTTGGGCAGAAAATATGGATTTGAACGGGAATGATGCGAGTGCGTATTTGAATACGCCGACAGCGGAACTTCCGTCAAAAATGGGGTGGTATGATTTACTTACATCAATTAAGGACGCTCCCGTATGGAATACCGAAGACCATATACTTATAGATAACGGTATCATTGATTATCAGCAAAACCAGACTTTGCACGCAGTGACCGATATATGGCAGGGAGCAATCCACGGAAGAGGCGGTTCTATGATTTGGATTTGGGACAGACTTCCGCAGTTTTTGCCGACGGGAAATGAAAATTTCTTTTCTAATACAAATATGACGCTTCGTCCGGCAACTATGGCGGAAGTGGGAAGAGCTTCACTGGATCTTAATCGGCTTGCCGAAGAAGTTACGGCAATTCAGAAAAATAAGCGCAGGGTTGGATTGGTATATTCAAGAACTGCACTTGTATATAACGATACTTATATGAGCAAAACCAACAAGGCATACGAAAATATTATATATAACGGTCAGAAAGTCGGAATGATTACAGATACAAATTCAGATGACCTGAATCAATATGATATTATTATTGCAGTTGACGCAAACAATGTTCCGTCGGTACTGCGCAAAAATATAATTAAATATGCCGAAAACGGCGGGAAACTGCTTTTGCTTGGCGAAAAGCCTCTTGAAGCGGATAATTACAATAAACCGTATGATGCAGCGGAAACCGCAAAGCTTCGCGCTTTAGCCAAAACAGGTAAGTCTGATGATACATTGATGGCGGCGTCAATCAGAGAAATTATTAATGAATCCGGTATAGAAGAAGTTATACTTACGGATGCCGATACCGGAGAAAGACTTGATAAAGTCGAATGGTCACACGGATTTTACGGCGATAAGGTTATTGTAAATGTTTGCAATTATGAGTGGGATAAAGCTAAGCGCATAAAAATTACGTATGATAATAAAACAGCGGAGCATATAAAAGAACTACGCAGCGGAAAGGAATATGACAGCATAATTACAATTGAACCATATAAACCGATTCTGCTTGAACTAAGCAAATAGAAGCATAGGCAAACGTGATTGAACATTCAAAGGTTTGACTCACGTTTGCCTGATTTTGTGTACCGTGACTATCATCAAACTTATTCAATAAGGGGCTTTGCCCCTTATTGATTTTTTTTTGTCAGGCAAAGGAGCCGAAGGTCAGTATAAGAGGATAGTCCTTAATCGGAAGATTATTAAAAATATACCTTCCCCCGCCGCAGTCCTTCAGAATACTTTCGGGCACGGTGTATATATCTCCCGTCATTGGGTCGATAAGCCGTATTTCACCGGTCAGGGCGGCAGTTTCAATTGTACAGGTGGATTCAAAATCGCATGTCATCAGGTCGGCGGGATACCAATATGCAAGGGCGCATGAGCCGTTTGCACGTCTGAAGCCGCCGAAGATTATGTCCTGAATGCTGACATCTTGTCCGAGAGTGCGCCTGGATTCATTTGTGATAAATGATACAGGAAGCTCTTCACGCTCAAATTCCCCGGAAAATACGGAGCATAGATTCTGAAGTGCGTAATAGGAGGGCTTAGGCTTGTATTCGCCTGTGGAAAAGCCGTTTTCATCAAAGTCTGCGCCGAGTACGCCGAAATATCCGTAGTCAAGATAGCTTTCTTTCTGTCCTGCAACTCCGTTTAAGGCTTCTATCATATCCATGCATGAAAAATATGATAAGAATTTTACCTCTGTCATAAGGTCTGCAACAGAATGTCTCAGAAGCTGCTTTGCTTGTCGTGCCGGTGTCCACGCACCGCCTGCCAAAGCTCCTGCTCCGCCGTATCTTGACTGGGAACCGGATTCACCCTGGATTATTTCAAGCTTTGGATTGTATGCATTGCAAAGGGCGCGAAGTGAGCGCACTCTTTCAAATACTGTTTCCTCATGAGACGTATACTGATGGAAGGTTATTGCGGATATTTCCTCTGCCATTCCTGCGGCAAACGCTTTATCCATATAGTGGAGGCTGCTCATGCATTGAGAGCCGCCGATAACTCTTGCGGAGGGGTCTGCCGCCTTTAACGCTTTTGCGGTTTCGGCTGCAAACCTGCCGTATTCCTCACCGCTCGGACCATGCTTCCAGCACCATTTTCCATCCGGCTCGTTCCAGACCTCATAATATGTTATTCTTCCGGAAAAATGCTTTGCCAAAGCGCTTACATAGCTTGCCCATGCTTTTTTTTGCTCGTCGGTATGTATGGGCGGACAGCCTACTGCGCCGAAAACCTTTGCCGCGTTTTCGTCATAAAGACCGTTGCCGTAGCAAAGACACATCCAGGGTACAAGCCCGCGTTTTATAAGATTATCCACTATGGAGTCAAGCCATGCGAAATCGTATTTCCCCTTTTCCTTTTCCGTTCTCGCCCAGCCGGACTGCAGACGCACCCATTTAACACCAAGCTCTGCCACCTTATCATATGCCTTTTCAGGGTCAAAAACCTCCCTGTCCAGCTTTTCAAAGCCTATTCCGATACGCGACGTGTTGACGTCCTTTGAATGCTTTGGAACAAGCCTTCCGGTTTTAATCAATCTTTCCATGATTTTATCCTCCTTAATAGTTGGTTTAAAGAAATTTTATCATAGCTGCGTTAAAAAGTATACAAAAATATTACTTTGTTTTTTTAAAATCTTATTTTTATTATTATTTAGAAAAAAGCTTGTATTTTGAGTTATAATATGATATAATGACAAAAAATGCATTTTTGTTGAAATTTCGGAAACTGATTCTTATTGGATTAAACGGAGGAATAATTCTATGAAAAGAAAAATATTAATCAGCGCAATAATGTTTTTAATTGCCATCTTGCCTGCTTCTGTATATGCCATTCAGGTTGAGGGATATCCGGAGCTGCCGGAATTTGAGCAGGAGCATTATATTATCTATTTAGAGGCAAGCAGGGACAATAGGGTGGAGCTTGCGGCATTTGACATCTCAGAGGAGGATGAAAATGAATGTGTGGTTTGGGACGAGGAGCTGCAGCTTTATTATAATTATAATTATAAAAACGGTGTAAAATGGTATCTTGACGGAGATAAGTGGACCTTGTTTGAAGAAGGATATTATTGTATAAGCAATAATCCTGCCGGAGTTATTGCTTCGGACGTCAAAGTTATGGATATACGGGACTGGAATCAAATTGATCCAAGGATTGAGGTAATTCCAAAGAGTGAGCCTGAGCATCCT